>JAUILL010000031.1 GCA_030433335.1 Alphaproteobacteria bacterium | reverse complement strand
AAAAAAGGTTCAAGCTTGGCCATCTGCGTATCGCTTAACCAGTATAGATCACTCATGTCACCGCTCCGTTTTCCGAGCCGTGAATCACGCAGCACAACGGAAATCAATGCGTCCTGACCCTAGGATTTGACGGCGGACAATGGCAGTTGGCGATCCCCTACGCGCCGTCCGGACCGAACAACGACTGGTCGAGCGATTGGGAGGTAGATGGCGATACGCGACCCATCGGCGGCATTGCGACAAACGGATGGACAATCGCATGGCTCGGGATGCCAGAGGTGGATCGGATCCGAATGGGCAACCAAATGACGATTGAGATCGGGCGTGCGTCTGTACAAAAGCAGCTCTTTGGCACGGCGGCTGTGGTCACTAAGATTTTTGAATGTCAGGAACGGCTTGGGGTAACATGGTCAGACCCATCCGCCGCGTCGCAACCCGTCGCTGCGCCGGTTTCTGACTGTCCGGACGACGGACCGCGGTTTCCAGGTTCCGGGATCTGCCAGGGCCGCGCAGTGAATTACATGTCGCGGTACCCCGAGTCTGCGCCCTACCCTCTTACTGCCGGACAAGCGTGTCAGTGGGTCCTGCGCGAGAGCGCACTGCCCGGAGGTGACAGCTTCTTGCTGTATTTCGCTGCGCAGTGCCGTCAAAAGACTTCCGAACTGGAATTCTCTGCGACCAATCACTTTGGGGCGCTGACGCTTGTGCGGAGCGCGTATGACACGCCTCCTCGGCCGGTAGCAGAGATCTATGCAGGCCATGGAAGAGGCGCCAGCGGAATCCTTCAGCGTGCGAAAGAGTGGTCGCAGTCTGCTGGCGAGATGGCCGGTTGCTTTGTTGTCCAGACCGGAACAGATCCTCTACAATTTCAGGTGGACAATGTGGACCCTGCCCAATCGCAGGCGATGGCATCAGACGGGCCGCGAGCTGCGTGTGGGCCGCGCGGACTTGATCAAGACTCCCCAAATTTCTGGACCATGATCGGTGACGAGTTGTGGTATCTCAGCCCGTCACATGAAGCCTACGAAGATATTCACATCCCCTCTTTGACGGTTCTGACCAAGGACGGTTCGGGTGGATACGTTGCGAGCAGCTATTAAAAGGCCGCTCTTTGGGCGGGGGGTAACCTTCCGCCCTTTTCTCGAAAAGGGTTTCTCCCATGCTAAGAACTTCCAGTCGCTGCAGCGCTTCTAAGTCTGTGGGGTGGTGTTGCTCTTGCAGAGCCGCCCCAGACAGCTATCTGCCGCAACAACAAAGATGGGATGTATCCTTGCCAAAGGGTCTTTCTACCGGGTGATTCAAAATATAGCGGCATGTTGGCTTTGGTGAATCTGGCCAATTCTGACAAGCCAAGTTTTTTGCTGAAGATCAGAAAAAACGGCAACGGGCAATACGATGTTTTTGCCAGAGTGAAGCAAAATTGGGTATCATTGGGTGTTTGGCGGCACAAAGTTTATGCGGCTGACTACATTTGTATTGAACCTTTTTTCCAAACCATGTCTCCTGATTTCAAAGAGGTTTGCAACTACTTCAATTAAGCCAGAATCGAGAAATTCGTCTAACGTTTAGTGGCTCTCAAATCTCTCGGTGACAGACCGAATTCGCGGCGAAAGGCACGTGTCATTGCACTCGCATTCGTATAGCCACAGCGGGCGCTGATTTCTTCAATACTGAAACCAGTGTTCAGGCAAAGACGCCGCGCTTCTCTAAGACGGATTGCTTGATAGAGGCGTGCGGGGCCGAAGCCATAGGCGTTCTGGCAGACTTTGGTCAGGGCTTTGTCGGTCAGTCCAATTTTCCCTGCGACCTCAGGGATCGGGATCGGCGTTTCGATATTCCGCCGCTTCAAAGCCGCCGCCATGCGGAGTTTGTGCGGACGCGTGGCCTTCATCTGCGTGTCGAGCAGACTGGCCTTTTCACCGAACATAAACAGGGCGCTGACTTCGAGCGCGAGCATGGGGCCGTGATGCTCTTCGATTAGTTTTAGAACGAGTTCAAAGGTGGTGGTGACGCCGCCGCAGGAGAGGATATTCCCGTCCGCGACAAACCGGTCCTCGGTGACATCAACGTTCGGAAAGGTCTCGGCGAAATGAACCAGTTCGTCCCAATGGATCGTGGCCTTTCGCCCCTCTAGCAGGCCAGCGGAGGCAAGGAGCCAACTGCCCATATCCATCCCGACCAGCGTGCTATAGCGCGCTTGCGCCGCCCGTAGGCCCCGCCCGCACTCGGGGGTCGCGTGCGCTTTGAACCGGTAGCTCGGCATGACGAACAGGTAGTCGCCAGTTTCAGTTCCCAGGGCGGCATGAGGCTGGACCGGCAGACCGCTGGAGGACACAACGCCCTCGCCATTCAGGCTGAGGAAGGTCCAGCGGTACAGCAGCTTACCCGATAGGGTGTTTGCCGCGCGCAGAGGCTCGACAGCATTGGCGAGGCACAGGTTGGAAAAGGCATCAAAGAGCAGGATGCCGACCGTGCGCGTTGCGTCAGAAGATTTCCAAGTCTGCATGATAATTGGCGAAACCTGCATGATGTGATGCGCAACTCTGCCTCACTCTTGCTGCATACGGCAAGGGGAGAGGCCATGCATTTCGGATTAAGCGAAGAGCAAGAGATGATCGTCAGCACAGTGCGGTCCTTTGTCGAGAACGAGATTTATCCGTTCGAGGCGATGGTCGAACGCACGGGGCAGGTGCCCTTTGAGCTTGGGCAGGAGATTAAGCAGAAGGTCATCGATCTGGGCTTTTATGCCTGCAATTTCCCTGAAGAGGCCGGGGGCGCGGGCCTGTCCCATCTGGATTTCACGTTGGTGGAGCGTGAGTTGGGGCGCGGATCAATGGCACTGACGCACTTCTTTGGGCGGCCGCAGAATATACTGATGGCCTGCGAGGGAGAGCAGCGCGAACGCTATCTCTTGCCCACTGTTCGGGGCGAGAAGATGGATGCCCTTGCCATGACCGAACCGGACGCGGGGTCTGATGTGCGCGGTATGAAATGCTCGGCCAAGCGCGAGGGCGGAGACTGGGTCATCAATGGCTCCAAGCACTTCATTTCAGGCGCAGAGCATGCGGATTTCTTTATCGTCTTTGTCGCGACGGGCGAGGACCAGACGCCCAAGGGCCCCAAGAAGAGGATCACCTGTTTCCTCGTGGATCGCGGGACGCCGGGGTTCGAGGTGCGCGACGGGTACGCCTCTGTCTCGCATCGGGGCTACAAGAACTTCGTGCTCTTTTTTGACAATTGTCGTCTGCCCGACGCGCAGGTTTTGGGCGAGGTCGATGGCGGCTTTGCGGTGATGAACACATGGCTTTACGCGACCCGATTGACGGTGGCAGCCTTTTGCGTGGGGCGGGCGCGGCGGTGTTTTGACCATGCCCTCCGCTACGCGGCAGAGCGCAAGCAGTTCGGGCAGGCGATCGCGAAATTCCAAGGTGTCAGTTTCCAAATCGCTGACATGATCACCGAGATCGACGCCGCCGATCTTTTGACCCTGTCGGGCGCGTGGCGGCTGGATCAGGGGTTGGAGGCTAATCGGGAAATCGCGAGCGCCAAGCTCTATGCCTCCGAAATGTTGGCGCGGGTCACGGATGCCACGCTGCAAATCCACGGGGGCATGGGCCTGATGGATGACTTCCCGATCGAGCGGTTCTGGCGCGATGCGCGGGTAGAGCGGATTTGGGACGGGACCAGTGAAATCCAGCGCCATATCATTAGCCGGGACCTGTTCCGGCCTTTGGGCGCCTGATATGGAGCGCCTGTTTCGACCACGCTCCATCGCAGTGATCGGCGGGGGAAGTTGGTGCGCGAACGTGATCCGCGAATGTCATAGGATCGGGTTCTCGGGGGCGATTTGGCCTGTCCACCCGACGCGCAACGAAGTCGGCGGCGTGCCTGCGTTTGCTAGCTTAAGCGCGTTGCCCGCTTCGCCCGACGCAGCCTTTGTCGGGGTGAACCGGAGCGCGACGATAGAGGTCATCAGCGCGCTGTCTGCAATGGGGGCCGGCGGAGCTGTGTGCTTCGCCTCGGGCTTTCGCGAGGCGGTTTTGGAGCAAGCTGACGGGGGCGATCTGCAAGAGGCTTTGGTGCGGGCCGCGGGCGACATGCCGATCTTGGGACCGAACTGCTATGGCTATGTGAATGCGCTTGATGGGGTCGCGCTTTGGCCGGATGTGCACGGGATGACGCTTTGCGACAGGGGTGTGGCGATCGTTGGGCAATCGTCGAACGTTGCGATTAACCTTACCATGCAGGTGCGCGGCTTGCCGATTGCCTATGCGGTAACCGTGGGAAATCAGGCACAAACGGGGATGGCGCAGATCGGAGCGGCCTTGTTGTCAGACCCACGGGTGACCGCATTGGGACTGCACATCGAAGGCATCAGCGACCTGAGGGCCTACGAGGCTCTGGCGCAAGTGGCGGCGGATTTGGGCAAGCCTGTGGTCGTGCTCAAGGTCGGCGCGTCCGAGCAGGCGCGGACAGCGACAGTCTCGCATACGGCATCGCTAGCGGGCAGTGATGCGGGTGCGCGGGCTTTGTTGCAGCGTCTGGGGTTCGCGCAGGTGGACAGCCCGGTAACGCTGCTCGAGACGCTTAAGATCATGCACGTGACAGGTGGGCTGTCTTCGCGGAGGATTGCGTCGATGTCTTGCTCTGGGGGTGAGGCGTCTTTGATGGCGGATCTCGGTCAGTCTCTCGGGGTGGAATATCCTGCGCTGCAAACCGAGCAGATCGATGCGCTGCGTGCTGCGTTGGGGCCAAACGTGGCTCTGGCGAACCCGTTGGACTACCACACTTATATCTGGGGCGATCAGGCAGCGTTGACCGCGTGTTTCACTGCTATGATGCAAGGTGATTTAGCACTGGGATGCGTTGTTTTGGACTTCCCTAGAGCGGACAGGTTCGAAGCGCCGGAATGGCATCTGGTTCTGAACGCGGTTGTCGAGGCACGCGAACGCACCGGCAAACCCATGGCGCTCTTGGCGAGCATGCCAGAGGGGATGCCGGAATCTATCGCGCAAGAGGCGATGCGGCGCGGAGTAATCCCATTGTGCGGGATGGCGGAAGGGATACAGGCAATAGCGGCCGACTGCCTGCGGTCCCCGAATTTGGCGCCTCTCTTGCTGCCCAATACTGTGAGTGGCGGAACCACCCTTGATGAGGCTGAGGCTAAAGCAGCCTTGTCCGGTTTCGGGTTGCCCATCCCACGCAGCATCGCAGCGAAGGGAGCCGATGAGGCGGGCAGAGCCGCCGAAGAGATAGGCTTCCCTGTGGTGCTCAAGGGCCTCGGGATTGCGCACAAGACAGAAGCTGGAGCGGTGGCTGTTGGCTTGCGCAACACCGATGAGGTTCGTGGGGCGTCCGCTGAGATGCGGACAGACAGGTTTTTAATCGAAGAGATGGTCGAGGGCGCGCTCGCTGAACTCCTGATCGGAGTGATGAACGATCCTTCCCACGGGTTTGTCCTGACCCTTGGCGCGGGCGGGGTGTTGACCGAGATAATGGCAGATGCGGAGTCTTTGTTGCTGCCAGTGACCGCTGAGGACGTTCGCGGCGCGCTCCAACAGTTGCGATGCGCGCCCATGCTCATGGGATACAGGGGGCGCTCTTCGGCAAATATAGAGGCGGTTGTCGAAGCCGTGCTCTCGGTCCAGAGTTTTGTGACTGCGCATGCAGACCGCCTGCAAGAAGTAGAAATCAATCCGCTGTTGTGCTGCCCGACGCGCGCTGTAGCAGTCGACGCCTTGATCCGGATGGGAGACCCTGAATGACATCGCCATTGAAAATCACCAAAAACGGCGCGGTGCTGGAGGTCGTACTGGATCGCCCCAAAGCCAACGCCATCGACCTCGCCACTAGTCGCGAGATGGGCGAAGTGTTCACGGATTTTCGCGACGACGATAGCCTGCGCGTCGCGATCATCACTGGGGCGGGCGAGAAGTTCTTTTGTCCGGGTTGGGATTTGAAGGCTGCCGCCGATGGCGATGCTGTGGATGGGGACTATGGCAAAGGCGGGTTCGGCGGGCTGCAAGAATTGCGCGGTTTGAACAAGCCGGTGATCGCGGCTGTGAATGGTATCGCGTGTGGTGGCGGGCTGGAGCTGGCGCTGAGTGCGGACATCATTCTGGCGGCGGACCATGCGAGTTTTGCTTTGCCAGAGATCCGGTCGGGGACGGTGGCTGACGCTGCCTCGATCAAATTGCCAAAGCGCATCCCCTATCACATCGCTATGGAAATGCTGCTGACTGGCCGCTGGATAGATGCAGACGAAGCGGCGCGTTGGGGATTGGTAAACCGCATCGTTCCGGCGGAGGATTTGATGGCAGAGTCGCGGGCGCTTGCGCAGCAGCTTGCGGATGGTCCGCCTCTGGTCTTCGCTGCGATCAAAGAGATCGTGCGCGAGGCCGAAGACATGAAATTTCAGGACGCCATGAACAAGATCACCAAGAGCCAGTTCGAGACGGTCGAGCGGCTCTATCGGTCCGAGGATCAGCTTGAGGGCGCCCGCGCCTTTGCCGATAAGCGAGATCCGGTGTGGAAAGGACGATAGCAGCGTGGACTATCAGAGCTACCTTTCGGACGAGGTGAAACACTTCATCGCCGAAACAGAGGCATTCTATCCCGCGAATTTGGACCTGTCGGATTGGGCCGAGGTCAGAGCGGTGTACGAACGGATGTGCGTCCATTTCCACGCGCCGAGGCCGAGTGGCTTGCAGGTGGTCGATCAGACCATCGCTGGTGTTCCCGTGCGGATCTACGGCACGCCCTCTGACGTGACGATCCTGTTCGCCCATGGGGGCGGGTTCGTGCTTGGCGGGCTAGAGAGCCACGATGACCTGTGCGCCGATATCGCGGACCGGACGAGTTGTCAGGTGGTTGCTGTCGATTACCGTCTGTCGCCAGAGCATCAGCATCCCGCGGCTTTTGACGATCTGAGCAACGTGGCAGAAGAGCTGTGTGCAAAGGGACCGGTTGTCCTGTGTGGCGATAGCGCCGGCGGAACCCTGTGTGCGGCTTTGTCGGGGACCCGCGCTGATCTCGGGCTTCGCGGGCAAGTGCTGCTATATCCGCTGCTGGGCTACCCCGCAGAGGGCGGAAGCTCTGACATTCATGCCCATGCGCCCATGCTGACCACCGAAGACCTGAAGGTTTATGCAGAGGCAAGAGGCGGCGCTCGGAATGATCCGACAGCTAATCCGGCGTTCGGAGATTTGAGGGGGCTGCCGCCGACCCGTCTTTTCCCTGCTGAATGTGACCCGCTCTGTGACGATGCGAGGCGGTATCATGAGGCCTGCGTCGCCGCCGGGGTCGATAGCACTGTGACGGTTCAGATGGGGATGGTGCACGGCTGGCAAAGGGGACGCCGGAACGGTGCAGAAATGCACACCTGTTTCGACCAGATCATAGAGGCCCTGCGCGAACTGGCGTCACATGGGGCGTGAGCCCCGCGATTTCCTGATCGGGTGACCAAAGGCCTTGCGGAACGCTTTCCCCAGCGCCGAAGCATCCGCATATCCGCAGCGCAGGGCGATCTCTCGCAGGTCGTAATCGGTGCTGGTCGACAGGTCGCGAGCATGGGTCAGGCGCATCAGCTGATAATAGCGGCCTGGGGACATAGCGAGCTCTGCTTGGAACAACCGATCCAGAGTGCGCCGTGTCAGGCCGAATTCTTGGGACAATTCTTCGAGCGGCAGCGGTGTTTCGATCGTTTCGACCATCTTGTTCACGATGGCCCGCAACTGGGCTGTGCCTTTGCCCTCAAGCCGGTTTGCGCCGCGCCCTGTGCTCTGCTGTTGGGCCGCATCGTGTAGGAACATGGTGGACGCGATGAAAGCGTCTCCGGGCCCGAATTGCTCTGAAATGATCGCGAGCATCAATTCCAACGCGGTCGAAGCGCCGCCGCAGGACGAGATGCGCGGCTGTTTGACAAAGCGATCATAGCTGGCGTGGACGCTCGGAAACTCTTCGGTGAAGTCGGAAATGACCCCCCAGTGGATGGTCGCGATTTGGTCGTCCAAGAGCCCCGCGGCCGCCAGCAGCCAACTGCCGGTATCGGCGGCCAAAATCGTCGCGGCCTGTCTCGTCAGGACGCGAAGAGGGCGTAAATTCTCGGCTCGGGCATGCTGCCGGAAGTCGTACCCACTGACAACTATGAGAAGATCGGTTTTGCCAACCGCCTCGACAGTGACATCAGGGGCGATATTCAGCCCGCTCGAACTGCGGGCCGGACCGTTATGAGGCGTCACGATGTGCCAGCGCAGATCTGTTTGGCTTTGGTCGCGAACCGCGCGAAGTGGTTCGAGCAGGCAGGACAAGACCATGTTCGAAAAGCCGTCATAGAGCAGGATCGTGACCGATTTCACCGAAGTTTGTCCTGAATGGAAAATTGCTTGTCACATATGGAACAAAAAAACCTGCGCGACCGCAATAGCATTTCCTGAAATCGTAATCTGAATCGTCGCATGATGGGCGCGTGGCGGGTTGCGATATCCGAATTTCAGGAGTTTTCGATGCCGCTGGCGATGAACAAAGAGGTCTTTATCACCTGTGCCGTGACGGGATCAGGTGCGACGCAGGATCGCTCGCCCCACGTGCCGCGCAGCCCCAAACAGATCGCCGATAGCGCGATTGATGCGGCCAAGGCAGGTGCGGCGATTGTCCATTGTCACGTGCGCGATCCCGAGACTGGCGCGCCCTCTCGTGACCCTGCGCTCTACCGCGAAGTGACCGAGCGCATTCGCGATGCCGAAGTCGACGTGGTGCTAAACCTGACGGCAGGCATGGGCGGCGACATTGTGTTTGGCTCGACCGAAGCGCCGTTTCCCGTGAACGCTGCGGGCACAGATATGGTCGGTGCGACCGAGCGGATGGTGCATATCGCGGAATGCCTGCCCGAGATTTGCACGCTTGATTGCGGAACCATGAACTTTGCCGAAGCCGATTATGTCATGACCAACACACCCGGCATGTTGCGGGCGATGGGGCGGATGATGACCGAACTCGGCGTGAAGCCAGAGATTGAGGCTTTTGACACCGGCCACCTGTGGTTCGCCAAAGAGTTGGTGAACGAGGGCACGTTGACCGGTCCCGCGCTGGTGCAACTGTGTATGGGGGTGCGGTGGGGCGCGCCGAATGATCTGAATACGTTCCTAGCGATGGTGAACGCGGTGCCGCAGGACTGGACGTGGTCTGCCTTTAGCCTGGGCCGTGATCAGATGCCCTATGTTTCGGCAGCCGTGCTGGCGGGCGGCAACGTTCGCGTCGGTCTGGAAGACAACCTATGGCTCGGCAAAGGGCAGCTCGCAACCAACGCTCAATTGGTCGAGCGGTCGGTTTCGATCATAGAGAATATGGGGGCTCGGGTCGTCGGACCAGAAGCTGTGCGCGAACGGCTGGGGCTGGTGAAGCGTGCACCGAAGGTGGCAGCATGAGCGCCCCTCGGAACAAGGCCGCGATTATCGGCGGCGGTGTGATCGGGGGCGGTTGGGCCGCTCGGTTCTTGTTGAATGGATGGGATGTGGCGGTCTTTGACCCAGATCCCGAGGCGCAGCGCAAGATTTCCGAAGTGATCGGGAATGCGCGGCGTGCGCTGCCCGCGCTCTATGATCGGGCGATGCCGGAAGAAGGCGTGCTGACCTTTCACGACGACATGGCCGAGGCGGTGTCGGGGACACTCTGGGTTCAAGAGAGCGTGCCGGAGCGGCTTGATCTGAAGCATAAGGTGCTGGGTGCGTTGTCGGACATGGCACCGCAGGAGGCTGTGATCGGCTCGTCCACTTCTGGGTTCAAACCGTCCGAGTTGAACGAGCAGGGCGCGCGGGCTGTGGTCGCGCATCCGTTCAACCCTGTCTATTTGCTGCCGCTGGTCGAGCTGGTTGGGGAGCCGGATCGCACTGAAAAAGCGGCGGGCATCCTGCGCAGCATCGGGATGTACCCGCTGACCCTTCGCAAAGAGATCGACGCGCATATCGCGGATCGCTTGCTCGAAGCTGTCTGGCGCGAGAGCTTGTGGCTGGTCAAAGACGGTGTCGCCACCACCGAAGAGATCGACGATGCGATCCGTATGGCATTTGGCATTCGGTGGGCGCAGATGGGACTGTTCGAAACCTACCGCATCGCGGGCGGCGAAGCGGGGATGAAGCACTTTATGGCGCAGTTCGGGCCTTGCCTGTCTTGGCCTTGGACCAAGCTGATAGACGTGCCTGAATTTACCGATGAACTGGTGGATCTGATCGCGGGGCAGTCCGACGACCAATCGGGCCACATGTCGATCCGCGAACTCGAGCGTCTGCGCGATGACAATATCGTCGGCATGGTCCGGTCGCTGAAACGTACCGGATCGGGCGCTGGAGGTGTCGTCAAAGAGCACGAGGCCGCTCTGCCCGAGGGCGAAACCAAGGACGGCTTGCCGGTCACTGTGCGCCGTCAGGTTCCCACCAGTTGGACCGACTACAACGGCCACATGAACGAGACGCACTATCTGGAGGCTGCATCGCTAGCGACCGATAACCTGATGGCATTGGTCGGTGCTGACGCACAATATGTCGCTTCCGGGAAGAGTTACTTCACCGTCGAGACCCATATTCGATACTTGGATGAAGTTCATGCTGGCGATCAACTGCTCATTACGACGCAGGTTCTGTCCGGCGAGGGCAAGCGCATGCACCTGTTCCACCGTCTCTGGCGCAAGGATGGGACGCTCGCGGCGACTGTCGAGAAAATGTTGCTTCATACCGACCTGAAGACCCGACGCGCCTGTCCACCCGATGAATTGGTAGCGCAAGCACTGGCAGACATGGCAGCGTCGCATTCCGGAAAAACAGCAGAGGGCGCGGCTCGTTACGTCGGACAGCCCAGAGAGACGGCCTAACCGTCCACCCATTTGAAGAAAGACGGAGCGGGACGCCGCTCCGGACAAAAGACCCTCGACAACAGAGGGACCGACCATTGGTCAAATCAACAACAGGGAAAACAAAAATGACTGATAAAACAAAGGGCAAAACCTTCCAGCGTTTCAGCCAAAAAGGGATGACTCGCCGTCAGATGCTTGGCCGGGCCAGTGTGCTCGGCCTTGGTGTTTTGGTGGGGGCGACTGTGCCGTTCCGCGCCGCATTGGCGCAAGAGCCGGTCAAGGGCGGCACGCTGCGCATGGGCCTTGGCGGCGGCGAGAGCACTGAATCGCTCGATCCCGCACTGGCGCTGGCGCAGGTGGCGTTCCACGTAACCCGCACCTTTGGCGAGACGCTGCTGGACGTGAATGGCGACGGCTCGCTTGATATGCGTCTGGCCGAGGATGTGTCCTCTAGCCCCGACGCGAAGACATGGACCTTCAAAATCCGCGAGGGCGTGAAGTTCCACGATGGTTCCGAACTGACCGCGAACGACGTTTTGGAAACCATGCGCCGTCACTCGGACGAGGACGCGAAATCCGGTGCCCTCGGCATCATGAAGGGCATCGCGGACATGCGCGTCGACGGCAGCAACTTTATCGTTGAGCTGACCGATGCGAACGCTGACCTGCCATTCCTGATGTCGGACTACCACCTTGTGATCCAGCCCAACGGCGGTCGCGATAACCCGAATGCGGGCATCGGCACTGGCCCTTATAAGGTGGTCGAAGCAGAGCCGGGCGTGCGCTACAGCTTTGAAAAGTTTGCGGACTATTGGGACCCGAGCCGCGGTCACTTTGACACCGTCGAATTCTCGGTTATCAACGACGCCACCGCGCGGAACGCCGCGCTGCAGTCGGGTCAGGTGCATATCGTCAACCAAGTCGCACCCAAGGTTGCGGGTCTGCTGGGCCGCGCGCCGAACCTGTCGGTCAAGAACGTCTCGGGTCGTGGTCACTACGTCTTCATCATGCACTGCGACACCGCGCCGTTCGACAATGCGGACCTGCGCATGGCGCTGAAATACGCGATCAACCGTCAGGAAATGGTGGATAAAATCCTGCAGGGCTATGGCTCGATCGGCAATGATATCCCGATTAACTCGGCATATCCCTTGTTCGACGACAGCATTCCCCAGCGCGAATACGATCCCGAGAAAGCCAAGGAATACTACGAGAAGTCTGGCCACGACGGCAGCCCGATCATCCTGCGTGTATCGGACGTGGCCTTCCCCGGTGCGGTGGACGCGGCGCAATTGTTCCAAGAGAGCGCCCGAGCCTGCGGTATCCCGCTGGAAATCAGCCGCGAGCCCGCAGACGGCTACTGGTCCGAAGTCTGGAACGTACAGCCCTTCTGCGCGTCCTACTGGAGCGGACGTCCCGTGCAGGACCAGATGTACGCGACCGCCTACCTGTCGACCGCGGACTGGAACGACACCCGCTTCAAGAACGAAACCTTCGACGCAAAACTGTTTGAAGCCAAGGGCGAGCTGGACTCGGCCAAGCGCAAAGAGTTGTACCGCGAAATGGCCGACATCCTCAGCAACGAAGGCGGCCTGATCTGCCCTATGTTCAACGACTTCATCGAAGGTGTCAGCAACGACATCCAAGGTTGGGAACAGAACGGCGTCTGGGAAGTCATGAACGGTCTCGCACCGCACAAGTGCTGGCTGGCCTGAGGCTGGCCGGATGAACTCACTTGTCCTTAAATTGTTGGTCCAGCGCGTTGCGCTGGGCCTGCTTCTGATTTTCTTGGTTTCCATCATGATCTTCTTGGGCACGCAGATCCTGCCCGGAGACGTGGCGCAAGCGATCCTCGGGCAGACGGCAACGCCGGAATCCCTTGCGAACCTGCGCGAAGAATTGGGTCTGAATGTTCCCCCGCTGGAGCGTTACCTGAGCTGGCTGGGTGGCGTGTTGCAGGGTGATCTGGGGACGTCGCTGACGAATGGGCGCGACATTGGCGCCTCGATCGCGGACCGTCTGGGGAATACGCTGTTTCTGGCCATGTGGGCGGCGATTATCTCGGTCCCGTTGGCGATTATTCTTGGTCTCGTGTCGGTGCTCTACCGTGGGCGCTGGCCCGACAAGCTAATCTCGGCGGTCACACTCTCGGCGATTTCGGTGCCGGAATTCATGATGAGCTACATTCTGATGTACTATGTCGCCGTGCAGCTGGGGTGGGCCCCGTCCGTGGCGATGCTGAATGACAGGATGAGCCTGCTCGACAAGTTGCACGCCATCTCCTTGCCCATCGCGGTGCTTGTGATGGTCGTCTTGGCGCATATGATGCGGATGACCCGGGCGGCGCTGCTGAACGTGATGCAGTCGGCCTACATCGAAACCGCCGAGCTCAAGGGCATCCGGCGGTCTCTGGTCATTTGGCGCCATGCTTTTCCGAACTCGATCGCGCCGATCGTGAACGTGGTGATGCTGAACATGGCCTATCTGGTCGTGGGTGTTGTCGTGGTCGAAGTGGTCTTTGTCTACCCGGGCATGGGCCAGTATCTGGTCGACCATGTTGCCAAGCGGGACGTCCCCGTGGTGCAGGCCTGCGGTCTGATCTTTGCTGCGGTCTATATTTTCCTGAACATGTTTGCGGATATCGTGTCGATCCTGGCGAACCCCAGATTGAGGCATCCGAAATGAGAAGCATTCCTCTACCGGCCCTCATCGGGCTGTTTATCACTGGCCTGTTTCTGTTCACCGCCGTCTTTGCTCCGTGGATCGCGCCCTATGGCGTCAGCAAAGTTGTCGGCGATGTGTGGGAGCCTGCCTCTGGCACCTTCTGGCTTGGGACCGACAATATTGGCCGTGATCTGCTATCCCGTCTGATCTGTGGCGGTCAGACCACGATTTTCGTGGCCATCGCCGCCACGGTGGTCAGTTTCGTGACCGGTTCGATCCTTGGTCTCTTTGCCGCCGTGGTCGGTGGTTGGATCGACCAACTGATGTCGCGATTTGTCGATCTGGTCATGGCAATCCCGACGCTGATTTTTGCGCTTGTGGTTTTGTCTGTAATGCCCGTCACCATTCCGGTTCTGATCCTCGTGATGGGCCTGCTGGATTCGACGCGTGTCTTCCGCCTATCCCGGGCCGTCGCCAGCGACATTGCGGTCATGGAGTATGTGGAGGCTGCCCGGCTGCGCGGCGAAGGGCGTGGCTGGGTGATCTTTCGCGAGATCCTGCCAAACGCGCTTTCGCCATTGGTCGCAGAAGCGGGCATGCGCTTTATCTTCATGGTGCTTTTCGTCTCGACGCTGTCGTTCCTTGGCCTTGGGGTGCAGCCACCCGCAGCCGACTGGGGCGGGATCGTGAAAGAGAACAAGGACGGGATCGTCTACGGCATTCCCGCCGCGCTGCTGCCCGCGATCGCCATCGCGGCGCTGTCGATCAGCGTGAACCTTGTTGCTGACTGGGTGCTGGATCGCACCTCCTCGTTGAAAGGGGGCCGCAATGCCTAAACCAGTGCTCAGTATCGACAACCTGAAGATCGAAGCAACGGCCTATCCCCCCGGCGAAGCGCCCCGCAAGATCACCATCGTGGACGGCGTTTCGCTGTCTTTGGACAAGGGCAAAGTGCTGGGTCTGATCGGCGAGTCTGGCGCGGGCAAGTCCACGATTGGCCTCTCGGCGATGGCTTATGGGCGCGGTGGGATTGAGTTGACAGGTGGAGAGATCCACCTGAGCGGCCGCGAAATCCGCAAGGCAAAGGGGCGCGTCCTGCGATCCCTTCGCGGGGCCGAGGTCACCTATGTTGCGCAGTCTGCGGCGGCGGCCTTCAACCCCGCCAAACGCCTGATGGAGCAAGTGATCGAGGCGACGGTCAGCCATGGCCGTGCAACACGCAAAGAGGCCGAGGCACGGGCCATCGAGCTCTTTCACAAGCTCGGACTGCCGGAACCCGAAACTTTTGGTGATCGCTATCCGCACCAAGTCTCTGGCGGGCAGTTGCAGCGTGCGATGACAGCGATGGCGTTGTGCCCGCAGCCTGATCTGGTGATCTTTGACGAGCCGACCACAGCGCTGGATGTGACCACCCAGCTTGGCGTTTTGGCCGCGATCAAAGGGGCCATTCGGGATCTCGGGGTCGCTGCGCTGTATATCACCCACGATCTCGCCGTGGTCGCGCAGATCGCCGATGACATCATGGTATTGCGTCAGGGTAAAACGGTCGAATACGGCTCGACCGAGCAGATCATCACCGCCCCGCAAGAGGATTACACCAAAGCACTGGTCTCGGTGACCGCCAAAGAGCACACGGAGAAAACTTCGGACCAGCCACCGGTGCTAGAGGTCAAGGGCCTGTCCGCCGAATACCGCGGGATGGGTCGTGACGTCCTGTCGGATATCAATATCGCGATCCAGCCCGGCACCACTTTGGCCGTTGTTGGGGAGTCTGGATCCGGCAAGTCGACCTTGGCCCGCGTGATCACTGGGTTGCTGCCGCAAAAAGCAGGGGACGTGACTTTTGATGGTCGACCTTTAAGTCACGATCTAAAGGGCCGCAGCCGCTCAGACCTCCAAGAACTGCAGATGATCTACCAGATGGCTGACACCGCCATGAACCCGCGGCAGACGGTCGGGACGATCATTGGCCGTCCATTGCAGTTCTATTTCGGGATGAAAGGCGCTGCCCTTCGCGCGCGTACGATCGAGTTGCTCGAGGAAATCGAACTTGGTGCGGGTTTCATGGATCGCTATCCCGCCGAGTTGTCTGGAGGTCAAAAGCAGCGCGTTTGCATTGCCCGCGCGTTGGCAGCAAAGCCGAAGCTGATCATCTGCGACGAGGTCACCAGCGCTCTCGATCCGCTAGTCGCCGAAGGCATCCTCAAGCTGCTCTATGATCTGCAAGCCCGAGAGCAGGTGTCATATATGTTTATCACCCACGACATCGCGACGGTGAAAGCCATCGCGGACACAATCGCCGTTATGCATCTAGGCAAGGTTGTGCGCTACGGGCCGAAGTCTTCGGTGCTCTCGCCGCCATTCGATGACTACACTGATCTCTTGTTAAGATCGGTACCCGAGATGCGCCTCGGGTGGATGGAAGAAGTGGCAGGCTAGAACCAAGCATATTTCCTTTCGGGCACCGCAGAAGGTTAAGTCCTTTCTGCAGGCCTGAAAGGTGTTTTTCCGAAGGCCCCGGCCTATTCTATTCCGCCGTGAACCGGTCAATCGCGAATGCTGAGAGGTCGAATTGCGTCGCGCCTGTCGCGATCAGTCCCGCCATCATCTCGCCCGTGCCGGGACCCATCTGAAAGCCATGCGCACTGAACCCGAAACTATGGTAAAGTCCTTCGTGTTTAGCCGAGGCACCCAGCACGGGGATATCGTCGGGCATCCTCCCTTCGACACCGGACCAACTGCGAACAATGGTTGCGCCGCGCATGATCGGGAAGATATCCATCGCGGTCGCGGCCGTGTTGCGCAACTCTGGGAACAGCATCTCCGATTTGTTGGTCGCTGTGTCTGCGCGGCCCCTGCGTCCACCGCCGATTACCACCGTCCCGTTGGGCATCTGCTTGAAGGATAAAGGCCGCCCCGTCGCCCCGACCACCGCATCGCAAAACTTTGGCAAGCGTGCAGTGACGATCATCATCGGAGCAATCGCCTCGACCGGCGCATATTCTCCTAGCGACCCGGCTAACGCCCCTGCCCAAGCGCCTGCGGCATTCAGGACTTTGGTGGCTTGGTAGGTGCCTTGATCCGTGGTCACAGTCCAATCTGTTTCGCGCTTTAGACCCAGAACCCGCTCGCCTTCTTTGAACACTACGCCTTCTTGCGCCGCCTTTCGCGCAATCGAAGTCGTTGTCCAAAAGGGCTGCGCAAACCCGTCGCGCAAGCTGGCCAGCCCGCCGACCACGTGATCGGCGACGGCAGGCAAGTAGTGTCGCACCTGCGCCTGATCCAGAATGGTTTCATGGTAAAAGCCCATCCGGTTCAGGGTCTGAACCCGCTCGCGATGGCGGTCCAGCTCCTCTTCTGTCTCAGCGACCTTGATCTGAGGGGCGATCTGGAACCCGCAATCCGCCCCCAGCATATCTTGGAGCCCGTACCAAATTTCCATCGAGTGTTGCGACAGCGGCACCTCGGCCAAGTGCCGCCCTAGGCGACGCACGCCGCCCGCATTCACACCACTGGCATGGCGGGCGACAGTATCCTTTTCGATCACGATGACGGACATGCCCCGAAGGGCGGCATACAAAGCCGTACTCGACCCGTGAATGCCGCCCCCGATCACGATCAGATCGGCGGTTTGGGTCATTTCTGCGCCACTTCCAGCGGTTGGAAATTCGCTAGCTCCGACAAAGGGATCGGCTTTAGCGGCGGACGAATGCGGTAGTACCCTGTCTCATCCATCGAGGCTTTTCGGCGCTCTGCGATGATGCTGGAGACGACCAATCCGCAGACTCGCCCCTGACATGGACCCATGCCTGAACGGAGGAAGGATTTAACTTGGTTCGGGCCCGGGGCTCCTAGATCGACTGCGTCTTCGATCGCACCAGCGGTCACCTCTTCGCACCGGCAAACGATAGTCTCTTTGGCCGGTTTCACGAATTGCGGCGCGGGGGCATACATGGCTTCTAGGAACGGCCTCACGGCGCCGTCGCTGGCCAACGCGGCTTGCAAACGGTACACACGTTCTGGCGCTGCTTTGCCCTTTTCTTGCGCGATAGCCAGCGCCACCAACCGGCCCATCAATGCAGCCGATTTCGCGCCGCCAATGCCCGCGCCATCCCCTGCCACATAAACATCAGGGACCGAGGTTTTCCCCTGCCCGTCCAGCACAGGACGGAAGCAATGCTGCGAGGCATCCCACTTGTGATCGCAGCGCAGCAGGCGCGTGACCTGTTGGTTCGGGACAACCCCCTGATGCAGGGCGATGTGGCTGCTTCGGATGGTGTGCTCTTTGCCCTTGGAGACAAACGTCACGCTCTCGGCGATCTCGTGCCCGTTGATCCGGATGTCCGTGGCCGCGTTGTAAATCGGGACGCCCGCGCCTCGCACTTGGCGCATCATCGACAGGCCCTTGGTCAGGTAGCGGTGGCCCTTCAGCGCCTTCAGGATATGGGGCATCGCCTGTGCCATCCGGCCCTTGGGCGTGGTCTCCACAATCGCCTTGGGTGGCGTGCCAGCAGAGATCATCTGCGCCGCGACCAGCCACATCAACGGGCCAGAGCCGACCAGCACCGCGTCTTCCTGCACGACGCCAGAAGCTTTGAGCAGGATTTGCAGGGCACCGACGGTGGTCACCCCTGCCAAGGTCCAACCGGGCATGGGCGATGGACGTTCGACCGCACCAGTGGCCACAATGATCTTGTCCGCGATCAACTGGCTGGAGCTGCCATCGCGGCTGAGGTCCAGCATGTTGTCAGTCGAGATATTCCAGACCGAGGTGCGCGGCAGGTAGGTCACATCAGACGCGCGCAGGCTTTCGGCCAAGGAGCGGCCCGCCACATAGTCCGGCCCTAGAATACCGTCGCGAAACGGCGTGCCATGCTCGATATTGCGGTAGATTTGACCACCGAGGGACTGACCCTCGTCCAGGAGGGCAACGCTCAGGCCCGCTTTGCTGGCGGTGACGGCGGCGGCCATGCCTGCAGGGCCCGCGCCGATGACGGCGACGTCCACTTTGGTGGGCTGCATGGGGGAAAGCTGGGTCATGCGCTGGCCTCCAGAACGTCGGGGGCGCCTTGTTGGCTGCAGACGGTCAGCCCTTCGGTCACGGGGATTTGGCAGGCTTGGCGGTTCGGCACGCCATCCACCTCGACCAGACAGTCGAAACAGGTGCCCATCATGCAGAACACACCGCGGGGTGAGCCGCTGACCACACTGCTGCGCAGAATGTCGATCCCTGCGGCGGTCAGCGCGGCGGCGACGGTATCGCCGGGTTGGGCCATGACGGTCTGCCCGTCAAAGGTGAACTGCACGGGTTCGCCCGTGTTCTCAATGCGTTTGGCCATGGAACCTCCTGGCAGAAAAAATCTCGAAATCGGGGTCAAGCTTGCCCGCAGCAATCATCGGCGCGAGCGCCATCGCGTGGGCCCCCGCCAAAGTCACGCCAGAGTGGCAGTTGACCGAGAATGCGCCCTTGCAGGTCTCACTCTCTTGGTAGATCGGGGCGCCATCGGGGCTGAGGATACGAACCGCGCCCCAGCTACGGACGATTTTGAGCTTGGACAGAATGGGGAAGCAACGCACCGCGTTACGGGCCAGATCAGAGATCACCGGCGCGGTCGAGCGGTCGGAATAACCCGTGTGCTCGTGGCTGTCGCCCATCATCACTGTGCCCTCGTCGGTCTGGCGGATCACGTGGGTCGGCATGTTCAGGAAGGGGTCCACACGCTCGGTCACGAGGATCTGCCCCTTCTCGGGGTGGATCGGAATATCAAGACCGAGCGACTGCCCGAGCGCCTTGTTCCCATGCCCTGCGGCAAGAACAATCTTGGCCCCGCGATAGGTGCTGCTGGCGGTCTTGGCAACATAGCCTTCGCCATCCTTGGCCACCGACAGAACCGGCCCATCAGAAGCATAGGTCGCCCCCATCGACTTCAGCCCACCATGCAAGCCGCGCAGCAGACGCAAGGGGCTGGTGTGCCCGTCATGCTGCCCATAAGAGCCACCGACGACATCAGGCCCAAGGCCGGGGATCATCTCATCCAACTGCTTGCGGTCAAGGATTTCCGCCCCGTACCCCAATGCGCCATTCACGTTGTGCATGCGGTTGTTCAGAGCGCGGGCTTGATCCAGTTCCTCTTCGCTGAGGCACAGATGGACGCCACCCGCCTTGTGGTAGTCAGGGTTCACACCGCTATGCTCTTCGAGCAGTTCTGCGAATTCGGGCCAGAGGTCGGCGGACCGGCGGGACCAGCGGGCATAGTCGAACAGGTTCTTACCCTTGGTCTGCACCCAGACCAGTCCAAAATTGCCGCGGGACGCGCGCAGGGCGATGTCCCCTTCGTCAATGACGGTGACAGTCTCGCCCGCGCGGGCCAATCCCCACGCCACGGCCGACCCGACCAGTCCGCCGCCTACGACGATTGTGTCGACTGAGGCGCTCATTTCTTGCCCTCCCCGATGAGCAGGCGGTCCAGACCGTACATCCGGTCCACGGCCACCATGAGAATGATGGTAAAGATCACCGTCAGCGCAGACACAGAGGCCACAAGCGGGTCGGTCGTCTGGGTGATATGAGAGAACATGCGCACCGGAAGCGTGGTTGTCGCGGGGTTCACGATGAAGACGGTTACGGTCAGTTCGTCAAAGCTGGTGATAAAGGCCAGAACCCAGCCCCCAATCACCCCCGGCAAGATCGACGGCAGCGTGATGCGGCGGAAGATTGTCCAGTTGCTCGCGCCAAGGCTCTCTGCTGCGCGATCCACAGTACGGTCCAGCCCAACTACAGCCGCCAGCACCAGACGTAGGATAAACGGCGTGATGATGATCGCGTGACACAGGACCAAGCCGGTGAAGGTGCCGTTCAGGCCAAAGAGGCTGAGAAAGCGCAGGAAGGCGATCCCAAGGACCACGGTCGGTACCATCAGCGGGGACAGGAACAGGGCTTGCAGGGCCTCGCGGCCTTTGAACTTGCCTTGGCCGATGGCGAGCGCGGCGGGGACTGCCAACACGCTGGCCACGGTGGCCGCAACGATGCCAAGCTTCAGGCTGATCCACGCCGCTTCGATGAAGTCTGAGTTGTCGAGGATGGCTTGGTACCAGCGCAGGGAGATGCCGCTTGGCGGGAACTCGAGAAAGCCCTCGGGTGTCAGCGAGACGCCCATGACGACCACGATAGGTGCCAGCATAAAAGCGCAGAACAAGATGTTGAATACTTGGGAGAAACGACCATTCTGGTTCATTCCAAAGCCTCCCCGTAACGGCGCTCGACCAGACGGTTCCACGCCAGCATGATCACCATGACAGAAGCCAACAGAAGCATGGCAATCGCCGCGCCAAGGGGCCAGTTCAGGGTGTTGAGAAATTCGTCATAGACCGTGGTCGCCACGACTTTGACACGGCGTCCGCCAAGGATCGCAGGGGTCGCAAAGCTGCTGGCCGCCATCGAGAACACGATCAGCGATCCGGAGAGAATACCGGGGATGACCTGTGGCAGGACGATCCGGCGAAAGATGGTAAAGGGACGCGCACCAAGGCTCTCTGCCGCGGCCTCGACCGCGGGGTCTTTGCGCTGCAGGGCGGCCCACACGGCTAGCACCATGAAGGGCAGAAAGACGTGGGTCAGCGCCAGAACGATGCCGCCCGAGGTGTACATCATCTTGATCGGGCGCTCGATCAGCCCCCAGTTTTGCAGGGCCGAGTTGATGACCCCGTTGTTTCCCAAGAGGATCGCCCACCCCAGTGTCCGCACCACGACCGAGATCAGCAGCGGGCCGATCACGATCAGCACCACGATCGAACGCCAAGCGGGGCTGAGGCGGTAGAGAATGTAGGCTTGCGGCACGCCAAGGAGCGCGCAGAAGAATGTGGTCGCCAAAGCGATGGCAAAGGTGCGACCAAAAATCTCCCAGAAGTAGCTGTCAGAGACGACTTCGACGTAGTTCTCCATCGAGACGGTATTCTCGATGCCGGTATAGAACCCGAAGGAATTGAAACTGAGAAAGAAGGTCATGCAGAGCGGGACCAGCAGCAAGACGCCAAAGAGCGTCAGCGCCGGTGCGCTCATCATCCATGGTTTTTCGTTCATGCCGCCACCTCGTTCAGGGGCAGGATGCGCATGTGTTCAGGGGCCCACGACAGGTGAACGGTATCGCCAATCTCGGCTTCGCGGCGGCCTGCGTTGCGGCGGATGACCAGCATATCGCCCAAAGGGGTCGCGACGTTCATCATCCACTGCGCACCTAAGAAAATGCGCTCGCGGACGGTGCCGGTGATCACCGCATCAGCGGCATCGACAATCTCGATCCGCTCGGGGCGGACAGCGACTTCGACAGTGCCGGGTTTGAGGTTCACGCTAGGGCCAGTCAGGCCACGACCTGCGATCAGGAGTTGAGATGCGGTCGGGGTGACAGATTTAAGTTCAGCCTCGAAGTTATTGGATTTCCCTAAGAATGTGGAGACAAAGCTCGTGCGCGGGCGCTCGTAGACTTCGAAGGGTGAGTCCTCTTGCTGCAGGCGGCCTTTCTCCATGACCAGCACGCGGTCGGACATCGCCAGCGCCTCTGATTGGTCGTGGGTCACCATCAGAGTGGTCACGCCCGCCTCGCGCTGGATGCGGCGCAGTTCCAGCTGCATCTCTTCGCGCAGCTTCGCGTCGAGGTTCGACAGCGGTTCGTCCAAGAGCAGCAGTTCAGGCTCAATCACCAGCGCACGGGCCAAGGCCACACGTTGACGCTGGCCGCCCGACATGGCGCGGGGATAGCGGTTTGCCAGATGTCCCAGATGGACCAGTTCCAAAGCATCGGCCACGCGGCGCTTGCGCTCGGCCTTGTCGACATTCCGCATCTCTAGACCAAAGGCGACGTTTTCCGCCACGGTCATGTGCATGAACAGCGCATAGCTTTGGAACACGATGCCAAGGCCACGGTCCCGCGCAGGGATGGCTGACAGGTCACGGCCAGCCAGTTTGATCTTGCCCATGGTCGGGTCTTCGAACCCTGCGATCATTTGCAGGGTGGTGGTCTTGCCGCAACCGGAGGGGCCAAGCAGCGAGACGAAGCTGCCCTTTTCGACCGTGAAGGTCAGGTTATCGACGGCGTTGGTCTCACCATAGGTTTTGGTCAGGCCATGTGCTTCTAGGAATGCCATCCGGTCCGCCTTTCTTTTGTTCGATGGGTGGGGTGGGACCCGCCCGAAGGCAGGCCCCGAAGGTCGCGTGATTACCGCTCGATCTCGCGGGCCCAACGCTTGGTCCAATCCTCGCGAGCGGGGTTGATCACGTCCCAATCGACCGCGACCAGATCGTCGATCTTCTCGCCATAGGGAAGAACTGCGGCCAGCTCTTCGGGCAGTTCGGCTTTGGTGTTGACGGGGCCTGCGCCCATGGCGTCTGCCAGCTTGACCTGAATTTCAGGGGTCAGCAGGTAGTCGATAAAGGCCTGCGCCGCCTCGGGCGCGTCGCTGTCCACAACAGGACACGCCGCCAGCATCAGAGCGACCGCGCCCTCTTCGGGATAGGCGAAGGCTGCGGGGAAGCCGGTGTCGGCCAGCGATTTAGTGCGGCCCGAACCCCAGATCGAGATTGCGATCTCTTCGCTCTGGAACAGTTCCGACATTTTGCCGGACGAGGGTTCGAACACCAGAACGTTCGGCGCGATCTCGTCAGCCATCACGTCGTAGCCGGGGTCGATGTCGGTCTCGCCGCCGCCAGCAAGGCGTGCTTCCATGACCAGCGTGTGTAGGCCATAGGTGTTCGAGATCGGCGGGATCGACAGGATGTCTTTGTACTTGGGGTCTTTCAGGTCGAGCCAACTTTTGGGGGGCTCCCAGCCTTCTTTCTCGAACCATGCGGTGTTGTAGGTGAAGCCGGTCGCCACAAAGCCGATGCCGATCGAGTTCGGACCCAGTTTCGCGATGTCATAGACGTCAGCCTTGGCGGGGCTGTCTTCCATCGCGGTGCAGAAGCCCAGAGCGTCCGCCTGATACATCGGGCCATCGTCCAGAATGACAACGTCCAGTTCCTGTGCGTTTTTCTGCGCCTGCAGACGGGCGAGGTTTTCGGTCGAGTTGCCCGACACGAACGCGATTTTCACGCCTTGGGCCGCTTCGAATTCGGGGATGATCAGCTCTTTCATGAGCGTCTCGAACGAGCCGCCGTAGCCGCCCACGGTCAGCGTGGTTTCTTGGGCCAATGCGGCGGTGGCAGTGGTGATGCTCAAAACAGCGGCAAGCCCGCCAGTCAGTTTCGTCATAATCGAAATCCCTGTTGAATGTTTTGTGACTTCAAGGGACCGTGACGGATGTCATAACTCAAATGAGTTTAATTTCGACGAGTATTCCGTTTGGTTATACAGAGGCAGCTATGCGACCCAACATCCGTCAGATCGAAGCCTTTAACGCCGTGGTCAAATGCGGCTCTGTCACCCGTGCGGCCGAGGATCTGTTTGTCAGCCAACCCGCGGTGACCAAGCTGATCCGCGCCTTTGAGGACGCTTGCGGTTTTCCCTTGTTTATCAGGGAATCCGGTCGCTTGCGGCCCACACCAGAGGCGCGGCGTTTGTATCTGGAAACCGAAAAACTGCTGCTGGGGGTGGCGCAGATCGACCGCGTAGCGAAATCCATCCGCAACCTAGAGGAAGGCGAGATCACCGTGGTCGCCTTCCCTGCCCTGTCCATGCGGTTGCTGCCAAAATCGTCTGCCCGTTTTTTAGCCAAACGGCCTCAGGTACGGCTTTCGGTGATGACACGCACCTCGCCCTCGATCCCCGACGGGATGCTGACGGGCAAGGCTGACTTCGGGATGTCGCTGCTGAAAACACCGGGTGCGGGGCTGGAATGTCAACCGTTTGGCGAATGCTCGATGGTGGTGGCCCTGCCCGCGAACCATCCGCTGACTGCTAAAGCCGTTATCGACATGAATGACCTGAAATCGGATCGCCTGATCTCCTTGGGGCGCGATGATCTATCGGCTCAGGTGATCGAGCAGGCCTTTATCCATGCCAAAGAGGAATATAACCCCGCCGTTCAGGTGCAGATGGCGGACTCCGCCTGCACCTTCGTCGCCGAAGGGCAAGGCATCGCGCTGGTGCCATCCTTATGCACGGTCGGTTGGTCGCCGGACCACGTGCAATTCCGCCCCATCACCCCTGCGATCAAGACGCCGATGTGGCTTTACACATCGTCGTCAGAGCCGATGTCGGAACTGGCCAAAGAGCTGCTTGCTCAAATTCGCAGCAGTGTCGAAGAGGTCGAAAATAGCTTTGCCCTGCCCTTGGAACTGGCCTGATCCCTGCGAAACCAAGGCCTAACGCACCCGTCATAAGAAATATGAATACTTACCGCAGCATTTGATATTAGCATTATACCAAACCCCTTGCCCTACTGGTCACAGAAATATGACAGGACGGCAAAGTGGAAGATCTGGGTATATTCGATGTCATCGTCATTGGCGGAGGGCTGGTCGGCACAGCGGCGGCTCTGGGCATGGCCAGCGACGGTGCACGCGTCCTGATCTTTGACGCGGATGATGGCAGTTTCCGTGCCTCTCGCGGGAATTTCGGTCTGGTCTGGGCCCAGAGCAAGGGCGTGAACAGTCGCGACTATGCCACGTGGACTCGCCGTGCGGTGGCTGACTGGCCGATGCTGGAGCAAGAGGTCAAGGCGCTCTCCGGCGTCGACACTGCCTACAAAATGGGCAATGGCGTGCATATCTGCCTTGACGAGAGCGAACACCTGACCCGTGCTCGAATGGTGGAAAAGATGGCGGCGCACGGTCTGCCCCACGACGACACGCGCATGATCGACGCCTCTGAGTTGCGCGAGATGTTCCCGGGTGTGGGGCCAGAGGCGGTCAGCGCCTCGACCTCCTCGATCGACGGGGCCTGTCATTCGCTGGCGCTATATCGCGGGCTGGCGGCTTCGGCGCAGGTGGCAGGGGCGCGACTGATCTCGAACGCCAAGGTGCGCTCGGTAAAGACTGAAAAAGGCGGCTACACGGTTCAAACCGGTACCTATTCGGCCCATGCCGACCGCATCCTGATTGCGGCGGGACTGGCCACGAATGATCTGGCAAAACCCTTTGGTTTTCCTGAACTGGTCCATCCGCAAAAGGGCCAAATCCTCGTGACCGAGCGCGTGGCGCAGACCCTGCCCGTGATCTCATCGCAGATCCGCCAGACGCCCGAAGGCACCATCCTGATTGGCGACACCAAAGAAGATACGGGGCTCGACGACAGCTCCTCTACGGCCGGATTGCACAAGCTGGCGCAGCGCGCCGTGCGGATCATGCCCGCCCTTGCCAATGTCCGGATCGTCCGCAGTTGGGCCGCCCTGCGCGTCCTGACCGCGGATGGAAACCCCGTTTACGATGAATCCCCCACCCACAAGGGGATCTACGTGGCCACAACCCATTCGGGTGTGACCCTCGCCCCAGCCCATCGCGGTCCCCTCGCGCAATGGATTCTGAACGGCCAACGCCCGCCAGAATTTCAGAGCTTTACCGCCGGGCGATTTGCCCAACAATAAACTCAACAACAGGAACGGTACTATGTTTTCAAAAGGTTTCTCTCTCTCCCTTGTCTCTGCCTTGGCGCTCGGCGCCAGCGTCGCGCAGGCCCAAACAACTTGGACCTTTGGCGGCATCAACCCCCCGAACGCCCCCGTGACCGTCGCATCGAAGAAGTTCGCCGAACTGGTAGGCGAGCGCACCGAAGGCCGCGTGACCATCGACTTCTACGAAGGCTCGCAGCTAGGTAACGGACCTGCCCAGATCGAAGCCATGGCGATGGGCGCACAGGAGGGCTACATTAGTTCCGGCTCAAACGCCTCGAACCTGGTCAAAGAGTTCGGCGTCGTGGACATCCCCTTCGTTTTCGAAAGCCAGGATCACTTCCTGAAGTTCATGGAGAGCGATCTGGCCCAAGGCCTGAAGGACGAGCTGCGCGATGACTACAACGTCCGCATCTTGGCGACCAACTGGTTCCGCCTGCCGCGCGTCTTCCTGACCAAAGAGAGCTGCGTCACCAGCCCCGCAGATATCGAGGGCAAGCGCGCTCGGTCGCCCAACCTACCCATGTTCGTCGCGGGCTGGGAAAGCATCGGCACCGTGCCCGTCACCATGGCGTATGGCGAGACCTACATGGGCCTGAGCCAAGGGGTCGCCGACATGGCCGAAAGCGCGGGCGAGCAGATCTATTCGTCCAAGTTCTACGAAGTGCTGCCCTACGTCACGGACGCACAGATGATGTACCCGCAGAACAGCGTCTACGTCGCCGAAAGCGCGTTCCAGTCGATCTCGGAAGAGGATCAGGCGATCGTTATCCAAGCCGCCGAGGATGCGGGCGACTACTTTGTCGAACTCGTGACCGCGGAAACCGCGCCGAACAAAGCCGCCATGGAAGCCGAGGGCGTAACCTTCTGCGATATGCCCGCGGACGTTCGTGCGGAGTTCAGCGCCAAAGTCTCTGAGTCCGTCCCCGAATTCGAAGCCGAGGGTCTGCTGCCCGAAGGCTGGTGGTCCGAAATTCAGGCCATGAAGTAATCCCGAAAGGGAGGGGTTGGTGTCGATCCTTCTAACATCTTGGCACCAACCCACTAATAACCATGCAGGACAATCGCTTATGACGCTTCTTCTGAACGGGCTGCACCGCCTGATCCTGTGGCTTTGCGCAGCCCTTACTGTCGCGATTATCGGGGCGCTCGCTGTCCAGATCATCTCTCGTTACGTGTTCAACGCGCCGGTGCACATGACCGACGACATCGCGGAACTGTCGATGGTCTGGCTGACCTTCCTTGGAGCCGCGCTGGTCTACCGCGAGGGCGGGCATATTGGAATGGACGTCCTGAGCGGGTTCGAAAGCGTCGCCATCAAGCGCGTGATCCACGTCCTGCTGCACGGGGCAGTCATCGCGGTGATGCTGTATATCCTGACCCAGATCCAGCAGATCCAGCCCCTGATGTCGCGGCTCGAATTCGGCACGGTGCCCAAGGGGCCGCTGACCTCGAAATTCATGCTGATCCAGTTCCCGTTCGCTTTGGGCGCAGGGTTCACCATCCTCTTCGCCGCCGAGGCGATCTGGAAAGAGCTGACCGGCACCCCCACCCATCCCACCAAAGAGGTCCATGAATGATTACTGTTGCCTTCTTGGTGATGTTCTTCGGGCTGCTGATCCTTGGCCTTCCCGTCGCCTACACGATGCTGTTATCGTCCGCGCTCTATATCCTGATGGCCGGTCTGCCAGAGGTCCAACTGACCTTGCGCGCCTCTGGTGGGATCGAGAGCTTTAGCCTGCTCGCCATCCCCATGTTCCTGCTGGCGGGCAACCTGATGAACGGCCTAGGCGTGACCGAGCGGATTTTTAACTTTGCGGGCGTTCTAGTGCGTCACATCACTGGCGGTCTGGGGCATGTGAACGTGCTGGCCTCAATCATCTTTGCAGGCATGTCGGGTAGTTCGGTGGCCGATGCGGGCGGCCTTGGCGCGGTCGAAATCAAGGCTATGGAAAAGGCCGGCTACTCGCGCAAATTCTCGTCGGCGATCACGGCGGCCTCGGCCACCATGGGCCCGATCATCCCGCCGTCGATCACTCTGGTTGTCTACGGCTTTCTTGCCGAAGAGTCAGTCGGTCGCCTGTTCCTTGGCGGCGCCTTGCCGGGTCTTCTGGTGGGCTTTGCGCTCATGGTCATGGTCTACATTCTGGTCAAAACCGGCCGCGAAGATGCGCCAAAACTGCCCCGCGCCACGCTGTCCGAAGTCAACAACGCCTTCTGGCGCGCCCTGCCTGCACTGATGGCTCCTGTCATCCTGCTTGGCGGCATTCTCGCGGGCATCTTCACCCCAACCGAAGCATCTGTCGTCGTCGTGCTCTACATCCTGCTGATCGGCTCCATCGCGCTGGGATTTAACGTCCAGTCCATTTGGGAAGCGATCCTCGGCACCGTGCGCACCTCGGCCTCGACCCTCTTTATCATCGCGGTCTCGGCAGTCTTCGGATGGATCATCTCGATCCAGCGTCTACCCGTGGAACTCGTGTCCCTGATGGAAGGGCTCTTCGTGTCGAAAGCCGCCGCCATCGCGGTGATCGTCGCAATCCTCTTGATCGTCGGCATGTTCATGGAGGTTCTGGCCGCACTCGTCCTGCTAGTCCCAACCCTTCTTGCCATCGCGACCACCTTTGACATCGACACCGTGCACCTTGGCGTGACCGTGGTGGTGACCATGATGATCGGCACAATCACCCCGCCCGTAGGCCTCGTGCTCTATACCGTGATGTCGGTGGCAAACATCAAGATGGGCGAACTGACCCGCGCCCTCCTGCCCTTTTATCTGACCTTGGTGATCGTGGCCTTGCTCGTCGCCTTTGTCCCCCAAATCACAATGTTTCTACCTGATCTGCTGATGCCTCTGGCGCAGTGATCCAACCAAAGGACCAACCCTATGTACCGTATCGGCTTCGATGTGGGCGGCACCTTCACTGATTTCACCGCGATCAACACCACCGATGGCGCGGCGACCCATTTCAAGACCTCGTCCACCCCTCATGACCCCTCCGAAGCGATCGAAACCGGCCTGCGCCATTTCGTCGAAGAGCGCGGCATCTCCCCCGACCAGTTTGAATTCGTCGGGCATGGCACCACCGTCGCGACTAATATGGTGATCGAGCGGCGCGGTGTCCCCACCGGTTTGATCACCACCCAAGGCGCGCGCGACGTGCTGGAGATCGGCCGCCAGACCCGCCCGCATCTCTATGACTACGACATCACCAAGCCCGAGCCGCTGGTCGAACGCTACATGTCCATCGAGGTGCCAGAGCGCATGAATGCAGACGGCGATGTGCTGGTGCCCTTGGACGAAGACGCCGTGCGCCGCGCAGCCGAAGAGATCCGCGATGCAGGCATGCAGGCAGTTGCGATCTGCTTCCTGCATGCTTACCGCGATGGCCGCCACGAACGCCGCGCCGCCGAGATTGTGCGCGAAGTGATGCCAGAGGCGTATGTCTCGATCAGTTCAGACGTGCTGCCCGAGTTCCGTGAATTCGAGCGGTTCTCGACCACCGTGATCAATGCCTATGTCGGCCCGCGCATGGATCGCTACCTTGAGCGGTTCCTGCAGCGTCTGCAGAGCATCGGGTTCGCAAGCGCCCCGCGCACGATCCACTCGAACGGCGGACTGATGTCCGTAGACACCGTGCGCGCCTTCCCCGTGCGGACCTGTCTGTCTGGCCCGGCCGCTGGCGTAGTCGGTGCGGCCAAAGTCGCGGGCGCCTCGGGCTATCCGAACATCGTGACCTATGACGTGGGCGGAACCTCGACCGACGTTTCGCTGGTGCTCGAAGGGCGTCCTGCTTTCACCACCAGCCGCTTGGTCGCCGACTACCCTGTGCGCTGCCCGATGCTGGACATCAATGTAATTGGCGCTGGCGGCGGCTCTATCGCGGCGCTGGATGACGCAGGCGCGTTGAAAGTCGGCCCCCGTTCGGCGGGCGCATTCCCTGGCCCTGTTGCCTATGGCAAGGGCGGCACTGAGCCGACCACCACTGACGCAAACCTCGTCCTCGGACGTCTGGACGCCGACACCTTGCTGTCTGGCCGCATGACCGTCGACAAAGAGGCCGCGCGCAAGGCCATCGCGACCCAGATCGCGGCCCCCTTGGGCCTGAGCGTCGAGGACGCCGCCCTTGGCATCCTTCGCATCGCGGTCGCCAACATGGGCCGCGCCATCCGCGCTGTTTCTACCGAAAAGGGCCACCGCCTGTCGGACTTTGCCCTCTTTGCCTATGGCGGCGCGGGTCCCCTGCACGCTGCGGCTGTTGCGGTTGAGACGGGCATGAAATCCGTGCTGGTCCCCGCCCAACCCGGCACCATGTGCGCCCGTGGCATCCTGTTGTCAGACGTGGGCTTCGACTTTGTCCGCACCGGTGTGTCGACCGCCAGCGCCGAGGCATGGCCGCAGATCACCGCGGCCTTTGCCGAGATGTACAAGGACGGCGACGCTTGGCTGGACGGCGAAGGCATCGCCCCAGAGGCGCGCGAAATGCAGTATGTGGTGGATGCCCGCTATGACGGTCAGAACCACGAAGTGCAGGTCGTTCTCGACGCCATCGACACCACCTATGATGCCTTCCTAAAGGGCTTCCGCGCCGCGCACCGTCAGGAATACGGCTACGATATCGCGGATCGCGCGGTGGAAATCGTGAACCTGCGTCTGTCGGTCAAAGGGGCCTCTGGCGCCGATCCCGACACCACCCACACCCCCGAAAACGCCGATCCGGTGATGGGCAAACGGCAAGTCTATTTCGACGGCGGCTGGTTTGAAACCACGCTCTACGACCGCGCCAAGCTGCCTGTGGATCAGGTGATCAACGGCCCCGCCATCCTGCAGGAAATGTCGTCCACCACCATCGTCGAACCCGGCCAGACCGTGCGCGTCGACGCCACCGGCACAATGATAATCGAGGTTTAAACCCCATGGCACTCGACACCAAGAAAACCCTGTCCGACCCCATCGCGATGGAGGTCTTTACCAACCGGTTGCTGGCCGTGGCCGACGAAATCGGCACCTCAATGATCCGCGCGTCGTTTTCGTCGAACATCAAGGAACGCAAGGACTGCTCGGTCGCGCTGTTCTCGGCTGACGGGCGACTGATCGCTCAGGCCAGTCACATCCCGCTACACCTTGGCTCACTCATGGGGTCCGTGGGTGCGGTGCTGGACGCCTACTCCACCGACCGCATGGTCGAGGGTGATGTCTTCATCTGCAACGATCCCTATGCGGCGGGCGGCACGCACACGCCGGACATCTCGGTCGTGACTCCGGTGTTCGTCGATGGCCAAGTGCGCTACTTCACCGCCAATATCGGCCACCACTCTGACGTGGGCGGGACCGTGCCTGGCTCGATCCACGGCGGCGCGACCTCGATCTTCGAAGAGGGTTTGCGCCTGCCCGTGATGAAGCTATGCCGAGCGGGCGAACTGGACGAAGACCTGCTGCGCATGATCTCTTTGAACAGCCGCTCGTCCGAGGAACGCTGGCTCGACATTAAAGTTCAGGCCTCGGCCAACGAACGCGGTGCGCGACTGCTGCACGAGATGGCCGACAGCCTTGGCGCGGACAAGGTCGATGAGCTGGTCGAGGATCTGTTCACCTACACCGCCAACCGTCTGCGCAACCGCATTCTTGAAATGCAGGACGGTACCGCGACCTTCCATTCCAAGATTGAAAGTGACGGCCTTGGCCCCGTCGAAGTGCCCATTCAGGCCAATGTCACCGTCAAAGGCGACCGCTTGATCGTGGATTTCGAGGGCACCGGCCCGCAGGCGCGCGGCGGTCTGAACGTGGTCGCCTCAGCGCTGAATGCGTCGGTCTACTACGTGGTCAAAACCCTGCTCGATCCCTATCTGCTGCCCAACTCTGGCATGTTCGAAGGGATCGAAATTTCCGCCCCAAAAGGCAGCCTGTTGAATCCCATCGCCCCCGCGGCCACAGGGGCGCGGTCGATCACTTGCAACAAGGTGGTGCGGGCGCTAATTGGGGCGTTCTCGCAACTTCTTCCTCAGGAGAAGGCGCAGGCGGCGGGCCAAGACATCGTGCCCGTCATGGTCTTTGCCGGCAAACGGCGCGGGCGGGACGAAGGCTACGTCTATCTTGAATCCATCGGTGGCGGTGCAGGCGCGCGATATGCGGGCAACGGAATGGACGGGGTGCATGTGCACGTCACCAACTCCTCAAACCTGCCAATCGAGCCTTTGGAAATCGAGTACGATCTGGTTGTGGATGAATATGCTCTGGTCGATGACAGCTCTGGCGCGGGCCAGTATCGCGGCGGCATGGGGATTGCGCGGCAAATCTCTGCCCCGAATGGCGGCGTGATCTTTACCGCCCGCTCGGACGGCCACAAAGAAGGCGCGCCCGGAGTGGCTGGCGGCACCTCTGGCCGCCCTGCCCATCTGATCAAGAACGCAGGGACCGACGCAGAGCAGGAACTCGATCCGATGGTCGCCAACCTGACCTTGGACAAAGGCGAGACGATCCGGCTGGAGACCCCAGGCGGTGGCGGCTATGGCGATCCGGCGAAACGGGCCGAGGCCGCGTTGGCGCATGACTTGCGGGACGGGCGCATATCGACTGCGCGGGCCGAGGCGCTATACGGGCCAGCCAAGGTCGCTCAGGCCAAGGCTCTATATTAAAACAATCCTGCGGTCGCGTACTAAGGCGTGACCGCAGGACTTAAGGTCTGATCGAAGGTCGCCAAGAAATCTTCTAGGTCCGGCCCCAAGCTCATGCCGCGCGGTTTGATGATCGACAGCCTGAATAGGGTGCCAGTGTCAAAGGGCCGGACGATTCCGCCTTGCGCCCTATGTACCTCGGCCGTGAAGGGGTCGACGATCGACATTCCCATCCCGCGCAACACAAGAGCCGACACTAAGGTAGAGAGGTGCGTGCTAACCTTGGTATCAGGTCCGTTTGTCATTCTCGCAAATGCGCGTTCCATCAGCATCCCGGTGGCGGTTGTGCGCTCAAATGCGACAACCTTTTGTCCCGCGAAATCGTCGAATGAAATCATCGTGCGATCTGCCAGCGCATGACCTTCTGGCAGAATACAGCGATAGGGCAGTTCGATTGTCCGTAGCAGATCGATGTCGTATTCGTGGTGCGTTGGAGAGGTGAAGCCTAGCTGCGAGGCACGGGTGGAGACACGCCGCACGACATTGTGCGTTTGCATGGATTGCAGCGATGCGCGGAATTCCGGTCGCTCTCGCTGATAAGACACGAGAGTATCAGGTAGAACGGAATGCGCCACAGCAGGCATCGCCGCGATCGAGATAGTACTCCTTTTCCCTCCCTTGATGTCGCGCGCCGCCTTTTCGATGGCAGACAACCCGATGAAACTGCGATCGACCTCAGCCGCGAGTTCTCGGGCCTCTGGAGTAGGGACAACTTTGCCGCCAAACCGCGTGAACAGCTGCAGACCGGTCCGCTCTTCCAGATCTTTGATCAGACGGCTGACGGCGGGCTGAGAGACATGCAAATTCTCCGCTGCACCCGAGACGGTGCCGCATTCAATCACGGCGCGGAAAGCTTCAAGCGAACGTTGTGAGAGCATCCATAACTTTTCAGAATAGAGAGCGAATTTAAAGTAATTTGCTTTATACCCTGCCGATCCGCCAGTGTCATCCCATGATCCCGACTGAACGGACTTTCTGCTATGTTCTCGAGTTGCGGGCCGATGGCGGGATTGCCTACAAAGATTGGCACTGCACGTGCCACTAGATACAAGGATTCACCTCTATGATCACGCGGCACATTTCTGGCCCGATCCACCACCGCATTGTCGAACATGGCGATACCGTCTACATCGGTGGTCTGGTTGCCGATGACAAAACCAAAGACATGAAGGGCCAAGCCGAAGAGATCTTTGCCAAGCTCGACAAGTTGCTGGAAACAGCAGGCACGTCGAAGCAGAAGCTACTTCAGGTCATGGTTTACTCTTCGGATTTCAATCAGAAAGACGGATTTAACGAGGCATGGAAGGAATGGCTGGCGCCCGAAGACATGCCTGTGCGCGCCTACCTCGGGGTGTCTGATCTTTCGCCGAACACTTTGGTCGAAGTGGTGACCATCGCGGCGAAGTAAGCTGCACATCTCTTTGAACGTGTCGTGGTCTAAGGCCAGTTGTGCCCCGCTATTTTGGCGGGGCTTCTTGTTCTAGGGCCTCCGGATCCCGCCTTCGACTTAACCAAGACGCAGGAAACTGTCGATTTCAGTAAAAAATTGCTAACGCTTTATGTGATTGCAATTTATGTTTGCTCTATTGTTTACGTTTTCTAGGTTAAGTTGTTGCATCCATATATATCACTTCCGAAGAACGCTTTTTGGCGTACAGGGGTCGCAGAAGCAGGCCTCTACGGGCTTTCCGATCTCTGGAAAAGCCCTTGGACACTCCCACAGGACGCTCAGTTCGCGACCTATGGCTCTTGTTTCGCACAACATATTTCGCGGGCTCTGAGAGAGCGCAAAATCGGGTGGACCAACGGCGAGCCTGCGCCGATCGGAACGCCTGAATCGCTGGCTAAAAGTTTCAATTACGGAGTATTTTCCGCGCGGACAGCGAATATCTATACCGCCGCTCAACTGCGCTTACTGCTACAGATGGCCGTTGGCGATGTGCCGATTCATGAACCGGAACTCTGGTACGAGAGCGCAGAGGGCTTTCGAGACAGCCTGCGCCCAATGATTGAACCGACCCCTTTCCGGACCGAAGATGATGCGATCTTGTCTCGTGCAGCGATGGTACGTGGTCTGCGAAAATCCGTTGAGAAGTCTGACGTATTTGTTTTTACGCTTGGACTTACAGAAGGGTGGGAAAGCGCATCGGGGCAGCCCTATGCCGCATGCCCTGGAACGATTGGCGGTTCGTTCGACGCCGAAAAGCATCGCTTCGTAAATTACCGCGCCGCTGCTATTCGCGAAGCTTTGGATGATGCGCTGGTCCTGCTGAAACGGCTAAACCCCGATATCCATCTTTTGCTGACAGTGAGCCCTGTACCGCTGACTGCGACAGCAAGCCAGCAGCATGTTTTGGTTGCTACAACACGATCAAAGTCGGTTCTACGGGGTGTCGCAGGCGAGATCGCCGAAGATGTCGCCGAGGTCGATTACTTTCCATCCTACGAGATCATTACCGGGGCGCCGACGCGATCGAGCTTTTTCGCGCCAAACATGCGGTCGGTCGAGTTGGCGGGGGTCGAGCTGGTTATGCGTCACTTCTTTGGAGGGCTCGATCTGAGCGGGCCGGCCCGTCATGGCGAAGAGATCGCCGAAACCAAGCAAGCTGACGCGGCGCTTGCCGAGTCCATGGACGCAGAAGCTTTGGTCTGTGAGGAAGCCATACTGGAGAGCTACAATGAAGCCTGATCTCATTATCGTTGGCGACAGCCATTGTGGGGCACTGCACAGTGCGGCGCGTGCGGCGGGGATCCAGTCAGAGATGTTCTTTCTGTCAGGCAACCATTGGCATGAAAACCAGATGCGCCCGAACAAGCGATGGGGGCTGATGTCCGAAAACAGGCGTCCCATCAATCGCAATATTTCCAAGTTCTGCGAGACAATCGAAGGCCCCATCTTCTCTGAGCAGACACCCGTGCTGGCCAGTATCGGCTATCATCTGGGTCGAATGGTGCCTCCCTTCACGCGTGTAGGGCACACAACATCGATCGATCAAGCCATCGACTCTGATGACGCATTGTATGTCTCGAACGCCTTTATGGATGCGTTCATCGACGCCAAGCGCGGGCAACTGCTAAAGCTTTTGCGTTGGGCGGACAAACGATGTGACCTGACCGTCATCGCGCCGCCAATCATTAACGACAACCCTGAAACTGTTCTATTTCGCGACCGGATCACAACGATGTTGCGTGACGATGGCATTCAAGTCTTCGACGCATTTGAAGGAGCTGACTGGGAAGATACAGAGCTTCCTGCCGATCTACGTGCCGAAGACGGCGTTCACGGAAATATCGACTATGGTGCCATCGTTTTGCGACGGCTAGCCGCTGAACACGGGTTGCAACTGGCAGCCTGATCAGCGCAAGCGTGCGGTGGCTTCCTTGGACGCCGCCGCGCCGATTTGAAGGTTGTTCGGTTAGGCCAAATCTGCGCTGTCCGAACGGTACCCCTTTTTCTCTTTGGCTGCGCGAAGCTCTTGATAGGTGATTTCGGCTTCGGACAAGCGATCATATGTTTGAAACATGGTTTGACCGTGAGTCCCAATACGTCCCCACGTTCGCACCAGCGTGACCTCTCCGAACAGAGTCCGTTCTAGCGAGAGTCTGTAGAAGCGACGCATGTTTCGATTGGGGTCAATATGCGTCAAACGAAGAGGCGGTAGCATATCCATAAGTGAAATATGCGCCCTTGATGAAAGTCCGTCCAATTCATTTTCGGAATCTGATAGCGCCGACTGATTCCACTTTGTGATCCCAACGACCTACTCGAACTGTCGCCCGCCCTCAGCGCGGGGACACAGATCATTAACTCGCACTAGGCTTATTCGATGGTAATGTTGACCCGCTGGGTCTCGCCACTGCTTCCGGGAATTTTCATGTAGTATGATCCGGGTTTGAGCGCGATAAACCCGATCTCCATCTCTCCGGCCTCGTCGAACTCGATAGAGTCGAGACCCAGAGGACGGATCTCTAGTCCTTCGACAACGATTTCGTCAATCCAGATCGCGCGAAAGAACTCGGGGCCGACAAGAGTCAATTCCTGACTGCCATCGCCTTGAATTTCGAATTCGTAGTAGCTGCCAGACTTCAAGACCCAAGGCGCTTGGGTCAGTGGCGTGCCTGCACTGAGTTGGATGGGTTCAAGATCATGCTTGTTCTTGGCCGACAGCAAGCCCGCCATACCGAACGATACGTCTTCGGCGTCGTCATCGTCCGCCATTACGGCGCAAGGCAACATCGCGGCGACTGCCAGCATAGTGATAAACTTCTTCATGTAATGCTCTCCTAGTTCGATGGGCGGAAGGCTGCGCCCCATGGAAAGCGACCAACCTTAATTGTTTTCAATGCCTTACGTTTGGCGACATCGACGACTGTCACGTCCCCTGAAATGCCGTTGGTGGTGAAAAGGCGCGACTTGTCAGCATTAAAGGCCATGTGCCAAACACGGCGCCCTACGAGGATGTAATCTTCGACCTCGTACGTTTCCGCATTCACAACAGCCAGATGGTTCGAAGGTCCCAAAGCGACATAGGCGAACTTATCGCCCTCTCCGAGCTCAAAGCCAACGGGCTGAATGCGATCGGGATGGATGTTCGGCAGTTTGAAGGTGATTTTCGCCTTTTCGGTTTGACTGGCGGTGTCAAAAACCGAAATGGACCCACCGATTTCCGCGCTCACCCACATCTCGGTTCCGTCTTTGACAAACTCCGCATGTCGAGGACGCGAGTCCACCAGAGTATTGGCGAAAAGCTCTTGGGTTTCGGTGTCGATCCAATGCGCCATGTTCGTCGTTTCCGAGGTGGTAATCGCGATTTTACCGTCGGGCGAAACCGCCATGCCTTCGGGTTCGATGCCGACATCAATCTGCGCAACAACCGTACGGCTCTCCACATCAACTACGGTCGTAATCGCGTCGTCTTCGTTTGCGATATAGAGATGTTTGTTATCTGGATGCAGCACGAATTGCTCGGGATCTTCGCCCGAAGGAAGATCGTGCAGGATTTCCCCTGTAGCCGGGTCCATCACCTGCACCGCGTCGCTGTCCGACGCGCAGATGTAAACAAATTTAAAGTCATGGCTGAACGTGATCCCGCGAGGGCGCTCTCCGGTTTCGTAGGTGTGAGTGACCTCTAGGGTTTCGATATCGATGACGCTGACAGTGTCGTCTTTTTCATTGGTGACCCAAATTTCATCCGCGAGCGCAGGTTGCGCGGCTAAGGCGGTCACGAGGGCAAGTGTCGAAATTCGCATTTTATTCCTCGAAGGCTATGCAGGCACTTTCAGGGGCATCCACGCCCAAAGTGTCGAGTTCATTGTGTTGATGCATGAAGCCAGGCAGAGGCGCTTGCATAACAAGCGCTCTTTCGGTGACCAAAGGCACAGCTTGACGCATCTGGCCATTCCACGTTCGGAAGGTCTGTGGCGTTCCTTTGAAACCACCAAGGCCAAAGTCCTCGGAGAGCAAGAACCGGCGCAATTCTGCGGCGTCTGCTTGATTGGTACGCGTCACGGCCTCGCCCACGGCGCGGATTGCAGCCCACGCGCCATAGTCTTCGGGTTCCATGTCGCGTTCGGCGATTTCTTGGAAGCGGGAATGCAACTGCGCTGCCCCCCACTGTTCGACAACAGGAGCCCAAACCTCTGGGACGATGCCTTCAGTGCCTGCGGTCGGACGGGGAAGCCATGTGTTGAACGGGATATAGCGCCCGAAATCATCAACGGCGTCGGCGATTAAGAGCACGTCGTGGTCGCGCAATTCCTGGGTAAAGAGCGGCACCTCGGCAGACGCATTTCGGCGCATGTCCGCATCAAAAGCCCATGTCTTGGTGGATCCGATCTCTAGCCCGAATTTCGTGGCGGACCGGCGCAGAGACTCTGCGAAGGCGACGTCGGCGGGATAGGTACCCTCGATCATCGCGAGACGGGTCCAGCGTTTGAATAGGAAGTACTGCATCATTGCGTCCGTCCGCATCGCGAGAGAGGGGGCGGTATGCAGCACATTGGCCCGGCATTCGCTATCACGCAGAATATTGTCCTCGGCCGTGGCATTGATGATCAGGGCGCCTTGCGCTTCGGGCAGGTCCGCAATCCTCAGCAGCTCTGCGGCCGGAACATCGGCAATCAGAATGCGACGATCCGAAAGGGCGTCCAGGGTAACCCCGATCAGATCGTCGCCCACGGAGAGATCGTGGATCTCGAGTGAATAGTTGTGCTTAAGAAAACGGCCAGTGGTCGCGTTGTCCTTGATAGCCAGTTCAGCGCCTTTGATCGCCAGATTTTCGGGGATCGGGTCCAGATTCGAGAGCGTTGCCACTGGTTCTGGCTTCATGCGTATAAAGCTGATGTCGATATCGAGTGCACTGGCAGCACCCGCCCAAAGCATCGAGGCTCCAACAGCCGCTAACAGAAAACGCCCCGACATGATCCCCCCTGCAGAACTCCTCTTTGAAACAAAACCTAACGCGCTTCTCTGAGAGAGTCCTTGGAGAATTCTGAGAAAACTCTGAGATAGGATGCGACCATAGTCTCAGCAGCGACGAATTTGGCGGTTGGACCTGTGCGGCAGGGTGATTTCGAGTGGGTATATCTCTTATTTTTTCCTTGGAGCTTTGGGGGTTCTTGGCCCAACGCGCTTTGATTTAAGCGAGCTATACGTCCAAGGCAGCGATATCCAAACGAAAGCCATAGCCCCGTACAGTGGTGATAGCCACGGAACTGCCCACTGCCCTTAACTTGCGCCGTAAATAGCTAACGTAGACGTCGACAACGTTGGTGGTATGGCTCTCGTCATCGCCCCAGACACGGTCAAGCAGCGTATCTCTGGAGAGAGCTTGGCCACGTGCTAGAACCAGTGCGTGTATCAGGGTGTACTCGCGCATGGTCAGTTCGATCATTGAGGCTTCGCAGAAGACTTGCCGTTGCGCTGTCCGGATACGAAGGTTCCCAAAGACCAGTTCGTCCTGCGGCGTGTAGCCAGTCCCTCGCCGGATCAAAGCCTCGATCCGAGCGATCAACTCTGCTGTCGAAAAAGGCTTGGTCATGTAGTCGTCAGCGCCAAGCCGGAGCCCGCGGATGATATCTGCTTCGGAATCACGACACGTCAAAAACAGGATCGGCGTAGTTACGCCACCTTCGCGCAGACGTTGGCAGATTTCAAACCCTGAATAGCTTGGAAGCATCGCATCCAGAATGATGGCTTTATGAAAGCCGGTGCTAGCGCTGATCAGGCCTGCCTCACCGTCGCTGGCCAGAACAGGGGTTTGGTGAGCGTTCTGAAGTGCATCGCAAATCAAAGAGCCCAGAGTCGGATCGTCTTCGACGACAAGAATACTCATACCCGCTCTTCCATCATTCCTGCGTGTGGAAGCGAAATGTCGAACCGAGCGCCGCGTCCAGTGTCGATCAACGCGATCTGCCCACCGTGCTCCTGTGCGATTTGGCGGGCCATCGCCAGACCGATACCAGTGCCTCCTTGATAAAAACTGGTGTCTCGATCAAAGACCACCTGACCTTGCGATATTCCCGGCCCTTGATCAGAGATGCTGACGGTCACGGTCTCCTGCGCCGCACTAAGATCTATCCCGAGTGGTGATCCGGCAGAGGCATAGCGCAGGCCATTTTCAATGATCGCATCGAACATGCGAGTGAGGCCTTCGCGGTCGCCCTCAATTTCATAGGGGCCTTGGTCATCAGTGGTCAGGGTAATGTAGTGGCCCTGAGGTAGCGCCGCCATCTCTGCGATGCGGTTGTCGAGCAGTTCCGTCAATTCGAGCAGTTGGCTTTGACGCAAGAGCCTCCCGTCGTCCGAACGCGCCAACTCTAGCAGATCTGAGACGCGGCGGGTGACTTGGTCAACGGCGTCAAGAGCGGTTAGGCGTTTCGGACCTTGTTCGGACAGCGCTTCGATGGAGCCTCTGGCAATCGCGAGGGGTGTTTTCAGACTGTGCCCCAGATCTGCCAAAAACCGCCGACGTGTTTCGTCAATTTGCTTGAGTTTGGTCGCGCTAAGTTGCAAGGCCGCTGTGCGCTCTTCGAGTTCTTTTCTGGTGCAGGTTTCTGCCCTTTCCATGGCCTTCAGACGTTCAGAAACGTTGCTAAACTCTTGAGCCAACGGATCTCGATCATCGAGCGGATCTGCCGGCCGGTTGTGAGCTAGCGCCGTCAAAGCCCTCATTCTACGACGGTTCCTGCGGTTCTGGTCACGATTTTTGATCCATAGGGTTGTGACCCAAGAAATCAGAGCCAGCACCAGTAATCCGGTGTGCCAGCGGCGATGTTGGTATTGCGAGTCTGCGATCGCCTCAGATGCGGTGCGGATCTCGGTTTGCTCATCCTCCAAGAAGGCGCTGACGATTTGCGAAATCATCCCGCGCTCTGCTTCTAACTGCTCCAACGCATAGGTTGCATCCTGCATGATGTCGGCGGACTGGCGGAGATTAACAACCCTTCGACCTGCCTTCAACGCGGCCACGGCGGCTTCCCGCAACTCGGTCGGACGAGAGAGTTCTGTGCTTTCTATGTCTTGCTCGGCCCCTCGAACAAATTCTAACTCGGTTGCTGTCAGTTGTTCTAGAATGCCTAAAGCGTGCATGGCATCGCGTTCAAACTGATCGAGTCCTTCGGTTGCCCGCGCCAGGTCAGGTTCGAGAACCGCCTTGAATAATTCATCGTGCAAGCTTCGTCCCAAAGTTTCTAGCGCGGCAACCTGCGCTGAAGCTTGCGAAATACGCGCGGTCAGATGCTGAACCCGTCGATCCTGTGTCACCGACAAAATGACCGCACCAGCAAGGGCTGCCAACATGGTCACCCGTAAGGTCCAGATCATAGCGAGCATCCTTCTGCGCGTTGCCAGTCGACATAGCTAGTGGGGACCAAAAGCCTGAAGGTAGGTTCCGTCACTCTCAGCTCTCTTTGAATTGCCTCGCCGCATCAGAGCGTTAGCCTATGCTCCTCGTTAAATCCGATACATGCGACTTAAGTCGCAGCTTAGGTCCTGAAAATTTCGGCGTCTTCTCGCAAAAGTCCGGTTTTCGCGACCTTCGCCAGATTTCTTGATGGTGTAAATAATATCTATATTTTTCAATATCTTTTGCGCCGAATATGTTTAAATATGGCAAGCTTGAGGTTTCATTTGCATCGAGTTCGTTTCATTGCGTTGGGTATTGGCTTTGGTCTTCTGTCTGCGGCGATAGTGGCGATAGTTTGGCCTAAGCCTGCTGTATACCAATTGCCCTCAGAGACCTTTCAGACTGTTCTAGTGGTGCCCGATGCGCAGGCCCACGAGACCTTATTGCATCTGGTATTTCCGTCTGGTGAGGCCGCGAACCCCTTTGAAGAGGGGCTTGCTCACTATGTCGAACACTTGGCTCTATTGAGTTCGCTTCGCACCTCCGAGGCTGGCGGGGATCCCCACAGAAATGCCTGGACCAGTCCGTTCAGCACTGTGTATCGCCGCGCCATAGGCCCAGAGGGTATCGGCGCGGCGCTTCGTGAGCTGGTGTCTGTTGCCGACCCCATTTCACTTGATGATCGCTTCGCGTTGGAGGAACGCGGTATCGTACTGCGTGAATACGGTGCGCGGGTTGCTGAGCAATCGCTCTACCCTGCCCTACGCGAGTTAGAGGAAACACTTTACGGAGAGGGCGGCCTTGGCCGGTCCGTGATCGGAGAGCCAGCAGATATTGCAGAGTTCTCGTTGGAGAATGCCCGTGCCTTGCATCAGGCAAGCCATTCGCTTTCGCAAGCCACACTACTGATCTACGGGGACTTTAACCCTGCAGAAGTAAAGACAGCATTGCAAGGACTGCCCTCGGCGGTTTCGGAACAGAGCCATGTCGCGCCCGACTGGCTTGCGCCAGAGCCATTGTTCGATCGCCGCGCCTACCAAATTGATGGTTTGACCGAGGATACCCTGCTCTACCGTAAGGTCGTACCCTTGGGCCCCTGCGGAACCCCTGCAGAATGCGCCGTGATCTCCGAAATGGCATATGCAGCGCTCGATTCACCGCTTGATGGTGGCTTGGCAGGGCCGTTGCGGTTCGACGCATTTATCGCACGACGGTTTTCTCTTGGCGTGGAGATCGTCGTAGGAAAATACGCGCTGCTGTCCTTCGAGGCTGTGCCTGATGCGGAGATTAGTCTTGCAGAGTTAGAGCGCGCATTTATCGAAACACTCGAAGGGACTCTTGGCACAGGATTGCAAACGGACACGGTCGAGCGGGCACGCGCTCGAATTATCTCGGACCTAGATCGTATCCCTGACGATGAGCGGGGATCAGTGACGTTTGAACGGCTGCTAACTAGCATCTCGACGGCCAGCCCATTCATTCCGTTGCCCGAGTTGCGACAGGCCGCCGCAACCGTTTCGGCTTCAGATATAAATGCATTTTTAAAAGGACTGCTCGGAGACGGGCGAGAGGTCATTCGGTTGATCTCGGGGGGGTAAAGAAATTGATTAGATGTATTCTTGCACTTGTTTTGGTGCTCGGACTTGGGTCTTGCAAGGACGACCCGGTCCGAGAGGTTGTTCTGGCGGAAACACCTGCGGGCCGCACCTTTTATTTCATGGAGGTGAGGGAAAAGGATGTGGATCAGGTCACGATGACAATCGCATGGCCAACCGACTGGGCATATGACGCTGCGAACAATCCCGCTGTTCCCCATATCGCGGCCCAGACACTTCTGAGTGGTGGGACACAGGAACTTCGACCCAAAGATGTAATGACATTTTTCAATGATCATAACGCCTTTGGCACACTTGATGCGACTGTGGACCATGTGATCGGGCGTTTGCAATTCGCAGCAGATGACCGCCAAGAAGTTATCGCGATTGCGAACGAAATGCTGGTGACGCCGCAATTTGATCCGGCTTGGGTTGCGCGGATGACAGAGGATTTCCGGAGCAAGATTGAGGAAAGCTGGGCACATTCCTCTACACATAGAGCTATGAGTGAATCTGGTGTTCGGGCGATTTGAATGACGGCGGTGCATCTGGTTGGTTTGTTGTTGCGACACAAGCCACCGACCAAAGGAGCACCACCATCATGGACGACACTACCATCATTG
>JAUILL010000030.1 GCA_030433335.1 Alphaproteobacteria bacterium | reverse complement strand
CCATGGCCTCCTGCGCTTCTTCGGCGGTCAGATTGCGACTGCGTCCCGGGCCACGGCCCAGAATGCGGACGAAAGGAGCAAGTTGGTTCATTCAGCAGCCTCCGGAACGGGACGTTTGGCCAACAATTGTGCCAGCTCTGGCCGACAAGAGCCACAGCTTGTTCCCGCTCCGAGTGCCTCACCGATTTGGGCGACCGAGGTCAAGCCCTGCTCGGTGATTGCGTTGAGGATGGTGTTGATGCCCACGTTCAGGCAGGCGCAGACCGTGGCCCCCGGATCGGGTTGGTCGGCGCCGGGCCGACCTGCCAGCAATTCTGGACCAGCTTTGCCCAATTCCGAAATCACATGGGTGCGAGACAGGGCAACTGGGTCAGGCGCCACGAACAGAACAGCCTGAACGCGGCCTTCCTCCATCAGGGCGACGCGGGCGATGCCCTTGGTCGGGTCGTCGAACACCACGGCTTCGGCGGTCTTCATCCCGAACAGGTCGCGGGCGTAGTCTTCCCAGTCGTCCTTGATTTGCAGGCCCGCCAGTTCCGCGCGGTAGCCAGAGTTGCTGCGGCCCAAGGCCCAGTAGCTGGCGTTCGGCGTGAACTCTTTGGAGCTGGCCGCGAATCCGTACCAAGTCGCGTCGAACCGCTCGGCGGCGGTGACGCTGGCCTTGCTCTCGGGCTGGCCCGAGACGGGGTCGACGTGGGCGGTCACCAGACGGTCGATGCGGCCCGTGGGGGCGTTCTGGCCGGTCCAGTGGATGGGCGCAAAGATCGATCCGGCCTGTGCACGATCGGTGATCAGAACGCGCAGGATCGCCTCGCCATTGGGGTTCGACAGCTGGATCAGGTCCGCATCCGAAACGCCGAGCCTTTGGGCATCCATGGGGTGCAATTCGGCGAAAGGTTCGGCAATGTGCTGCGTCAGACGTGCCGATTTGCCCGTGCGGGTCATTGTGTGCCACTGATCGCGCACCCGTCCGGTGTTCAGACGGAAGGGCAATTCAGCAGTCGGCTGGGACAAGGGCGCGCGGTGAGTCAGCGGCAGCATCCGCCCCTTGCCCGAGGGGGTAAAGAACTTGCCATCGCCGAACATGCGGCCCGTCGGACCCTTCGAGGTCACGGGCCAGCGCTGGGGCTTCATTCCGTTGTACTCAGCGTCGGAAATGTCGCGCAGACCAGAGATGTCAAAGTCCCGCCCCATGTCAGCAGCCAGCCCCGACAGCGCAGCGTATTCGCGGAAAATCTCGGCGCCGGTTTCATAGTCGAACGCCTCGGCATAGCCCATGCGTCGGCCCACATCGGCGATGATCGCCCAATCGTGGCGGGCCAATCCGGGCGCGGGCAGCACAGCGCGCTGGCGGCTGATGGTGCGATCCGAATTGGTGACCGTGCCGTCCTTTTCCCCCCAGCCGGTGGCGGGCAGGACCAGATCGGCCAGTTTCGCGGTGTCGGTTTGGTCGGTCAGGTCGCTGACGACAACGAAGTCACAGTCGCGAATGGCGTTCGCCACGGCGTCGGCCTCGGGCAGGGAGACGGCGGGGTTGGTGCACATGACCCACAGGGCCTTGATCTTGCCGTCGGACATGGCGCGGAACATGTCCACGGCCTTCAGACCCGCCTTTTCCGGCATCCGCGGCGCGTTCCAGAAGTTCTGGACCACATGGCGGTGCTCGGCGTTCTCAATATCCAAGTGGCAGGCCAGCATGTTGGCCAAACCGCCAACTTCGCGGCCACCCATAGCGTTGGGCTGACCGGTGACGCTGAACGGGCCCATCCCCTCGCGGCCGATGCGGCCGGTGGCAAGGTGGCAGTTCAGGATCGCGTTTACCTTGTCACTGCCCGAGGAGGACTGGTTCACGCCTTGGCTGAACACGGTCACGACCTTTTCGGTGTCGATCCACATATCGGCAAAGGCTTTCAGGTCCGAGGCAGACAGGCCGGTCACGGCGGGATTGTTCGCCATCGCGGACTGGAGCGCATCGTCGAAGCCTTCGACATGGCTGTCCACAAAGTCCTGATCCACGGCGCCACGTTCGGCGATTTCCGCGAGCAGGTAGTTGAACAGGGCCACGTCGGTGCCCGGCTGCAACGCCAGATGCAGATCGCTGAGGTCCGAGGTCGCCGTGCGGCGCGGATCGACGGTGATCACGCGCATCTTGGGGTTTTCGGCTTTGGCCGCCGCAACGCGCTGATACAGCACGGGGTGGCACCACGCGAGGTTCGAGCCGACCAGAACCAGCAGATCGCAGGTCTCCAGATCCTCGTAAACGCCGGGGACGGTGTCGGTGCCGAACGCCCGTTTGTGGCCCGCCACGGTCGAGGCCATGCACAGGCGCGAGTTGGTGTCGATGTTGGCCGAGCCGATGAAACCTTTCATCAACTTGTTGGCGACATAGTAATCCTCGGTCAGCAGCTGACCCGAGACGTAGAAGGCCACGGAATCGGGGCCATACCGGTCGATCGCGTCCTGAAACTTGCGCGCCACCAAGTCCAGCGCGTCATTCCATGGGACATCTTTGCCGTGCAGCTTGGGCTGCAGCAGGCGACCATCCAGATCGACGGTTTCCCCAAGGGCAGAGCCCTTGGAGCAAAGGCGGCCAAGGTTCGCTGGGTGGTTGGGGTCACCCTTGACGGTCAGGCCACCAGCAGTGTCGGGCGTCGCAAGAACGCCGCAGCCGACGCCGCAATAGGGGCAGGTGGTGCAGACCGTCGCGCCAGCTGCCATCGGGCCGGAACGGCGGGGAACGGAGTGGGGAAGATCTGCACCATCCATTATGCTGCTACCTTGTTGATTTCGCTCAGGTCCATGAGGACGCGGCCATTTTCGACGCGGGCGGGGTAGGTGGCGATCTGACCTTCGTCAGCGCCCTGAGCCTCGCCGGTTTCCAGACTGAACACCCAGTTGTGCAGGGGGCAGGTCACGGATTTGCCGTGGACGATGCCCTCGGACAGGGGGCCGCCCTTGTGGGGGCAGCGGTCCGAGGTTGCAAAGACCTCGTCAGCGTCGGTGCGGAACACCGCGATACAGCCCGCGTGGGTTTTCACGATCCGTGCGCCGCGCACGGGGATGTCTTCCAGTGCGGCGATGTCGGTCCAGCTCATTCTGCAGCCTCCAGGGTGAAATCTGCGACGGGGGCGAAACGCTCGGCCTTTTGGGGCTCTGCCAAATCCGCCCACGGATCCTTGCGGTAGATGGATTGGGACAGCTCGAACCGTTCGGCCAGCGCCTTGCGGCTGGCCAGGTCGTCGACAACCTGTTCTTTGACCCAATCGAGGCCGACTTTGGCGACCCACTTGTAGGCGCGGTCCAGATACTTGGCGTTCTCGCGGTAGATCTGGATGAAGGCGCATGTCAGTTCCAGCGCTTCCTCTTCGGTCGGCACTTTGGCAAGGAATTCGGTTTCCTTGACGTCCATGCCCGCCGCGCCCGCAACGCTGACCTCGTACCCTGAGTCCACGCAAATGATGCCGACGTCCTTGCAGGTCGCCTCGGCGCAGTTGCGCGGACAGCCAGATACAGCCAGCTTGACCTTGTGCGGAGTCCACGACCCCCACAGCGCCTTTTCCAGCTTGATCCCCAGACCAGTCGAATCCTGCGTGCCAAAGCGGCAGTGATCCGTGCCCACACAGGTTTTCACCGTGCGCAGACCTTTGGAATATGCGTGGCCGGAAACCATCCCAGCTTGGTTCAGATCGTACCAGATGCCGGGCAGGTCTTCTTTCTTGATCCCAAGCAGGTCGATCCGCTGGCCGCCGGTGACCTTGACGGTCTTGGCGTTGTACTTCTCGGCGGCGTCGGCGATGGCGCGCAGCTCGTCGGGGGTAGTGATCCCGCCCCACATGCGCGGCACGACCGAATAAGTGCCGTCTTTCTGGATGTTCGCGTGGTTGCGTTCGTTCACAAAACGCGACTGCGGGTCGTCCTGATATTCGACGGGCCAATCGGCGAGCAGGTAGTAGTTGATCGCCGGACGGCAGACATGGCAGCCGTTCACGGTCTTCCAGCCCAACTCCTGCCAGACGGCCTGCTGGGATTTCAGTTCCTGCGATTTGATCAGGCGGCGGACGTCCTCGTGGGACAGGTCGGTGCAGCCACACACCGACTGGACAGAGGGCATGACGAAGTCGTCACCCAAAGTCACCGCTAGAACCTGTTCGACCAATCCGGTGCAGGTCCCGCAGGACGCGCTGGCCTTGGTCGTGGCGCGGATGCCCGCCAAGTCGTGGGCCCCCGCATTGATTGCGTCAACGATCTGACCTTTACAAATGCCGTTGCAGCCGCAGATTTCTGCGTCAGCCGGTAAGGCTGCAACGGCCGCCATAGGGTCCACAGAGGCGCCCCCTTGGTAAGCCGGACCAAAGATCAACGTCTCCCGCATATCCGAGATGTCGGTGCCGTCTTTCATCATTCCGTAGAACCAGTTGCCGTCGGCGGTGTCGCCATACATCACGGCGCCGATGATCTTGTTGTCCTTGATCACAACGCGCTTGTAGACGCCGCGGGCAGGGTCGCGGAACACGATGTCCTCGCGGTCGGTGCCCTCGGCGAAGTCGCCCGCGCTGAACAGATCGCAGCCGGTGACCTTCAGCTTGGTCGAGATTTCGCGGGGCTGGAAGGCCGCCTCTTCGCCCATCAGGGTTTTGGCGACAACCTTGGCTTGGTCATAAAGCGGTGCGACCAGACCAAAGACCGCGCCGTTGTGCTCGACACATTCGCCAAGCGCCAGAACGTCGGGGTCAGAGGTGATCATCTGGTCATCGACGTGGATGCCGCGACCGACCGCCAGACCGCAATCTGCCCCCAGTTTAGTATTCGGGCGGATGCCGACCGCCATGACCAGCAGGTCACAGGGCAATTCGGTGCCGTCGTCCAGCAGCAGGGCACGGACTTTGCCGTCTTCGCCAAGAATTTCTTTGGAGTTGGCCTTGCACTTAACGGTGATGCCCTTGTCCATCAGGGCGCGGCGCAGCAGGTAGCCTGCGGGTTCGTCCAACTGACGCTCCATCAGGTGGCCCATGATGTGCACCACGGTGACGTCGATGCCGTGCGCCGCCATGCCAGCCGCCGCTTCCAGACCCAACAGACCGCCGCCGATCACAACGACTTTGGAGCCAGCAGGCATGTTCATCATACGCTCAGTGTCTTCGAGATCGCGGTAGGCGATGACGCCTTCCAGATCGTGACCAGGCATGGGAATGATAAAGGGGTTCGAGCCAGTTGCGAACAGCAGCTTGTCGTAGTGCACTTCGCTGCCGTCATCAGCGCGGACGATCTTGGCGTCACGGTCCACTTCGGTCACGCGAGTGCCGAAATGCGTGTCCACACCGTGCTGCTGGTACCACGCCTCATCATGCGTGACGATTTCTTCGTAGGTCTTTTCGCCCGACAAAACGGGGCTGAGCATCAGGCGGTTATAATTCCCGCGGGGCTCGGCGTTGAACAGGGTCACATCCCAGTCCGCTCCGGCCTCGAAGAGGTGCTCGAGCGCGCGGCCAGAGGCCATGCCAGCACCGATCACAACGAGTTTTTGTGTCATCACCAAAACTTCCAAAAGGGTTTCTCTCCAGCGGGGCGCTTGGACTTGAAGCCCCGTCCGCTCGTCTCGTAGGCGGCCATTTTCATCACCGTGGCCATGGTGCTGTAGGTTTCATCCCAGGCCATTTCGGCCTCTTGGTGGAACTCTTCTTCCAGAGCGCGGGCGATGGACCGCATGAGCGAGGCCCCCACCTTGTCGTAGTCATCGGGCTGAACGCCGTACTCCACGTGCCGTATGGCCAGCTCTTCCACCAAAGGGATGGTCGTTTCGAGGTCGTTGAGCCCCTTCACCATCAAGGACAAAGTCTCCATCAACTTTTTGCCCTGTGCTTCGATGTCGACCCCTTCGAAATAGGGTCGGACTTCGGGTGCCGTTGCGAACAGGTCATCGTAGAAGTGCCGCGCAAATTCCTCTGACTGAGGCTCTAACTTGGCAAAGGTTTCTTCAACGAGACTGATGGCAAAGGGGGTCATTTTTACTCCGCAGCGATGGCTTTTGGCGCCTTCGGCTTTGGTTTCGCCCCGTGTTCGTACTCCTCGAGGAAGTCGAGAACTTCCTGACGGTAGGTGTAGTAGTCAGGGTGTTCGAGCAGGGCTTTGCGGGTGCGGGGACGGGGCAGATCCACATCGACAATCTTGCCGATGGTGGCCTGTGGGCCATTGGTCATCATGACCACGCGGTCAGCCAGAAGGATCGCTTCGTCCACGTCGTGGGTCACACAGATCGCGGTCACCTTGGTGCGCGACCAGACTTCCATCAGCACTTCTTGCAGTTCCCAGCGGGTCAGCGAGTCCAGCATGCCAAAGGGTTCGTCGAGCAGCAGCAGCTTGGGCGACAGAGCAAAGGCACGTGCAATACCAACACGCTGCTTCATGCCGTTCGACATGGAGCTGGCTTCTTTGTCCATCGCATCGGCCAGACCAACGCGCTCGAGGTAGTACTCGACCACATCCTGACGCTCTGCCTGAGACGCGCGGGGGTAAACCTTGTCCACACCGATCGCGACGTTCTCTTTGGCGGTCAGCCAAGGGAACAGGTTGGGCGATTGGAAGACCACCGCACGCTCGGGGTCTGCACCCTCGACGTGGCGCCCGTCCAGTTTGATCGCGCCTTTGGAGATGCTGTTCAGGCCAGCCGCCATGGTCAGAACGGTGGACTTACCACAGCCCGAGTGACCGATGAGGCTGATGAACTCGCCGCGGTTCACCTTGAGGTCAAAGTCTTCGACCACGGTGAGCGGGCCCTTGGGGGTGGGGTAGATTTTGTGCAGCTGGCTGAAGTCGAGGAAACGCTCTTCGATCAGGCCTTCTTGGGCTTCTTTGATCGCCGAAGGAACACCGTGGATCGGGGTCACGTCGGGCAGTTGGCGGGTGCCTTCGACCTTGGCTTCGATGCCGACGTCCATCAGGTAGTTGGTTACCTGCATGCGCAGCTGCTTGAAGGTTTCGTCGTGGTTCATCGCCATCCGGTCACGGGGACGAGGGATGGAAACGCGCACTTCGTCGCCCAAGGTGCCATCGGGGTTCAGCGGGATGATGCGGTCGGCCAGGAGGATGGCTTCGTCCACGTCGTTGGTGATCAGAACGCAGGTCTTCTTGTCCTCGTTCCAGATCGCCTCGATCTCGTCGCCCAAGTTCGCGCGGGTCAGCGCGTCCAGAGCGGACAGAGGCTCGTCCAGTAGCAGAACGTCAGGGTTCATTGCCAAGGCGCGGGCGACGTTCACACGCTGGCGCATGCCGCCCGACAGCTCGGCGGGACGGCGGGTGGTTGCGTGGCTCAGGCCGACCATCTTGATGTAATGGGCAACCTTCTCTTCCTTTTCTGCCTTGGGCATTTTCGGGAAGACGGTGTCCATTGCCAGCATGACGTTGCCGTGCACGGTCAGCCAAGGCATCAGCGAATAGTTCTGGAAGATCACGCCGCGCTCGGGGCCGGGGCCGGTGATTTCCTTGCCTTTGTAGGTGATGCCGCCGGTGGTGGGCATCTCGATGCCCGCCATCAGGTTGATCAGGGTGGTCTTGCCGGTGCCCGAGAAGCCGAGGAGAACGAGGAACTCGCCCTCTTCGACGTTCAGGTTGATGTTCTTCAGGACGTGGGTGGCGTGTTCGCCCGTACCGAAGCTTTTGGTGACGTTCTTGAATTCGATGACAGCCATATCGATCACCGGTTGTTCGAGAAGGTGAAGGCAGCCTGGATCGCGTACATCAGACGGTCGAGCATGAAGCCGATGATGCCGATGGTGAACACAGCAACCATGATGCGAGCGAGCGAGCTGGACGAGCCGTTCTGGAATTCGTCCCAGACAAATTTGCCGAGACCAGGGTTCTGGGCCAGCATTTCGGCCGCGATCAGAACCATCCAGCCCACACCGAGCGACAGACGCAGACCGGTGAAGATCAGGGGCAGAGCCGAAGGCAGAACCAGCTTGGTGATCTTGGTGTAGGTGTTCATTTTCAGAACTTTTGACACGTTGATCAGATCTTTGTCGATCGAAGCCACACCGAGCGCGGTGTTGATCAGGGTCGGCCACAGCGAACACAGGGTCACGGTGATGGCCGAGGTCAGGAACGCTTTGTCGAACCAGCCGTCAGTGGTGGTGTATGTGGCCGAGACGACCATGGTCACGATGGGCAGCCATGCCAGCGGGGAAACGGGCTTGAAGATCTGGATGATCGGGTTCAGCGCGGCGTTCGCATAGGGCGACAGACCCGCCATGATCCCCAGCGGCACAGCGACAACAGTCGCCAGCAAGAAGCCGAAGAAGACGGTTTTGATCGAGGTCCAGATCTGCTGGTAGTAGCTGGGTGCGCCAGTGTACTCGATCACTTTGACTTTGTCGGCCTGACCAGCGGCGATCAGTTTTTCATTACGCGCGGCCAAACGCTCTTCGAATTGAGCTTTCTTGGCGGCTTTGGCTTCGGCATCTTCGTGCAGAACGACAGCTTCTTCCCAAACGGCCACGGGGCCGGGGATAGCACCAAGCGAGGTCTGAACCTGCGGCGCAAGCGTGCCCCAAAGCACGAGGAAGGCCACGATGGCCAGAACGGGTGTGCCCAGCAGGCGCCAGATTTCCTTGGCTTGGGCTTGGGGGTTGTCACCGGCAGCGGCACGCAGGATCGGGGTGACCCAGCCAAGACCCAGAACGGTCAGCCATTTGTCGGCGGAATTGATGCGGGTGAAGAGTTTGGCGCGGCGGGCCTCGCGGGCCTGTGCGGCTGCAAACTCAGGATCGGCGATGGTCATATGCGGGGCTCCTGCGGCTGCGGAAGAGGGTGGAATAGGGAGAGAGGGAGAAAAGCGGGGGGCGATTGCCGCCCCCCGAAGTTTCAGGAGTTAGCCTTGGATCTCGGTGCCAACGACCTTCTGGTCGCCTTTCAGGCCGATCGGCAGGCTCTCGAGGTATGCGTTGGGCGCTTTGCCGTCGTAGGGAATGCCGTCGATGATGTCTTCGGCAGGGGTCGCGGCTTTGTAGCCGTCGCTGTCCCAGGGGAAGTCAGCTTCGTTTGCCAGACCTTCGTCGACCAGAGCGCGGGCGGCTTCGAGGTAAATCTCGGGCTTGTAGACCGACTTCGCGACTTCATCGTACCAGCTGTCAGGCTTGCCTTCGGCGATCTGGCCCCAGCGGCGCATCTGGGTCAGGTACCAGACGGCGTCCGAGTAGTAGGGGTAGGTCGCGTTGTAACGGAAGAACACGTTGAAGTCGGGAACTTCGCGCTTGTCACCTTTTTCGTATTCGAAGGTGCCGGTCATCGAGTTCGCGATCACGTCGTAGTCAGCGCCGACGTATTCAGGACGCGACAGGATTTCCACCGCTTCGGGGCGGTTGGCGTTGTCGTTCTCGTCCAGCCACATCGCTGCGCGGATCAGAGCCTTCACAACCGCTTTGGTGGTGTTGGGGTTCTCTTCCGCGAACTCGGCGGTGATACCAAAGACCTTCTCGGGGTTGTTCTTCCACAGTTCGTAGTCGGTGATGACCGGAACGCCGATGCCTTTGAACACAGCCTGCTGGTTCCAGGGCTCACCCACGCAGTAGCCGTAGATGGTGCCGGCCTCGAGAGTCGCGGGCATCTGGGGCGGAGGGGTCACGGACAGCAGAACGTCCGCTGCGATCTGACCCGAGATGTTGTCGGTGCTGTAGTAGCCGGGCTCCAGACCACCTGCGGCCAGCCAGTAGCGCAGTTCGTAGTTGTGGGTCGAAACGGGTAACACCATGCCCATGTTGAAGGGCTTGCCTTCGGACTGGTACTTTTCAACGACGGGTTTCAGAGCCGACGCGCTGATGGGGTGAACGGGCTTGCCGTCTTCGCCAACGGGGATATTGGGCTTCATCTGTTCCCAGATTTCGTTGGATACGGTGATGCCGTTACCGTTCAGGTCCATCGAGAAGGGGGTAATGATGTGTGCTTCGGTGCCGAAACCGATGGTCGCCGCCAGAGGCTGACCGGCCAGCATGTGTGCGCCGTCCAGTTTGCCGTCGATCACGCCGTCCAGCAGAACTTTCCAGTTTGCCTGAGCTTCCAGAGTGACGAAGAGACCTTCGTCGAGGAAATAGCCCTGTTCGTATGCTACCGCGAGGGGCGCCATGTCCGTCAGCTTGATGAAGCCGAAGGTCAGTTCGTCTTTTTCGAGGTCCATGCTCTGTGCATACGCCGCGCCGGTCAGGGCGGTGCTTGCAGCGAGGGCCATCACGAATTTCTTCATTCTTTACTTCCTCTGTTGGTAGGTGCCGTTCATTCCGGCAAAACGCAAAAAGCCGCTGACACGCATCGCGAGGGAGGATCGCGACGGGTCGAGCGGCTTTGCTCAAAGATTTTCCCGATCAATGGGAGAATTCTGTATCAGACGTAGCGTCTTTGCTGCATCTGCACTGATACTGCGGCTTGTTTTATGAGTCTGGAAGGCCCGATTTCCGGAACGTTCCCTTTTGTCGCAGATTATTTCCGATGAATGCCGCAGTTGCACAATTCATGAGCGCTCTTCGGCGTAGGGGTCGAAAATCGCGCCATCAAAAAAACGATCCCGCTCAAGAATCAAAGTGCCTTTGGCGCTCGCGACGGGTTCCGGTTGGTTGATCGCGCCCTCCACTTTCTCGGATGCGCCGGGCAGAGCGGCGGTCGTTTCAGCCAGTGCCTTGCGGTAAAGGTCGGTGCGGAACACGTCGCGCGCCGCGCTCATCGCGCCCGAAGGTTCAAAGCCCAAACGTGTCGCCATGCGGTATCCGATCCACGCGGCTTGGGACTTCCAAGGGAAGGTCGCTGCGCCTTTGTGGAACTCGATAAAGTTCGGGACTTGGCGTTCTTCGCCGCGCTGGTTCACGATCAACTGGCCGGAGAGTGTGCGGTCAATGACCTCTCGCGGGACATTCAGTACGTCCTTGCGGCTCAGGATTTCAGTGGCTGTGGTGTGGCTTTCGGGGTCGGCTAGCCAACGACCGGCGCGCCAGACTGCACGGGTCAACCGCTGGGCCAGTTCGGGGCGCTCTGAAATCCAGTCCTTGCGCATGGCGAGGATCTTTTCGGGCGCAAAACTCCAGATCGCGGAGGTGGGCAGGATCAATTCCCCATACCCGCGCTCCACTGCAATGGACCCCCACGGCTCGCCAACGCAGAAGGCATCAATCTCTCCGCTCGCCACGGCATTCGCCATCAGCGGCGGCGGGACGGTCCGGATCTCTAGTCCCTGCGGCGCTGCGTATCCCAGCGCGCTGAGCCAATAGTACAGCAGCTCTGCATGCATCGAAAACGGGAAGGGTACGCCAATCCGCAGGCGCTCGGCCTTGGACTTCATCATTGCGTGGCCAATGCCGGTCGCATCGCGGAAATCGAGCGTCGCGCCGTTGCTTCGCATCTTTTCCGCCAGCGAAATGCTGACTCCAATGACGTTACCGTTGACCGAGGTGGTCATCGCCGCGTGTAGCGGGGGCAGTGCGCCCCCAAGGCCCAGCGACAAAGCGACCGGGACAGGGGCGAGCATGTGAGCGGCATGGACACGGCCAAAGGCCACCATGTCGCGCAGGCTGGACCAGGACGGAGCCTTTTCGAGGTTTAGATCCAGCCCCTCTTGGGCGGCAAACCCCATTTCCTGCGCCACGAGCAAGGGCGCAGAGTCCACGAGCGGGATGTACCCTAGACTAAGTTCCGACGTTCTCATCCAAGAAGCCCCGCTGCTGTGACAAGGGCAGAGGCGACATCGACAACTCGCTTGTTCTGATCCATCGCAGTTTTGCGCAGAAGGCTATAAGCAGCATCCTCGTCAATTCCGCGGGCTTTCATCAGTAGGCCCTTGGCGCGGTCGATCACCTTGCGCTCTTCGAGGGCGCGCTTGGTGGTCTCCAATTCTTTGCGGACGCGGCTGAACATATGAAAGCGGGTGATCGCGGCGTCGAGAATGGGTTTCACGCGATCAGCGCGCAGACCATCGACCACATATGCCGACACACCAGCCTCGATCGCGGCTTTGGTCATGGCATCGTCGGACTGGTCCACGAACATCGCAACTGGCCGCTCCATCGGGGTCGAGGCAACGGACAGCTCTTCGATGATATCGCGCGAGGGGTTGGCCAGATCGACCAGCACCACATCAGGGTTAAAAGACGCGACCGCGCGGGCAAGGCCGGTGCTCTCGGCGATGACGCGGATGTCGTAGTTCCCAGCAGCTTTGAGGCTGTCGATAATCTGGAGGGCGCGGTTCTTGTCCGGCTCGACCAGCACAATGGAGAGGGGGCTCGCTTCGGGAGGCATGGCACTCGCACTTTGTCAGACAGTCCTGCGAGTCCTGCCTGTCTGTTAAGCGAAGTGACACTCATCTTTGCGTGAAAACACCGCCAAACAGGGGGTTGCTTGGCGGTATGATTGATTCATGAGCGCAATTGCATAAATTATGTGCGTCGCATGTCTAGCGTCATGGGGAAGTCCGGATGCGCGCCGACAAAGCTCGGGGTTTGACCGGGCCACAGGTCCGCACCGGGGAAGAAGCGCGCCATGCGGCGACCCTCTGCCTCGAGCGCGTTGATCGGTCGGTCGTCATGCGCACGGCCACCGGGGTGGAACGTGTGATAGGTCGCGCCGCCGACGGAAACACCGTTATAGGGATCGTAAATGACCAGACGCAGCGGGCCGTGCGCGGGGATCGTCGGGTGCAGCGCCTTCCACGGCTGCCAAGACCGGAATCGGATGCCCGCCACATGAGAGCCGTCAGACATCTTGGTCACAGGCACCACGACGCCGTTGCACAGCAGCTGATAGCGGCTGGCGTCGAAGTTCTGCAACTGGACCTCGACCCGCTCGACCGAGCTGTCCACATAACGGGCAGTGCCGCCGGGCACGCCCTCTTCGCCAAGGACGAGCCAAGGTTCGATAGCGTTGCGGATGGTCATGGTGGCGTCGCCGACCTTGGACTGACCCGCCACGGGGAAGCGGAAGTTCAGCTGGGCCTTGTACCATTCAATGTCGAAGGGCACGCCGTGGGCGCGGGATAGGTCGTTCAGAACGGACTTGAAGTCATCCCAAAGCGGGGTCGGCAGCAGGTAGCTGTCGTGCAGATGCGTGCCCATGGGCTTGAGCGAGCCACGATAGGGCTCTTCCCAGAACCATGCGATCAGGCCGCGGATGATCAGGGCCTGCGCCATGCTCATTTGCCAATGGGGTGGCATTTCGAACCCGCGGAACTCGACCAGACCGAGGCGGCCGGTGGGGCCGTCAGGCGAGTAGAGTTTGTCGATGCAAATCTCGGCGCGGTGGGTGTTGCCGGTGCTGTCGACCAGCAAGTTGCGGAAGATCCGGTCCACCAGCCACAGGGGCGGGTTCTGGCTCAGACGGTCCAGTTCCTTGAGCGCGATCTCCATTTCATAGAGTGCGTCATGGCGGGCTTCGTCCAGTCGCGGGGCCTGCGAGGTCGGGCCGATGAACAGGCCAGAGAACAGGTAGGACAGCGACGGATGGTTCTGCCAGTAGCGGATGATCGAGCCCAGAACGTCAGGACGGCGCAGGAACGGGCTGTCCGCAGGGGTGTTGCCGCCGACCACAATGTGGTTGCCGCCGCCAGAGCCCACGGGGCGACCATCGATCTGGAAGGTCGTCGAATCGAGGCCGCACTGGCGGGCCTCTTCGTACAGCGCTTCGGTGATCTCGCCGAGCTGGTCCCAGCTCTGGGCGGGGTGGATGTTCACCTCGATCACGCCGGGGTCGGGGGTCACCTTGATGACGTTCAGGCGCGGATCGTGGGGCGGCTCGTAGCCTTCGATGCGGATGGGTTCGCCGCTGGCCGCGGAGGCTTCTTCGATCGCTTCGATCAGGTCGATGTAGGCTTCGCCCGAGGGGGTCGGCGGCAGGAATACGGTCAGCTTGCCGTCGCGGGGTTCTACGGACAGCGCAGTGCGGGCATAGTTGCCGGGCGAGGAAACCAGCGAGCCAGAGCCGACCCAATCCTGCTGTGACCGGATGCGCATTTGGCGCAGGGTCTCCATTGCCTGCTTGTCCACGTCTTTTTCGGTCTCGGGCGAAAGATCTCGAGGCTGAGTCATCGGATCGCGATAGAGCTCGGGATCGGCAGCGGGATAGGCATTCAGCGCGGTCAGCGGCAGGCGGAAACCGGCGGGGCTATCCCCCGGAATCAAAAAGATCTGACCGCGGCGCGTTGTCCAGCGAGTCGCTTGCCAACGGAACCGACGTTTGGGGCGTTTGTCTTCGGCCTGCGCGAGTTGCAGGGGCAGGACGTAGGCCACGGGGTCCTTGAACCCTTTGTCAAAGACACGCGCCAGACGCTGACGATCCACCGGATTTTCCAGCCGGTTGTCGGCGGGCGACAGGTCGGCGGGCAGCTTGTGCTCCATCTCCATGAACTCGAGCGGGTCTTCATAGGCGGGCATGGCCGCCTCGGCGTCCACGTCGAGCGCTTGGGTCAGGTGGTTCATAAAGTTCTCGGCCGATTTGTGGTCGGCGTTGGTGTACTTTTCCTCGGCGATCCGGCTGACGTCGGACCACACGGGATTGCCATCACCGCGCCACACCAGAGCAAAGGCCCAGCGGGGCAGAGGCTCGCCCGGGTACCATTTGCCTTGGCCGTGCTGGATGACCCCGCCGGGGGCAAAACGGTCGCGTAGTTTGCGGATCAATCGGTCGGCATAGTCGCGTTTTGTCGGGCCAACAGCGCCGATGGTCCATTCCTCGGCATCGCGGTTCATTTCCGCCACAAAGGTCGGCTCGCCGCCCATGGTTAGGCGCACATCGTTTTTCTGCAGCTTCTGGTCGATGATCTTGCCTGCGTGGTCGATCTCGGACCATTGTGCAGGGGTCAGCGGGCGGGTGATGCGCGGCGGTTCGGCGATGCGGGTGACCGACATCTCGAAGTCGAAATCCACATTCGCCGGTTCGTGTGCGCCGGTGATCGGAGCGGCAGACGAGGGCGAGGGCGTGCAGGCCAGCGGGATGTGGCCTTCGCCCGCGAAAAGGCCCGATGTTGGATCGAGGCCGACCCAGCCCGCGCCGGGCAGGTAGACTTCGCACCATGCGTGCAGGTCGGTGAAATCCTCTTCGGGACCAGAGGGGCCGTCGACCGCTTTCAGGTCAGCCGCGAGCTGGATCAGGTAGCCCGACACGAAGCGCGCCGCATAACCAAAGCGGCGCAGCATCGCGACCATTAGCCAAGCGCTGTCGCGGCAAGAGCCGAGTGCCTTGCTGACCGTTTCGCCGGGTTTCTGGACGCCGGGCTCCATACGGACGGTATAGGCGATGGACTGCTGCAGATAGCTGTTCAGAGCCACCAGCCAGTCGATGGTCACGCCCTTGGGTTGGGGCGCGTCTTTCATCACCTTTTCAAAGGCTTCGCGGTGCTCGGGTGTGTCGTTCGCTTGATCCACCTGCGCCAGATAGGGCGCCAGATCGACGCGCAGTTCGCGCTCGTAGTCGAACGGCATCTCCATCGCCGTTTCATCGAGGAAGAAGTCGAACGGGTTGATCGCCACCATCTCTGCGACCAGCGTGACGGTCACGCTCAGTTCTTTGGTCTTCTCGGGGAAAGCCAATCGTGCCTGCCAGTTTGCAAATGCGTCTTGTTGCCAGTTCAGAAAATGATCCGACGGAGAGATCTGCAGGTCGTAACTCTTAATCGGTGTCCGAGTATGGGGCGCAGGCCGCAGGCGGACGATGTGCGCGCCAAGACCCACCAGCTTGTCATAACTATAAGTGGTGCGGTGTTTGAGCGAGACAGTAATTGTCATAATTTTAGGCAGTCCGTACGTTTGGTAAGCAAATGATATGCGATACGCTTGAAGTCTTGGTGCAAACCTGCACCACTCACTCATGGATAGCTAGAGTTATTGGGGGGTTATGTGGTCGCGTATTACGATGAAATGAAAGACCGCGCAGGAATTAAGCCAGCGTATGCCGATGTGGCCGAATGGGCCAAGGCGACCACCGCTGACGAACTGCGACTTCGCCAGAACGAGGCGGAAGGTCTTTTCCGAAGAAATGGTATTACTTTTGCGGTGTATGGTGAGGGCGGCGACCCGGAACGACTGATCCCGTTTGACTTGATGCCTCGTGTTTTCTCGGCCGCCGAATGGGATGTGATCGAACGCGGTTCGATCCAGCGCGCACGTGCGCTGAATGCCTTTTTGACCGACGTCTACGGTAAGCGCGAATTCATCAAAGCTGGCAAAATTCCCGCGCGTCTGGTCGAGGGCAACCCCGCCTACGAGCCGATTATGCAGGGCATTCAGCCGATGGGCGATATCTTCTCGCACATCATCGGTGTGGATTTGGTGCGCACTGGTCCTGACGAATTCAACGTTCTGGAAGACAACTGCCGCACGCCTTCGGGGATTTCCTATGTGCTGCAAAACCGCGAAGTGATGCAGCGTATTCTGCCCGGCATGTTCCGCAGCGGCCAAGTGCGCCCCGTGGATCATTACGGCGATATGCTGGCTGCAGCGATGCAGTCGGTGGCACCGGAAGATTGCGATGGCCGCCCGACACTGGCGATTCTGACGCCCGGACACTTCAACTCCGCTTACTTCGAGCACAGCTTCCTCGCCGATATTATGGGCATCGAACTAGTCGAAGGGCAGGATTTGTTCGTCGAAAAAGACATGCTGTTCATGCGCACCATTCGTGGTCCCGAGCGTGTACATGTCCTGTATCGCCGGATCGATGACGCCTTCCTCGATCCTGAAGCGTTCAATCCTGACAGCATGCTGGGTGTTCCAGGTCTGATGCGTGCCTACAAAGCGGGCGGTGTGACCATCGTGAACGCCCCCGGTGCTGGCGTTGCGGATGACAAGGCCACCTATGTCTACGTGCCGGAAATGATCCGCTTCTTCCTTGGCGAAGAACCGATCCTGCCGAACGTCGAGACATGGCAGTGTGCGGACGAATCCGAATGCAAATATGTGCTGGATAACCTGTCGGAACTCGTGGTGAAGGAAGTTCACGGCTCTGGCGGTTATGGCATGCTGATCGGCCCCAAGTCGACCAAGGCCGAGATTGAGAAGTTTGCTGGACTGATCAAGGCGAATCCCGCGAACTACATCGCGCAGCCGACCTTGGCCTTGTCGACCGTCCCATCGCTGAGCGAGGAGGGACTTGCCCCCCGTCACGTGGACCTGCGTCCTTTCGTGATCTCGGGCAAAGGCAAAACCGAGCTCATTCCGGGTGGTTTGACACGTGTCGCTCTGCGCGAGGGTTCGCTTGTGGTAAACTCCAGCCAAGGTGGTGGCGTGAAGGATACGTGGGTTTTGCGAGGGGATCGTTTGTAATGCTGAGCCGTACCGCACAAGGACTGTACTGGATGTCGCGCTACGTCGAGCGCGCAGAAAACAACGCCCGTCTGCTCGACGCCGGTCGCCGGATCGAAGGTTTGCCGGGCTCCGAAGCTTCGGGAAATACCGAATGGCCCTCGATCATCATTGCAGCGGGTTGCCGAGAAACCTTTGGCGAGGGCCTAGAAGAGGCCGACCGCGATAAAGCGACCTACCATCTGGCCTTTGATAAGGAAAACTCGTCGAGCATCCTGTCGTGCTTCCACTCTGCCCGTGAAAATGCGCGTGCCATGCGCGGAGCAATTACCTCTGAGGTATGGACCGCAATCAATAGCACTTGGTCGGAGTTCCGGACCAAGACGATGGCTGATGTCGATGAACGGCGTTACGTCGATTTTGTCGAAACTGTTCTGGCCTCCAGTTTCACCTTCCGAGGTGCTATCAATTCGACACTTCTCCGCGACGAGCGTCAGTGGTTCATCGAACTGGGCAAGCATATTGAGCGGGCCGATGCGACGGCGCGGCTGTTGGATGTGAAGTACCACGTCCTGCTGCCCAAGGCCGACGAAGTGGGAGCGGGCCTCGATTTGCTGCAATGGCAGCAGATTTTGCGGGCAGCCAACGCGCTGCGTGCGTTCCGTCATGTGTATCGCGAACAAATCAGTGCGCCGCGGGTGGTCGACCTTCTGGTTGTAAATAGCCAGTCGCCCCGTTCGTTGCGCTACTCGTATGAGGCGATCTGCGACAATATTGACAACATTGGGGTCCACACCAAGGCGCAGCGCGCGATCGCTGATATTGCTAGGGAAAACCGCGACAAATTGCGCACCGCTGATGCACATTCCATCATTGATTACGGGTTGCACGAATGGCTCACGGATATGATCGTAGCCACGAACGAGCTGGCGAACAAGCTAGGGGAGAGCTACGGTTTCTTCTCGCAGGTTGATCGTGATGCAACCGAAGAGGACGCAGCCGACGCTAGCAATATTGAGGTATGCGCTCCCTAAAAAGAGCCTCTTGTGGACAGGGATAGGCACGGATACTTGAAAGAGTGTCTGTCCCTCTGGAGGAACTGCTTTGACCTACTGTCTGGCGATGCTTCTGAACGAAGGTATCGTGTGTCTTTCTGATACCCGTACGAATGCGGGCCTCGATAATATTTCGAAGTTCCGCAAGAGCTTCACTTGGGAAGTGCCCGGCGATCGCGCTATCTGTTTAATGACTGCAGGTAATCTGGCGATCACCCAAGCAGTGATCGGTCTTCTGCAAGAGAATATCGATGAGCCCCAGCCCGGACTTGATACGCTGCTGTCTGCACAGTCCATGTTCCGCGTGGCCGAAATCGTTGGCGATGCCATGCGCACCATTCAACAGCGTCACGGGACGGCACTGGCCCAGATGGGCGAAAGCTCTTTGGCGTCGATCATTGTGGCTGGTCAGCGCAAGGGCGGACGTCAGCGTCTGTTCCACATCTATGCGGCTGGCAACTTTGTCGAAGCGACCGAGGACAGCCCCTACTTCCAAATCGGCGAGCACAAATACGGTAAGCCGATTATCGACCGTGTGATCACCCGCGAGACACCGTTGAAGACGGCGGTCACTGCAGCCTTGCTGTCGATGGATTCGACCACGCGCTCAAACCTGTCGGTGGGCATGCCTTTGGACCTAACGGTTCTACGTGCCGAAGAGTTCTGCGTGTCGGATCACCGTCGGATCGAAGCCGATGATCCGCAATTCGATGCGCTTTCCAAGGGGTGGAGCCAAGCTCTGAGGAATGCGTTCGATGAGATGGACGCACTCTGGAATTGATAAAGGGGCCAGCCGGCCCCTTTTTTATTCTGGCACGAGGACAGTTTGTCCGATCGGTTCGGGCGCCATCGATAGGGGCCCATCTGCAGACAGAATGATGATATCCCCTGCCACAAAACCCGCAGTGATCTTGGTGCCGGCCGCGCCAAGATAGCTAAAGCCGTCAGCCGTTTTCTTCCAAGCGTGCAAGGTCGTCGCGCCATCACTGCGCAGTTTGAGCGTTCCGGCGCGCGCATTCCAACTGACCGTTGCCTCGCCATAGCGCGTTTCGACCACGTAATTCTCGGTGTTGACCGCGCGTGAAACCAAGTAGGCGGACAGCAGAGCAGCTTTGACGCTGACAATGCCTCCGACAATCGGCTTCCAACGCAGTTTGGTTTGCGGTGTCTTCACCTCTTTACCGAAGAGGGTGTCGTGAATGCCCGCGAGGGCTTTGCGCGGTGGCGCAACAGGTTTCACCCCGGAGATCGCTCCGGACAGGTGCTCTTCCCACCACCAGACAGCATCGTCGAAGTCAGGATCGCTTCGGCGCAGGCGTTCTGCGTCATAGGCTGCATTGCTATCCAGCAAGCCCATCGCAAATTCAGCAGCCATGATTTGACGATCATTCGTCGTCATTCTCGCCTCCTAAACATGATCGAAGCTTTAACAAGCTTCTTCGCAGCCAGGTACGAACCGTGTTTAACGGTGACCCCAGAAGATCTGCGACCTCTTGGTAAGAGAGGCCATGAAGGTAGACTTGGACAACGGCGCGCGCTTGTTCTTCTGGTAGTGTCTCGAGACAGTGTACCAGATCTTTGCGCATTTGCCACTGGTCGCTCGAGGTTTGCACCGGGTCGGCCACCATGTCTAATCCTTCGGAGTCTGACGCATTCCGCCGACTGCTGCGGATATGGTCAATCGCTACGTTACGCGCAATGGTCGCGATCCACGCCTCGCCACTCCGTGATGGATCAAAACGAGGCGCTCCACGCCATGCTTTCACGTATACGTTCTGTAAGGCGTCTTCTGCGTCAGACTTATCGCGAAGAATTTTTAAAAGTATCGCAAAAACCTTGCCAGAGGTTATTCTGTAGAGGCGATCAAGTGCCGCGCGTTCCCCCGTAGCCATGCGGGAGATTTCGTGAGAGACTTGATCATACATTCGCGAGCCTATGGTCCGTTAGGAACTGTGTAGGTTCATAACAGCAAGGGAGACCACCGCAATGCAATCACTTATTCAAGGAATTGATAAAGTGACCTTCCAGCTTATGGCGGTCGCATTCGTTGGTATTCACGTCCCGCTGAGCGCTCTGGTCGTTTACGGGATTATTGTAGGTTTTCAGGGTCTTGTCTCGATCCTGTTGCTTGTGCTGGTCGCAACGCTCGTTTCGACTCTCATTACACTGGTCGTCGTTTACCGGCTGGGTGTCGATCGGCAAGACACAGTACAGAGCATCAGCTAAACGACACGTCCCGACTGTTTCTCAAATGACTAGCCCGACCTGTTAATTCGGGTCGGGCTTTCGCTTTTCGGGCGTTAGTTTAGGTGCCAAAAGTTGCGCCAAGCATTCAAAATGTCAGGAGCGCTTTCAAATTTTTGTACTCTATTGAAACTTGCAAAGACGCTCTTCCGTATACATTCAGACCAACAAGACAACTCTGGTAAAGCCGGCTGAACTGCCACTGACCTTTAGCCGCTCTGGTCAGCGCTTTGCCATCCCCGCTCTGACCGCCGATATGCGCGGGTCAGGGCGGGCTTAAATTTTCCGTCTTCTTCCGACATCCGCGTGATCTCGACTTGGTCGCCGTCGGTCTGGATCACCGCAAAATCATTCCGTTCGTTCCGCAGCCGCGACGAAAGTCCTGTTCCTACATGGATTTGAATCACATTGCGACCGCTGTTCTTGGCGACGAACGGATCATCGCGCCATTGGTGAAGGTGACCTGTCAGCACCATGTCCAGACCCGCATCGGCCAGACGACCCAAGGCTTGGCGAGCGCCGCGCATCATACTTTTCGAACTGTCGGGAGATTGTTCAAAGGGGTGGTGCGCGACCAGAACCTTCAATCCCTTTGCATTCGGCAACCGGCGGCAGAGGCGCCGGATGTGCCGGTGTGCGATAGACCCTTGCTGCCAATGCCAGGGGGCCACCGTATTCAAACCCATTACTGTCATCTCAGGTAACGAGATCTCAGGGCAGAAATCCCGGGTCACATAGCGCTTGTAGTTTCTGTAGGGCGTGAGAAACCGCCGGATCGGGTTATGCAGCGGAATGTCATGGTTGCCGGGGACCACAAGCGTCGGCGCTTTGATGCTCTGGATGAAGTTCCGCGCCGCTAAAAATTGCGAAGAGCGCGCACGCTGGGTTAGGTCGCCCGAGATCGAAACGACATCAGCTTTTTGCAGTTCCTCTAGAAGCGGAGCGATGAGTTCGGGTCGATCCTTGCCAAAGTGCAGATCGGAAATGTGGTAGAGGGTCTTCATGCGCTTGGCGGCATCATCACATTCAGGGCACGTTTGTGCAGGGTGAAATGGAAGGGCGCGGTCATCCGCTCTTTCTCACCGTCGCGGGCGATCCACATTCGGGTCTTTTTCTCGACCGTAATCTTAATATCTTCGCCAGTCAGAAGCTCGAACTCGCGCCCTTTTTCTGTGGAGTTGCGAAATAGATTCATGGCGTGGGCAGCCATCTCGCGCCAGCTGTGCGCATTGGTCAGGTAGAGCGCTAGCTTCCCGTCCTTGACGGCCTCCGCGCCCTCTAATCCGAAAGCATCTAGCTGGTAGGAGCTGTTGGCCACAAAAGCCAGCGCAGTCTTTTTGCGAATTGTAGTGTCGCCATCGACAGTCACTGTCAGGGAATAGGGGCGCTTCAGTCCCGCGAGACCCAGAAACACCGACCAATATGCGGTTATCCGGCTTCGGCCCCATTTCTGATAGAGCGTTTCTCGCTCGCGCAGGATGCGCGGGTACACGCCAAGGCTTGCATTGTTCAAGAAGATCTCGCCGTTCACGCAGCCGACGTGCAAAGGTGTCGGCTCTGATTGGCCCAGTGTCTCGACCGCGCCGTCCAGATCTTCGGGCAGGCCTAGCCCGCGCGAGAAATAGTTGAACGTTCCCATGGGCAGGACACCCATCGTCGCATTCGTGTCCATCAGCGCGGCTGCTACGCCGGCGATCGTGCCATCCCCGCCGGCAGCCACGATTGTGCCGTACCCTTCGTGTAGCGCCTCTTTCGCAAGCTGGGTTGGCGACGCATTTTTCCCGACCAACTTGACCATACAATCAGTGCCAAAAGACCGCTGCATCATCCCGCACAACTCTTCGGGCGCGGGCTTTGTCTGTTTTTTACCGGATTTCGGGTTGAGAATGATGCACACATCCCCACTTCTGGAGGGTGTTGCCACACGTTCATTCGCGGAGTCTTCAAGAGCAGTCTGCATATGCATCGGGGGAACCTTGGGGCTGCGAAAGCATTCATATTTCTAACGTGAAGCGCTTGGTTTGGTTCCGATGTGGCGTGCGTTTGTTGCCGCGTTTCGGCGGTTTTTGACAGGAGACAAGAGATGCTGGAAATCAGCGGAATCGGCGGCTTTATTATTCTGGCTCTGGATATCTGGGCCTTGATTTCAATCGTGGGATCGAACCGCGGCACGGGCAGCAAAGTGCTGTGGGTTCTGTTGGTTCTCATCCTGCCGGTGCTTGGCTTTATTATCTGGTTGATCGCAGGCCCGCGCTCGCGCCGATAAAAAATCGAAAATCGATGAAACCAGAACGGGTATTGGTGCGTTATTGATCTGAGCGGCGGGCGTATCCCTTGTACCCGCCACGGTCAGGGTCTCCATCCCTATGATTTTGACTGGCTCGTCCCAATCCCGAAACGGGAACTGCCCCGCCTTATGGCGGGGCTTTTTTTTATTCTTAAATCTTGTGATTAGCGGCGTGTCGCGCGGCCAGCTCGCATGCCCGTCAGGAACCCTTCGGTGATCTGCGCAATAATTGCCGCGGTGGGGTCAATCGGGGGCGGAGGGGCATGATAGTGGTGGCGTCGTCTGGAGGGCAGGCCAACCGCCAGAAGGATCAAGCCCAAGCCAAAATAGAGCGCTCCGATCACAGCGGCGGCAAAAAGTGTCCCGTGCGTGGAGGCGATCCAAATCCAGAGGGCGGTTGTCAGGAAACCAAGCCCGACAACCACCATCAGTCCAGCAACTGTAGAAAGTGCTGCGCGTCCCGCCGCGCGGCGTACCGAGTGCCGCAGGCTGTGGAGCATCATTGACATTATTTACGGCCAGTCAGCAGACCCGCGAGGAAGCCAGCGGCAACGGCCATGCCCACAGCAGCGGCAGGCTGACGACGGATCGCATCGGCTGCCTGTGCGCCGTAGTCTTCTGCGGTCGCCTGAGCCATTTCCAACTGGCGTGTGCCTTCGGCTTTCAGATGCTCTGCCTGCTCGCGTGCGCTCGAGACAGCCGCGTCTTTGCGTGCGGTGCCCATCTCGGTCAGGGTCGAAGTGATCGCACTAATGTCTGCTTTCAGAGCCTCGATTTGAGCCGAAAGATCCTGCATGTCGGGTGCTGTTTTGGTGGTAGCCATTGGAAACCTCATACGGTGAGTAAATTGTTCGCAGGTAGAACGCACCGGCGCTGAAAAGGTTCCATATAGAACACCATTCTTCGAGATTCTTTTTTGAGTGATAAATGCGGAACCATTTCCCGCCCTGGGTGTTGATGAGGCAGATTGATTACTTTCCATGAAAGGATGAAAAAATGCTCTATTGGGCCGTGATTTTCTTTGTTGTTGCACTGGTTGCAGCTGTGTTCGGTTTTGGCGGTATCGCTTCTGCTTCGGCGGGCATCGCGCAAATCCTGTTCTTCCTGTTCCTTGTGCTCTTCGTCGTCACTTTGATTGCACGACTGGTGCGCGGCTAACCCCGCCCCCACCCCTTATTTTCGAGTAATTCCGAATAGATTTTAACGGGAGAAAAGACATGAAAGATATTCTGCAAACCACACCGCAAACCCAAGAGATCAACACCGGTGTCACTGACCCCGAAGCTGTGGCAACCGGTTTGGCAGACGTCTTGGCGGACACCTATCGCCTGATGTTCAAAACCCATGCGTATCACTGGAATGTCGAAGGACCGCTGTTCTACTCGCTGCATCATTTGACCGAAGAGCAGTACGAGAACCTGTTCGAAGCGGCGGATGAATTGGCAGAGCGTATTCGTGCTCTGGGGACGTTGGCCCCCATGACACTCGCGGAAATTTGCGAACGTTCGGTCATCAAGGATGCCGAGGGCACGCCGGATGCACGCGCTATGGTCGAGGAACTGTCCAAAGACCACGAACGCATCGCCCACCGCATGCATGCTCTAGTCGAACTGTCGGAAGGCGCGAACGATCCGGTGACCGAAGACATGGCGACCGAGCGATCCGCCTTCCACGAGAAAGCAGCTTGGATGCTACGTTCGATCGCTGCGTAGTGATCACTGCGCAAGGCAGAAATTAAAACGCCCCGATGTGAGAAACATCGGGGCGTTTTGCTGAGAAAATAGAGCAATTAGGCGAGAAGGGTCTCGGTGCTCGTAAAGAACATGGCTTGGCTGACGGCAGAACGGACCTGATCTTCGGAGTAGGGTTTGGTGATCAGGAAGGCAGGCTCGGGGCGGTCGCCGGTGAGCAGACGTTCGGGGAAGGCTGTGATGAAGACAACAGGACGATCGCCCAACTCGGCAAGAATTTCGTTCACCGCATCAATGCCCGAAGATTTGTCGGCCAGCTGGATGTCGGCAAGGATCATGTCGGGCGGGCTCTGGCGCGCAAGCTCGACGGCATCGGTTTTGGTGCGCGCGATGCCTGTCACCTCATGGCCCATCTGGGCAACGATTTCCGAGATATCCATCGCGATGATAGCTTCGTCTTCGATGATCATGACATTGCCGAGAATGCCTTTGTTCATCTCTTCCCGCGCGATTTCGAGCAGGTTCGCGGCTTCTTCGCCTGATACGCCAACAATCTCGCCGATCTCGTCGGCGGTGAATCCTTCGATGCTCTGCAGCAGCAGCGCCTCGCGCGTATTCGCGGTCAGGCGGGACAGACGCATTTGAGCGCGCGCTTCGGGACCGGTCGGCGTCTCGCTTTGTTCAATCGGGGCGCCAGACGACATCCAGATCGAGTTGAACACTTTGAACAGTGCAACGCGGGGCGAGGTGGTCCGATCAAAGATTTCGGGATCAGCCAAGATCGCTTCGAGAGTAATAATAGCGTACTTGTCACCGGTGCTTTGGGTGCCGGTCAAAGCACGAGCGTAGCGGCGCAGATAAGGGAGGTCCGCTGCGATGGTAGTCGAAATGTCGGTGGGCGCTGCAGAGCTTGTCATTCTGTCCTCAAAAAATCTGAACTTGTTGGGAACCTAATGCAACGAGTGGAGTTTGGTTCCCGACAGAGTAAAAAATTTAATGGGTCATAACAGGATGTCCGAAAAGCCTAAGAACCGGTTGGACGAGCAAATTGATGAGAACTTGCGCCGAGTCTATCAAACCGCTGCAAGCGAGCCCGTACCGGATCGTTTTACCCAGCTTCTCGACCAACTGCGCAAAGCAGAGGGCGACAAGCCGAGCAGCGAGGCTGACGCGTGAGCGCTTCTATGAGTGATCCCAGAGACGAACTGGTAACCCACCTGCCGGCGATGCGTGCATTTGCGCTGAGCCTTGCACGAAATGGCGCGGCGGCCGATGACCTTGTCCAGGACGCACTGGTGAAGGCCTGGTCGAATTTCGACAGCTTCCAGCCCGGCACCAACATGCGCGCTTGGCTCTTTACCATCCTGCGAAACACCTACTACTCGCTGCACCGCAAACGTCGCCGCGAGGTCGAGGATCCCGATGGTGTGATGGCAGGGCAACTCTCTGTCAAACCCAGCCACGATGGCAATTTGGCCATGCGCGATTTTCAGACAGCTTTTGCGCAGCTCACCGATGAGCAACGCGAAGCGCTGACCTTGGTCGGGGCAGAGGGATTTTCCTACGAAGAAGCGGCCGAGATGTGCGAATGCGCTGTGGGTACGATTAAAAGCCGGACCAACCGCGCACGCAAGCGTCTGGCGGAGCTCATGGGTCTTGATGAGAACGAGACCTTCGAGGTCACCGACAGCAAGACAATGGCGGTTCTTTCGGGGAAGCCCGCCGCATGAAGGATGCAAAGCTTGGGATTAGGCGCAGTGCAACCGGTGGGTTGGCGCTGCGCCTGATTGGTGTGTTAACGCTGGCGATCCTCCCGCTGGCGTTAATTTCTTTCTATCAAACCGCCCAAGTCATGAAGGAGTCTGACAACCTTTCGGAAACAGTTCTTCTGGACCGCACCGAACGCGCAGCATCGCGGGAACGCGAGTTGATCCAGCAGGCGATCGGAGCCGCCAAGGCGTTGGCCGAAACCGAGATCGTCATGGTCGAAGATGCCAACCTGTGTAACGGGGTGCTTCAAAGCCTTGTCCAGGGCGACAACACCTATTCGATGGCCGGATACATCACGAGTTCCGGCCGTGTTGCCTGCGCGTCAGAGACGACCGATGAAATCCTGCGCGTTGGCCGTGACATGTATTCCAAGATCCAGCAGAGCGATCCTGCCGCGGAATTCTGGTCGAATACATCCACGGGCCCCAAGGCGGCACTCAGCCTCGCTGTTCCGGTGGGGCCCGAAAGCGCGCGTCAGGGCTATGTCTGGATTTCGATCCCCTACGCTCTGGCCAACATCATGCTTCAGAATGGCTCGAATGATGTAGATTTGGTGATCTTTGACGCGACCGGCGCTGTTTTGGCCGCCGACTTTACCGAAGAGGAACTGGTCTCGTTTTTGCCCCAAGGGCGCTCGTTGTCTGATTTTGTGCAGCCGAACCGGCAGCTTTACACCGGTCCCAACCAGAACGGTGAGAAGCGCCAGTTTGCGGTCGTCCCGATCATGGAAGATCAGGCCTTTGTCATGGGCAGTTGGGAGCCAGAGGATATCGCACCCTTCCCGCTGATGGGGCGCGTGATGGCACTGTATTTCCCGCTCTTGATGTGGGGGGTCGGCATTCTGGTCGCGTACTTTGGTACCCACCGACTGGTGATCCGTCACATCCAGCGCCTGCGGGTGTGGATGCGCCTCTATGCGGCCGGCCGGTCCGAGGTTGGAAGTGCCCGCTTGGACAACGCGCCCGAAGAGCTTGAAGCCGTGGCGCAAGCCTTCCGTGAAATGGCGCAGCGTCTGAGCGAACAAGAGCGTCAGCGCGCCGAAGACCTGACCGAAAAGACCATCCTGCTGAAAGAGGTTCACCACCGTGTGAAAAACAACCTTCAGCTCATTTGCAGCATTATGAACATGCAGGTGCGCAACGCCCGCAGCGACGAAGCCAAGAGGCTCCTGCGCCGCGTGCAAGAGCGTGTGATGGCGTTGGCTGCTGTGCACCGCTACCTTTACACCGCGCGGAAGTTGTCCATGGTGCGGGCTGATTTGCTGCTCGAAGATATCATCAGTCAGATGGTTGTGATTGGTGGCATGGACCGCAGGGACAGCCGCGTCAAAATTAGCACCAACTTTGCACCCATCGAAATCACGCCCGAACAGTCTGTGCCTCTGTCGTTGCTGGTGACCGAAGCGATCACAAACGCCGTCAAATATTCCGGCGCGGGGCAGGGCGGCGAGGGATGGATCTCGCTGGTTCTGTCGGACAACGGAGATGACGAGGTTTGCTTCTCGATTGTCAATTCCAAGGGGTCGGTAAAGATGGCGGATATTCGTGATGAACCTTCTCTGGGCCGCGGGTTGATCCAGTCCTTTGCCTCGCAATTGCAGGGGCGGATCGAGACAGAGGATCTGCCGGAACGCTATGGAATTCATGTGACTTTTGACATCATGTACGACCAAGAAGTCGAAGACGCAGCGGCCTGATCCGGGAACAAATCCACCCCTTTCGCGTTCGAGTCTATATCGAAACACGAAGGGGTTTTTCATGTTCAACTCGAACAAAGTGACAGCAGCAATTCTGGTTCTGTTCGGTTTGGCTGCCTGCCAGACAATCGAGGGCGCCGGTCGTGATATCGAGGATGCGGGTCAAGCGATCAGCGGAGCCTCGCAAGAAGCGCAGCAATAACAGCGCTTGCGGGCAGCCCTGACAGGCTGCTCTTTCCTTTTTATTTCGCATTTATGTTGGAGCGGCGCATGGCCCCCAAGGCATTCTCGCGCGTCTATTTTCCGCGACCATTCCTGCGACCCGAGAGCGCAAACGGCCCCGTGCGCGACGTGGTCGAACGGCTCTCTGTTCACGCCGAGAAAAAGCAGGTCACCCTGCGCGAGGTGATCGAGGGCTTTGGCCCGACCTCGTTCTTGTCAGTAATCATGGCTGTCGCCCTGCTGGTGGTTTCGCCACTCAGCGGGATTCCATTGTTCTCGTCGTTCTGTGGTCTGACGATCGCTTTTGTCTCTGCCCAGATGTTTTGGGGCGTGGATCATTTGTGGCTGCCGAACTTCATCATGCGGCAAACCGTGAGCGGCGAGAAAATGTGCGCGGCTCTGATGAAGATGAGGAAGGCGGCTGACTGGCTCGATAACAAAGCGGAGCGGCGGTTGCTCTTTATGGTGCGCGGCCCGATGCGCAAACTGTTGGAGTTCCTGTGTATTCTGTGCGGCGGGATCATGCCGTTTCTGGAACTGGTACCCTTTTCGTCGTCGATCTTAGGGCTTGCGACTCTCTTGATTGCGACCGCTCTTTTGACGCGAGATGGGCTTTTCGCAGCAACGGCGGCAGCCTTGATGGCAACCGCCGCTATGGTTCCTGTCACCGTGCTCAGCGCGATGACCAATTGATCTTCAAATTAGAACAGGATGTCTGTGAGATCGGGTCCCTCTGCCTTTGCCGCCGCCGGTGCAGGCGCAGCAGCCGGAGCATCAAACATATCGAAATTCGATGCGGATTTCTCGGCTTTCGGTGCCGCCGCAGGCGCAGCGCTGGTCACATAGTTGGCTAGCAATCCGTCATGCAGGTCACGCTCTGCCTGCATGGTATAGAGCTTGCGAATACGGCCCGCGACGCGTTCAAAACGCGGCTCGATGGACAAAGAGGCGGGAAACTGACGACGGATATTCGAAGAGGCGCGGTCGTTTGCACTCAGGTCATTGACTAGGTCGCAGAGCATCCGGTCACTCGCTTCGATCGCGCGGGCAACCTGTTCTGAATCTGATGCGAGCTTGGGCATCAGGTCGGTGATGACGGCCAGAACCTCGGGGATCATCTGGATCACATCTACGTCCATCACGGAGTCGTCCGCATCGCAGTTCTGCGAGAGGTAGGACTGAAGGTGCTCTTTGGTGCTCTCCAGCGCTTCGCTGAAGGTCACGTAGATTTCCGGAACCGTCGACACCACAGAGTTCACCTGCTGGGAAATCACGATCATATCCGCCGCTGCGCGCCCCTCGCGGGCACAGGCGATGATGGTGTTCAGCGACGCCAGTTGCATCTGGAAGGCAGAGTTATTCAGGTTGCGGCTGTGTTCCTGAAGGCTCTCGTCCGAGTCGCGGATTGCGTCAAAGAGCGCTCTGGTTTCTTCACAGCCACCCAGAATCTGTTTCTTCTGCTGGCGCAGGGTGTCCGGGCGAATGTCGTTGTTCGACAATTCGTGACGGTCGGCAAAGGCCCTGCGCAGGGCGGCATTGCTTTGGGCGTACTTGTCCAAACCGGCGGCGAGACCCGACAGCACGTGCATCGCTTTTTCAGCATCCGTCAGAGTTTCTTTGACCGCTTGCTCCATCTGGATGTCCGCCAGAGCGGTCAGCAACTGGTTCTCGTTGGAATTGGCCGGAAAGGACTGGGCTTCGTGCAGAATTTGCTGGATGTGCTCTGCGCGTTGACGCGCGCGGTCGCCAACCTGCAACGCCTGAATGATCGTCATTACCTCGCTTTCGGCCTTCCGGTAATAGTCGTTCATCCATTCCGCCGCATCATGCGAGGCTTCCAGCGCATGGCTCAAAGTCTTCAGCGCATGCTCCAAAGTCTGGACCTCGGGACGCATGGTATCGGCGAGGTTCAGAGACTGGTCCTCTGCGAACACCAGCAGCTTCTGAAGGGATTTGGTAATGGTCTCGGTCGCCTTGAGCATCTCGGCAACTTGGTTCGAGGCATTGTCGGTGATCCCCGAAATGTTCTCGGCCAGACGCACCAATTGCTCGCCTTGTTTCAGGGTACGGTGTCCCTGTGCGATGATCCGCGCGTTCAAAGATACGATCCCTGCAGAGTGGATGTTCTGCGCAAGATCCTTGATCTCGGCGTTCATCATCTGACGCTTGCGGCCGATTTCGGTCATGAAGCCCGAAGACTGGTTGATCCGGTCCTCGATCATCATGGCGAGAGCGCTGATATTCTGGCGCCCCTGTGCGACCTTTTCGATCTGGTGAGGGTTCGTGATCTCGACCAGATCGCCCATAGCGCCCTTGAGCTGCGTCGCTTTTTCGCTGGCCAGAAACAGGTTGTCAGTCACACGGCTGAACACGGTTTCCAGACGGAAAAGCGGGCTGCGCAGGATGGCATTATGTTCGGTTTGTACAGAGGCTGCCATGATTTTAGCGTCCTAATGCGGTTTGTGATAGGGAAGCGCCCGTAGAGAAACTCATGATCTCTCTGGCGATGTCGTTCAGGGCAACAGAGCGAACCGCTGCGCCTCGGAGTACCGCTTCGCGCGGCATCCCGTAGACGACGCAGGTTTCCTCGTTCTGCGCGAGGGTCAGTGACCCCGCTTTGCGCATCTCGAGCAAACCTTGCGCGCCGTCGTCCCCCATGCCGGTCATCAGCACACCCATCGCGTTTTTTCCGGCCTCGCGAGAGGTCGAACGGAATAGCACGTCCACAGATGGACGATGGCGGCAGACATAAGGGCCGCCGACAACGTTGCAGCGGTACTTGCGACCCATGCGGGTGAGGGTGACGTGGGAGTGGCCAGGGGCGATGAGCGCCAAACCTTTTTCCAATTCGTCGCCGTCTTCGGCTTCTTTCACGCGGATGGCGCAAAGGCCGTCAAGGCGGCGCGCGAAGGCCTCGGTAAAGCGTTCGGGCATGTGCTGGACGATGACCACGGGCGGGCAGTCGGGCGTCAGCTCAGCCAGAACTTTGGCCAGTGCGTCGGTACCGCCAGTAGAGGCGCCCATGGCGATGATCGGTTCTGAATAGGGGACCGGTGGCGCATTCTCCGCGCGTGGGGGCAGGATCACGTCGGCCGACAGTTTCTTTTCTGCGACCAGTGGTTTGCGTTCTACCGGCTTCTTGTTCGGGCGCACGCGGGCCTGAGCCGCCGCACGAACAGAGTCGCAGATCTGAATCTTGGCTTCGTCCGACATGGCACTGCCAAGCTGGGACTTGGACATGACCTCGACGGCGCCCATCTCGAGCGCTTTCATTGCGGTCTGTGAACCGGCCTCGGTATGGTTCGAGCAGATCACGACGGGCAGCGGGTGCTGGGACATGATACGGCGCAGGAAGGTTAGGCCATCCATGCGGGGCATCTCAATGTCCAGCAAGATGACATCGGGCAAGCCTGCTTTCATCTTCTCCACGGCATCAAAGGGATCGCGGGCGGTGTCCATGACAGCGATATCAGGCGCACTCTCAAGCATCATCTTGAGCATAGTGCGTGCAGTGATCGAGTCTTCGACGATCAGGACGCGGATCGCGTCTGTATCTTTCTTGACTGTATTCATGTTGCCCTCTCCTTCTTGAAAACGGCAAAAGACACCTGTTTTAAGCGGGAATCCGACACGACCATCGATTCAGAGTGGCCGACGAACAGATGGCCCCCCACTTTGAGGTGATTGGTGATTTCGCTGATGACGCGGTTCTGTGTTTGAGAGTCGAAGTAAATCAACACGTTACGCAGAAAGACGACGTCCAGTTCCCTGTCCACGGGGTAGTTTCCGTGGATCAAATTCATCTGCGCAAAGCGCACTCGGTCCCGCAAAGTTTTTTCGACGCGGCCACAGCGCAACCCCTTAGAGTTGTGCCCCATGACGAAATAGCGGTCGAGCAGGGCGTCCGGAATGTCCAGAAGCTGCTCTTCTGGATAGACGCCAGCGCGGGCCTCATCGAGGATCGCGGGCGAAATATCGGTCCCGAGAATGCCATACTTAAAACCGGGAACATTGCCTGCGTACTCCGACAGGAGCATGGCGATCGTATAGGCTTCCTGACCCGAAGAGGCGGCAGCGCTCCAGAGTTTGAACGGCTGACCGGCGGGGTGCTCCGGCAGGATTTTGTGCATCAGCCATTTGAAGTGTGCGGGCTCGCGGAAAAAGTCGGTCTTGTTGGTCGAAACCAGATCGACGATGTGCGTCATCTCTTCTTTCAGACCATCTTTTTCAAACAGATGAACCAAATAGTCTTCCATCGACTTCAAACCGATGGATGTGTAGCGGCGTCGCAGCCGACCTTCGATCATGCTCTGCTTGTTCTCCGGCATCTGGATGCCGGTGGTCTGAGTCACAAGGGCTCGGAACCTTGCCTTATGGCACGCAAGATCGGCGCTGGGCTCGGGTTTCATGCATTGACCCCACCAAGGGCGTCTTCGACGTGCTTGTCCAGCGATGCGATGACCTTGCTGCTGAGCAGGCGGTCCAGATCCAGCAGCGTGACATATGCGCCATTGCGACGGGCCAGACCGGCCACGATCCGGCGGTCCCAGTTCAGCATGGTGCCAGTCTCGATCGGCTCGATCCGGTCGTCGTCAAAGCGGCTGACCTCGGTCACTTTGTCGGTCCGCAAAGCGAGAAGCTGTTCGTTCCCGTTGTCCTCGACCCACAGCACGACGATGCGGGTGTCCACATCATCCTTGCGGTAGGGGCGTCCGATCAGGGTCCGCAGATCAACAACGACGATGCTGTCGCCGCGCAAGTCGATAAAGCCCATGATATAGTCGGGCGCCTGAGGCAGCTTCTGGATGTCACGGGCATCGAGGATCTCGCGCACGCGCTCTACCGGAATTGCCATCAGCGTTTCGTCGAGCATGAAGTTCAGAAAGGTACCGCTCGCGGCGGGCGCAGTTTTCTGATCAGGCATGGGGCTTCTCCGGTTGGAAATCTACATCGTCATTGTCTGCGACATTGCCCAGATCGAACGAAAATCCTCCGTTCTTCAGGTCAGTGTCGGCAAAGGAAACGTCTTTGTCGCTCTGCTCTACTTTGATCGGCGCAGGCTTCGATGCGACCTTGGGGGCAGCAGGGGGCGTGGTCGGTGCAGCTTTGGCTTTTGGCGCAGGCGCGGGGTCAGGTGTCGGCTCGGGCATAGGGGCCTCGAGGATTTCGTCCACGCTGACAGCGGTGTCGAAATCACCGGTCCGGAAGAAGGAGATAGAGCTGCGCAGAGTGGCCGCTTGGGCTGCCAGTTCTTCGGCGGTCGCCGACATCTCTTCGGCTGCGGCAGTGTTCGACTGGGTCACGCGATCCAGACGGTTGATCGCCGAGGACACCTGTTTGCCGCCTGCCGACATTTCGCCATTGGCGCGGGTGATGTCGCTGACCAGATCGGCGGTGCGCTCGATGTCAGGAACCAGCTGGTTCAGCTTGGTGCCCGCATCCAGCGCTGCCATCATGGTCTGCTCAGACAAAGAGTTGATCTCGCCCGCGGCCTGCTGGCTGCGTTCGGCCAGCTTGCGCACTTCAGAAGCGACAACGGCAAATCCACGGCCATGCTCGCCCGCGCGAGCGGCCTCGACCGCTGCGTTCAGGGCCAACAGGTCGGTCTGACGAGCGATCTCTTGAACGACGCTGATGCGCTCGGCGATGGTGTTCACCGCGTTGACGGCTTGCTTCACCGCTTCTCCGCTGGCGCGCGCATTTTCGGCCGATTTCTTGGCCATGCGTTCGGTTTCCAGCGCGTTTTCGGCGGTTTGCGCGATGTTCGAGGCCATCTGTTCCATCGAGCTCGAGGCTTCTTCGGTCGAGGCGGCTTGCTGGGTCGCAACGTCGCTCATTTCTTCCGACGTCTTGGCCATCTGGTCCGCGCCGGTCGACACGTGGCTGGCGCCCGAAGCAACCTCGCCCACGATATTCCGCAGACGCTCGACCATCAGGTTGGCGTTGCGCAGAACTTCGGTGATTTCGTCGTTGCCTTTTAGATTGGCCGTCTGAGTCAGATCACCGTCGGCCACGGCCTTGGTCAACTCGCTAGCGCGTCGTAGGCCGCGGGACAAAGAAGACAGAATCCACAGGCCAGCGCTTACGCCGATCAGGGCTGCCAAGCCGATGAGGCCCCAGATGGTCATCCGGTTCTTCTGGAAAATCTCGTCCGATGACACGAGGCTTGCCGCCATCACGGTGTCATTGATCTCGAGAAGCCGATTGGTCGCCTCGATCATCTGTTCGGTCAGCGGGCTGCCTTTTTCACGAAGAATACGCGCGGCTTCGACGGATTGATCAAAGAGAAGCATCTGCATGACTGTTTTGTTCATGCTGTGAATCTCGTCGCGCAGCCGCTCGAACTCGTCGATGGCAGCGTTCGCTTCTTTGGTGAAGGCGTGTTCACGGGCCTGCGCGATCAGATCTGTCTGGATCGTGCGGTATTGCTGCATCTTGGTTTCAAGATCGCGCTTCTCCGCCGTCGAGTCGGACAGTAGATAGTCCCGGATCAGGGTCTGGGTGCCAGCTTGATAGAGCATCATCTCGTAGGAGTGCTCGATGGCATCCACGTTTTCCAGAATGACCTCTTCGTTGCGGTCCTTCATCGACTCGAGGTCACGCAAAGCAATCACGCCAGATGCGCCGGACAGGCCAATCAGCACGGTGCAGGTGACCATCAGCTTGGCTTTAATGGTTAATCTCATGTCAGAGCCTTTTAGTCTGCGCCCACCAACTGGGGTTCTTGGCTGATTTGGTTTTCGAAGATCGAGACGACATCGGGGATGGCGACGAACGCGTCATTCCAACGGGCCATTGCAAGGAGCGTGCCTTTGGGCCAGCGCGTGCCGACAGCGGGCACGGGACGCAGGGTGTCAGGATCGATTTCCGCGATGGCGTGAACCTTTTCTGCGATCACGCCCACGGTCATGGTCTGCTCGTTCACCGAGGTTTCGATGATCAGAATGCGGGTTTCACGGTCGGCGGCCTTGAGCGGCATTCCGAACAAGGGGCGCCAGTCCGCGACGGGCAGAACCACGCCGCGAATGTTGATCAGACCTGCCGAGAAATCTCCTGCACAGGGCACAGGGGTCAGGGCGGGGAGTTCCAGCACTTCGCGCAGCACGTCCGTGGGCAGAGCCATCTGTTCGCCGCCCATCTCGAAAGCGACCACGCTGTTCAGGCGCGGGATCAGGTCGGCATATGTTTTCTTGGTCATGCGGCGGTTCCTTTCAGGCGCTGCTCGATCTCTTGGCCGAGGCTCACCAGGTGGATCACGTCAAGGATCAGAGCCACGCAGCCGTCCCCGAGAATGGTAGCGCCCGAGAAGATTTTGAGGCGGCTGTGCAGGGGCGAGAGTTGCTTGATCACGGTCTGGTTGGTGCCGATGATCTCGTCGACGACCAAGCCCACGCGGGTGTCATTTGCACCGACGATGACGATCTTCTGGTGGGTCGACGCAGAGGCATCACGGTTGAACACCTGACGCAGACGCAGAACCGGTACCAATTCGTTGTTCAGTTCGATGACATCGGTGGCAGAGGTGCCGCCAGCCAACTCTTCGGGCAGTTCGAGGATCTGTTCGACCGACAATAGGGGCAGGGCGTAACGCTCTTTGCCGACGCCGATGAGCAGACCTTCGATGATCGCGAGGGTCAGCGGCAAGCGCAGGGTAAAGACCGTGCCTTCGCCGGGTTCCGAGGTGATCTCGATAGTGCCATTCAGGGCTTCGATTGCCTGTTTGACCACGTCCGCGCCGACGCCGCGCCCGGACAGGGCTGTTACAGCCGCTGCGGTCGAGAAGCCGGGTTCCAGAACCATCTTCAGCACTTCGCTGCGGGGGACATCACTGTCTTCGGTCAACAGGCCGCGTTCGATGGCGCGCTTGCGGATCGCTTCTTCGTTCATGCCGCGACCGTCGTCGATGATCTCGATCACGACCTCTGCGCCTGCGTGGCGCGCCGACAGCTTGACCAGTCCGCGCTCGGGTTTGCCCGAGGCTGCGCGATCTTCAGGGCCTTCGAGACCGTGGTCGACCGAGTTGCGGATCATGTGGACCAACGGGTCGGTCAGTTTTTCGACCACAGTTTTGTCGAGTTCGGTCTCTTCGCCCTCGACGATGAAGTCAAAGGTCTTGCCGGTGGTCTCTGCCAGATCGTGGCTCAGGCGGCGGAAGCGGCCCATGATGCTGGAGAGGGGTGTCATGCGCAGCGCCATCGTGGAATCGCGCAGACCCAGAGCCAGACGCTGGATGTCCTCGACAACGCCAAGCAGCGCTTCGTTTTCCAATTGGTTCGCGATCGCCGCCAGACGGGCCTCTGCGATCACAAGCTCACCCACGCGGTCCATGATCAGGTCCACTCGGTCAGCAGCCACACGCAGCTGCGCAACGGCCGCAGGTGCGGCCTTGGCTGCTTTTGGGGCGTCTTTCGCGGTTGCTGCAGGCTCAGCGGGTGCGGCGGCAGCCTCGGCAAGAGGGGCTGCGGCAGGCTCGGGCTCGGCCACGGGCGCTGCGGGCGCTGCGTGGACGGGTTCGATGCTTAGTTCCATTTGGTCTTCGTGGAACATGAAGACGTCACGGATAGCGTTCTCTTTGATCGCACCGGGCAGGATCACTTGCCAGCCGGTGTAAATCACCTTGGTGTCCATCTGCGCAATCGAGGGCAGGCGGTCTGTCAGAGGGCGAACGATCGTCGTCTCGCCGCCGACTTCGCGCAGCTCGTCGAGCATCGCGATGGGGTTGCCGCCGATCTCCATGAAGTCCGGAGGTAAACGGAATTGCAGGTCCCATTCTTTGATCTCTGCAGGGGCGGCGGGTACTTCGGAAGCGGTCGGCGCAGCTGCGGGCGCGGGGGCCTCGCCGCTGGTGGCCGCAGCCAGCGCGGCGGTCAGTTCTTCATCCTTTGCGGGATCTGGCTCGCCGCCTTCGAGAAGCTCTGCGATCAGGTCGTATGCGGTCAGTGCAACGTTGATCAATTCGGGCGTCACGACAGATTTCCCAGAACGGACCGCTTCGAAGGCTGCTTCGAAGTTATGCACAAACGAGGCAAGGCGCGAAAAGCCGAACATCGCGCCTGTGCCTTTAATCGTGTGAAGAGCGCGGAAAACGCCGGCGACGACTTCAAGGTCGTCGGGGGTCTCCTTAAGAACCAAAAGCCCCTCCTGGAGGGCTTCCATGAGGGCTTCAGCTTCCTGACGGAAGATCTCCTGCGTTTCCGCGTCCATCATTATCCGGCTACCTTCTTGACCACTGCGAGAAGCTGTTCCTGTTCGAACGGCTTGACCATCCAGCCCAGTGCGCCAGCGGCACGGGCGGCTTCCTTCAGACCACCTTCGCTTTCGGTGGAGAGAAAGATGATCGGCACACCCGAACTGCTGGGGTCAGCGCGGTAGGCCTGAATGAATTCCAGACCGGTCATGTTGGGCATGTTCTGGTCGGTGATCACCATCGCGTAACGATGGGCTTTTGCGGCCTCGAGGCCTTTGGCACCGTCAACCGCTTCGGTAACAGCGTATCCGGCCTGTTGAAGGGTCATCGATACCATGCGACGCACCGACGGCGAGTCGTCGACAATCAGGATTTCTTTGCTCATTTTTGTATTCCAGTAAAAGGGGGATCAGTGCCGCGTCGACAGCGCAGCCAATTCGTCGTCGGTTAGGCCGACGCGCAGGAACGCTTCTGCAAGTTTGGGAGAGGTCAGAAGCGCTGCTGTCACCTGATCCTTGGTGACCGCTTTTTCTTTCAGTGCGACCATGATCAACTGGGCCATGCCAAAGAGCACGGTGTCCGAGCTATCATCGTCAATATCCGTCGTCAGTTCGGCGCTTTCGGTGCCGACAGCTTCCTCAAAGGAAATGCGTGCGGGCTCAAGTTCCGCAAGCGAACTGGTCATCTGCGACGACAGGTTAATTTTAATCTTATCCATGGGTCCTCCGCGCAGGATTGCCGCCGAAATGGGGCACGCTCTAATTGTGGACGTGGCGCGGCGGTTCCGCATCCTGTCAAAACGTTTGTTCGGAGCGGGTCTGTATAGTCCGAAGGTATACGCGATGGTCACCGAAGGGCGGGCAATCGCGCCCATTGTGCCTCTCCAAAGCGGCAGGACGTAACGTCAACGGCCGCCTTGCATTTCTGCAGGGCGGCTGCACGATTTTAGTGATTCTGTAGGTGTGTATTACGCGAGTGACGGCAACCAGAGGACGATCTGGGGAAACGCCACCAAGAGAGCGATGGTCACCGCGTCGGCAATGAAGTAGGGCGTGACGCCCTTGAAAACGTCCTGAACGCTCAAGTCATCACGGACGCCAGCCACCACGAAACAGTTCAAGCCGATGGGCGGGGTGATGAGGCAGAACTCGGCCATTTTGACGACCAGAATTCCGAACCAGATCGCGCACATAGGCCCAGACATGCCAAAGGTGCTGTCCGCCGCACTGACCATCTCGCCCCCGTTTAGAGCCATGACCGCAGGGTAGACCACAGGCAGCGTCAGCAGCAGCATCCCGATCGCGTCCATGAACATCCCCAGCACCGCGTAAGCGAGCAGGATGCAGATCAGGATCAGCATCGGGCTGTAGTGTAGCGATGTGATCCAGTCCGAAAACGCGTGCGGCAGATCAGCAAAGCCAAGGAAGCGCACATAGATCAGAACGCCCCAGATGATCGTAAAAATCATCGCTGACAGTCGGGCCGTTTCAATGATCGCGTCCTTGAATTCCGACCACCGCATGCCGCGTGCCAGAGCCATGACAAAGATGATGAACGCGCCGACCGCGCCGCCTTCGGTCGGGGTGCCCCATGCGTCTCCGCCAAAGGGGTTGTAGACGAAGAAGATGATGATCACGACCACTGCGACGATGGGCAGGGCTGGGGGCAGCGACGCGAACCGCTCTTTCCACGTGAAACCACGGACCGGTGGGCCGAAGTTCTTAATCGACAGGGCGAGCCCGATGATCAGGATGCCGTAGATCAACGCTGAAAAGACGCCGGGAATAAAGCCTGCAAGCAGCAGTTTACCCACGTCCTGTTCCACGATGATCGCGTAGATCACAAGAATCGCTGACGGTGGGATCAACGAGGCCAGCGTGCCGCCCGCCGCCACAACGCCTGCCGCGAAGCGTTTGTCATAGCCGATCTTCAGCATTTCGGGGATCGCCACACGGGCAAAGACCGCAGCTGTTGCGACCGAAGCACCGGACACAGCCGCGAACCCCGCGGTCGCAAAGACTGTCGAAACCGCCAGCCCGCCCGGCACCCAAGCGATCCAGCGCTTGGCGGCTTCGAACAGGGCGCGCGTCAGGCCTGCGTAATAGGCCAGATAGCCGATCAGGATGAAGGTGGGGATCAGGCTGAGGGCTTGGCTGGCGACCTTGCCATGAGGGACTTGGCCCGCGGTCTTCACCGCAACGGTTAGGGCCCAACCGAATTGCGCGGGGTCCATGCCTTTCTTGGCCCAGAAAATCCAGATCAGACCGACCAGACCCGCCATGGCTGCCGCGAATGCAACGCGCATCCCCAGCAGGACCATGACCATCATGCCAGCAGTGACCCAGAGGCCGATTTCAATGCTATCCATGGCCTTAGTCCCTGCCTTCGATGTGTTCAGCTTCGGCGGCGGCTTGCTCGGCGGCGCTCTGGATCAGCGGGACCGCGACGGGGCTGTCGGTGCCGGTGGCAATGGCCCGCGCGTAGCCGGTCAGCTGTATGACGCAGCGTAGGCTCAGAATCGAAAACGCAATAGGCGCCAGTAGCTTGGCAGGCCAGATCGGAAGGCCAATGTCGATGGTGCTGTCACGGCTCCACATTGGTTTGGTCATGTCAAAGCTGCGATCAAAGTGGGCCCAAGTGCCCCAGACCAGCAGAACCATCAGGATCAGGATCAGCGCAGTCGTGATGAATTCAAACAGCCAGAGTGGGCGACCCGAAAGGCGCGACACCAGAATGTCCATGCGGATGTGCCCGCCGTCGCGCTGCACATAGCTGATCCCCATGAATGCGATCAGCGGCATCAGTTGGGTGATCCAGTCGACATAGCCCGGCAGGGGCTCGTTAAACCCGTTTCGGCCAGTCACCGAGACCACGGCCAAGACCATCAGGCCGAACACGGCCAAACCGGCCAGCAAGGCCATGAAGCGTTCCAGACGCATCAACCCCTGATCCACGCGGCTCAAAAGGCTGTCGTCGGTCAATACTGTGGCAGACCCAGCCATGCGTATTCCCCGTTATTTCCAGAATATTCAGGCCCCGAAGGTCATCTTCGGAGCCTGCAACCTGTTCAGATCAGTTGACGCGCATCACTTGCGTGCGTCTGCCAGTGTCGAGTTCACCAGATCATAGAGTTCTTGTGCGGGCAGGCCCTGCGCGCTCATCTCTTCGATCCAAGCTTGGTGGATGGGGGCACCTGCCTTTTCCTTGAACGCGGCGAGTTCCTCGTCCGAGATCATGACCTTCTGCACGCCTTTCTCATCGAGAACGCTGTCCCACTTCTTCAGCAATTCGCCGTAGTTGGACAGGTAGTAGTCGATCGATTCAGGAACCGACTCGTCCAGAATGGCGCGGTGCTCGTCCGAGAGGCTCTCGTAGGCGTCGATGTTCACGACCACGGGGCAGTTCACGGTGCCGGGGTTCAGGTTCGCGGTCCACCAGTCAGCTTCGTTGATGGTGCCGAACGACAGGTGCGCGTGCTGTGCAAAGGCTACAGTGTCCACGACGCCCGACTGCATCGCCTGATAGGCTTCGGAACTGGTCACCGAGGTGGGCACGCCGCCGACAGCCTCAAACGCGCGACCCAGACCGCCGGTGGCGCGAACGCGCATGCCGTCGAATTCTGACAATTCATCGCGGGGCTCACCGGTGCCGACCAGATTGTACTGGGGCATCGGGCTGGTCATCAGCATCTTGGCACCCCACTGCGCCATCTCGTCGGCAACGGCGGGGTGGGCATAGACCGCGTGGCTGACGGCCACTTCTTCGGCCAGCGTGTTCACGCCAAGGAAGGGTAGTTCCAGAACGGTGATCGCGCGGTTTTTGTCCGCATGGTAACCCGCGCAGAACTGGGCCATCTCGAACGCGCCGATGGAAATGCCATCAAGGTTCTCGGTGTTCTTGGACAGACCGCCATAGCTGACGTTCATGGTGAAATCGCCGCCGGACTTTTCAGCGACCAGTTCTGCCAGTTTTTCAATGTGCTCGGTGAAAGCGCGGCGCTTGCCCCAGACGGACACGTTCCATTCGGTTGCGCTTGCCTCGGCGGCAAAGCTGACAGCAACAAGGGCGATGGCCGTACGGCCAAGCAAAGTCTTCATAGATTATCCTCCCGTTATCGCACCCTGTCCCGCACCCCGTTTCCAAGGCTCCTCTTGCGGTCAGAGCATCTGATGCACCAATTCGTGCATGACCTGACTACACATGGCAAGCGAAACACTTGGCTTTTTCCACCCAGCGGAATTGTAAGGACGTCGGGCACAAAAAAGTCGCCCGCCGGTGATCCAGCGGGCGACTTTCTGCGTAAGGGACAAGGTTTTAGCCGGCCAGAGCGCCAATCACCTTGGTTAGCGACACCGTGCCAAGGTAGCGTCCGTCAGGTTCGGTCACGCCAAGCGTCTGGTTCGGCGCTTGTGCCAGTGGCTGCAGCGCGTCGTTCAGGAGAGTGCCTGCCGGAATATTCGCGCCATCATAAGGGGTTCCAGCCTCTGCAATCGCCCGAAGTCGAATCACTTTGCCGCGGTTGATGTCCTTGGTGAAGTCCGCGATGTAGTCGTCAGCGGGCGTCAGGACGATCTGCGGGGCGGTGCCCTCTTGGATCATAGCCCCGTCGCGCAGGATCGCGATCTTGTCGCCGAGGCGCAGGGCCTCGTCCAGATCGTGGGTGATGAAGATGATCGTCTTGTGCAGCTCGTCCTGCAGTTCCAGCAGGATCGACTGCATGTCGTAGCGGATCAGCGGGTCGAGCGCACTGAACGCCTCGTCCATCAGCAGGATTTCGGCGTCGGTCGCCAGAGCGCGGGCCAGGCCGACACGCTGCTGCATGCCGCCCGACAGCTGACCGGGATAGTGGTTCTCGTATCCGGTCAGGCCAACGCGGTCGATCCAGTGCTGTGCTTTCTGTGCGATCTCGTCGTCTTTGACCCCCTGAACTTCCAGACCGTAGCCGACGTTCTCCATGACTTTGCGGTGGGGCAGGAGGCCGAACTTCTGGAACACCATCGAGGTCTTCTTGCGGCGCACGTCCCGAAGTTGGCGGTCGGACATGGTCAGCACATCCTCGCCATCGATCAGGATCTGCCCGTCCGTGGGTTCGATCAGGCGGTTGATGTGGCGGATCAGCGTAGACTTGCCCGAACCGGACAGGCCCATGACAACCTGAATCTGCTTGGCCGGAATATCGAGGCTGACGTTGTTGATCCCGAGCACGTGGCCGGTCTGGTCCAGCAGCTCGGGTTTCCCGAGGCCGGTTTTGACCTGCGGCAGAACCTTTTTCGGGTTTTTGCCGAAGATCTTGTAGAGGTTTTTGATCTGTACCTTGAGCTCTGACATCATTTGCCTCCGTTGCGGTAGGCTTGCAGACGCTTGCCGTAGGTTTGCGACACACGGTCAAAGATGATGGCTAGGGCCACGATGGCCAAACCGTTCATCAGGCCGAGCGCGAGATACTGGTTCGAAATCGCGCGTAGCACGGGCACGCCAAGGCCTTTGACGCCGATCATTGAGGCGATCACGACCATGGAGAGGGCCATCATGATGGTCTGGTTGATGCCCGCAAAGATGTTGGGCAGGGCCAGCGGCACCTGCACGCCCCACAGCTTTTGCCAAGGCGAGGTGCCAAAGGCATCCGCTGCCTCTAGCACGTCCTTGTCCACCAGCCGGATGCCAAGGTTGGTCAGGCGCACGATGGGCGGGATAGCGTAGATGCAGACGGCTAGCAGGCCGGGCACTTTGCCAATCCCCAGCAGCATCACCACGGGAATCAGGTACACGAAGGACGGAATGGTCTGCATGACGTCGAGAATCGGGGTAATGATCCCTTGGGCGCGGTCCGAGCGGGACATCAGGATGCCCAAGGGTATCCCGATCGCGATACACAGCATCGTCGCGACCGAGATAATCGCGAGCGTGGCCATGGTGTCTTCCCACATGTCCAGAATGCCGATGGCAACAAAGGCCAGTACAGAGCCGATTGTGATCTTCCACGACCGCGATCCCAGCCACGCCAGCCCGCCGACTACCAGAAGGATGATGGGCCAAGGGGTCGCTTCGAGCAGTTTCTCGAACCAGATCAGGAACCGCAGCAGCGGATCAAAGAAATTTTCAAGCTGTTCGCCATAGGCGCGGGAGAAACCTTTGAAGGTCTCGTCTACCGCTTGCTTCATGCCGCTCAGGGTTTTGCGGCCCAGAGAGGGAAATTCTTCAAAGAACTCCACAGCCGTCACCTCGTTTGTTGTTTTGTTTTCCGGAAGAACGGTCCGGCACCCACAGCAAACGGGGGGCGATGGTCTGCCCCCCGTTCATTGGTTCTAAAGATTGATCAGAGTTCCGACTTCACGCCCTCGGCCGCTTCTTCGGAAACCCACTCACTCCAGATCTGGGGGTAGGCTTCGAGGAAGTGGTAGGCGGCATCTTCTCCGGTGGCCTGGTTCTCGTTCATGTAGACCAGCATTTCGTTCATGACTTCGCCGGGGAAGACGCGCGACTTCAGATAGTCGACTGCGATCCCGCCTTCGGTCATCAGACGATCGGTGATGATCGTGTGAACTTCGGACTCGGTGTAGGACGAGGGCTGCGGATCAAGGCATTCCTGCTCGGGCTTCACCATGCAGCCGTCCCAGTTTTCGCTGCCCGCCCATTCGGTTTCCCAAGGCAGCATCTGCAGCTTGTACTTGCCGATGATCGCGGTCGGGGCCCAGTAGTAGCCGAACCAGGGTTCGTCACGTTCCACCGCTTTGGCGATGGCGCCGTCCAGACCAGCCGCCGAGCCGGGATCGACAAGGGTCCAGCCTTTGTCTTCCATATCGAATGCACGAAAGAGGTTGGCGTTCGACAGTTGGCAGCCCCAGCCCGCGGGGCAGCCCATGAAGGCTCCCAGAGAATCATCTTCGGCGTAGGGGAACAGCTCGGGGTGCTCCAGAACCTTTTCGACGGTGTCCAGATCTGGGTGATCCGCTGCGAATTTCTCAGTCACCCACCAGCCTTCACCCAGTCCGGTGATCGGGCCTTCGACGACCGAGTGCAGGCGGCCTTCTTCCATCGCACCCATCAGGGGATCGCGCACGGCGTTGATCCATAGCTCGCCCGCAACATCAGGCTCGCCCTTTTCGTTCATCGAAGCAAAGGTGGTCGTGGTCGCGCCGGGGATCAGTTCGACATCGCAGCCATATCCTTCTTCGAGGATGATTTTGTCCACGTTTGCCATCAGTTCCGCCGAGGCCCAGTTCATCTCGGCCATGGTCAGCTCGCCGCATTCACTGGCCATGGCGCCAGAGGCCAGTGCGGTGGTCATACCAAAGACAGTGAGTGCGCCAAGTTTGTGAAGTTTCAACATCGTCCCTCCCGAGGATCCTGTTTGTAGGTGTCGGAATTATCCCGACTTTCTTTGATCTTATTGTGTCGTTAGGGTCAGGACGCATTGATTTCCGTTGTGCTGCGTGATTCACGGCTCGGAAAACGGAGCGGTGACATGAGTGATCTATACTGGTTAAGCGATACGCAGATGGCCAAGCTTGAACCTTTTTTC
>JAUILL010000081.1 GCA_030433335.1 Alphaproteobacteria bacterium | reverse complement strand
TGTCGGGCGGTTTTCATGGGGGATGATTCGGGAAAAAGGGAATCACCACTCTACACACGGTGAATCACCACTCTACACACGCAGAATCACCACTTTGCACACGGGGGGTGCGCGGAAGTGATTGTAAGTGCTTGGAAAAATGGCCCTCAAAAGGGGCGTAACACGAGTCTAACACATATTAACACCCGGAAGATGAACAGAAGGAGTCGGCACAGGCCCCAAAATGGGGAGGTCAAAGACTTCCTGAGACGGCTGGAAAACCCCTCTGGAAAGAAACCAATGAATATGGCAAAAAATGCCACTATATGCCATTTCAGATGAGAGGCAGGAAAAGTACATGCCGAGCATGAACATCTCCTTGTCGGACCCTATGCGGGAATGGGTCGAGGCGCAGACCAGATCAGGTCGATATGATACTGCAAGTGAATATATGCGCGACCTCATACGGCATGATCAGGATCGGGCCATGAAGATCAAGGCGATGCAGGCTCTTGTCACCGATGCTCTGAAAGAGAGCGACAGCATGTTATCCTTGAATGAGATACGCCGACTGGCGCAAGAACGTTTCAAGCAAGGCGAGAGGTGAGCTTCCGACTTTCTGCCCGTGCGGAAACGGATCTGATCGAGATCTATCTAGAAGGCGCAGAACGTTTCGGAATGGCGCAGGCTGACGCCTATCAGGACAGATTGGACACTGCGATCCATCTGATTGCAGACTACCCGAACATGGGACGTCTTCGGTCAGAGATTACGCCCCCGATCCGCGTACATCCCGTGGGAGTTCATATCATCGTTTATGCGGTGGATGCTGACCACATCGCGCATATCCTGAGGATACGCCATTCCCGAGAAGACTGGGCCCCGCACTCAAGAGACAATATCTGAGCATTTCACATTCGCGTCTTGAGCGCCCTGTCGTAAAGCGGGGTCTTGTGAGGCACCCGGGCCAGGGTCTCGCGCACCCGGCGGGCATGGAGCGACAGGGCGGCATCATCGGCAAAGCGGTCTGCGATCTCGGCGATGCCCCTGGCATAGAGTGCAGGCGTGTGGCGGGTCTCGAGCCGGGTGCGGCCGGTCTGGCCAAGGGTGGCCCCGAGGCCGCGGTCGGCATTCACGCGGCGCACGAGGTCCTGAAGGGCGGCGGTCTCGCCTTGAAGCGGGATTTTGAACACGGTGTCGTCGGGGAGTGATCCGTACCAGCCCAGATCGGTGACCACGGCAGCGGCGGCGGCGTTCCAGATGCGCAGCTGGCTGCCAGAGGCTTCGCCCATGGTCGGGTATCGCAGGTTGAAGACCAGATGCGCCTTGGCCAGCGCCGCATCCAGATCCGGTTCGGGCACAAAGCCATGCACGGTGACGCGGTCCTCGAGCCCGAAGCGTTCGAGCTTTTCGCTGAGCACCGAGCGGTCCCAGACATTGCCCATGATGTCGAGGCGGAAGTCGATCTCGGTCTTGAGGGGGCCAAGCGCCTCGAGCACTTCCCAGAGGCGGCGGTTGGGGCCGATATGGCCGAACTGCACCAGCCGCAGGGGGCCGTCCTTGGCGCGCTGCGGCGACGGCGCCTTTGCTGAGGGGCGGAACGGCAGGTCAAGCTGGTAGGAGGGCACTATGCCCGCTGCGCGGGCAGTATCAAACGCGGCAGGCGTGTGCGACAGGACCGCGACGGCGCGGTCGAGCGCAAGGTGAAAGCCCGGATAGGTTTCCGACAGCACATTGGCGCCCGAGCGGCGCTCCAGCACGTCCTGTCCCGCCTGTCGCCCGGCCTCGCCGTACCAGCGCAGCATCTCGGCCTCGTAGAGGTCGCGGGGGAAGCCCGCAAAGCGCATGGCGTCGTGCAGCATTTCCTGAATGGCCAGATCATGCAGCACGATCACCGACGGCACCCGGCGGGCCAGTTGCAGCAGCCCGGAATGAAAGACCCAGGAATTGCCGATATGGATGAAGATCGCGTCCGGCCCGTCGCCATGGCCGGAGCGCGCGAAATCGCGCGGCAGGGTGCGGTGCGGGTCGATCTTGCGCACCGGGCAGATCGCATCCACCGCCCGGTCCCAGTGGCGGGCATCGGTCCAGACGGTCAGATCGGTGGCCGCCGCCAGTTCCGGCAGGATGCGGTAGGTGTAATGGGCGATGTCGGTATTGGCCTCGGGGATAGGCGAGACCCAATGCACTTTCGGTTTCATTCCGCCCCTCCCGGCAGCGGGGTGGAGCGCACCACGCGCAGGAAGGCGTCGCGCGAACAGGGCAGCGTCAGGGTGGGGGCGCGGCCCGATCCGGTCATGGTGCCTACCCCGGACTGGTAGAGATGCAGGCGCAGGCGGCCCTGCCCGTCCGTGCCCTCCGGATCAAGCCGCAGGGCGATCTCTCCGGCGGTGTGCGGTGCGATGGGGGCGGTGATGGGTTGCATCAGGTGCTGGTGGCGCAGCGTGGCGTCGGCGTCGATCCATTCGGCCAGCACACAGGTGGCGTGATCGCCTGCGACCGCCCACCATTGGGACGAGCGGTTCTCGACGATGATCCGGGTGAGGCCGGTGGCCCCTTCCACGGACGCCACGGAGAGCGCGCCCGACATGCGGGTCGGATCGCCGTGGTAGAAGCGTTTGGGCAGGCCGGTGGCTTTGCCCGTCTTCTGCGCGAGGTAGAAGATGGTTTCGCCGCGCAAAGTCAGGTCGTCCTCGCGCGCGACCAGAAGTTCGGCTGTGCTTGGGTCCACCTTGCGGTCATAGACATCGACCGTCCGCAGCGACACGGGATGCAGCCCTGCCGCCTGCCCCAGTTCGGGAAGCTCCTGGGGGGCGTATTCGCGGTTGTGACGCCCGTAGACGCCGCCCGAGGGCACGAAGATGCCGAAGGAATAGGGCGCGATGCCATTGAGCATCTTGTTCACGCCGCGATGGCTGACGACGTTGGGGGTGGTCAGCAGGAGATGCCCGCCGGGTTTCAGGACCCGCGCGGCCTCGGAAAAGAAGAAATACGGATCGAGCGCCAGATGCTCGAGGATCTCCATCCCAGTGACCAGATCGAAGCTGTTGTCCGCGTAGGGCCAGGGATCGCGTTCGGAATTGGCGGCCGCAAGGGTGATGTCGAAGCCGGGCAGGTCGCTGTCCCGGACGGCTCGGATGGTTTGAACGTACGGATCGGGGCCTTCCCAGAGACCCGACATCTGCACCCCCGGAAAGCGGTTGGCGAGCAGCGCTTGAAACACCAGCGGGGGGAAGACACCCACATCGAGCGCCGTGCCGATCTCGAGCCCGTCCAATGCGCGCAGCGTGGTCATGTAGCGCGTCCAGTGCGTGCCGAGATAGCTGGCAAGCCCTGCGTCGATGGGAGGGGCATCATCGCCCAGAAGGCCCGGCAATTCGTCGAAGGCATAGGCGGCGAGCACCTCTTCGATGCTGGCAAAGGGCAGGCCCTCTGGCGGCTCCGGGGGCGCGATGGCGGCCTTGAGGGTCTGGACCGCAAGGTCCTGCGGCGACAGCTCTGGTGCGGGCTCTGTGGCGCTCTGCGGGGGCATCGTGGCCTCCTGCCCCGCGCTACCCGTCACCGGGGTCGGATGGATGGTCTGATCAGAGCGCCCGGCCAATGTCTCGACCACGTGTTCCCAGGTGATCTGCATGTCGGTAAAGCGCGCCAGACCCGCCTGCCCCATGCGTTCGGCGAGGGCCGCATCGGCCATCAGCTCCTCGAAGGCCTGACCCAGCTCGGCAGGCTTTGGCGCGGTGATGCGGCCCTCTTTCCCGTCGGTGATGAATTCGAGCGGACCGCCTGCGTCGGTGACTGTGATCACCGGACGGGCGGCCAGCATCGCCTCGAGGGTGATGTAGCCGTAATCCTCGTCCTGAGGGACGAAGACGACCGCGCGCGCCTCGGCATAATGGCGCAGGAGCGTGGCGTCATCGACGCGGCCCAGCCATGTCACCCGGTTGGCCACCCCCAGTTCGAGGGCCAGCGCGTGCAGATCTTGCTGGTAGCGGGGGTTTTCGGCCACGCCCGCGATCACGAGGCGGATTTTCGATCGGGTGGCGGCCAGCCCGCGCAGGATCAGCTCCAGCCGTTTCGACGGGTTGATGCGGCCAGGTGCAAAGAGGTAGTCGCCATACTCGCCCTGCCAGAGCCGCTCGGCATTCGGGGGCGGATGGTAGAGCGGTGTGGCTTCCAGATCGAGATACTGGTGCAGGCGTTTCGCCACATTGCCGGAATTGGCATAGAGCGGATGTGGGCTGGCGGTGAAGGCGGCGCGGTCCTCGGCATGGATGAGCTGGCGCAGCGCATCACCATCAGGGTCGTGCATCAGATCGGCATCCCCCGCCGACCAGAGGTCATAGGCGGCGCGGTGCTGGTGGATGATCCAGAAGAGCTTGTTGGGGTGGTTGGCCAGCCAGGCCGGGAACTTGAGACCAATCGCCATATCGATCGGCACACCTTCGAACTCCGAGATGTCATGCATCCGCGCGGCGAGGATGTGATCGGCCAGCACTTCGCCGGGATACCATTTGAAGGGCAGCGTGATCTCGGTCGCCTCGTGGCCATAGGCGTTGAGGGCGCTGACCAGATTGGCGGCGTGGCGTTCGGCCCCGCCCTGCACGAAGGGGACCTGGGTGCGAAGGACACCGATGCGCATGGGCTTACTCCTCGTCCTTGGGGGCAGGCTTGGTGCCCAGCACGGCAAGGTCCTGCGGACCAAAGAGCAGGAAGGCCAGTTCGTCGTTGAAATCGGGCGTGTCGAGGAATTCCTTGAACCGCGCATGCGGGTTCAGGGCGCGCACCTCTACCGGGTCAAAGCCGGCGGTGTCGAACAGCACCGTCAGCACCTGTTCCGGCATCGGTTTGAGATGTGTGGGATCGGTGTGAAAGGTGGTGGCCCCCACCAGCACGTTGCGGGTGTGCGGTGTCTCGAAGAGCAGCACACCCCCCGGCGCCAGCACGCGCTGCGCCTCGCGGGCGATCCACGCCACGGCGTCAAAGGGCAGGTGTTCGACAAGGTGATGGGCGGAGATCATGGCAAGGCTGCCCGTCTCCATCTCGGCCAGCGCCTTGAGTGCATCACCCAGACGCACGTCGAGCCCCTGCTCTTTTGCCGCTTCGATCTGCACCGCGTTGGTGTCGACGCCAAAGCCTTCGATCCCGGCGCGCTTGAGCAAGCCCAGCCATTCGCCGCGCCCGCAGCCGATATCCATCACCGGCTTGCCGCCCGTGCGCATCACGGCGGCCTCCACATCGGGCAGGTAGATGCGGAGCCGGTCCGCGATGTCCTCGACCGAGCCGCGATAGCGGTTTTCCAGCCGGTGGTAGAAGCTGTCCTTGAAGGCCTCAAAACCCTCGGAGGCGGGCAGGTCGATTGGGGATGCCGGGGTGGTCAGATCCTCGGGAGCCATGCCGCTCCGCTGCCCGATCATGTCCACCCGGCGTGAGAGATCGGAGAATACACGCGCCATCAATGAGGTTTCAGACCGAAAGGTATCCTGGAGATGTGCGCGCTTATTGCGGAATTCGTGCACAAGGCTGTCGGTCAGCACGCGATGCTGGTCGAGCCGCTGTTGCAGGAGGGCGATGTCATCGAGCAGTTTGGAACCTGTTCCTCCAGTGCCCTGGAGCATGTGCCGGAGTTCGGTCACGCTGCGCTCCGTCTCCTCGGAGCTGCGCCAGGTTTCGCGGATGTCGCGGCCGAAGCGTCCCAGCTCGCCCTCGATGTCGTCCATGCGCAGCTCGGCGCGTTCAATGCGCCTGCGGGCATCCTTGGCCATGTACTCGGTCCGGCCCAGTTTGAAGATGGCCGACACATAGCGTTCCAGACGTTTGAGGGGCGTGAGTTTGCGGCGGGTGCTCATGGGTCTTGGTCCTGCTTCTGCGGAGGATGCGGGGGGCTGGTCCGTCTTGGGGGCTCCGGTCAAGCGTGCGGTGACGTTGGCGAGGGCTCCAGTTTTTGCCGGTCTTTGTGTGGCCGGGGGGGCTGTCTCTCGGGCTGGCGCGGCAAGGCGGTCGTCCACGGATGGTTGGTGCTGGGTCAACCCAGGGTCTGGCTGGGACAAATACTCTTGTGTCATGTGCGGTCCCCTCCCCTTCGACGTGTATGCGACATGTCATGCCGATCCAGGACATGATCTTTTGTGTGTTCACCGGCTGTGGCATCGCGCATCCTGCTGGGCCTTTCAAGCCGAAGCTGACCGTGAATTGTCCGAAGAGCGCAGCCGCGTGCGGCGACGTCACGGGTTGTTTTGCAATTTGTACAAGGCCCAGGCCTCTTCGATGATCACACCTTGTTGCACGCCACGGAACCGTGCTTCGGCGGCGATTTCCTTTGCCACATCCGGCATCACCTTGGCGTGGACCTGACCGGTGCGGGGACTGGGTTTGCGCCCTCGGCGCTTTTGGGGACTGCGATCGACGAAGCCGTGTTTTTCGGCAGCTTCATCTGTTCGGGCGACGGTGCCGGGACTTGTGTCTTTTGGCTTCGTGCGCAGTTTGCCGGGGTTCAAGGAGATGCTGAACGGGTTGCTCTCGGACATGGGTTAGTCCTCCTGTGCCAGACGTTTGTAGACCTGCATGGCGAAGGCGCGGGCATTGTCGCGTGCTCCGTCCATATTGCCTTGTTCTGGCATGGAGTAGAGATCGCCGCCAAAGGCGAAGAGACCGGAAAAGGCTGCGCGTTCCATCAAGGGTGGGTCGATCACGTCGACACCTTGGTCGCGGAGCGATGCTTCGATGCCTTTGTGCTGTTTTGAGACGATTGCCTTGGTCATGGTGAAGACGACGGCGTGGGGAATTTTCCGGTCGAGCGCTTCTTCTTCCTCGGCGATGAGTTGCAGAGCTCGAGCTCCGATGGTGGCGTCAAGCGTGGTGGCGCGCATGGGAGTGAGCACGAGGTCGGCTTGACTGATGGCGCGGCTGACAAGTCGCGAGGCCACACCTTCCAGGTCGACCACGACGATGTGGCCATCCTGATCGTTTGATTTGATCGTCCGGACGATGTCGGCCTCAGTGATGTTTGACAAGACATTGATGTTTCTTGGCAGGTCTGATTGCCCCGCCCAGAGGGAGAGCGATCTGTTCGGGTCGCAATCGAGCATGGTCACGGGGATGCCCTCATGTGCGAGCTCGGTTGCGAGGAGCACTGCTGTGGTTGATTTCCCTGCGCCCCCCTTGGGAGAGGCCACGACGATGGTTGGCATGGTAGAGTCCTCTTTGTTTATCCGATGTGATTGATGACCGGATTTATGTTTTTATCTGATTTATAGATTAATCGGATATAATTGTAAATCCGGTAAACGTTAAAATCCGATGATAGAATATATCCGGTAAATATGATTATCCGGTATAACCACACATCGCATTATATGAATAATCCAATAAAACAAAATATCCAATAAACATTAAAATCCGGTAAACTTTAAAACCGGATAACCAACAGCGGCGGCGGCTCCTCAGTGATCGTAGTCTCCCCAGCAGCTGCGCCCTCCTTCATTGGGCGCAGCCGTGCGCGACGTGGCGTTCGCCCTCTCTCACGGGCCCCGCAAGTATCAAAAGGGTGCTAATTTTTCCTCTCGTTTGTTGCCATTCCGCAACCAGCGCGCCCAGCTCAATAAAAAAATATATTAAAAACATAGGCTTCATCAAAAACCGTCTGGGGGTGTGTAATTTGCTATACATTTTCCCTTGTTCAGCAAAAATCAAAATATTATAACGCTGCTCAGTTGTTCTGAATAACACCCTAAGGACACAAATAAGATGCTGGGGTTTTTCAGCGAGCAACAATGATCGTTGATGGGGCCGATTGAATCGGGCACCGAATTTTAAGAGGAAGACAAGCTATGGCTCTCGACCTAAGCACGCTGACCACCGAGCAAC
>JAUILL010000029.1 GCA_030433335.1 Alphaproteobacteria bacterium | reverse complement strand
AACAGGCACAAAAAGACGATGATCAGGCCGATCTCTACGCCGTCTAGTCCGAATAGCATGTCTTATCCGCCTTGAATTAATGGGTGCCTTCGTAGGCTTCTTCGCCTTCACCCAGCGTATCGCGGTCCACAAAGCGGCCAGCGGAATCCGGGCCTTCTTTGTATTCCAGATAGGAACGCCAGAAGAATGCGCAGGCATGGATGAAGACCATACCAGCGAAGGTCACGAGCAGGATTTTGAACAGGAAGTAGCCGGTAAAGCCATTGGCCGAGAAACCAATGGTTTCCACGTTCCAGCGCAAGGCGCGCGACTTCATCAGCAGACGGTCCAGTTGGTCAGAGGCCGACGGCTTGGGCACGATCAGGTGGCGCCACAGGAAGTACCAGCCGTACATCCACGTGATCACGGCAAGCGGCATCATGAAGATCAGCGAGCCAACCATGTCGATCACGCGCTGAACGCGGTGGCTGACAGCGGCATAAACCAAGTCCACGCGCACGTGGCCGCCTTGGACAAAGGTGTAGCTGACACACATCGCAACCACGATCGCGTTCCACAGCTTCAACTCTTCGGACCACCAACTCACGTCAAAACCAACGGGAATACCAAAGCCCAGCACCACGTCAGGACGCGCGAAGATGCGCTGCATCAGAACGATCACGGTCTGCTGCAGCACCATGATCAGGCCAGCCCAAGCGGCGAAACGGCCCGCGGTATTCGCAAATGCCTCGAGCCCGCGCACGCAGCCCCAGAGGAAGTTGTTTTTCCAGACACCGACCGCAGTGATGACCAGGAAGAGAGTGAAGATGACAAAGAAAAATTCGACCGAGCCGCCGTAGTAAACAAAGCGCGACAACGCCTCTTTGTTCGACCAATCCAGCCAAAGGCCGGGATGCGACACAGCATAGAAGAAATTGTAGAAGGCCATAGCGATGTTGGACAGCGCCCAAACAAGGCCGTCCCACACCGAGAGCAAGGCGCCCCCCAGCCCGATGCTTTCCTGTTCCATGATGTCCCCGATTGTCCCGCTTCGACGCGGGTTAGTTTGCAGCCCAGAGGCCTGCACGAAATAGGGCACCGCAAGTGACGCGGTGCCCAGGATTCACAAGCTGTGATTAGCCGCGGTTCAGAACGCGGTCACGCTGCTGAACGTAGCTGCGGTCTGCGCGCTGCAGCCACTCGGAGCTCGACTTCATCGACTCTTCGAAGCTGGTACGGATTTCTGCGTACATCGGATCGTCCATGAACTCGTCCATGGCTTTGAGCGATGCATCGCCGAACAGATCCCAGACGTCGTCGGAGAATTCCATCAGCTTCACGCCTTGGCTCTGAATACGCTTCAGCGCGGCTGCGTTGTTCGCGATGCCCTGAGTCAGGCTGTGGGTGGTCGCTGCTTTGGCCGCAACTTCCATGATGTTCTGCTGCGCAGGGGTCAGGCTGTCCCAGACGTCGCGGTTGAACGACACCGACAGAGCCGAACCCGGCTCGTGGAAGCCCGAGGTGTAGTAGAAGTTACAAACTTCCTGGAAGCCCAGACGCTCGTCAGCAAAGGGACCGATCCACTCTGCACCGTCGATCGCGCCGGATGCCAGTGCTTGGTAGATTTCGCCGCCGGGGATCGACTGAACCGATGCGCCGGTCAGACCCAGAGCGCGGCCACCGATGCCGGGCATACGGAACTTCAGACCGTTGAAGTCATCTGCCGAGCGGATTTCCTTGCGGAACCAACCGCCGGGCTGCATGCCGGTAGACCCTGCGTGGAACGACTTCAGACCAAAGATTTCACCAAGCTGGTCGTACAGTTCCTGACCGCCGCCGTGGTACATCCAGGTCGACAGTTCCTGCGCGGTCGCGCCAAAGGGAACTGCGGTGAAGTAGTAGTAGCCAGGGTGCTGGCCGCCAAAATAGTAGTCAGCCGAGTGGTACATGTCCGCCTGGCCCGACGACACAGCATCAAACACTTCGAAGCCGCCGACGAGTTCGCCTGCTGCTTTCTTGTCGATGGTGATCTGGCCATCGGTCATCGCCTGAACGACGTTGTTGAAGTACACGGCCGCGTCATCAAACACAGCAAAGCCATGGGGGACCGAAGTCACCATGGTCAGAGTGCGGTTGCCCTGCGCGATGGCGGGTGCTGCCAGAGTGCTGGCTGCAGCTGCGGTGCCGCCAATTGCCGAAGTCTTCAGAAAAGAACGACGATCCATATGGTCTCTCCTCCCAAATTCTGCCCAACCTTGCGGCGGGCGGATCGTTATCAAGTGCAGCGACCTTAGTGTCGGAATACCATTTGGCAAATACCAAGTACTACGTAGCGCGGCCATTCTGGCCAGATTTCCTGACCAAATCCGGCAAATTTTCAGGTTTCCAAGGGGCTGAGTCGCGCAATTTTATTTTAGGGCCGCTTGATCTTGGCTGCGGGTTCTGAGCGAATCGGCCCATGAAACAGATTCTCTCGCGTCTTCACTTCAGCTACGGGCAGAAACTCTTCTTGCTCGCGACCCTGCCCCTGATCGGGGCGGTGGCGGCGATCTCTGTTGTGGTGGCGTTGCAGTCCAAGGAATTGGCTGAACGCGAAGTCCGCACGCTGGAATCGCAGTTGATTGATGTGAAAAAGCAAGAGCTTAAGAACTACGTCACCTTGGCGCGGAACAGCTTCTACTACATCTATGGGAACGCCGCCCCCGATGACGAAGAAGCCAAGCGCAAGGTCATGCAGATCCTTGCCGCGATGATCTATGGCTCCGAAGGGTTCTTCTTTGTCTACGATTACGAGGGCAATAATCTGGTCTCGCCGCGCCAGACGGACATGATCAACCAGAACTGGGCGGGACTCTCTGATTCGACGGGCACGCCCGTGGTCGACGAGTTGATTCGAGTGGCGCGCTCCGGTGGGGGCTACCACACATATTTATGGCCCAAACCCAGCACTGGCGAAGAGGCCCAGATGATCACTTACGTGACCAGTTTCCCCAGTTGGCGGTGGGCCGTGGGCACCGGCGTATTTGTTGATGACGTGATCAAAACCGTCGCCGCGTCGAAGTCAGAGGTCGAAGCCCGCGTGAGGCGGACATTCTTTTACATCGGCGGGATTACGTTTGCCTCGCTGCTGATGGTGTTCGGAACCGGCATGATCATCAACGTACGCGAGCGCCGACTGGCCGACGCGAAACTGAAAAGCCTGACCCAGCGCGTGTTTGATGCCCAAGAAGAGGAACGCGGCCGTGTGGCCCGCGAACTCCATGACAGCATCAGCCAGATTTTGGTCGGCGTCCGCTACGGATTGGAGCTGGCCAAGAAGCGGTTTGCGAACAACGATCCACGCGCGCCCGAAGCGATGAACCGCGGGATCGACAGCCTGTCTGGTGCGATCCAAGAGGTCCGGCGGATCAGCCGCGACCTGCGCCCCGGTGTGCTGGACGATCTAGGCCTCGGACCCGCGCTCAAGGCACTGACCGACGATTTCAGCACCCGCACGGGGATCGAAACCCAGTTTAGCACGGTGGTGTTCCGCAACCGCCTAGACCAAGACGCCAAAATCGCGCTCTACCGGATCGCCCAAGAGGCGCTGACCAACATCGAGCGGCACTCTGGCGCGAACCACGTCACCATCGACCTGCGCGGCCACCGCAGCGGCGCGACCATGACCATCGCCGATAACGGCCACGGGTTCGAAACCGCCCGCCGCCAAAACCCGCGCCAAGGCCTCGGTCTGCGCAACATGCAGGAACGGGTCGAACAACTCGAAGGCTCATTGAATATTCAATCAGCCAAAACAGGCACCCGGATTTCCGTAACAGTCCCCCTCACCCACTTGTTGCCGCCGGAAAGCAGCAGTACCTCTGCCTCCAAGAAATCTGTCTCGGAGGTCCCCGAATGAGCACCGCGCCGATCCGCCTGCTGATCGTTGATGACCACCCGATGGTGGCCGACGGCATCGAAGCCATTCTCGAAGGGTATGACGATATCGAAGTCGTCGGCGTCCTGTGTAATGGGCAGGAAGCCATTGATCAGGTTGAAACGCTGAACCCGGATGTGATCCTCTTGGATTTGAACATGCCGGGCGTGGGCGGGCTGACCGCGACCGAGATCATCCTCGAACGCCGCCCCGAGACGCGGATTCTGATCCTGTCTATGCATGACAGCCCCGAATACATCAGCAGCGCCCTATCCCATGGCGCGCGCGGCTATGTTCTCAAGGATGTCCCCACCGAAGAGATCAAAACCGCCATCGACGCTGTGATGCGCGGCGAACGGTACCTGTGCACCGGTGCAAGTGGATCACTGACCCCAGAGCCGACGGGCGACCGCGAACCCCTGACCTCTCGCGAACAAACGGTGCTGCTGCAACTGGCGCAGGGCAAGTCGAACAAGGAAGTTGCGGCGGAACTGGACATCTCGGTCCGGACGGTCGAAACCCACCGCAAGAACATCAAGCGCAAGCTCGGCATCTCGTCGACAGCAGGGCTGACACGATACGCGCTAGAGCATGGGGTTCTTCAGGGGACAGGTCACGGACTCTGACCCTTCGCAATAATTTTATTTCAAACATGCCCATTCCCGCGAAATTTCCTACAAATGCGGTTGACCTCGGTTTTTGCCGCTTTTAATCAGGGCGCAGCAAACGGAGAGCCCCTATGGACCAGTCGGTCGTACTAGTCGTGGAGAATTGGCGCATGGGCCGGTAACGGACACCATAACGGTACCCCATGCGCCCCCGAGAAAATCGGGGGCTTTTTTGTTTCAAACAGAAGTGACGTCGTAAACGGAGACACGCAGATGACACGTCAGATGACCGGAGCGAAAATGGTAGTCCAGGCCCTGAAGGATCAGGGTGTGGAAGTCGTGTTCGGATACCCCGGTGGCGCTGTGCTACCGATCTACGACGAAATCTTTCAGCAGAACGATATCAAGCACATCCTCGTGCGTCACGAACAAGGCGCGGTTCACGCGGCCGAAGGCTATGCCCGCTCGACCGGCAAGCCCGGCGTTGTTCTGGTGACCTCTGGCCCCGGCGCGACAAACGCTGTGACCGGCCTGACCGATGCGCTGCTCGATTCGATCCCGCTGGTGGTTCTGTCGGGTCAGGTGCCGACCTTTATGATCGGCTCGGACGCGTTCCAAGAAGCGGACACCGTTGGCATCACCCGCCCCTGCACCAAGCACAACTGGCTGGTCAAAGACACCGACCGTCTGTCGGGCGTCATCCACGAGGGCTTCCACGTGGCGACCTCGGGCCGTCCCGGCCCCGTGCTGATCGACATCCCCAAGGACGTTCAGTTCGCATCGGGCACCTACAACGGCCCCAAGCAGGCGCGCACCAGCCACTACCAGCCCCAGGTCAAAGGCGATCTGGACATGATCAACGAACTCGTTGATGCGCTGGAAAAGGCAAAGCGTCCGATCTTTTATACCGGCGGCGGTGTCATCAATTCCGGCCCCGCAGCCAGCCAACTGCTGCGCGAACTGGTGGACACCACCGGCTTCCCGATCACCTCGACCCTGATGGGTCTTGGCGCCTACCCTGCCTCGGGCAAGGGCTGGCTGGGGATGCTTGGCATGCACGGCTTGTACGAAGCCAACATGGCGATGCACGACTGCGACCTGATGATCAACATCGGCGCCCGTTTCGATGACCGGATCACCGGCCGCATCGACGCGTTCAGCCCGAAGTCGAAAAAGGCGCATATCGACATCGATCCCAGCTCGATCAACAAAGTCATCCGCGTGGACATCCCGATCGTTGGCGATGTGGGCCACGTTCTGGAAGACATCCTGAAGGTCTGGAAATCGCGCGGTCGCAAAACCAACCAAGAGGCTCTGGCCAAGTGGTGGAACAAGATCGAAGAGTGGAAAGCTGTCCGCTGCCTGTCCTTCAAGCAAGAAGGCTCGGTCATCAAACCCCAGTACGCACTCCAGCGTCTTGAGGAACTGACCAAAGGCCACGACCGCTACATCACCACCGAAGTAGGCCAGCACCAGATGTGGGCTGCCCAGTACCTTGGCTTCGAAGATCCGAACCGCTGGATGACCTCGGGTGGCCTCGGCACCATGGGTTACGGCGTTCCCGCGTCGGTGGGCGTGCAGATCGCGCACCCAGAGTCGCTGGTGATTAACGTCGCAGGCGAAGCCAGCTGGCTGATGAACATGCAAGAGATGTGCACCGCTGTTCAGTACCGCGCGCCGGTCAAGCAGTTCATCCTGAACAACGAGCGTCTGGGAATGGTCCGCCAGTGGCAGCAACTTCTGCACGGCGAGCGCTACTCGCAGTCGTGGTCCGAGGCGCTGCCCGACTTCGTAAAGCTGGCCGAAGCCTTTGGCTGCAAAGGCATCCTGTGCTCAGATCCCAAGGATCTGGATGATGCGATCATGGAAATGCTGAACTACGATGGCCCCGTAATCTTTGACTGCCTTGTTGAAAAGCACGAGAACTGCTTCCCGATGATCCCGTCGGGCGCGCCGCACAACGAGATGCTGCTGGGTGACGTGAACGCCACCAACGCCATCGGCTCGACCGGCGCGGTGCTGGTCTAATCCATAGGACAACAGGCGGCGGGTTCGCCCGCCGTCCCCTTGGCAGGCGCGCCTGCCGTTTCGGGTAGAGGAAACATTCAGATGTCAGCAGCTCTCAACATCAAAAAAGGTTCGTCCAAACATTCGGCGTATGCCCTACGCCCCAACTTCTCGGACGTCGAAGAAACCCACACTCTGGCTGTTCTGGTGGACAACGAAGCCGGTGTTCTGGCCCGCGTAATCGGTCTGTTCTCGGGCCGTGGCTACAACATCGAAAGCCTGACAGTGGCCGAGGTTGACCACGAAGGTCACCTGAGCCGCATCACCATCGTGACCACCGGCACTCCGCAGGTCATCAACCAGATCAAAGCACAGCTTGGCCGCATCGTTCCCGTTCACGAAGTACATGACCTGACCGTCGAGGGCCCCTCGGTCCAGCGCGAACTGGCGCTGATCAAAGTGGCCTGCAACGGCGACAAGCGCGTTGAGGCCCTGCGTCTGGCAGACATCTTCCGCGCCAAAGTCGTGGACAGCACCCTGTCGAGCTTCGTATTCGAAATAACCGGCGCGCCCGACAAAATTGATGCGTTTGCGGACCTTATGCGCCCCCTCGGATTGGCCGAAGTGGCGCGAACAGGGGTAGCAGCTCTATCACGCGGCGCCTCCTAATACCCTTTCGCGGGACTTTTTTGGAACAAAGCCTCCATTCAATAATTAGTTTATTGAAAGGAGGCACTCATGCCGGACAACACATCTCCCGAGCCCGACCCGCAACAAACGCAGGCGACCGAAGCGTCACGACGCGACGAGACGCCTAAGAAAAAGAAGAAGAAACAGGACGACGAGCCTGACTTCATCTTTACCGACTTCGCAATGATCTGAAGTCTGGGATTGCCCCGTCCCCTTGTTATAAAGGGGGCATGGCGACTCCGGTAACATCCATAAAATACGTTGGCCCTTCGCAGGCCAAAGCGCTAGCGGCCGCTGGCATCCATGACGCAGAGACCCTTCGCGAGGTCGGCGCACACGAAGCCTATGGCCGCATGATGGCCGCAGGGTCCACGCCACACTTCATTGCCTATTATTCACTGGTGATGGCTCTGCAGGGGCGCCCTTGGAATGACTGCAAGGGTCACGAAAAGGATGACCTGCGCGTGGCGTTCGACGATTTAAAGGACGCCAGACATGACAAGGGCCGCTCCAAGCTTGAAGCGGCCCTCGATATGATCGGGGTCATTGACCCCAAGATCCGTAGGTAGGCTTAGCCAACCAGTTCCAGACCCGAGAAGAAGAACGCGATTTCGTTCGCTGCGGTCTCGGGAGCGTCCGAACCGTGAACCGAGTTCTCGCCAACCGACAGAGCGAACTCTGCGCGGATGGTGCCTTCGGCTGCGTCTGCGGGGTTGGTTGCGCCCATGACTTCGCGGTTTTTCGCGATTGCGCCTTCACCTTCCAGAACCTGAACAACGACGGGTGCCGATGCCATGAATTCGCACAGTTCGCCGTAGAAGGGACGCTCTGCGTGCACTTCATAGAACTTGCCTGCCTGAGCGGGGGTCAGGTGGATGCGCTTCTGGGCAACGATGCGCAGACCAGCGTCTTCGAACTTGGCGTTGATTTTGCCGGTCAGGTTACGGTTGGTTGCGTCGGGCTTGATGATGCTCAGAGTGCGTTCGGTGGCCATGGAAAACCTCATTTGAGTTAGACGTGAGCGGGCCGAAACCCGCGATCCCGCGCCCCTAGCATGGAAAAGATCGTGGGGGAAGACGGCTTTGATGGCGTTAACGTGGGTTATCCGTGAATTTCACGCAGGTTTCATGATTTCCCGCAGATCGGGCGAATGGCTGCTTTCCGCGGCCCGAATGCTCTGCTAATCGCGGGACATGCTCAAGATTTCTGACCTCTTCTATTCGATCGAAGGCCGCCCCCTGTTTGAAGGGGCCAGCGCCACCATTCCCGACGGCCACAAGGTGGGTCTGGTCGGCCCGAACGGCGCGGGCAAAACCACGCTGTTCCGCCTGATCCGCGGAGAGCTGACGCTGGACAGCGGCGACATCAGCCTGCCCTCGCGCGCCCGCATCGGCGGCGTCGCACAGGAAGTTCCGGGCAACGAGGTCAGCCTGCTGAACACCGTTCTGGCCGCCGACACCGAGCGCGCCGAACTGATGGCAGAGGCTGAAACCGCCACCGATCCGGGCCGCATCGCCGACATCCAGACCCGTCTGGCTGACATTGATGCCTGGAGCGCCGAGGGCCGCGCCTCGACCATCCTCAAGGGTCTGGGCTTTGACTACGAGGCGCAGCAGCGCCCCTGTTCGGCGTTCTCGGGCGGTTGGCGGATGCGTGTGGCCTTGGCGGCGGTGCTGTTTTCGGCGCCTGACCTGCTGCTTTTGGACGAACCGACCAACTATCTCGACCTCGAAGGGGCGCTGTGGCTCGAGGATTACCTCGCCACCTACCCCCACACGGTCATCGTGATCAGCCACGACCGCGGCCTCTTGAACCGCGCCGTGACCGAGATCCTGCACCTCGAGGATCGCAAGCTGACCCTGTACCAAGGGGGCTACGACCGCTTTGCCAAAACCCGCGCCGAGCAGCGCGCCGTTCTGGCCGCCGCGGCCAAGAAACAGTCTGCCCGCCGCGAGCATCTGCAATCGTTCGTGGATCGTTTCCGCGCCAAGGCGACCAAGGCAAAGCAGGCCCAAGCCCGCCTGAAGATGATCGAAAAGATGGAGCCCATCAGCGCCCCCGAGGAAGCGGCAAAGCGGGTCTTCACCTTCCCCGAGCCCGAGGAACTGTCGCCCCCCATCGTCGCGATGGAGGGTGTCGAGGTCGGCTATGGCGACACCCCGATCCTCAAGCGCCTGAACCTGCGCATTGATCAGGACGACCGCATCGCCCTGCTGGGAAAGAACGGTGAAGGTAAATCGACCCTGTCGAAGCTGATTGCGGGCCGTCTGGACGCCATGTCCGGCAAGCTGACCAAATCGAACAAGCTGCGGATCGGTTTCTTTGCCCAGCATCAGGTGGATGAACTCTACGTCGATGAAACCCCTCTGATGCACCTCCAGCGCCTGCGCCCCGAGGAACACCAGGCCAAACTGCGCGCCAAACTGGCGGGCTTTGGCCTTGGGGCCGATCAGGCCGAAACAGAGGTCCGCAAGCTGTCCGGCGGCCAGAAGGCCCGTCTGTCCCTGCTGCTGGCAACGCTAGACGCGCCGCACCTGTTGATCCTCGACGAACCGACCAACCACCTCGATATCGAGAGCCGCGAGGCCTTGGTCGAGGCGCTGACCGCCTATTCCGGCGCGGTCGTTCTGGTCAGCCACGACATGCACCTCTTGGGCATGGTCGCCGACCGTCTGTGGCTGGTCAAAGACGGGCGCGTCTCACCTTATGAGGACGACCTCGAATCCTATCGCAAACTTCTGCTGACCAACGACAGCCCTGCCCCCGCCAAAGCGAAATCCGAGGACAAGCCCAAGCGGCCCGGCCGCGATGCGATGCAGGCTCTGCGCTCCGAGGCGCGCAAGTCTGAAGAGCGCGTCGAAAAGCTGATGGAGATGAAGGAAAAGCTGGAAGTCAAATTGGCTGACCCCGACCTCTACGACCCCGCCCGCAAGGACGAGGCGCTGCAGTGGCAAAAGAAGATGGCAGAGGTCGAAGAGGCTTTGGTCCGTGCCGAAAGCCTCTGGGAAGACGCCCTGATGAAGCTCGAAGAGGCCGAGAACCCCGCCTGAGCCCAGACAGAAAATCCTTGCGTGCGGGACCGTTCCCGACGACGGTCACCCCAACCGACAGGAGCCCGACATGGATGTGAATTTCCTGATCACGGCGTTCGCGACGCTGTTCGTCATCATCGACCCCATCGGCCTGACCCCGCTGTTCGTGGCCCTGACCCAAGGCATGTCGCCCCAAAAGCGCCGCGCCATCGGCATCCGCGCCTGCTTTATCGCGGCGTGCATCCTGACGGCCTTTTCGATCTTTGGCGAAGCCCTGCTCGGGTTCATCGGGATTTCCATGCATGCCTTCCGCATCGCTGGCGGCATCCTGCTGTTCCTGACCGCGCTCGACATGCTGTTCCAACGCCGCACCAAGCGCCGCGAGGATCAGGCTGAAGAGGACGAAGGCCATGACCCCTCGGTCTTCCCCATCGCGATCCCACTGATCGCAGGGCCCGGGGCGATCGCGACAATGATCCTGCTGACCGGCCAAACCGATGGAGTCCTTGGCTACTTGTCCGTGCTGGCGGTCATGCTCGCCGTTCTGGCAATCATGCTGGCGCTCTTCTTTACTGGCGGCGTGATTGAAAAAGCGCTGGGACGCACGGGCATCAACGTCGTCAGCCGCCTGCTTGGGATGCTCTTGGCAGCGCTTTCGGTGCAGTTCGTGCTGGATGGTCTGAGGGGCTTTGGCTTCGCGGGGTGACAAACGCTGGATGAGTTCCCATATCAGGTGGGTTCTTGTCCCTGAGTGAAAGTCAAAATGCTCGATAGCCTACCCGGAGATGACATTGCCCGCGCCACCTATCTGGTGGTGCTGGGAAGCGCCTTGATCGGCATAGTCCTACTGCGGATGCGGCCGGGCCTGATCCAAGGTCTGAAGACCGTCGCCGCGTGGGTTGTGATCTTTGGCGTGGTGGCAATTGGCGCGTCGCTGTACGAGGACGTGCAGAACCAACACCCCATGCAGAGCTATTCCGCGCAGGACGCACAGATCACCGTGCCCCGCTCGCGGAACGGGCATTATTATTTGACGCTCGCGGTGAATGGGGTGCCCACGCGGTTTGTGGTGGATACCGGCGCAACAGATATCGTTCTGACCCAAGAGGCCGCGCGCGCGGCGGGCATTCCTTTGGACAACTTGCCCTACATGGGCCGCGCCATGACCGCGAACGGAGAGGTCCGCACGGCCCGCGTGACCCTGAACTCGCTGACTTTGGACGGGATCACCGACACGAATGTCAAAGCCTCGGTCAACGGTGGGGCTCTGTACGAGTCGCTCTTGGGAATGCGCTATCTGTCTCGGTTCGAAAAGATCGAGATCAGCGGAAACGAGATGATCCTCACCCGCTAAGTCGTTACTTCTCCGCCTTTTTCTCCCACCGGCCGGATTCTTCGGACCAGTATTGGGCCGAGCACCCTGCACCTGTCAGAGACTTCCACTGCCCCCGCGCATGGGTCAGTTGGTCGTGGTCGTAGCCGTCAAAAACGATGCACACTCGGTCTAGCGTGTTCACTTCGTCAGGTGCCACATCGGCGCGGTCAATCGCCATCAGGCAAACCGCATCATTGGGGCGCTCTGTCCCCGTGGTCAGCAAAACGGGCTGCAGCGCGTCATGCGCCCCGCCCGCGATGCCATGGGGCAGAAAATGGTCCTCCGGCCCCATCCAGAGTTTCTGGTCCAGCCATTCCAGCCGGCCTGCCTCGGTCCCGCGCACGGCCACACGCCACCCGTTCCCCAGAGATCTATCGATCAACAGGGACAGCGCCTCGTCCAGCGAGGATCGTGTCAGGTGGTAGAAGAAGGCCGCGCCCAAGAGATCAGCTTTCGTAGTTGTCGCGGATCAGACGATCCAGTGCCAATACGCCCCACCCGCTGGCGCCCTTGGGGTGCAACGTATGCTCGGCGCGGCTGGCAACGCCTGCGATGTCCAAATGGACCCAAGGGGTCTCTTCCTTGACGAACCGCAGAAGATACTGCGCCGCCGTGATAGAGCCTGCAGGGCGACCACCGACGTTTTTCATGTCAGCAATCGGGCTTGCGATCTGCTTGTCATAGGCAGGCGCAAGGGGCATCCGCCATGCGCCTTCGTTCTCAAGGTTCGCTGCCTTGAGGAAGCTTTGGCAGAACGTGTCGTTATTGCTAAAGACGCCTGCATGCTCGTGGCCAAGACCGATGATGATCGCACCAGTCAGAGTTGCCAGATCGATCACACCTGCGGGATTGAAACGTTCCTGTGTGTACCAAAGCGCATCACACAGAACGAGGCGGCCTTCGGCGTCGGTATTGATGATTTCGACCGTGTCGCCCTTCATGGTGCGAACGATGTCACCGGGGCGAGTCGCATTGCCGCTTGGCATGTTTTCCACCAGCCCCACGACGCCGACCACATTTGCCTTGGCCTTGCGCAGAGCGAGGGTTTTCATCACGCCGGATACGACACCCGCGCCGCCCATATCCATGGTCATGTCTTCCATGCCAGAAGCGGGCTTCAGGCTGATACCACCCGTGTCGAACACGACGCCTTTGCCGACCAGCGCCAACGGGGCGTCGCCTTCTTTGCCACCATTCCAATGCATCACAACCAGCTTGGTCGGCGTGACAGAGCCCTGCCCCACAGCCAGCATCGCGCGCATACCAAGCTCTTCGAGTTGCTCTTCTTCTAGCACTTCGACGGTGACACCTAGGTCTGTCAGGGCCTCGAGCCGAGTGGCGAACTCTGAGGTAGTCAAAACATTCGCCGGCTCGGACACCAGATCCCGTGTAAAGAAGACGCCCTCGGCCAGAGCTGCATTGGGCGCGTAGGCCGCAGCGCCCGCCTCTGGATCGGTGACCATAACAGTGACGCCCGCAGGCGGTTCGCCCTGATCGCCGGTTTTGTGGTCGATGAACGCGTAGGTCCGCAATGCTACGCCCAAAGCCAGCTCTTCGGGATGCTTCATCCGCGCCGCGCACAGCAGAAGCGTTTCGCTCCCGCGCAGTTTTGCCAGCGAAGCGCCAGCCTTGCGGCTCGCGTGGACGCCCGCCTTCTTTTCCAGCACCACGATGTCAATCGCTTTGGCGGTGCCCGCCGGGTAGGACAGTGTCACGATCTCGCCGATTTTCCGGTCAGCCCAGCCCTTATCCTCGACGACCCGTGCGATCGCGCCTTTGCTAAGGCGGTTGACGCGGCGCGCTTGCATATCCAGTTGCCCGTCCGGGCCAACAAAGACAGCGATGCGGCCCTCGACTCCCTCCAGAGCGTCCAGATCAGCGGCGATAAATTCTACGGCAACGGGTTGCGTCATCGAGTTCCTCCTTGTTTACCCAAGACCTAGCCCGCACAGCGGGGTTTTGCCAGATACCAGTTTGCACCAGACGGGCTTTCCGCTAGGGTCCGCACATTATTCGCACGGGGGAAAGAGTGGGACGCACCGATCGCTATATGCTCTCGCAGCTTATGGTGCTGTTTGGGTTCTTTGCCTTGGTTCTGGTCAGTATCTATTGGATCAACCGTGCGGTTGTCCTGTTCGACACATTGATCGGGGACGGCCAATCCGTTGCAGTATTCCTCGAGTTTTCCATGCTGTCCTTGCCCGCCGTGATCGGGCTTGTGCTGCCTTTGGCCAGCTTTGCAGCAGCGGTGCAGATGACAAACCGGCTTTCAAATGAAAGTGAACTGGTGGTCATGCAAGCAACCGGCTTCAGCCCGTGGCGGCTGGCGCGACCTGTGGCGATCTTTGGAATCGCTGTGGCCATTCTGGGGGGCGTTCTGACCAATGGTCTGATCCCGGCCTCTGCCGAGCAGCTCAAACTGCGCGAAAAAGAAATCTCGCAAAACATGACCGCCAAGCTATTGAAAGACGGCGTATTTCTGCATCCCACCAGAGGCGTGACGTTTTACATCCGCAATATCGCAGAGAGTGGCCAGCTAGAGGACATGTTCCTGTCGGACAATCGCGACCCTACGCGCCGTGTGACCTATACCGCCAAAGAGGCTTATCTGACCCGCTCGGACAACGGTCCGAGGATGGTGATGGTGGATGGCATGACCCAGTCGCTCGACCGCGAAACAAGTCGGCTTTCCGTCACCTATTTTGAAGATTTCGTCTACGATGTCAGCGGCTTCCTAAAGGATGAAGAGGGTGTCGACCCAGACCGCGATTTCTTTTCCACGTGGGACATGCTCACGAAAACCACAGCGATGGCAGAGCTGGCCCGCGATACCGAAGGCGAGATTCTAGAGGAGGCGCACAAGCGTCTGAACGATCCGATCCTCTGTCTGGTGACGGCGCTTCTTGGCTTCTCTGCGCTTTTGGCAGGGGGCTTTTCGCGGTTCGGATCGGGTGCGTATATCGTGCTCTCGATTTTCTTGATCATTGTCCTGATGATCATTCAAAGCGCAGTCAAAGACCCCGCCCGTGCGACCCCTGCCCTGTGGTGGTTGACCTATCTGCCAAGCCTCGCGGGCCTCGCCATGGTGGGCGTGCTGCTATCTTATGCATCGGGATACTTCCGCCGCGGCCCCAAAGCGGAGGCCGAAGCATGATCCTGCACTTTTATTTCGCGCGGCGCTTCTTGCGCGCGTTCTTCGCGACCTTCGGTGTATTCCTCGCCCTGACCTTCTTGCTCAATCTGGTCGAGGAAATCGGAAGGTTCGGCCCTGACACGATCACCTTTCTTGGCGCGGTCGAACTGACCGCCCTTAAGGTGCCTGCGAACCTCTATCAGATCACCCCGCTGATCATGATCCTTGCGACCTTGATCCTTTATCTGGGTCTTGCGCGCAGTTCTGAGATGGTGGTGACCCGTGCGTCAGGCCGGTCCGCCATGCGTGCGCTGATCTCGCCGTTTTTGACGGCGCTTCTATTGGGGGCGCTGATGGTCGCGGTTTTCAACCCCATCGTCGCGACCACTTCCAAGCGCTATGAACTGCTCAAAACCGCCTACAAAGAGGGCGGCATCAACGTCTTTTCGATCAGTCGCGAAGGGCTCTGGCTGCGTCAGGGAAGCGAGCGCGGGCAAACCGTGATCCGCGCCCTCACCGCCAATTCCGACGGCAGCGCGCTGACTGACGTGACCTTCATGAGCTTTGGTCCCGACGGCTCGCCCCTGCGCCGCATCGAGGCCGGTGCAGCCCGCCTGATTGACGGCGCGTGGAGCTTGACGGACGCCAAATCATGGGATCTGTCGACCAAGGTGAACCCAGAGGCCAATGCCGCCTTTTACGACTCGTTGAACATCCCGACCTCGCTCACCCGCGAAGGGATTGCAGATACATTCGGCGATCCGCTGATTGTGCCGATCTGGCAGTTGCCCACCTATATCTCGGAACTGGAAACCGCCGGATTTTCGGGGCGGCGCCACGCGATCTGGCTGCAGATGGAACTGTCACGGCCCCTCTTCCTAGCTGCGATGGTTCTGGTGGGTGCAGCCTTTACCATGCGGCACACGCGCTTCGGACGTACCGGAATCATGGTGCTTTCTGCGGTTCTTCTGGCCTTTGCCCTGTACTTCATGCGCAACTTCGCGCAGATCCTTGGCGAAAACGGGCAGTTGCCTTTACAACTTGCAGCATGGGCGCCCCCAGTCGCGGCAATTCTTCTGCCGCTCGGGCTCATTTTGCATCTCGAGGACGGATAATGCGGAATACTTGGTTCGGGAAAGCTGCTTTGATCGGCGCCCTGTTTGCCTCAACATCAGTACTGGCGCAGACGGCCCAAGATGACGAAGCCCCTGTTTATCTGATTGCCGACCAGGTCTTTCTGGATGGCGAGGATCTGCTGGTCGCGTCCGGTCATGTCGAAGCCCGCCAAGGAGAGCGCCGCCTCATGGCGGAAATGGTGACCTATAATCAGGACACCGACACCCTGACCATCGAAGGCAACATCCGCCTTGAGGATGGCACAAACACAGTGATCCTCGCCGATGCTGCCGAACTCAGCGACGATATGCGCGAAGGTCTGTTGCAAGGCGCGCGCATGATTCTGGCCGAGAGGCTCCAACTGGCCGCCGTGGAATTGCAGCGGACCCAAGGGCGCTACCAGCAGATGTCCAAGGTCGCAGTAACCTCCTGTCATGTCTGCGATGATGGCCGCCCGCCCCTTTGGCACATCCGTGCACGCCGCGTGATCCATGATCAGGAAACGCGGAACATCTACTTCGAGGGGGCGCAGCTGCGCATTCTGGACGTTCCTGTGTTCTATGCGCCCAAACTTCGGTTGCCAGATCCCACAGTCACCCGTGCCCGGGGCTTCTTGATTCCCGAAGCGGTCAGCAGCTCGACCTTGGGCACCGCCGTAAGGACTCCCTATTTCCTACCCATCGGCGATCATGCGGATTTGACCGTCTCACCGCTTGTTTCGGCCAAGACCAAAACGCTTGAGCTGCGCTATCGCCAGTCCTTCTATAACGGCGACATCGAAATCAACGCAGCCGGCTCTCGCGACACCCTCCGCGAAGATGTCGGTCGCAGCTATGTGTTTGCAGAAGGCAGTTTTGAACTCCCCGAGAAGTTCCGCATCACCTTCGACCTGGAGACAGCGTCGGACACGACCTACCTCCAAGAGTATGACTATTCATCCCAAGACCGTCTAGACAGTGCGCTGCAACTGACCCGCGACACGCGCACAAGTTCGTTTGCCCTTGGCGGTACAGTGTTTGAAACCCTGCGCGTTACCGAAGAGAATGACACCCAAGCCAGCCGCTTGGGCGAGGCACGGTACGAACTGCGCATGTCCCCTGACGTCATTGGTGGAGAAGCGCGTCTTGGGCTGGAAATCCACGAGCATGTCCGCGATAGTCACACGGACGAAGTGGGCCGCGACGTTCAACGCGTCGCCACCAGCTTTGACTGGCGCAAGAACTGGATCGTCGGCAACGGCTTCGACGCGCAGCTTCTGACCGGCGTCAGTACGGGCTACTTTGATCTGGATGACGACAACTCTCTGCGCGATCGCACGGACTACACCATCCCCTATGCCGCAGCGACATTGCGTTGGCCGCTCGAAGCAATCGGCTCTCAGGGCGCGACCCACTTGGTGGAGCCTGTGATTCAGTTGGCTTGGTCCAATGATGACACCGGCGCAATCCCGAACGACGAAAGCACCCGCGTCGAGTTCGACAGTGGCAATCTGTTTTCGATCAACCGCTTTCCTGCTCCGGACAAGAACGAAGACGGTCTGCGCGCCAATATCGGCCTTGGCTGGACCCGCTGGGGGCTGGACGGCAGCTATTCGCACCTGAACCTTGGACGCGTGATCCGCGCCAAAGAGGACAATCGTTTCTCGAACAGTTCTGGCCTTGCGGGGTTGGAATCCGACTGGCTGTTCGAAGCGCAAATTGGTCAGGTCGAGGGCCCGATGCTCACCGCGCGCAGTCTCTTGGACGATCATCTGCGTCTCGCCAAAGTTGAGGCCCAGCTGAACTGGACCTTCCCCCGCGGCGCGCTGGATGCGACCTACCTGTGGCTGGACAAAGATGCCGACGAAGACCGCGATGACGAGGTCTCGGAATGGACCTTGGCCAGTACCTATGCTCTGAACGATTTCTGGACCAGTTCCGTGGAATGGCGCTACGACCTTGTCGACGACCGCACCTCGACCGCTGGCATCGGCCTTCAATACGAAAACGAATGCGTCAAGGTGGACCTTTCCGCCTCGCGCCGCTTCACCTCATCCGATAACCTTGATCCGTCCACTTCTGTGGGGCTGACTGTTGCGCTGACCGGGTTCAGCGCTGGACGCGGCTCCGGAGCCGTGCGACAGACATGTAAATCCTGACCCTGACTGACCCAAGAGAGGGACAATGCGCAACCTGCTGCTAATTTCTGCGACCCTTCTTTCGCTGATGCCGACCCTTGGTCCGGCTCAGGGACTGTTTTCTCCTGTTATCCGCGTCAACGAGGACGCCGTCACCGGTTACGAGTTGAACCAGCGGATCACCTTGCTGCGGGCCTTTGGCACCCCGGGGAACATCCCGCAACTGGCCGAAGAACAACTGATTGACGACGCCCTGAAAGTTCAGGCGGCGGCCCAGATGGGCATCACCGTCACCCCCGAAGAGATCGAAGGCGGCATTGCTGAATTGGCCAGCCGTGGTCAGTTGGCCCCCGACCAGTTCCTCGCGAACATCATGGCCAGCGGCGTGGACCGTGCCACGATCGAAGCCTTTGTGGTGCCGGGTCTGGTCTGGCGCCAAGTGGTGCGCCAACGGTTCTCGGCGCAAACCACCGTGACCGAAGACGAGATTGATCGCGCCATGGCGTTGACCGGCTCTGGTGGTGGTCTGCGCGTTCTGCTTGGCGAGATTATTCTGCCCGCACGCCCCCAAGTGCCTGGCGAAGTCGAGCAAGCAACCCAAATTGCAAACCGCGTCACCAAGACCACATCCGCAGCGGAGTTTTCGGCCGCAGCGCGTCAGTACTCGGCGACCGCGTCGCGCCAATCCGGCGGCCGGATGCCTTGGATGCCGATCACACAGCTGCCCCCCATCCTGCGTCCTCTGGTCTTGTCGCTAGGTATCAACGAAGTGACGCAACCGATTGAAATTCCAAACGGTATCGCCTTGTTCCAGCTGCGCGGCATCGAAGAGACCGAGTCCGCGGCGCCCGAGTACGCGGCCATCGAATATGCCCAGTACTTGATCCCTGGCGGTCAAAGCCAAGCCGCGCTGTCAGAGGCCGCACGCATCAGTGGGACCACCGACTCCTGCAATGATCTGTACGGCGTGAACAAAGGTCAGGACCCTGCGCGTCTTGAGCGTACCAGCCTGCCGCCTGCCCAGATTCCCGATGACATCGCAATCGAGTTGTCGAAGCTGGACGAAGGCGAAACCAGCACGGCAATCACACGGAATGGCGGTCAGACTTTGGTCCTCCTGATGATGTGTGGCCGTACCGCTGCGATCAACGAAGAAGCCAGCCGGGAAGACGTTGCCAACAACCTGCGCAACCAGCGCCTTGCGGCGTCGGCAGACAGCTACTTGGGTCAGCTCAAGGCTGATGCACGGATCGTTCGTCCATGACATTGGCACCGATTGCCCTGACCTGCGGCGAGCCCGCAGGTATTGGCCCCGAAATCGCGGCGCGCGCCTGGGAAACCTTGGGCGCGCGTTTGCCCTTCTTTTACATCGGTGATCCGCGTCACCTACCTTCGGGCACGCCTGTGACCGAAATCCACAACCCGATGGACGCGCTCCATGTCAGCGCGACCGCGCTGCCTGTGTTGCGCCACGACTTTCCCGCGAACAATTCGTGGGGCGAGCCTGATGCCCAGAACGCCCATGGTGTGATCGAGGTCATCGCACGTGCAGTGAAACTGGTCCAAGAGGGTCAGGCCAGTGCAATCTGCACGCTGCCGATCAACAAGCATGTCCTGCAATCCGGCGCGGGTTTTGCCTACCCCGGCCACACCGAATACCTCGCGGCCTTGGGCGGCATGGACCGCGTGGTGATGATGCTGGCGAGCCCCGAATTGCGCGTGGTCCCCACGACCATCCACATCGCTCTGGATCAGGTCGCAGAGCAGTTGACACCTGAGCTGCTCGAAGAAACCATCTGGATCACGCACCACGCGCTGATCAAAGACTTCGGCGTCGAAAGCCCCCGCATCGCAGTCGCGGGCCTGAACCCCCATGCGGGCGAGAACGGCGCCATGGGCCGCCAAGAGCAAGAGATGATCATCCCCCTCCTCGACAAACTACGAGCCGAGCGTCTGAACATTGCGGGCCCCTTGTCTGCCGACACCATGTTCCACCCCGCCGCCCGCGCGCGCTATGACGCGGCGGTGTGCATGTACCACGACCAAGCGCTGATCCCGATCAAGACGCTGGCCTTTGATGCCGGTGTGAACGTGACCCTTGGCCTGCCCTTCATCCGCACCTCGCCAGATCACGGCACCGCCTTTGACATCGCGGGCAAAGGCATCGCCAACCCCGCCAGCACGATCGCCGCACTGGAGATGGCCCGCGACATGGCTATCGCCCGCGCAGGAGCCAAAGCATGAGCGCCATCGACAACCTGCCCCCCTTGCGCGAGGTCATCGCCACCCACGGCTTGAACGCGCGCAAATCGCTGGGTCAGAACTTCTTGCTGGACCTAAACCTGACGTCGAAAATTGCCCGTCAGGCCGGTGATCTGACTGGCTGTGATGTGCTGGAAATCGGCCCCGGCCCCGGTGGCTTGACCCGTGGGCTGCTGGCCGAAGGCGCGCGGCGCGTCCTAGCGATCGAGAAAGACAGCCGCTGCATCCCCGCACTGGCCGAGGTCGCAGAAGCCTATGACGGCCGCCTGCAAGTGATCGAAGGCGACGCGCTCGAAGTGAACCCGCTCGAGCATCTGACGCCCCCGATCCGCATCGCGGCGAACCTACCTTATAACGTGGGCACCGAACTGCTTGTCCGTTGGCTGACCCCGCAGCAATGGCCCCCGTTCTGGACCAGCCTGACGCTGATGTTCCAGAAAGAGGTCGCCGAACGTATCGTCGCAACCCCCGGTAGCAAAGCCTATGGCCGTCTCGCTATTCTGGCCCAGTGGCGTGCCGATGCGCGCATCGTGATTAACCTGCCGCCCGAAGCCTTCAGCCCGCCGCCCAAAGTATCCTCCGCCGTAGTGCATCTGACCGCACTGGAAGAGCCGCGCTACCCTGCCGACCCTGACGTCCTCAGCCGCGTGGTCGCCGCCGCCTTCAACCAGCGCCGCAAAATGCTGCGTGCCAGCCTCAAGGGCGTCGCGCCGGATATCGAGGATCGCCTGCTTGCCGCGGGCATCAAGCCCACCGAGCGGGCCGAGCAAGTCAGCCTCGAAGGGTTCTGCGCCCTCGCCCGCGAAATTAAAAAGTCCTGAAACGCAAAAAGCCCCCGAAAATCGGGGGCTTTTCATGTCTGATCACCAGTAGCGCTTATTCAGCCGCTGCGGTGGTGTCGTTTGACGAGTCACCTTTGGGGGCCTCACCAGCGTCATCTGTTTTCTTCGCACGGGGCTTGCGCGGTGCGCGCTTGGCCTTGGGCTTTTCTTCGCCCTCGGCAGCCTCGACCGGCTTCTTGGCGCGCGGCGCACGGGGTTTGCGTGCAGGCTTGGGCTCTGCGGCCTCGGGCTGCGCTTCGGACGCTTTGCTCTCGGGCGTTTCGACCAGACCATTGTCGTTGTCGTCTGCCTCAGCATCCGTATCCGCTTCAACCGACAAAACTTCGGCAGGCGCGGGTGCCGGCTCCGAAGCAGGCGCGACGTCGTCGTTCTGCGCTTCGGGCTGCTGATCGCCATTCGCCTCGCCGGACTCGCGCTCACGGCGTTCCTGACGCTCTGCGCGCTCGCGGTCTTTTTCGGCCTGACGTTCGCGCATTTCGCGCTCTTGCTGCTCGCGGCGCGCGTCGATTTCGCGCTGCGCTTCGCTCAGCATGCGAAGGTAGTGTTCAGCGTGCTGCTGGAAGTTTTCGGCCGCCACGCGGTCGTTGGACAACTGCGCGTCCCGTGCCAGCTGATTATACTTTTCGATAATCTGCTGAGGTGTGCCGCGCACTTTGCCTTCGGGTCCCGAGCTATCGAAGACGCGATTAACAATATTGCCCATCGAGCGGTTGTTGCGGTTCGATTTGGACCGCGACCGTGATTTGGAAGATCTCATAGGTTTTGCTGTCCAGCCTTCATTGGCCTTGTGCTCTGGACCCTGCCGCCTTTTGGGCGGGGATCCGCGAGCAGGATTATTTTTTTGGCTTAACATCGCGGGGGCAGCTGTTACCGCACCGGCCTGCGACTACTCTTGAGTAATCACTTTGACCTGCCTGTTGCAAGGCCAAAGCGCGGATTTGAGGTCTTAATCCTGCGAAAATTCGCTTAAACGCGCCCTTTTATTGCCGAAACAACACGGTCATGGCCATTCAAATCCTGATGAACGGTCACTTTGGATAACCCTGCCCCCTCAAAAATAGCGGAGACTGCCCGGCCTTGGCGGTAGCCGATTTCGACGAAAAGCCGACCGTTTGGCGCCAAGTGCTCGAGTGCACCTGCGGCGATGATCCGGTAGGGCGCAGTCCCGTCGGCCCCGGGGGTCAGAGCCAGTTCCGGCTCGTGAAGGCGCACTTCGGGGGACAAATCCGGCATTTCACCCGCATCAATGTAGGGCGGGTTCGATACGATCAGGTCAAAGGTCCCTTCGACCGCCGAGCACCAGTCAGACGTTCGGAACTCCACCCTGTCGGCAACGTCGAGAATTGCGGCATTGGCTTGCGCAACCGCCAACGCTGTTTCCGAGACATCAACAGCCATCGCTTGCGCCTCGGCACGCTCTGCCAAGAGCGTCAGCGCGATGCAGCCCGTTCCGGTTCCCAGATCAAGGAGCCTCTCAAAGGGCTGTTCAAGCGCCAGAGATATCAGCGTTTCTGTCTCGGGACGCGGATCGAGCACGTCGCGGGTCACCAAGAACCGGCGGCCATAGAAATCGCGACCACCGATGAGGTGGCTCACGGGTTCGCGGGTTTCACGGCGTTCAATCAGGGCATCAAATTCAGCAGCCCTTTCATGCTCCAAAGGATCGTGCATCATCAGGATCAAACGCCCCGCATCCACTCCGACCACATGCGCCAAGATCCGCCGCGCGTCGACCGCCGGATCAGGCACACCCGCAGCGCGGAGTCGCGCAATGGCCCCAGTCAACGCCTCTTGCAGGGTCATCCGTCCAGCTCAGACAGCAAAGTCGCTTGATGGTCAGAGATCAGCGCATCGATGACCTCGTCCAGATCGCCCTGCATGATCTGATCCAGCTTGTAGAGCGTCAGGTTGATGCGGTGGTCGGTCATACGGCCCTGCGGAAAATTGTAAGTCCGGATGCGCTCGCTGCGATCGCCGCTGCCAACTTGGCTTTTGCGGTTCGCGGCGCGCTCCGCATCCGCCGCTTGGCGCTGCATGTCGAAGAGGCGCGTTTTCAGAACCTGCATCGCGATCGCGCGGTTCTGGTGCTGGGACTTCTCACTGCTGGTAACGACAACGCCCGTGGGAATGTGCGTGATCCGCACCGCCGAGTCTGTTGTGTTCACGTGCTGACCGCCTGCGCCAGAGCTGCGCATGGTGTCGATGCGCAGGTCATTCGGGTTGATCTCGATATCCACATCTTCTGCTTCGGGTAGAACGGCCACGGTCGCCGCCGAAGTATGAATGCGCCCGCCGCTCTCGGTTTCGGGCACGCGCTGAACGCGGTGCACACCGGATTCGAACTTCAGACGGGCAAAGACGCCCTCGCCTTTGACGTTCGCAACGACCTCTTTGATGCCGCCAAGCTCGGTCTGCGCCATTTCCAGAATATCGAACTTCCAGCCGTGGCTTTCGGCGTAGCGCTGGTACATGCGCAGCAGATCGCCTGCAAAGAGCCCCGCCTCGTCCCCGCCCGTGCCGGGCCGGATTTCCACAATCGCTGGACGGTCATCCGCCGCATCGCGCGGCAACAATGCCAGACGCATACGGTGTTCCATCTCTGGAAGCTGCGCCTTAAGTTGGGGCAATTCCTCTTCGGCCAGTTCCTTCATATCGGGATCGGTCAGCATGGCTTCGGCCTCGGCCAAATCGTCGAGCAAGGTCTTATAGTCACGGATTTCCGCAACCACTGGCTTCAGCTGCGCGTATTCACGAGACAGCTCGGCGATCTCATCGTTGAAATCGCCTGAAGACAGCTTGGCCTCAAGGAATTCGTACCGCTGTACGATTTGTTCGAGTTTTTCAAATGGTACCATGGCGCCTAAGTTTCCGAAGGCTGCGCTTTCGTCAAGTACCCTCAGCCTCTAGCTGCGAAATCCAGTCGTCGAGCCGCGCCTTGTTCACGCCGAAATCCGATTGGCCAAACCGCAGGCGGGCGAACAGGATCACGCGGCCATCGGCGGCCGTAACCGTCGTATAATCCGGAAATCCCCAGAAGGCCGAGCGGGTGACGTAGGTGATGCTCCCTTCCTCGACCGAGCCTGCCAATTTCTGGGTCCGCGGGGTGGAGGTGGCGATAATATCAAGCGCCGCCAAAACGCTATTCGGGTTTTCAACGGGCAGAACGCGGATCACGCCGCCATCTTTGTCTTCGTCTTTGGTAAAGGTCAGCCCGCCGTGCCAACGGGCCGGATCACTGGGGGCCAGCCGCACCCACGCCATCAGGGCCGCAACCGCGACCAGAGCAATAGCAAGGATGAGAAGTCCGATCTTCATAGGCTGGCTCCTGTTCTATCTAAGAACTTAGTCGCTCTTGCGCCGTGTCCAACACCAGAGCGCCAGAATTTCCATAGCCACATGCGCCCCTGCAATTGCCGTCGCCCCAGTTGTGTCAAAGGGTGGAGAGACCTCGACCACATCACCGCCCACCAGATTGATCCCCGCAATGTCCCGCAGAATGATCGAGGCTTGGCCGCTGGTCAGACCGCCCCAAACCGGCGTACCAGTGCCCGGCGCAAAGGCGGGGTCGAGGCAGTCGATGTCAAAGGTCAGGTAGGTCTGGTTGTCGCCAAGGATGTCTTTGATCTTCTTCGCCACCGCGACGGGGCCAGTCTCGTGGACCTCTCGGGCGTCAATAGTCGGCACGCCAAGGTTATCGTCGTTCACCGTGCGGATACCGACTTGGACAGAGCGTTTGGGGTCGATCAAACCCTCTTTGACGGCCTTGTAGAACATGGTGCCATGGTCGATGCGGCTCATGTCATCGTCGGCCCAAGTGTCCGAGTGCGCATCGAAATGCAGGAGCGACAACGGGCCATACTTCTCGGCATAGGCCCGCAGTATGGGAAAGCTGATGTAATGGTCGCCCCCAAGGGTAATGCTGGCCGCGCCCGCGTCCAGAATGCCCTTGATATGAGCAGTCAGCTTAGCAGGAAAGCTGGGGGTGTGGGCATAGTCAAACGCCAGATCACCATAATCCACCACCGCGAATTCCGACAGCGGGTCAAAGCCCCAACCATAGGGAGGATCATAGGGCTGAAGGGTGCTGGCCTCGCGGATCGCGCGGGGGCCAAGGCGGGTGCCCGTGCGGTTCGTCACCGCTTGGTCAAACGGCACACCGGTGATAGCCACATCTACGCCGGTCAGGTCTTTGGTGTACTGACGCCGCAAGAAGGACGTCGCCCCACCGAATGCATTCTCGTACCGCAGCCCGCGCGGGTTCTTTTCAGTGAACGCCGTATCAACCTGTTTCTTTGCGTCTTCGAGCGCCATGGTCAGTCCTTTCAGGTGCGGGGCTGGCCGGTTTCGACCAGACGGACGAAATAGCTGGCCCCGATGGGCGAAATCTCGTCGTTAAAATCAAAGGCAGGGTGGTGGCAGACGGGCCCATCCCCCTGCCCCAGAAACAGGTAGGACCCGGGACGTGCCTGCAGCATGTAAGCGAAATCCTCTGCCCCCATTTCGCGGTCAATGCTGTCATCGACCTGCGCATCGCCAACCACGTCTCGCGCCACATCCGCGGCAAATTTGGTCTGAGCGGCGTCATTCACCGTGGGCGGGTAGTCGCGGAAATAATCCAGCTCTGCTTCGACGCCATAGGCGATGGCCTGGCCCTGCACGATCTCTGTCAGGCGGCGTTCGACCATGTTTTGCACATCTGGGTCAAAGCTGCGGACCGTCCCGTTGATATAGGCACTGTCGGGGATGATATTCTCGGCACTACCGGTGTGGATTTGCGTGACCGAGACCACCAGATCATCCAGCGCGTGATGGTTCCGGCTGAGGATCGTCTGGATTGCCGTCACGATCCCGCAAGAGGCGACGACCGGATCAATACAATTTTGAGGCTGCGCGGCATGGCCGCCCTTGCCTTTGACGTTAATGGTAAATGTGTCCACCGCGGCCATGATCGGACCGGGCGTGGTGACCAGATGCCCCTCGGGCACGTTGGGCGCGTTGTGCAGAGCAAAGACGCGAGCGATGTCGAACCGCTCCATGATGCCCTCTTTCACCATGACGCCCGCGCCGCCGCCATCCTCTTCGGCCGGTTGGAATATCAACGCCACACGGCCCGCAAAATTCCGAGTCTCGGCCAGATACCGCGCCGCGCCCAGTAGCATCGTTGTATGGCCATCGTGCCCGCAGGCGTGCATCGCGCCTTCGACCTGACTGGAATAGTCCGCGCCCGTCGCCTCTTTGATAGGCAGAGCATCCATGTCAGCACGCAGCCCCATGGTCGGCCCGTCGCCAGTGCCATTGATGATTGCGGCAACACCGCTGGTCGCAATCCCCTCGTGGATTTCGTCGACGCCGAATTCTTTCAGCTTTTCAACGACAAAGGCGGCAGTCTTGTGGCAGTTGAACCCCAGTTCCGGCATCTGATGCAAATGTCGCCGCCATGCTGTCATCTCGGGCGCGAAATCTGCAATTCGGTTAATGACGGCCATCACTGGACTCCTTTGGCGTGGGGCGGCACCTTGGCACCAAATCTGAAACTGAAGAGACACGCAATGCCCCACGACCCGATCCATGACCTGAGCGGCAACGAACGCCTGCGTGAAATCATGCGCCGTCTGCGCGATCCGCAAACTGGTTGCCCTTGGGACATTGAGCAAAGCTTCAAGACCATCGCGCCCTACACCATCGAAGAAGCCTACGAGGTCAGCGATGCCATCGAGCGCGAGGCATGGGACGAGCTGAAATCGGAACTGGGGGATCTACTGTTTCAATCGTATTTCCATGCGCAGATGGCCGAAGATGCGGGCCTCTTCACCCACGAGGACGTGGTAAACGCGATCAGCGAAAAGATGATCAGCCGCCATCCCCATGTCTTTGGTGATGAGAACCGCGATAAATCCGCCGAACAGCAGACCGTCGACTGGGAGGTGGTCAAAGCCGCGGAGCGCGCCGCCAAGAAACAAGACGGCGTGCTGGACGATGTGGCGCTGGCCCTGCCCGCCCTGCTCCGCGCGGTCAAACTGCAAAAACGCGCGGCACGGGTGGGATTTGACTGGCCGGAAACCACCATGGTTCTGGACAAAATTCAGGAAGAGTGCCGAGAATTGGTTGAAGCCAAGGACACCCTGACCCAAGCCGAAGTCAAAGAGGAAATGGGCGATCTGCTGTTCGTCATGGCCAATCTGGCCCGCCATCTGGGGGTCGAACCCGAAGAGGCCTTGCGCGACACCAACGCCAAATTCACGCGCCGATTCCGTAGCATCGAGTCCGCGCTGGCCGAGATGGGCAAACGGCCCGAAGACAGTGATCTGGACGAAATGGACAAGCTCTGGGATTCCGCCAAAGCCGCCGAAAAAGCGGCAAAAGAAAAATAGACAAAACTGATCAGGTATTGACCCAAGTACTTTTGTCAGGTTTAACCGCGCGCAATTCTGATGCGAGGAGGATGTTATGTTCGCAAAAGTGAAAACCACTCTGATGGCTGGCGCTGCCGTTCTTGCCGCCGCCCCCGCACTGGCTGAAGAGGTCAACGTCTATTCCTACCGCCAGCCGGAACTGCTGCAGCCCTTGCTGGATGCCTTCACCAAAGAAACCGGCATTGAGGTCAACATGGCCTATCTGGCCAAAGGCATGGTCGAGCGCCTGCAGGCCGAGGGTGACCGCACTCCCGCCGATCTGGTCTTCACCGTGGATATCTCGCGTCTTGCCGCTGTGGTGAATGCGGGCGTCACCCAGCCGATCATCACCGACTACCTGCAAGAGCATGTTCCCGCGCAGTACCACGACCCCGAAGGTCACTGGTGGGGCCTGACCACCCGCGCGCGCGTGGTCTATGCCTCCAAGGACCGTGTGGCCGATGACGAAGTCACCACCTACGAAGATCTGGCCGATCCCAAGTGGAAAGACCGCATCTGCACCCGCTCGGGCACTCACACCTATATGCTGGCGCTGACTGCGGCGATGATCTCGCACCACGGCGAAGAGTACACCAAAGAGTGGCTCGAAGGGTTGAAAGCCAACCTCGCCCGCAAGCCCGAAGGCAACGACCGCGCGCAGGTCAAAGCGATCTGGGCCGGCCAGTGCGACATCAGCCTTGGCAACACCTACTACATGGGCCAGATGCTCGAGGATGCAGAGCAGACCGAATGGGCGATCAGCGTGCGCCTGCTCTTCCCCGAATTCGAGAATGGCGGCACCCACGTGAACATCTCGGGCGTTGCGATGACCAAAGCGGCCCCGAACAAAGAGAACGCCATCAAGCTGATGGAATTCCTGACCTCGCCCGCCGCGCAGGAACTCTATGCCGAAGCCAACCACGAATACCCCGTCGCGCCGGGCTCGACCCCGACCGAACTGGTCAATAGCTGGGGCACCTTTACTGCGGATGACGTGAACTTGATGGATCTGGCCGACCTGCGCGATGATGCCCTGCGCATCACCCAAGAGGTGGATTTCGACGGCTAAGCCGCGCCGTAGCACGAAACAAAAAAACGCCCCGCAGAGTGATCTGCGGGGCGTTTCCTGTTCCACTGTCCCTAGCGGATTAGGCGGCCTGAATGTCCAGCTTCACCAGTGTCTGGTTCAGCAGGATGTAAGCGATTTCGCCAAAGGTCACGGGGCCGGTAAAGGTGCCGGTCGATTTGCCTTCGAGCTCGCCATAGAGGTAGTTCAGGATGCAGTTGCACGAGTACTGGCCCACGCCGCTGTCGCCGAGGTTTGCAGCAAAGGTGCCTGCGTAGTCGGTGACGGGTGCAGCCAGCTGGTATTCAACGCCGGGCATGACGGGCGCGTAGAACGCAACGCTGCCATTGTCGGTGTCCACGGCCTGAACCGATACGTTGACGCGTGCGCCTGCATAGTTGGCCACCAGCGGCAGACGGGTGTCGATGTTGTTCTCGGTCAGGTACTCGGCAAAGTTCACCTCACGGCCTTCGACGACTGCGGTGGTCGCAGCAAAGCCTTTTTCCTGGAAGGTGAAGGTGGTGCCAGCGTTATGGCCCTGATCAAAGATGTTGACGATGTCGGTGTTGACCTTTGCACCTGCGGGCAGTGCGATGTGCAGGCAGACCGCGCCGTCTTCGACCGCGCTTGCATTCGCACCGTTGAAGACCAGCGGCTTGGCGGTGCCCAGTTCATCAAGGTGTACGCCCGAAATCCAGCCAACCAGCGGCTGCGAGAACAGCGCGCCCATGCTCGGTGCGTCTTCTGCAAAGGTGGTGTGGGTTTTCGAGAACGCGGGGATCAGAACGACGGTAAAGCCGCCTGCCTTGTAGCCGCCTGCGATGTCTTTCAGCGAGCCCGCATCCTGTTGACGCACTTCGGCATCAGCCACGTCTTCGAAAGTGGTGCAGAACACTTTGTCGCGTACGACTGCGCCGCCGGTCTCGGTCACGAAGTAGACCGAGGTGCCACCGATCCATTTGCCGGCAGGCAGCTGAGTCAGCAGGTCCGCGTCACCTGCAACAGTCATTACGTCACCAGCTGCGATGCGCGCAGATGCCTCGGCTACGGTCAGGAATTCGTTCTTCATAGTTTTTCTCCGAGGACAGGATTAGATGTTAGCGAGGTCGGCAGCGGCAAAATCGTTCGACTGCGCGAACTCGGTCAGTTCTGCAACTTTTTGCGAAAGCGATGAGGGGTCGCCCGAGACTTCGGTGCGCAGACGACCAACGGTGATACGGGTCGCCAGCGAAGCACTCGAAAGGTCACTGGAGCTAAGAAGAATTTGCTCAAGCTGAGCAGGTGCAGGCACAGACATATTTGTTTCCTTACGGTTTCGCCGGGTACTCGGCAGTCGTTTTCAGACTGCGTGTGAGTTAGGCGTACCGCATAGGAATTGCGCGGCGCAGCCCATCTGAGGTATCACTGCGCCGTGAAATCGGGTGCAAGCCGATCCAATAGGATAGGTTTTGGGAAGGTCAGAGCGCCTTTTGAGCAATCTCCGACGCTAGTTTGGCTATTGCGCGGGCGCGTGCCTCAGCGGCCTGTGCGGGCCCGAAGGGTGCGGACATCGGCTCTTGGATGTCGAATAGCACTGCGCGATCCCTGCCCCGCCCTTCGCTATCGACAAAGAAATACTGACCCGCGATCTGGAACTGGTTGTCAGAGCGCGCCAGCATGTCCGTAAAGCGCACATCCACTCGGCCCGAGGCATAGGCATCGAACGGCCAAGGCTCGGGCGCGACGGTGGCGCCTGTGATCAGCGACAGGTGACGGGACAGCGCCAAGGTCACAGCCCGCGCCGGATCATCCGCCCACAAGAGCGACGAGCCAGACGTGATCGTGCCGTCCGCCTGCTGGGTGCTGATCTCCTCGGCGCTCGCGTAGGTCGGCAGGCTAACCAGCCGCATTTCAAGCGAGGGGAAGCTGGTCCGCACGGACACATCGCTGTCGATCTGGGGCGTCGCCAAGCGGACTTCAGGGGCAGTACACGCGGCCAGTGCCGCCAGAGCGAGGATCGGAAGAGCTTTGGTCATAATCAGCGTCCCAGAATAAGAGAGTTGGGTTTGCGTTCGATGGTTCGCGCAAGGCCATCAATGGCGCGCATCGCTTCGGTCAGAGCACGCAAGGCGGTGCGGGCATCGCGGTTGATCTGCGAGTTGCCATCATAGCCGGTCAAGGTCGCTTGGGCCTGAGAGATCAAGGTACCCAGACGATCCACGAGGCTCGGGAGTTCGTCGGTCGCACGAGCCACGGCGTCTGCCGCATCGCTTGCGGATTGGAGCGTCGTGTTGACGTTGGCCACAGTGCCCCCTTCGCGCAGATCACGCAGAACAGCGGCGACTTCGGTCAGGGTTTGCGACAAATCGGCGGGCAGTTGGCGGGCTTGCGGGGTGTCGATCAGGCGATCCACAGCCTTCAGCAGTTCCGACAGGTCCACGGTCAACTGGTCAATCGGCACAGTCTCAAGTTTAGCGATCACGCCGTCCACACGCTCGACCAGTTGCGGTACCCCGTCGATTGAGGCATTGGCCCGCTCGACCGTTCCTTGCAGGGAGACCAGCGTGTCGCTCAGGGTCGCAACCATTTGTGCTTCGTTGACTTGCTTCAGGGTGTCGTTCAATTCGGTCGCGACTCCGCCAAGCTGGGTCAGCAAAGTGCTCAACTGTTCGGGCACCGCCTGCACCTGATCAGACCCCACCAGCCCGCGGATATCACCCAGCAGATCGCGGATGTCTTTGGGCGTCGACTGGGTGTCCTCGTTCGCGATCAGAGAGGTCGCGCCATTCAGGAAGTCGATGGCAGACTGCAGGAGCTGTTCGATCGGCAGGTTGTTGACGCGGTTAAACATATCTTCGGCTGTAGCGGCCACGTCGGTCAGTTCGGGCGGCGCGGTCGGGAACACGGGATAGGGTTCGGCGTCCAGATCAAGCGTCGCGGCAGGCGCATCCTGCAGCGTGACCAGATCGACCTTGAGGCCACCGGTCAGCAAGGAGGCATTGGTCAGCCGCGCGCGCATGCCGTCGGCAACGCTCTCTTGCAGGAACTCGATCGGATCCATGCCATCCTCGCCGAGGCCAAGACGTTCGGGTTGTAGCGCCATGGTCGCCAAGAGGCGAACCCGGTTGTCCCCGAAACGGTCGGGGTCCACGAGGCCCGTCAGGTTCGTGATACGACCCACTCGCAGGCCACTGAGTTCCACAGGCGCGTCAGGACGCAGGCCCGAGACGTTGTCGTCGAATACCAGAGTCAGCTCGAACTCAGGGCCTTCGGCGCGTGAGAACAGGCTCGCGCGGGCTTCGGTTTCGTCGTCGAACAGGTCATAGCGATCACCGTCCTTGGCTGGCAGGCCGCCAGACGCAGCAGTGTCAAAGGTGATGCCCCCTGCGATCAGGGTCGAGATCGTGTCAAAGTCCACAGACGCGCCTTCGGGGCCGAAGCTGAGCGAGAAGCCCGAGGCATTCCAGAAGCGCGTGGTTGAAGTGATCAGCTTGTCGTAAGGCGCGAAAATCACGGCGTCCGCCAAGACGGTCGAGCCATCATTGCCAATCCGCGACGGACCAACAGCGCCCACTTCGATGCCGCGATAAAGGATCGGGGAGTCGCCACTCAGTCCATCTTCGCCGACAGCCCGCATTGTCAGGCGCAAGCCCTCTTCGCCGGGGCTCAGCAGCGGGGCCGTTTCCAACCCGTCAAAGGCGAACTTCGCCTCGCCGATGGTGCTATCCCAATCGCCCTCGATGAACACACCGGATAGAACCGTATCGAGGCCGGACACACCGCGCGTCGTCACCTCGGGCCGGATGACCCAGAACACGGCACCGTCGTCCACATATTGCGCGACCTCTTTCTCGAGCCGCACTTCGGCGGTGACATTCTCCATGTCACTTTCCAAGGTCAGATGTTCGACCAGACCGACAGTGACATCGCGGAATTTAACCTCGGTCTCCCCCGCCCGAATGCCAGACGCGTTTGAAAACGTGATTTCGATCAGCGGACCGCGGGACTGCCAATGGTTCCACGCAATCGCGAGCGCAATCAGCAGCGCGCCCAAAGGCACCAACCAAACGATCGACGCACGCTCCCACAGGCTGGTGCGGGCGCTCTCGATGGTGACGGAGGTGGGGGTGTCAGTGTCGCTCAAGGGGGGCTTCTTTCTTGGAGGGATCGGTCGGGGCGGTGTCGGTGTCCCAGATCATGCGGCTGTCAAAGCTCTGGGCTGACAGCATGGTAAAGATCACCGACAGGGCAAAGGTCAGCGCCGCTGGCCCCGGAGAGATTTGCGCCGCCGCATTCAGCTGCACGAGAGCAGAGAGGATCGCAACGACAAAGACGTCGATCATGGACCAACGTCCGATGTATTCGACCAGTTCATAGAGGTGCTGGCGGCGGTGCGAGGACATCTTGGCCTGCCGCGTCACCGAGAACGCCAGATAGGCAATGGCTGCGAATTTCGCGACGGGAATGCCGACAGACGCGATCAGGATGATCAACGCCACAGGGATGTCACCGTGGTGGATCAATTCGAATGCGCCCTCGACGATGGTCGCTTCGGACTCCATCACCAATGTGCGTGTTTTAAGCATCGGTTCGAGGTTGGCGGGGATATAGGCCATCACGCCAGCGAACCACCACGCCCAGACCTTTTGCACGGATTTCGTGTCCCGCGAATGCAGGGTGTGGCCGCAGCGACCGCATTTCTCGCCCTCTGCCTCGATCGACCAGACCGCGCCGCAACGGGTGCAGGCCAGCATGCCACGGCTGCGCGCCGAGGGGATGTGAGGGTGATCGCTCATGACCGCTTCTCCAGCGCGTTCCAGACCGACCAGCGGCACATCATGTTGTCTTGGAGCAGAACCACAAGCACCAGCACGCCCATCATCCAGAAGGCCGACCCCAGATGCACCTGCGCGAGCGCCGACACTTTGACCAGCGCAACGCCGCAACCCAGGACAAAGATCTCTGCCATGGACCAAGGTTTCAGCGCCTCGAACAGGCGAAAGGCTTTGGCCGCCCCGCGCGCAGGCGCCCTGCCCGCCACCATCGGCCCCAAGACATAGAGCGTCAGGATCATCCGCATCATCGGCACCAGCACGATGAGCGCCCCCACCGCCAAAGACAGCACGAACAGCGGCCCGTCCGAGAACGCCAGCACGGCGTCCATCACAGAGGTCTCATTGTGAAATCCGGCGCGGCTGATTTGCAGAAAGGGCAAAAACAGCGCGGCAATCACGAGGATCAGGTTCGTCACCGACAAGGCGAGGATGCGGATAAAGGCATTCTTGCGCGGCGCGATCAGCACGGTGCGGCAACGGGTACAAACCGCGCGCTCCCCGAATTCGGGGGTGTGCTGCACATAGAGCGCATCACAATGGGGGCAGACGATATACCCCGATTGTTGCGAATGCGGCATACGAATGACCCTTGTGGTGACGGCTAACTCTTAACAAACGCCCCTATACTTGTAATTGCAATGCAGCAAAACAAGCCTGATGTGTGAAAACGTTGTAACCAAATCTTGGTGCTTAAAGAGCAACAGAAGTGCAATTCCCTGACCCCAAAACGAAAAATGGGGGCGCCGAAGCACCCCCAAGGTTCGCGGAACCGGGCTCATTATTATGTACCGCCCGTTCTAGTTTTTGCCTGCGTCCCAGTTCGCGTTAAGGAGCGAACGCATCCGCTCCGGAACGCCAGTGTGTGGGTCGTTGCCCATCATCGCGCAGTCCATTCGAGGGGCCACGCGACAATTCCTGATCTCAGTGCAGCACGCGTTTTGGTGCATTTACCGAGAACCGTGCGGTGCACGCACCGCCGCCGTTGGTGTGATACTCGAGCACCGAATACGTCACCGCGACACGGCCGCCGTCATCGCTCAGCAGGATCACCATCCGATCGTCCAGCGCCTCGGACAAGGGGCCCTCAGCATCAGCGGCGAACTCGGCTTCGATCGTATCGCCCCGCATCTCGACGCGTTCGGCAATGCAAGCGTGACCAGCGATGTCAAAAACCAACTGCATGTGTCTCTTCTTTCATGGGGCCAGCCGCAGCAGCCCCTCACCCTGTTGTTTTCTTTTACGAAACGCGGTGGTCTGCGCTCCGGTCTGCCTCGTGTCCAACACCTTGGCGGGGCGTGCCGTCCGCCCTGCCAAGGTCTGGAAGGCGTTAGCTACAGCCGCTTGTTGCGCCGCAGGTGTTGCACTTCATACAGGTGCCGTTCCGTACGAGGGTGTAGTTTCCACAGTCCCCGCAAGCCTCGCCTTCGTAGCCCTGCATCTTTGCTTTTGCTCGCGCATCAATTCCCCCAGCAGGAGCTGAGTCGGCCTCGGGCGCGAGGGTCTTAAGGGCTTGAAGTGACTCAGTTTTGGAGTCAACGGATTCGCTGTGGATATCTCCGCCACCGCGCAAAACAACCAATTCGGCGGGCACGCGCTTGCGAAGATAACCGGACGAGCTGATCTGCTTCAGCACCTCAAGCGGGTCGTTGCCACGGCTCTGGGGCACTTCGCGGAAGTTGCGTTTGTCCTGCTCGTCGCCGCGGTGCAGATCATCGAACGACGCGCCTTCGGGCTTGATATGGGCCAGATCGGTGCGGTCCAGATAACTCACTGCCAATTCACGGAAAATGTAATCCAGAATTGAGGTCGCATTCTTGATCGAGTCGTTGCCCTGCACCAACCCCGAGGGCTCGAACTTGGTGAACGTAAAAGCATCCACAAACTCTTCGAGCGGAACCCCGTACTGAAGGCCAACCGACACCGCGATGGCGAAGTTGTTCATCATCGCGCGGAAGCCGGCCCCCTCTTTGTGCATGTCGATAAAGATTTCACCGAGAGAGCCATCGCCATATTCGCCGGTCCGCAGGTACACCTTGTGCCCGCCAACGACGGCCTTCTGGGTGTAGCCCTTGCGGCGCTCGGGGAGCTTGGTGCGCTGGGTCTTGATGATCTCTTTGATCACAACCTTTTCGACGATTTTCTCGGCGATGACCGCGACCTTTTCCTGCGGGGTACCTGTCTCCAGAATTTCCGCCGCGTCGTCGTCATCTTCGACCAGTGCCGCCGCCAGAGGCTGGCTCAGTTTCGAGCCGTCACGGTAAAGCGCGTTCGCCTTGACCCCCAGTTCCCACGACAGCTCGTAGGCCTGTTGGCAGTCCTCGATCGTCGCATCGTTGGGCATGTTCACGGTCTTGGAGATCGCGCCAGAGATAAAGCTCTGGGCCGCCGCCATCATGCGAATGTGGCTCTCGACGCTCAGGTAGCGCTTGCCCTTTTTGCCGCAGGGGTTGGCGCAATCGAACACGCTGTAGTGTTCGGTTTTCAGGTGCGGTGCGCCCTCGAGCGTCATTGTCCCGCAGACGTGGTCGTTGGCCGCGTCGATCTCTGCTTTCGTATAGCCGAGGTGGCGCAGCAGGTCGAAGGTGGGATCAACCAACTTCGGCGCCGGAATGCCCAGAACGTCCTTGCAGAAGGCCTCTCCCAGCGTCCACTGGTTGAACACAAAGCGAATGTCGAAAGCGGTCGCCAGCGCGGTCTCGATCTTCTCAAGCTCGGCATTGCCGAAGCCGTGTCCGATCAGGCTGGTGTGGTTCACCCCAGGCGCGTTGCCAAGGCTGCCGTGACCGACCGCATAGGCGACAATCTCTTCGATCTGCGCACTGGTGTAGCCCAGTTTTTCCAAGGCCGAAGGGACCGAGCGGTTGATGATCTTGAAGTAGCCGCCACCAGCCAGCTTCTTGAATTTCACCAGAGCAAAGTCGGGCTCGATACCTGTGGTGTCGCAGTCCATGACCAGACCAATGGTGCCGGTGGGCGCAATCACAGTGGCCTGCGCGTTGCGGTAACCGTGCTGTTCACCCAGACGCAGGGCCTCGTCCCAGCAGCTGGCCGCGATGGCAGTCAGGCGCGGATCAGGGCAATTCGCGATGTCCAGAGGCACAGGCTTTACCGCCAGCTCTTCGTACCCATCGGTGTTGCCATGGGCCGCATTGCGGTGGTTGCGGATGACGCGCAGCATGTGCGCTGCGTTGCGCTCATAGCCGGGGAAGGTCCCCAACTCGCCCGCCACCTCGGCCGAGGTCGCATAGGACACACCGGTCATGATCGCAGTCAGGCTGGCGGCCATGGCGCGCCCTTCGGCACTGTCGTAGCCATAGCCCATCTGCATCAGCAGACCGCCGATATTGGCATAGCCCAGACCCAAGGTACGGAAGTCATAGGACAGCTGCGCGATTTCCTTGGACGGGAACTGCGCCATCATCACGCTGATTTCCAGCGTCAGGGTCCACAGACGCGAGGCGTGCATGTAGTTTTCGACTTGGAACTGCCCATCCTTATAGAACTGCAGCAAGTTCATCGACGCCAAGTTACACGCGGTATCGTCAAGGAACATGTATTCCGAGCACGGGTTCGAGCCGCGGATTTGCCCGTCTTCAGGGCATGTGTGCCAAGCGTTAACCGTGTCGTGGTACTGGATGCCCGGATCGGCGCAGGCCCAAGCAGCGTGACCGATCTGCTCCCACAAGTCGCGGGCTTTGATCGTCTTGGCGACCGAGCCATCGGTGCGACGGATCAGTTCCCAATCCGCATCGTCCTTGACCGCCTGCAGGAACGCGTCGGTCACGCGAACCGAGTTGTTCGAGTTCTGACCCGAGACGCTTGCATAGGCTTCGCTGTCCCAGTCCGTGTTGTAGGTCGGGAACTCGATGCTGCTGTAGCCTTGCTTGGCATAATCCAGCACGCGCTTGATGTAAGTCTCTGGGATCGCGTTCTTTTTCGCGCCGCGAATGGCGGCCTTCAGCGCGTCATTCTTGGCGGGATCAACCGCGTCTTCGGTGCTGCCATCCCACTGGCGGATCGCAGCGAAAATCTCGTTCAGACGGGCCTCGTGCATCTTGGAGCCGGCAACGATGCTAGCAACCTTCTGCTCTTCCTTGACCTTCCAGTTGATGAAGTCTTCGATATCGGGGTGGTCCGCGTCACAGATCACCATCTTCGCGGCGCGGCGGGTGGTGCCACCCGACTTGATTGCGCCAGCCGCACGGTCACCGATCTTAAGGAAGCCCATCAGACCCGACGACTTACCGCCACCGGACAGAGCCTCGCCCTCGCCCCGCAGGCTAGAGAAGTTGGTGCCCGTGCCCGAACCATATTTGAACAGGCGCGCCTCGCGAACCCACAGGTCCATGATGCCGCCCTCGTTCACCAGATCATCGCTGACCGACTGGATGAAGCAGGCATGGGGCTGCGGGTGTTCATAGGCACTGTCCGATTTGGTCAGCTTGCCGGTTTTGTAGTCCACGTAGAAGTGGCCCTGGCTGGGACCGTCGATCCCATAGGCCCAATGCAGACCGGTGTTGAACCACTGGGGACTGTTTGGCGCGGCCATCTGGCGGGCCAGCATGTAACGCATCTCGTCGAAATAGGCCTGAGCGTCGGCTTCGGTGGTGAAGTATCCACCTTTCCAACCCCAGTAGGTCCAAGCGCCTGCCAGACGGTCGAACACTTGCTTGGCGCTGGTCTCGCCGCCCATCACCGCGTCATCGGCAGGGACAGAGCGCCACAGGAATTCCGGCACACCCTTTTCGCGAACGCGCTTGGTCGCCGAGGGAACACCCGCTTTGCGGAAATACTTCTGCGCAATCACGTCGCTGGCGACTTGGCTCCACTTCGCAGGAACCTCCACCTCGTCCAGCTTGAACACCACAGTCCCGTCAGGGTTGCGGATTTCAGAAGTGGTAAGCACGAATTCCAATTCGGAATAGGCGTCTTGTCCGGCTTTGGTGAATTTGCGTTCGATCTTCATAAGTGCCCCGTGTCGGCAAAATCTATCCAGCCCGCCGGATGGCGGGTCGCGGTGTTTGAACCGCTGCGTTGCTTTTCTTGTGTTGGCCAAGACCCGCTGGCACTGCCCGAAAGGGTTTGCGCGCTGTATTGTCTGGCCTTGCAAGGGCCACCAAATGTAGTGGGCAGCCCGTTCGCCAGCACAATCTGGCGTAGGGAGCGCTAGATGGTCAACGGATTTTTTACCACGCTTTTTCGCGATTAGGGGTTGCATCGCGGTGGCTCTTCACGGGCCTGTGAGAGTCGGTGATTCATGCAATCCGACCCTAAAAAACCCACCAGTCGTTAACTATTTAAATTTTCGCTGAATCTACCAAGATTTACATGACGGGCCTCTTGCAGCCACACGCATTCCGCAAAATCGCTTCTACTTTGATGCATTCTCAAAAGGATAGTTTCGCGAGTCTAACGATATTTTTGCGTATGAAATTGCTGTCCGTGTTTTGCGAGCTCAAAGCAGTGCAAAACAGGAAAACACATCGTGCGCTGCGCAAGTGATTGCGAATCTAGCACTCTCGTTTTGCGATAGTTTTTCGATGGAAGAGAAAGTGGTCGGGGAGGCGAGATTCGAACTCACGGCCTTCTGTACCCAAAACAGACGCGCTACCAGGCTGCGCTACACCCCGACTAGGCCCTTCCTTAGTCCGAAGAAACGGTAAAGAAAAGAGGGATTTGATTATTTTATCTCACAAGGCCATGCGGCAGTGTCGCCAAAGGCAGGATGCTGGATCTGCGCACCCTCTTTGATGCCCATCGCCCGCGCCAAACCACCATTGATCTCCAAAACTGCGAGACGTGGCCCGTTTGACGGGATCGGCGTTTCATCAAGAGGAATCGCGTTTTCATGGATTTCCTGCACGATGCCAGCAGAGTCGATATAAAGGAGGTCCAGAGGGATCAATGTATTCCGCATCCAGAAGGCAAGCTTCGTCTGCTCTTTCTCGTAGATGAAAAGCATGCCGTGGGATTTGGGCAGATGCTCGCGGTGCATGAGCCCCATGGCCCGTTCCGCCGCATCGTCAGCAATTTCGACCGAGAAGCTCGCCTGCCCCCAGTCGCCGCGCAGGGCCACGCGCGTTTCGCTGCATTCGGCCCAAAGGGGGCCCGCCAGGCAGATAATCCCTGCGGCCCACCCTAAGAATTTCATTTATCGGCGCCGCGCAGAGCTGCTTCCCATGCGCAAACTTCGGTCGCCATACGGCCGCGCTTACCTTCGATCACGCGAAGACCGACTGCTTCGCCCGGCTGCAGGTCCGCAAGACCGGATCGGCGCAGCACCTCGATATGCACAAAGACATCTTCGGGGCGGCCCCAGATGTTCGCGAAGCCAAAGCCTTTGCCCTTGTCGAACCACTTCACCCGCGCAGCGACCAGTTCGGCGGCCGCAATGACTTCGGGATCCATCTCTTCGAAGTCAGCCAGCGCCGCAGCAGATGTCGAATTCGGGGGTTCGATCGATAGAACCGCAACAGCTTGGACGCCGCGTTGCGTCTCCTGCGCAATAATCTCGATACCCGCACCATCTGCAACAGAGCTCTGACCGAAGTTTCGCAGCACGTTTGCATGAAGCAGAATGTCTGCCCCACCTTCATGTGCCACCACGAAACCAAACCCCTTCGCGGGATCAAACCATTTCACGTGGCCTACAACGCGCTGACCACTCTTTTCTCCGTTCACAGCATCAATTCCAAAAATAGTTCCCCAACACTCTCAGTTGTGATGCTGCTTCATGTAACATGCAACCCCTAAGATTTTGCACAAATGTCGAAGCAACAGACTGTTTTTTGTATCGTAGGCAATTTTCAGGGGTTCAGGCGGGAGATCCTCCATTTTTCGCCAATTACGCTACGTTTCCATTGAAAACGGTCGTGCAGACGGAACGCCCCGTCCGCCCAAAATTCAATCTCTAAAGGATTGATTCGGAAGCCTCCCCAGAAAGGAGGTCGCGCGGGATTCGTCCCTTTGGAGGCGGTTACCGACGCAACCTTTGCCATCAATGCGCCCCGCGATGCCAATGGTTGCGATTGTGCCGAAGCCCATGCCCCCAGCCGGCTTTTGAGTGACCTTGACGTATAGTAAGCGTCGGCTTGAGGTCCGTCCTCTTTCTCGACGATACCGCGAACGCGGATTTGACGGCGCAGGCTCTTCCAATGCATCACGAACGCCGCCTTGCCAGTGGCGGCGATTTCCTGACCCTTGGCGCTCTCGTAGTTGGTGTAGAAAACGAACGCCTTGTCCTCGATCTCTTTGAGCAGGACCATCCGGACGTTGGGCAGCCCGTCAGCGTCCACGGTCGACAGGGCAATCGCGTTGGCATCGTTGATCTCGGTGGCTTCGGCCTCGGCCAACCAGCGGCGTGCAATCTCGAACGGGTCCTCGCCAGCGAAAATTCCGCTGCGGTTTTCTTGCTCTTCCATAGTCTCTCCAGAGTCGCATGGGTGTTTTGCGGCCAAGGTAGTGCCTTGATGCACCCTCGCCAATCGCCTAAACGACTTCCAGCATTTCAAAGACCTGAGCGGGGGATACCTCATGTCAACAGCACTGATGGCCGGTAAGCGCGGCTTGATTATGGGCCTAGCGAACGACAAGTCGATCGCATGGGGCATCGCCCAAGCCTGCGCCGATGCGGGCGCAGAACTGGCATTCTCGTATCAGGGCGAAGCGCTGCTCAAGCGCGTCGGACCTCTGGCCGAACAACTGGGCTCGAACATCGTTCTGCCCTGCGACGTGAATGACGAAGCGTCGATCGACGCTCTGTTCGCCGAACTCGAAGCCAAATGGGGCAAGCTGGACTTCATCGTTCACGCCATCGGTTTCTCGGACAAGAACGAGCTGCGCGGCCGCTACGTCGATACGACTCGTGGCAACTTCCAGATGACCATGGACATCTCGGTCTATTCCTTCACCGCTGTCATGCAGCGCGCGGAAAAGCTGATGACCGAAGGCGGCAGCGCCGTGACCCTGACCTACTACGGTGCAGAGCAGGTGATGCCCCACTACAACGTCATGGGCGTGGCCAAAGCAGCGTTGGAAGCGTCAGTCATGTATCTGGCCGAAGACCTCGGCAAGAAAAACATCCGCGTCAACGCCATCAGCGCCGGCCCGATCAAAACGCTGGCTGCCAGCGGCATCGGCGATTTCCGCTACATCATGAAGTGGAACGAGTACAACTCGCCCCTGCGCCGCAACGTGACCATCGAGGATGTGGGCAAGTCGGCCCTGTATCTGCTGTCTGATCTGGGCAGCGGCGTGACCGGCGAAAACCTGCACGTCGATGCAGGCTATCACGTCGTCGGCATGAAGGCTGTCGACGCGCCTGACATCACCAAGGGCTAAATGCTCGCGGTTCTAATCCCTGTCTTCGCAGTCCATCTTGTGGCCGCGATGAGCCCCGGCCCGGCCGTCCTGATGACGGCACGGGTCGCGATGCTTCGGGGGATGGCATCCGCAACCGCACTCAGCTTCGGACTGGCGTTCGGGGCATGTTTCTGGGCCGCGGCTGCGATGCTCGGCCTTGCCGCCCTGTTCGAAGTGGCCCCCAAACTGCTGATCGCCCTCAAGGTCGTCGGCGCGACCTACCTGATCTGGTGCGCCTACAAGATGTGGCGCGGCGCTGCCGAACCGCTGGACGTTGGCACGATCAAGGCCCCGAAAATCTCGCCCCTGCGGGCGATCATCCTCGGGATCACCACCCAGCTTGCGAACCCCAAACCGGCGGTCTTCTTTGGCGCGGTCTTTGTCTCGGTCGTCCCGCACGATGCTGACGTAACGACCTTTGCAGCAATCCTAATGATTGTCTTTTTCAACGAGGCGATCTGGAATATCTTCGTCGCTCGCCTGTTCTCGCTTGAACGGACCCGCGCCGGCTATGTTCGCCTCAAGACCCCGATCGACCGTGTTCTTGGCGGCCTGCTCGCGGCGCTCGGCCTCAAGATCGCCACGACCTGAAGGATAACAACAAATGACAGATCGTCTGCCCCACGAAAAAGGCTTCCACGTCAGCTGGGACCAACTGCACCGTGACGCCCGCGCCCTAGCGTGGCGCCTGCAAAGCGACGCCCCCGAGGATGGCTACAAAGCCGTCGTCGCCATCACCCGCGGCGGCATGGCCCCCGCGATGATCGTGGCGCGCGAGTTGGACATCCGCACCGTCGATACGATCAGCGTCAAAAGCTACAACCACCAGACCCAGTCCGCCCCTCAGGTGATCAAGTCCCCCGACATGGACATCATCGGCGACGGCACCGGCATCCTCGTGGTGGACGATCTGGTCGACACCGGCAAAACCCTAGAGGCTGTGCGCGCCCTGATGCCCAAGGCCCAGATCGCCACTGTCTACGCAAAACCCATGGGTCGCCCTCAAGTGAACACCTTTGTCACCGAGGTCAGCCAGGACACCTGGATCTTCTTCCCGTGGGATATGGCGCTTCAGTACGTCGAGCCCTACCGCGGCAAAGACTAAAACGTTCCTCAGGGCGCCTATATCAGGCGCCCTTTTTCTTTGCCCCTCTTCATCTGGGCCCCAATACCCTCGGGGGTGAATTGGCGCCCCGCGCCAAGAGGGGGCAGACAGCCCGCTCCCCCTTCAAATCCGCGCCAAACCGCCAGCACCGCTTGCGGCCCGCCGTGCGCTTGCTTAGACAGTGGCGGACAGAAATTTTTCAGGAGGGCGCGCATCATGGCAAAAGCAGGCAAAGGCTCCAAAATCGTTGTCTGGGCTCTGGTGGGCGGCTTGGTCGCCGGTCTTGGCGGGTTCGGCGTGACCAACTTCGGCGGCTCGGTCGGCAATGTAGGCACCGTGGGCGACACCCCTATCCCGATCGAGGCCTATTCCCGCGCCCTGCGCGGCGAACTGGACGCGCTCTCGGCGCAGATGGGCACTGCCGTCAGCTTTGCCGACGCATCCGCCATGGGCATCGAGCAGCGTGCTTTGGGTCAGGTGGTCATCGCCGCGACCCTCGACAACGAAGCGTCCGACATCGGCGTATCTGTGGGCGACACCGCAGTGGCCGACCAGATCTTTACCATTCAGGCGTTCCAAGGCTCGAACGGTGAGTTCGACCGCGAGGCCTACAAGTTCGCACTGGACCGCGCGGGCCTGACCGAAGCCGAGTTCGAATCGCAACTGCGCCGCGAGAGCGCCCGCACTTTCCTACAGGGTGCAGTGACCGGCGGCATTCAGGCCTCGGACAACTACGTGAACCTGCTGCTCAACTACATCGGCCAGCAGCGCGACGTGACATACATCGTCATCAACTCGACCAGCCTGCCCGCCACGCAGCCCATGCCGACGGATGAACAGATCGAGGCGTTCTATAACGAGAACATCGCTGACTTCACCCTGCCCGCGCGCAAAGGCATCACCTATGTCGAACTGACCCCCGCGATGCTGGTGGATACGGTCGAGTTGGACGAAGGCATCCTTGAGCAGGCTTACGAGGACAACAAAGACAAGTACTTCACCCCCGAGCGCCGCTTGGTTGAACGTCTGGTATTCTCTGACACCGCCGCCGCCGAGGCCGCCAAAGCCCGCATCGATAGCGGCGAGGCAACGTTCGAGGATCTGGCTGCCGAGCGCGGTCTGGAACTGGCAGATCTGGACCTTGGCGATGTCGCTCAGGCCGATCTGGACGCGGCTGGCGAAGGGGTATTCGCCGCCGAGGCCAACAGCGTCGTCGGCCCGCTGGACAGCAACCTTGGCCCCGCGCTTTTCCGTGTGAACGCGATCCTTCCCGAGCAATCCGTCACATATGAAGAAGCCAAAGACGAGCTGCGCGAAGAGTTCGCCATCGACCGCGCCCGCCGCGTGATCGAGCAAAAGGCCGAAGAGCTGAACGACATGCTCGCCGCTGGCGCAACGCTCGAAGAGCTGGCGTCGGAAACCGAGACCACTCTGGGCACTATCGAATATTATGACGGGCTGGAAAGCGATATCGCGGGCTACGAGGAGTTCCGCACCATCGCCAATGGCCTGACCGCGGACGACTTCCCCGAAATCCACGAGCTTAGCGACGGCGGCATCTTTGCGGCCCGCGTGGACGGCGATCTGGAGCCAAGCCCGATCCCGCTGGAAGACGTGCGCTCCGAAGTGGTTCTGGCATGGCAAAGCTCTGAGATGCAGGCGCAGCTGCGCACCCGCGCCGAAGGCCTGAAGGCCGCGCTCGAGGCCGGTGACATGGCCGCGCTCGAGGCCGGTGACATGGCCGCGCTGGACGAGGTCGAGATCCAGACCGCCGAGAATGTGGGCCGTGGCCAGATGCTGCCGAACACCCCCGCCACCCTGAACAACCACATCTTCGAAATGGAAGAAGGCGTGGTTGACCTAGTCGAGGGCGAGGAAAAGGTGGTCATCGTGCGCCTTGATGGCGTCTCGGACCCCGACATGGAGTCCGAAGAAGTCACCCAGATGCGCGGCTTCCTTGAACAGCAGGCAGCGTCCCAGACCGCCGAAGCCCTGTTCCAAGCATATCTCGAAGCCCTGCGCAGCGATGCGGGCGTCCAACTGAATCAGGCCGCGCTCAACGCGGTCAAAGCCCAGTTTCAATAAGAAAGGTCCGCAGCCGTGGCTCTGACCCCCGATTTTGACAGTTTTGCGCAGGCCTACGAGGCCGGAGAGCATCAAGTCGTCTACACCCGCCTCGCCGCCGACCTCGACACCCCTGTGTCGCTGATGATGAAGCTGGCGGGCGACGCGCCTGACGCGTTCGTTCTGGAATCCGTGACCGGCGGCGAAGTGCGTGGCCGCTATTCAATCATTGGCATGAAACCCGACATCATCTGGGAATGCCACGGTCAAGGCTCGCGCATCAACCGCGAGGCCCGCTTCGACCCCACCGCGTGGGAAGAGCAGTCGGACGCCCCCTTGGAGGCGCTCCGTCACCTGATCGCGGAGTCGCGCATCGACCTGCCTGCGGATTTGCCTGCCGCGTCTGCCGGTCTGTTTGGCTATCTGGGCTACGACATGATCCGTCTGGTCGAGCACCTGCCCAATGTGAACCCCGACCCTCTGGGTCTGCCCGACGCCCGCCTGATGCGTCCCACCGTGGTCGCCGTTCTGGACGGCGTCAAAGGCGAGGTCACGTTGGTCAGCCCCGCTTGGGTCACCCCCGGCATGACCGCCCGTGCCGCCTATGCCCAGGCGGCCGAGCGCGTGATGGACGCTCTGCGCGATCTGGACCGCCCCGCCCACGCCCCCCGCGATCTGGGAGAGGCGCAGGAACTGGGTGAGTTGAAGTCGAACTTCACCAAAGAAGGCTATTTCGCCGCCATCGAAAAAGCCAAGGAATACATCCGCGCCGGTGACATCTTTCAGGTGGTGCCGTCCCAGCGCTGGACGCAGGATTTCCCCCTGCCCCCGTTCGCGCTGTACCGGTCCTTGCGCCGCACCAACCCCTCGCCGTTCATGTTCTACTTCAACTTCGGCGGGTTCCAAGTGGTTGGTGCGTCGCCAGAAATTCTGGTGCGCGTGTTTGACAACGAGGTCACCATCCGCCCCATCGCAGGCACGCGCCCGCGTGGCGCGACACCGGCCGAGGACGACGCGTTGGAAGCCGATCTCTTGGCTGACAAGAAGGAATTGGCAGAGCACTTGATGCTGCTGGATCTGGGCCGGAATGATACAGGCAAGGTCTCCAAAATCGGAACGGTGAGGCCGACGGAGGAGTTTATTGTCGAGCGGTACAGCCATGTGATGCACATTGTGTCGAACGTGGTGGGGGAGTTGTCTGAGGACAAGGATGCTCTGGCGGCTTTGCTGTCGGGGATGCCTGCGGGGACGGTTTCGGGGGCGCCGAAGGTGCGCGCGATGGAGATCATCGACGAGCTGGAGCCCGAGAAACGCGGCGTGTATGCGGGCGGTCTGGGGTACTTTAGCGCCAATGGGGATATGGACATGTGTATCGCCCTGCGCACCGCCGTCGTGAAGGACAAAAAGCTGTATATTCAAGCAGGTGGCGGGGTTGTTTACGACTCTGATCCCGAGGCGGAGTATCAGGAGACGGTCAACAAATCCAAGGCGATCAAGCGTGCGGCAGAGGATGCGGCGCGGTTTACCGGCGGGAATTACTGAGGCTGTGCCCTGCTGCCTGCCCAGGTGCGGGTGGCAACCGGTTTGATTGAGTATTTGAAGCAAAAAGAAGGGGCGGTTCCGCGTGGGGCCGCCCCTTTTGTATGACAAATTCGTCAGGTCTGGATCGCATATGGTTTGCGTATGGCAAACGTACTGACGTTCAGGGTGACGTGGGGCTCTGATTTTGGCAATCTAAGATTGAATTTCGTGAAGGACATTCTCATTTAATGCCCACTTTGGCCCCGAGACAATTTGCATGAGCATTGGCGACGTTATTGCGGTCTTGCAACTCATGCCTGCATGGATGCCGATAGGTTGGCTGACTTTTGGCATACTGATCTGGCTAGGGTCAGGACGCATTGATTTCCGTTGTGCTGCGTGATTCACGGCTCGGAAAACGGAGCGGTGACATGAGTGATCTATACTGGTTAAGCGATACGCAGATGGCCAAGCTTGAACCTTTTTTC
>JAUILL010000028.1 GCA_030433335.1 Alphaproteobacteria bacterium | reverse complement strand
CAGTTTCGCTCGCCTCAAGGATTGGCGGCGGGTCGCAACACGCTACGACAGGTGTCCGAAGGTCTTCCTGTCAGCATGCGCATTAGCGGCAGTCGTCATGTTCTGGTTATGAATCCTGACCCTAGTCAATTTAGCGCCTTATTCTGTGCATTAAGGCGAAAATTTGGCATAAAATGCGACATTAGGGGTGCCGCGCTCACTTTATGCGTGTATAAACGTTAAAGGGACTGAGGGGTTCTGTGTGTTTTTGCAATTGAATAACGATCATTTATATACATGCGGGTAGGAAAAATAGAAATTTCACCTGTTTTGCTGCTTGAGTAAGTATGTAATGGTCATATTAAACTTGTATGAGTGTGTTTTTTCCACGCTGCTTTTGTAATATTGTTAGTCGAGATTAATAAATGGATTGGCTTCGCATGCCTTCTTTGCCCGCGCTCCGGGCATTTGCTGCCTTGGCGCAGTCGGGGAGTGTCTCTCGCGCAGGGGCACTTTTAAACGTAACGCACGCTGCAATCAGCCAGCAGATCCGGCAGCTCGAGGGGCATTTGGGGACGCCTCTCGTCGCACGTCAGGGTCGTGGGGTCATGCTGACACCAGAAGGCACGCAGTTGGCGCAGGTCTTGCTGCCTGCGCTTGAAACCATCTACCAGAAGGTCGAGGAAATGACCGACGGTGATGAAACGCGTCCGCTTCAGGTTGCTGCCGCGCCGCTGTTCACCATCAACTGGCTGATGCCCCGTCTGGACAGCTTCCGCCAGCAACATCCCGAGATCGAGGTGCTACTCAACCCGACCGCCGAGATTGTTGATCTGCGCCCTGCCGGTATCGATATGGCCGTGCGCTACGGGGCAGGGGTCTGGCCCGCGCTCGAAGCCACTCTGCTGTTGCCTTCGGACCTGGTTCTGGTCGGCAGCCCTTCGCTGGTCGGCGATCGTGAATTCACTGGCCCCGCAGATGCGCTCGATCTGAAGTGGCTGCAGGAGACCGGTTCGAACGAAACTGGTGTCTGGCTCGACATCCACGGGATCACCGCCGCCAAAGGACCGGACGTGACGCAGCTGCCGAACGCTCAGCTTGTCGATGCACTGCTCGACGGCGAAGGCATTGCTCTGGTCAGCCGCGCGATGGTGCGCCGTCCGCTCAACGACGGCTCGCTCAAGGTTCTATTCGAATCTCCGAACGAGGCGCTGGGCTACTATTTCGTGACCCGTCCCGGCGTGCAGCGGAAGTCGCTGTCGACTTTTGCCGGTTGGCTGAAGGGCCAATTGTCGCAATAGCTATGGCACAGATTCGGGTTTGACCTGTGTCAAAGCCCGAAGACACCGCTCCTGCAAAAAGGGCAGCATCAAATGCCCTTTTTTTATATCGGAGCGATTCCGTGAGCCAAGCCGAACAGCCAGAAGATCAACTTTACGCAGCACGCGAGCCCATATTTCCCCGTCGCGTCAGCGGCAAATTCCGGAACCTGAAGTGGGTGATCATGGCGATCACTCTGGGCATCTACTACATCACGCCCTGGCTTCGTTGGGATCGCGGCCCCAACCTTCCTGATCAGGCCGTTCTGGTCGATCTGGCGAACCGCCGCTTCTTTTTCTTCTTCATCGAAATCTGGCCCCACGAGTTCTACTTCATCGCGGGTTTGCTGATTATGGCGGGCCTTGGCCTGTTCCTGTTCACCTCCGCGCTCGGGCGCGTCTGGTGCGGCTACACCTGCCCGCAGACCGTCTGGACCGACCTCTTTATTCTGGTCGAACGCTGGGTCGAAGGTGACCGCAACGCGCGTCTGCGACTTCACCGCCAGAAAAAGATGGACTTCCGCAAAGCGCGGCTTCGGGCAACCAAATGGGCTTTGTGGTTCCTGATCGGCCTCGCGACCGGCGGCGCATGGGTGTTCTACTTCACCGACGCCCCAACCCTTCTCAATGACCTGCTGCATTTCCGCGCGCACCCCGTGGCCTATACCACCATGGGTGTTCTGACCCTGACCACCTTTGTGTTCGGTGGTTTCATGCGCGAACAGATCTGCATCTACGCCTGCCCGTGGCCCCGCATTCAAGCGGCCATGATGGACGAAGACACCATCACCGTCGGCTACCGCGACTGGCGCGGCGAACCCCGCGGCAAGCACCGCAAGGCCGAAGGCGCCGAGAACTTGGGTGATTGCATAGACTGCATGGCCTGCGTGAACGTCTGCCCCATGGGCATCGACATCCGCAACGGCCAGCAACTGGAATGCATCACCTGCGCCCTGTGTATCGACGCCTGTGACGACATGATGGCCAAGATCGGCAAGCCCCGCGGCCTGATCGACTACATCGCGCTCTCGGACGAAAAGCTCGAACGCGAAGGCAACGCCCCCCGCCCGATCATGAAGCACGTCTTCCGCCCCCGCGTCCTTCTCTACACGGCGCTGTGGTCGCTGGTCGGTGTCGGCCTGATCGTCGCGCTTCTCAGCCGTCAGGACATCGACATGACCGTCGCACCGGTGCGCAACCCGACCTTCGTGACCCTGTCCGATGGCTCGATCCGCAACACCTATGACGTGCGTCTGCGCAACAAACACGGCGAGGATCGCGGATTTACCGTCACTGTCGCACCCTCTGATGTGTTCGAACTGAAGCTCGAAGGCTATGATGACAACGTGACTCAGGTTCCGGCCGACAGCACCAAGCTGCAGCGCGTCTACATTGTCGCCGCTCCAGACACCGACGCCGCGCAGGATGAACGGACCGAAATGACCATCACGGTCTCTGATCCAATCGCCGATGAACAGGTCGCCAAAGAAACCGTCTTTAACGGAAGGGACAACTGATGGCCCAAGCAGCGAAACAGGAATTCCGCATCAAAGGATGGCACGTGTTTGCCGGATTTGTCGCGGCCTTCGGTGTGATTATCACTGTGAACCTCGTGATGGCGTACAACGCCATCCACACCTTCCCGGGGCTGGAGACCAAGAACTCCTACGTCGCCAGCCAGAAGTTCAACGAAGCTAAGAAGGCGCAGGTCGCTTTGGGTTGGGATGCCCAGATCCGGCTAGAGCGGGGCAACCTGATCCTTTCGATCCGCGATGAAAACGGCCGCCCCGTGAACCCCGTGATCGAAGAGGCGATCCTTGGCCGCGCGACCGAAGCGCGGGACGACACCACCCCCGTCTTTGCGTGGACCGGCACGGATCTGTCGGCCCCCGTCACTCTGGGCCGTGGCAACTGGAACCTGCGCCTCAAGGCGCGGTCCGAAGACGGAACTCTGTTCCAGCAGCGCCTCGTGCTGCACGTGAAAGGTTAAGGAAATGACAGTCGCGATCAGTCGTCAGGCCCCCTCGGCGTGTCCGGCCTGTGTTGCTGCCCCCACGGCCGAGGCGATCGCCGCCCGCGCCGAGGCGCTCAAAGACACACGGATCGCACTGTCCTTGCCCACCATTCACTGCTCGGCCTGCATCAGCGCGGTCGAGTCTGCCCTCAACGCCTATCCGGGCGTCAAGGATGCGCGGGTCAACCTGACCCTGAAGCGCGCCAACGTGGACGCCGAGATGTCCGTCGACCCCGCCGATCTGGTCGGCTTGCTCGAAGGGATCGGCTACGAGGCGCATGAACTCGACGTCGCCACCATCCAATCCACTGCCACGGACAAAGCCGGCCGCGATCTGCTGATGCGTCTGGCGGTTGCGGGCTTTGCCTCGATGAACGTGATGCTGCTGTCGGTGTCGGTCTGGGCCGGTGCCGCCGATGCCACCCGCGACATGTTCCACTGGATTTCGGCGGCGATCACACTGCCCGCCATCGGGTTTTCGGGCCAACCCTTCTTCCGCAACGCGTGGAAGGCGCTGTCCGCAGGCCGCCTGAACATGGACGTGCCGATCACGCTGGCGATCCTGCTCGCCGTCGTCATGTCCGTCTGGGAAACCGCCCTCTCTGGCCACCACGCCTATTTCGACGCCGCTTTAACCCTGACCTTCTTCCTGCTCGCAGGCCGCTATCTGGACCACCGCACCCGCGCCGTGGCCCGCTCTGCCGCCGAAGAGCTGGCGGCATTGGAAGTCCCCCGCGCCATCCGCATCACCGATGGCACCGAACAGACCGTCGCCGCCGCAGACCTGCGGATTGGCGACATGGTCCTCGTCCGCCCCGGCTCGCGCTGCCCTGTGGATGGCGAGATTGTCACCGGCACCTCTGAACTCGACCGCTCTTTGCTGACCGGCGAAACCGTCCCTGTCGCCGCCGCCCCCGGCCAAGCGATCAGCGCGGGCGAGGTCAACCTGACCGGCCCCCTGACCATCCGTGCCAGCGCCGTGGGACAGGACACCTCCTTGCACCGCATGGCCGATCTGGTCGCCATCGCGGAATCCGGCCGCTCGCGCTACACTTCGCTGGCGGACCGCGCGGCAAAGCTCTATGCGCCCGGCGTTCACATCCTGTCGGCCCTCAGCTTTGTCGGCTGGTTCATCTATTCGCAGGATCTGCGAACCTCGCTGAACATCGCCGCTGCGGTTCTGATCATCACCTGCCCCTGTGCGCTGGGTCTGGCTGTTCCGGCAGTGACCACCGCCGCCTCTGGACGCCTGTTCCGCAAGGGCATGCTGATCAAACACGAAACCGCACTGGAACGTCTGGCCACCGTGGACACCGTCGTCTTTGACAAAACCGGCACCCTGACCGAAGGCACCCCCGTTCTGTCCAACCTCGGCGATCAAAGCACCGCTGATCTGGAAATCGCGCTGGCCCTGGCCGAAGGCTCGGGTCACCCCCTGTCCCGCGCCATCACCAGTGCCGCCCGCGCCGCTGGTATCAAACCCGCGCAGATCACCGACATCACCGAACGTCCAGGCCAAGGCACCGAAGCCAATTGGCGCGGCCAGACCGTCCGCTTGGGCCGCAACGACTGGATCGGCGCAGAGGCGGGCGACGTGACCTCTGCTTGGCTGCGCGTGGGCACCAACGCTCCCGTGCAGTTCCGCTTTGCCGACGACCTGCGCGCGGGTGCAGCGGAGACGATCACAGCGCTGAAAGCCGCTGGCAAACGAGTGATCCTGCTGTCCGGCGACAGTGACGCCCCCGTCACAGACCTCGCCAACCGGCTTGGCATCGACGAATTCCAAGCCAACTGCCTGCCCCAAACCAAGCTCGCCACCATCGAATCCCTGTCCTCCAGCGGCGCACATGTCCTGATGGTCGGCGACGGCCTGAACGACACCGCTGCCTTGGCGGCCGCAGATGTCTCGATCAGCCCGGCGACCGCACTGGACGCGGCCCGCGTTGCCTCAGATATCGTACTTTTGGGGCGCGATCTGTCGCCCGTGGCGGACTCGCTCGTGACCGCCCGCAAAGCCACCAGCCGTATCAAAGAGAACTTCCGCATCGCGACCGCCTATAACGTCATCGCCGTGCCCCTTGCGATCATCGGACTGGCCACCCCCCTTATCGCCGCGCTCGCGATGTCCTCGAGTTCGATCATCGTGTCGCTCAACGCCCTCCGTCTGAGGTAACAAATGCAAGTCCTGACCTTCCTGATCCCGATCTCGCTCGTCCTGGGGGGCCTTGGCCTTGTGGGATTCGTCTACACCCTGCGTTCCAGTCAGTACGACGACCCCGACGGGGACAGCCAACGCATCCTGAGCGACCAGTGGGACGACCACCCCAAACCGTAAATGCAAAGCACCTGAAACGGTTTTTGTTGTTTCCGATACGGAAATAAACTCAACTACAGTTTTTCAGGTATTTTGCCTAAGAAATGCTGGAAAAAGGCTTTCCTCCACAAGTAACCTAAGGTTGAATGCGCGAATTTTATTAAGTGCAAAAATTGTAGGTTTCTGATGGTTAAACAAAAGTACACGATTGCTGCGTTGTGGATGGAAGGTCCGCTAAGCTATTTAGAGCAATTGTGCCTAAAGTCCTTTGTCGACGCGGGCCATGAAACGGTTCTTTATCACTACGGCCCCCTACAGAATGTGCCGGATGGGATCGAACTGGCGGACGCCAACGAAATCCTGCCTCAAACGAATTTCTTGCAGCATGAGCGCACTGGTAGCCCGGCGCTGCATTCAGACCTGTTTCGCTACAAAATGCTCAAGAAGATGCGCAACGCCATCTGGGCGGACACGGATGCCTATTGCATGAAGCCGTTCGAGACCCCGAACGGGCACTTTTATGGCTGGGAATCCAAGCATCACATCAACGGCGGTGTTCTGGGGCTGCCCCATGACAGTGACACGCTGAATGCCCTACTGGACTTCACAAGTGATGAGTTTGCGATCCCCACCTATTATGGTCCCGAGTATGAGGAAGAGCTGATCGCCAAGCGCGATGCCGGAGAGCCAGTGCACGCCAGCGAGCAGCCTTGGGGCGTTTGGGGCCCGCACGCGGTCACTCACTTCCTGCATGAAACCGGTGAAGCGCGCTTTGCCCTGCCTCAAGAGGGGCTCTATCCCTTTACCTTCAAGGACCGCCGCTTCATGCTGCGGCGCAATTTCGACACATCGGACTACATCACCGAAAACACATACTCCGTGCACCTGTATGGCCGCCGGATGCGGGCGCGTTTGGTTGACGACGGGGGCCTGCCGCATCCCAAGAGCTTGCTCGGGAGATTGCTTAAGAAACACGACATCGATCCTGAACTGGCCCCGATTGTTCGCAAACCCAAAAAGGCACAAGACGGCACGGTTCTGCCACCAATTTTGCCCGTCCGCGCAAAGGACAAGGTGGGTCGAGGCAAGATCAATCTGACGGACCTTGCGGATAAATACGGCTCGGATAAGGGAAGCGAGAAGTTCCGCTTTGCCGAAGCCTATCAGATGATGATGTTGCCGCATCGCAACCGGTCGATCCGTTTGCTCGAGCTTGGCCTCCAGAACGGCGGTCCGGAAAAGGGCGGCGAGATTGATCGTCAGACCGATGATCTGCCTTCGATCAAGATGTGGCTCGAGTACTTCCCCAAAGGCCATGTCACTGGCATCGATATTTCGGACTTCAGTTGGTTCAAGGATGACCGTTTCAACTTTGTTCGCTGCGATTTGGGGGATGCAGAGGCGCTCGACAAAGTCGCGGCCGAGATGGATGACTTTGACTTCATCATTGATGACGCCAGCCACACTTCGAAACACCAGCAGATCGCGTTTTTGAAACTCTTCCCCAAACTGAAACCGGGGGGCTTTTATATGATCGAGGGGCTGCGGGATCAGCCGAGAAAGCTCGAAGAACCCGACATTACGCTGACGACAGAACTCTTTGAGTCTTATAATCAGGGCACCATGTTCAAACATTCCGATCCAGAGATCGAGGCGGGTTTCAACGATTTGCGGCTGGATATTTCTTGCGCAATGCAGATTCCGGCATATTTCCTAAAAGCGAAGAAAAACAACCTGCTGACTGTTCAAAAACGCTAAAGGCGCTATCGGCTGTGGCCAGCTATGATTTCTCATTGATGCAAAAACTCGCTGCCGAAGAAGGCGGCGAGTACCACGAGACCGAGAACCATGTCGTGGTGCACCTGCCTGGGCAGGAACGTCTGCTTGTGGGTTTCGACAATGTCGCTTGGACCCGTGAGGAGGGCCCGCGCAAGCCTTGGGCCTATGATCTGGGCCGCAAGCGGGGGTGGGGAATCGTCGGAGTCATGTGCAAGCGCACCGATTGGTTTCGGGATCAGGCGCTTTTCGACATCCTCGAGGGGATGCGAGACCGTGGTGTCTTTGCTGCCTACCCAGAGGTCAGCATGTACGGATCGAGCATGGGGGCGTTCGGCGCTTGTGTGTTTTCAAGCCTTGCGCCCGGGTGCACGGTTGTCGCCTTTAGCCCGCAATCGACAATCGCGCCAGACATCGTCCCCTTTGAAAGTCGATACGATCGGGCACGGCAACGCGCCGACTGGACCCAAGGGGACTATCGGGACGCAGCGGATAACCTGCCTGCTGCGGGCAAGGTCTATATCGTTCATGACCCCCTAGAACCCGAGGACGTCGCCCATCTGGCGCGCTTGCGCGGGAAGAATTGCGAGGTTTTCGGATGGAAGCACCTGACCCACAAAGTCCCCCCATCGTTCAAGCGTATGGGTATATTGAAACCCATGGCACTCGAAATGCTGGATGGCACAATGACTCGCGCGCGCTTCTTTAAACTTCTGCGGAACCGCAAGATCGCGATCCCCTATGCCACTCGGCTCATTGAAGAGGCGGTCGAAAAAGGCCACCTGAAGCTGGCGATTGCCGCGGCAGAGAGGGCGCGCCTGTACAAAGACAACTGGAAAATCCGCCAGTTGATCAAGGACCTAAAGGAAAAAGCCGAAGAGCAGGGGATTTAGAACTCCTGCTCGCCTTCCATTTCTTCGACCGTGAAAAAGAAATCCGCAGGCTGGTCATTGAAGACCACGTCATCCGGAACGCAATCTGGGCCACTGTGAAATACCGCTGATCCGAAATGCAGGTGCATCCGGCTTAGCTTTTGCATCCGTTCGCCAGTGATATCTCCATAGAATTTTGAGTAGTTCTCGGTCGCCATCAAGCGGTCGATATGGGCGCGGTGCTCTGCGATACAATGTTCGTGGGCCGCGCGGATCTCGGGGTCCTCGAGCAGTCGGGCCATTTCGGCTTCGACCAGCGGGATCATCCGCATAATGCTGCGGTTTTCCTCGAAATTGTTGTTCATCCGGAACCAATAGGCGAGGCCCTGATCTCGGTCCACGTGGTTCACGCGCCCGCGGTCGCGCTTTACCAGAAAGCTCTCGGCCGAGCGGACAGCATAGTGGTTCAAGGACACCATGTTGTAGCCCACCGTTTCGGTGGTGGAGCGCCACGCAGTCCGATATTCCTTTTCGGGCATGGGCTTGCCGGACCCGTTCACCCAGTTGATCTCCTCGACCAACTGCGGTTTCAGGCCTTTGGGCCGGTGCACGCCCATCTTCTTGAACAGACCAATGTTGCGGAACAGGGTTTTGAACCCCCAAGCTTGGTGCGGTTTGCGCGACATTTCCGGCGCACACCGATCGAACTGCCCGATGATCGGGCGCGGGTCGAATTCATGAACATCCGCATTGCCATAGAGCCGCCACGTCAGGCTGATCATGTTTGCATCTGGGACGGCATTGAAAAGGGCCTTCAGCGTCCCGTCGCCCACATGGATATTAATGTACTCGTCCACGTCCATGCAGATGCACCATCCGGCGTTCTGCATGATCGGCTCCTCCTCTGCGGCGGCCAGTGCGGCGTGCTGCGGCTTCAGCTCCATCTCGCGGAAGGGATTTTCGCGGTGCTCAAGCAGCCCTTTGCGCTGTAGTAGATCAAAGAACGTGTCCGTTCCGTCGGTGCAATCATTTGTAAAGACGAGGAATTTTTCAACGCCAATGACGCGGTGATACGCCAGCCATTCAAGGATGAACGGCCCTTCGTTCTTCATCGTTGTGACGATGGCCACGTCATTTTTGCGCTTTTTGGCTGCGTCGGTTTTCGCCTCTGGAAGACGTCGGGGTTTGTGGCCCGCCGCCTTGGCCATCGAGAGCAGCAGTTCGCTTTCGACCAGACTGGATTTTGGCACCAGACGCGACACCTGCTGACCGCCTTCGGTCTCTTCGCCGTAGCGCAGGGCCATGCAGCGGTAAAAGCGCATAACCTGCTTCTGAAAATCAGTGCCGACAACGCGCCGCCAGCGCCAAACCGTTTGAACTCCGGGCGCGGGCGCATAGCACCAGCGTCCATGACCGGCACCTTCGTCAAAGCGCAGGCAGATGTGATCGGCGAATTCGGGCAGTGCATTCGGGCGAATCGCCCAAGGGTAGGCGCGGTGGCCGACGAGCTGCACATATTGGCCGGGATGCGCCTCGGCCGCGTCAAAGACATTGGCGTGCCGCGCATCCGGCGCGGGCAACAAATCCAGCGGGTCCAATGCCAGTACCGATTTCGCGTCAGCCAAATAGGCTTCGCGGGCCATCTCGTAGAACGAGCCAAAAAGAATCGGTGAATGCCAAGGGTCCGCTTCGGGGTGATCCATCCGGTCCTTGCCGGGCGCATCTGGGGCGTTCATCGGGTGCGCTTCGTGTCCGAGTTCCGGATGGCCCAAGGGCACATCGGCAGAGAGCATGACCACAGTCAGCCCCTTCAGCACCTTGGATTTCTGCAGAACGGATTTGATCTTTTTGGCGTCCGCTTCTGCGGCATTTGGCGCAGACCGGTCCAGGATCAACGCCGCCTCGAGGCCGTGATGCTGGACCAAACCCTCTAGCCAGTCCCGCAGGATGGCAGGGCGTTCGCCGTTCCGGATCGCCAGTACACATCGTTTTCCTGCGAAAAGGCCGGTTTCCGCGTCTTGCAGTTCGACCCCCTCGAAATGAGGGCCACGAATTGTCAGACTGTCTTTGAAGCCGTCCACCTCGACGGGGTGCAAAAAGTAGGCTTTGGGGTCGCGCCCACGTAAAAGGTCCGGTTGCAGATAGAGCGTCACACCTTCGGGGCGGCGCAGGCAAAACAGGGCTTTGGGGGCATCAGGGCTGGCAACAGTCGCGGGCAGGGACTGCGCCTTGAGGATCCGGCGTTCGAATTGCACACGCAACTCCGTTCGAATTTAGAAAACAGCTTCACTTGATAAAACAATATGCTGCAGATGCAGCGGTCTGTACACGCAATGTGCCCAATGTTTGCGAATATCGTTAAAAAAGGAAAGGGCCCTTAAGAGGGCCCCACCATGAAACAGTTCATATTGCGCGCCTGAAGGCGCCTACAGGCCAAATCCGCAGTGTCTCTGGACAGGCCCATGAAGTTGGCATCATAGCCCGTGGACCGCACCGCGACCTGACGTTCCGCACCTTGCAGGGTCTCGATTTCCTTAAGTGCAGTTGTCACGAGCGCGCGCTCTGCCAGATGGCGATTGCCGAACCGGCCCACGTTGATGCCCCACAGTTTCTCGTCGGTCAGATTACGAGAGATAACGCGCGGCTTGGCGGGCGTGACCGGCGCAACGGCCGCGAGGCTGGCGGCAACCGCAGGACCTGTATCGACGGCCTCAACCAGCGGTCTGGCGCGCGGGGTCATTGGGTTGATGTCGATGGTCGGCTCTTCGGCATCGCCCTCGGCCAAGGGGCCTTCTTCGGCGGCCATGGCCAAAGCGGTCGCGATGTCGTTGTTCAGGCCTGCCAGTTGGATCGGGTCTTGGGGCAGGGGGCGTAGAACGGGGCGCAGGCTCTTGGTCATGTTCACGCTTGCGACGACCTGTGTGCTGCTGATTCCGGAGTTCCCTTGATAGGGCGGGCGCGATGTCCGGCGCATCGCCACGCGGCTCGGTGCTTTCTTGAAGCCCATGTCCATGAGGGCAGCGACCTTGGCGTTACGGTTTGCAGTAGAAGTACCGCCGAAAACCGTAACAATGATCCGTTCCTGTCCACGTACCGCCGAAGCTGTCAGGTTAAAGCCAGCGGCGACGGTGTAACCGGTCTTGATCCCATCCGCGCCGGGGTAATCGTTCAGGAACCGGCGGTTGGTGTGATAGAGCGTCCGTCCCGCCACATCGACCGTGGTCCGTTTGAAGAGCGAATAATAGGCGGGATAATCGTACAGCAGGTGGCGGCCCAGAATGCTCATGTCCCGCGCGGTGCTCAGGTGGCCTTTGGCGGTCAAACCATGCGCGTTCTGGAAGGTGGTGCGGGTCATCCCCAGCGCCTTGGCCGTGCGGTTCATCCGCGCCGCAAACGCCTTTTCCGATCCCGAAATCGCCTCGCCAATTGCGGTGGCGGCGTCGTTCGCCGACTTCACCGCAGCGGCGCGGATCAGGTAGCGCAGGCGGATCTTCTGACCCGGCTTCATACCCAGTTTCGAGGGGGGTTCTTTCGCAGCGTTGGCCGAGATGGTGACCAGATCGTCTACGCCGATCTCGCCGTGCTCAATCGCCTCAAAGGCGATGTACAGCGTCATCATCTTGGTCAGCGATGCGGGGTGCAATCGCGCGTCTGCGTTGTCGGTGTGAAGAACCTCACCTGTACGTGCATCCATCACAAGCGCCGCAAAGGGCGCCGCCATTGCCGTAAGGGGAAGGACGACCAACAACCATACAAGTGCAATAAGCACGAGCCCAAATCGGGCCCACTGCACAGACGGGGGTGCCTTAACTGCTCTAGCCATGTTCTGCCTCAAACCGCCGGATTTTCCGATCAGTCATTTTTGTTTTATTGGGAAAAAGCTAACACAGCGTAAGCGTGTAATAAAGTCTGACTCTCAAAAACGAGAGAAAGAATTGATCGTATTTCGGCATCCTTTTGCCCACAAGATGTAGTTCCTGTGGATAAGTTTTGATCCATTTGGCGAGGGCACCCTCACCGGTAGAAGGGAATCAGGTCAGGGATTCCAGCAACTCCGGAAGTGCATGAAGTGAAGGAATTTCACGGAATTTTGCGGATTCTTTAGGCGCTTCGGCGTGCTCGAGCGCCCAAGTGATTTCGCTGGGCACGTAAATACCCCACGCACCGGCCTCGATCGCGGGAATCACATCCGATTTCATCGAGTTCCCGATCATCATTGCGCCGTCTGATCCGTTAGACCACTTTACAAAAAGATCGCGGTAGATGGCGGGTGTTTTGTCACTGACAATTTCCACACCGTCGAACATCTCGCCCAGCCCGGACTGCGCTAGTTTCCGCTCTTGATCCAAGAGATCGCCCTTGGTGATCACGATCAGCTTGTATTGGCCCGCCATCTGTTCGACCACCTCGCCCGCGCCGGGCATCAACTCGATCGGATAGGTCAGCAGCTCTTGCCCGCAGGCGATCAATTCCTTGATGACGCTGGCCGGTACACGCTCTTCCGTGACCTCGATCGCGGTTTCGATCATCGACAGCACGAACCCTTTGACCCCGAATCCGTAGTGGCCCACGTTCTTCTTTTCCGACGCCAGCAGCCGTTCGGCCAAATGGTCAGGGTCGGCATAATCCTTTAGCAGGTCTGCAAAGCGTTCCTCGCTCATGCGGAAGTGCCGTTCATTGTGCCAAAGGGTATCATCGGCATCAAATGCCAGCGTAGTAACCGTATGTGCCATTCTCAAATCGACCTTAGGGGCTTTAATCTCTATCTATAACAGCTATATAAGGCGGTCAGAGGCCACGGAAGGGATGAATTCATCTCCATGACCCAGTTCCCTTGGACGATGTCAGACGATAACGAAAACGAAGGCGACGGTAATGTTGTCCTTCAAACCCGTCGCAAGACGCAGCGACCACCGATGTACAAGGTGCTGCTGCTGAATGACGACTACACGCCGATGGAGTTCGTGGTTCACGTGCTCGAGCGGTTCTTTGGCTTGAACCACTCCCAAGCTTTCGAAATTATGCTTACCGTGCACAAAAAGGGTGTCGCCGTTGTGGGCGTCTTCAGCCACGAGGTGGCCGAGACCAAGGTGGCGCAGGTGATGGACTTTGCCCGCCGCCACGAACACCCCCTCCAGTGCACTATGGAAAAGGAGTAGGGCCGCGGCCCTGCCAATCATGGAAAACATCCGACTCTCTCTTGCGCTCGAGGCAGGCCTGACCCTGCCCGAGGACGGTCCCATTGCAGTCTTCCGTCCGCGCGGCGACACCCCCCTTGATCCGCTGCCCCGCACGCGGGTCGAAGCGATCCAGAGCTTTGCCCCCGATCACGCCATGCTGGCCGCCCGCGGCTACAATGCCGTGACCGCAGAATCTGGCCCCTATGCGATGTCCATCGTCTGCCTGCCCCGCGCCAAGGACGAGGCCCGCGACCTGATCGCTCGCGCGATGGCCGCCACTCCGAACGGCACCGTAGTTATCGACGGCACCAAAACCGACGGCATCGAATCCGTGCTCAAGGATGTTCGCAAGCGCGCCGACGTCCACGGCCCGATCTCCAAAGCCCACGGCAAAATTTTCTGGTGCGCCGCCTCAGACGCCTTTGCCGACTGGCGCAAAGAACCGTCCAAGAATGCAGACGGCTACCTGACCGCTCCCGGCGTCTTCTCCGCTGACAAGGTGGACCGCGCATCGCAACTCTTGGTCAACACCCTGCCGCAGAAACTGGGCCGCCGCGTTGCCGACATCGGCGCAGGCTGGGGCTACATCTCGGCCAACATTCTGGGTAGCGAGGGGCTGGAAAGCCTGCATCTGGTCGAGGCCGAAGCCACCGCACTCGACTGCGCCCGCGAGACGATCAAGGACGACCGCGTCCGTTTCCACTGGGCCGACGTGACCCGCTGGCACCACCCCGAAAACATGGACGCCGTGGTGATGAACCCGCCGTTCCACACCAGCCGCGACGCCGATCCCGCGATCGGTCAGGCATTTATTCGGGCAGCCCACGGGATGCTGGCGCACAATGGCAAACTATGGCTGGTCGCAAACCGCCATCTCCCCTATGAATCGACGTTGGGCGAGTTCTTTGCCGAAGTGTCAGAGATCGCCGGTGACAGGTCTTTCAAGGTGCTCGAGGCTGTGCGCCCGCGCCGCCGCTAACGCAGCGGATTTACCAAGAGGTTTCGAGCTATGGGTTTTTCTATCCAAGGCAAGACGGCGATCGTGACAGGATCGGCCAACGGCATCGGCTTGGCCATCGGCCGCCATTTCGCCAACAAAGGCGCGAACGTCATGTTCGCCGACATGGACGAAACGCAGCTGAAGGCCGAAGTCGGCGATATGGCCAAGAAAGAGGATAACATCCAGTTCTTTGCGGGCGACCTGCGCGAACGCCTGACCCAAGCGAACCTGCTGTCCGCCACCATCGACGCCTTTGACCGCGTGGATATCTTGGTGAACGCCTCGCGTCAGGTCCTCACCTCGGACCCCCTGAACGCCGAGGATGACGCGGTCGAGCAGCTGCTCCAGCAGAACATGCTGACCAGTCTGCGCATGACCCAAATGGTCGCCAAACGTATGATCAAGCAGGCCGAAAAAGACGGCAACGACGGCGACTCTGCCGGCGCAATCGTGAACCTGTCGTCCATTCTGGCAACCCGCACCCACCCCGATCTTCTGGCGTTTTCGGTGAGTGCCGCGGCGTTGGACCAGATGACCCGATCCATGGCGGTGGCCCTTGCGGCGAACCGTATCCGCGTGAACGCATTGGCCTTTGGCAGCGTCATGAGTTGTTCACTGAAGGACACGCTCAAGGACAACCGCGACTTCCGCAACGACATCGAAAGCCACACCCCGATGGGCCGCATCGCCAGCCCGACAGAGGTGGCCGAGGCTGTGCACTTCCTTGTCTCGGATGCGGCCAGCTTCATGACCGGTCAGATCGTCACCGTCGATGGCGGCCGTACCTTGCTGGATACCGTCGCCGCCCCTGCGCACTAATTCCCGATCACGCGGGCGGGCAGAACGCCTGCGCCTGCGCCGTCTGGCTCGCCAAAGCATCCCTGCGCGACAGCAGCTGATCCAGCTTGCGCTGTTCGGTCGGGATATCCACGGCCACAGGCCGCTCGACCGTCCGCAGATTGCGCCCATTGCACAGCCGCATCGAGATATTCCCCCCCGTGCCCGCACAGAACTGCACACGGCTGCGGGACTCTAGCGTCTGATCCATCCGGAACCCGCGGTTCACCACCACCCGCTGCTCTGCAATCAGCGAATCCAGAATCCGCAGATCCTCGGACGCATCTGACAAGCATTTCTCGCGGGGGGTCGCGCAGGCGGCCAGCACCAGCAATAAGGGCAGAGTGTATCGGAACATCACGGGTCTCCTGTGGATTGCGCCCCTTATACCCATCCCGCGGGACAAGGGGCAAATCACAGATCAGACGACGACCTCTTCGCGCAGAACCTTGCGCGCCAGGGCAAAGCCGATCGGCCCCACCACCATACTCGCCACAAAGGCAATCGGCCACGCGGTCAGAAAGTTCGGTCCCCACTGGGCCAGCCACGCCTGACTAAATCCCATGTGGATTACGCTCATCACACCGGACATGAACAGCGCCATCATGCCGGAGATAAAGAACTGCGCGACGATGATCATTTTCTTGGGTTGCATAACGTCCTCTTTGAACAAAGAGGGGGAGCCGCTTTCACACAGGTAGGCATCCCCCAAAGGTTTGGGTTGGATGCCGCGGGTTCAGAGCACGCCCTGACTAAATCCTGCATGTCGCAGTGACCGGGATAACCGAACCGGTCCTACATTTTTCGGCCACTCATCTTTAGCTGCAGCGCAGCACCCCGTCAATTCGAGGGACCAACCAGCGCCAGATCAGATAGCGTCGCCCGCACATGGGTCTGGGTGTCGTCACTGTCCGCCGAGAGGGCAATCCCCACCAGCGATCCCGCATCTCCGCCAAAGGCCCGCGCATAATCGCTGCGCAAATCGACCTCTTCGGAATACTTGCCCGAGCCCGCCGCGCGTTTCACGAACATCGCCCCCTGATTGTTCATATAGGGCGAAGCCGCGATCAGCCCCACATCCTCGTCGCGCCCGCCCCAAGTATAGAGCAGCACCCGAACAGCGGTCTGCTTCATCATCCAGCGAATGCCCCGCTCCTCGGCCTCAGCGACCAGATCATCCGGCAAAAAGACAAAGTACAGGGACAGGTTCCGGTCGTCGCCGCCCTTCTGGGTCAGGTCGGTCGGAGGCACAGATTCTGTCACCTCCCACGACCAGCTGGCCTGAATCGTATCGCGATCATAGGTCGGGACCCGCTGCCACAGCAGCGAAACCGTCCCGTCGGATGCGACATCCACCGCATTTCCGCGTTGCAAAAATTCATTGGAAGCGAACAGCGAAAAGCGTTGTTCCTTCCAATCCCCGTCAAAGGGAACAGAGGCGCCAGCAAAAGTTGCGGCAGCCATCAGGGCACAAGACAAAATTGAACAAATGAATCGGGTCATATCGCCAATATACGTTGGGAATTTGCAGTGTCTTGCGCCATCTCTATCACATTTGCGTAACGGGTCGCATCGCGTCCCTCTGGTCAGTCTCCCGTCCACCTGCTAGCCCTTTGCCATCGAACGAACGGAGGGCCCTATGACCGAAGAACTCGTCACCGAACGCGAACGTGCATCCGCGTGGTTCAAGGAGCTGCGCGACCAGATCGTCGCCGCTTTCGAGGGGCTCGAGGACAGTCATACAGGCCCCCTTTCGGACAGCATGCCCGCGGGCCGGTTCGAAGTAACCCCGACCTCGCGCACCGCAGACGATGGCTCTGACGCCGGTGGCGGCCTGATGTCCGTCATGCGCGGCGGCCGCGTCTTTGAAAAGGTCGGCGTGAATATCTCGACTGTTTACGGCACCTTGGGCGAGCGTGCGCAGATGGCGATGGCCGCCCGCAAAGGCATTCCCGGCATGAAAGAGGACCCACGCTTCTGGGCTTCGGGCATTTCCTTGGTCGCGCACATGCAGAACCCGCACGCCCCTGCGGTTCACATGAACACCCGCATGTTCTGGACGCCCCATGCGTGGTGGTTTGGCGGCGGATCGGACCTGAATCCCTGCATCGAGTACGCCGAAGACACCCAGCATTTCCACGACACCCAAAAGGCGCACCTCGACCCCCATGGCGCCGACTGGTACCCCAAACTCAAGGAATGGGCGGACGAATATTTCTACGTCACCCACCGTAAGCGCGCACGGGGTGTTGGCGGTATCTTCATGGACGACCAATGCAGCGGCGACTGGGAATCAGATTTCACTCTGACCCAAGACATCGGCAAGGCCTTCTTGCCCGCCTACCTGCCGCTGGTGGAAAAGCGCCGCGACACCGAATGGACCGACCCGGACAAGGACACCCAACTGGTGCACCGCGGGCTCTATGCGGAATACAATCTGGTCTATGATCGGGGGACGAAATTCGGCCTCGAAACCGGCCACGACGCGAACGCCGTTTTGATGAGCCTGCCGCCTCTGGCCAAGTGGGTCTAAGCGATTTCGTCACGCGCTGACGTATGTACGCGAGCCATACGTCAGCCATACGCGAACCAGCCCCTTTTTTCAGGGAAATCAGACGATTTTCACGCCGCCCCGCCAGACGCCTTGCAAGGTCAGATCGTCGCTCAGATGGATCAGATCGGCTGGGCCTCCCATCTCGATCCGGCCCAGATCATCGCGCCCGATAATGTCCGCGGGAATGCGCGTCGCCATAGCCAATGCATCGGTCAAAGGCACGCCCGCCGCAGCCATATTCCGCACCGCCGCTGTCAGGTTCAAATCGGCCCCCGCAAGGGTCCCGTCCGCCAAGGTTAAGCGCCCCTGATTTCGGATAACCCTACGTCCATTAAGGATAAATTCGGTTTGGCTCGTGCCCGCGACCGCCATGGCATCGCTCACCAGAAACAGCCGGTCCGTGCCCGCCTTGGCCCGCCATACCATCGCCAAAAGGCCCGGATGCACATGCTCGTTGTCCGCGATCAACCCAGCCGAAAGCCGAGGATCAGAGAGTGCCGCACCTACACAGCCGGGTTCGCGGTGATGCAGGCCTGTCATCGCGTTGAACAGGTGCGTCACCACCGTCGCGCCCGCCTTCGAAGCCACGCGGCACCGGTCAAACGACGCATTGGTATGGCCCAAGGAAACCACCACTCCGGATTCGTGTAACCTACTGATTTGACTGTCAGATGCCATTTCTGGTGCCAGGGTGATTTTCATGCAGCCCACCACCCGTGCCGCATGGCAATAGAGGTCCACGTCGGTCTCTGTCATCGGCCGCAAGAGCGCTTCGGAATGTGCACCAGCACGGCTCAGGTGGGGGCCCTCCAAGTGCAACCCTACAATGCTTTTGATCCCCTCATTGCGCGCCTGTGCGATGGCATTGACGGCAGCCTGAAAGGTCTCAATCGGGGCGGTGATCAGCGTCGGCAGAATAGAGGTTGTCCCCAATTTTTCATGGGCCTCCGCCATCGCCCGCAGGGTCTCAACCGTGGGTGCTTCGTTGAACATCGCACCGCCGCCACCGTTCACCTGCAGGTCGACATAGCCGGGACACAAGATGCCGCCGCCCAAGTCGGTTCCCTTCCGTTCAGTCAGTCCGGCGATCCGCCCTTGGTGATGCGCGAGGCTCACCCCCTCGTGCAGTTTGACCCCGTCGAAAATCCGTGCCCCAGATAAAATCATTCAATCTCAGTCGCGTAGAGGAAAGCGCCTTCCAATGCGGAGCCTTCTGGTTTCTGTAGAGTCGCCTGCATCTCTGCGGGCAGATAGTGCGCATAGATCGGCCCGAGACCGCCCGTCAGAACCAGCGGCACACCCTCTTTCCAACCTAAACGACGCAAGCCGGTTTCTAGATAGGCCGCGCCTGTCTCTAAAATCCCGACAGCAATTTGGTCACCTTGTTGCGCGAAGGAGATAACCTCTGGGGCGAATTGGCCAAACCTGTGCGGAGCGGCCTGTGCGGCCAATCGGATCAAATCCGATGGCGGTGTCGTCAATAGGTGCTCTGTCAGTGGGGACGTTTCGCCACCTTCGCAGGCAAAAAGCGCCGCGCGCAATGCCTCTCGTCCGAGCCACGCGCCGCTTGCCTCGTCGCCCAAAGCAAGGCCCCAACCCCCTGCAAAGCGGGCTTTGCCGTCTTCGAGGATGCCAAGGTAAGAGCCCGTGCCAATCCCTGCGACGCAGCCTTTGCCAGAGCTATGGAACGCGCCGCGCAAAGCAATCGCGCGGTCATCAAGGACTGTCAGAAAGGGCAGGGCCAGAGCGTCCGCGACCCGCGCCGCATCTCCGTCGTTCAAGACCCCAGCGAGCCCCATGCAGATGCGCGCTTCGGCTAATTCTCCCGCCGAAAGCCCTAGCTTTCTAAGGCCTTCTCGCAGGTTTCCCAGCGCGCCGTCAAAATCGCTGGACACATTCGCGGGGCCAGACACGGCCTCAAAAGTGTCCGCGCCACGCCGCATGGCATAGCGCGAACCGGTGCCTCCGCCGTCCACTGCAATCAGGATCGGCGCAGTCAAAGCCTTAGCCTTCGCGGACGGTGTCGATCATCAGCTGGACGTTGTCGGGGTTCGCATCCGGCGTAATCCCGTGGCCCAGATTGAAGATGTGCGGCCCATTCTTGAAGGTCTGCACGATGTGGCGGGTCTCATCCACCAGCGCTTGACCACCGGTCACCATGTGCGAAGACGCCAAGTTGCCCTGAACGCAGCCATCGACCTGCACATTTTCAGCTGCCCATTCTGGACTGACCGAGTTGTCCAGCGCCACACAGTTCGCACCAGTTTCTTTGGCAAAACCGATGTATTTATCGCCCGCTTCACGCGGGAAGGCGATCACGGGCACACCGGGGTGGCGGTCCTTGATTTCGCTGATGATTTTCTTGGCAGGGGCCAGAGCATATTTGTCGAACGCCTCGCCCTTTAGCGATCCGGCCCAACTGTCGAACAGCTTCACACACTCAGCGCCAACACGGATCTGCGCGGACAGGTATTCAATGGTCGAGTCGGTCAGACGGTCGATCAGCGCTTCGAACAGGGGGGTGTTTTCCTGCATCAACGCGTGCGCTGGACCTTGGTCCTTGGTGCCGCGGCCTGCGATCATATAGGTCGCGACGGTCCACGGAGCACCTGCGAAACCGATCAAGGCAACTTCTTCGGGCAGGGCCGAGGCCAGATTGCTGACGGTCTGGTAGATCGGCGCCAAATGGTCGTGGATGTCGTCCGCGCCTTTAAGCTTTGCGAAATCTTCTTCGGTTGTGATTGTGGACAGACGCGGGCCTTCGCCGGTCACGAACCACAGATCAGCCCCCAGCGCATCGGGGATCAGCAGAATGTCGGCGAACAGGATAGCCGCGTCGAACCCGTAACGGCGGATCGGCTGCAACGTCACCTCGGTCGCCAGATCGCTGTTGTAGCACAGGGACAGGAAATCGCCGGCTTCGGCACGGGTGGCGCGGTATTCGGGCAGGTAGCGGCCCGCCTGACGCATCATCCAGATCGGCGGTGTGGGCAGGGTCTCGCCCGACAGGGCACGCAGAAGCGGTTTGGTTTCGGCCATGATGTCCTCTGTTCTCTTTGGCAAGGTTGGTCCCTTGTCTGCGACCCTGTGTCAAGGTCTTGGCGGTGTGGCGCAACGTATCGCGCTTGCGTTGGGCATCAAGGGCAAGCTATCGATTGCGCCATGACACAGATGCTTCCGACCCCCGATCAGCCGCTCAAAATCGGCACCCGAGGCAGCCCGCTCGCGCTGGCGCAAGCCGTAGAAACCCGCGCCCGCCTGATGGCCGCATTCGATCTGCCCGAGGCAGCGTTCGAGATCGTGGTGATCAAGACGACCGGTGACAACCGCGCCATGATCGACGCGGACCGCCCGCTGAAAGAGATCGGCAACAAGGGTCTGTTCACCAAAGAGATCGAAGAAGCCATGCTGTCTGGCGGCATCGACATCGCCGTCCACTCGACCAAGGACATGCCGGTTCTGCAGCCCGAAGGTCTGATCGTCGACTGCTTCTTGCCACGCGAAGATCACCGCGACGCGTTCATTTCGTCAAACGTGAACAGTATCGCGGACCTGCCCTCTGGCGCGGTTGTCGGGACATCGAGCCTGCGCCGCCGTGCGCAGCTCTTGCACAAGCGCCCCGATCTGACCGTCGTGGAATTCCGCGGCAACGTGCAGACACGCCTGAAAAAACTGGCGGATGGCGTGGCCGATTGCACTTTCCTTGCGATGGCGGGCCTGAACCGTCTGGGGATGGACAGCGTCGCGACCTCGCCGATTTCCGAAGAGGACATGCTGCCCGCAATCGCCCAAGGTACTATCTGCATCGAACGCCGCGCAGATGACGACATGGCAGGCCACATGCTGGCTGCGATCCACCATGCCGACACCGCCGTGCTAATGGCGGCAGAGCGGACGCTCTTGGCCGGTCTGGACGGATCGTGCGAGACACCCATCGCAGGTCTGGCTGAATTGAAGGATGGCATGGTCCGCCTGCGCGCCGAAGTCCTGCGCCCTGATGGATCGGAAAGCCTGACCGACGATGCCACCGCACCCGCAGCCGAAGCCGCCAAACTGGGGGCCGACATGGCCGCACGGTTGCTTGAACGCGCGGGCGAAGGCTTCTTCGACTTCAAATCGTAATCCAGCGGAGTGCGGCCAAGGCCGCACACTCTATTTCTGGATCAGCAGCCTCTTTCTTGGCAAAAATACCCCCTCGCCGGAGGCGACACGTCAGGGTGCCGCGATCTCTGGCGAGCGGGAACTGTATGCTGTCCCTAAGCCTCGGAGGCTTTGATCAGGTCGATCGCCTCTTGCGCGGTCTCGACGTAGTGGAACAGGTCCAAATCTTCTGGCGCGATGGTGCCTGCGTTTTTCAGGGCGTCCCAGTTTACGATGCTCTCCCAGAATTCGCGGCCGAACAGCAGGATCGGCACAGGCTTCATCCGTTTGGTTTGGATCAAGGTCAGAGTCTCGAACAGCTCGTCCAAGGTGCCGAATCCGCCCGGGAAGATGGTGATCGCGCGGGCGCGCATGAGGAAATGCATCTTGCGGATGGCAAAGTAGTGGAAGTTGAAGCTGAGCTCTGGCGTCACATACGGGTTCGGAGCTTGCTCGTGGGGCAGAACGATGTTGAAGCCGATGGAGCGGCCGCCTGCATCAATCGCACCTAGGTTGCCTGCTTCCATCACACCGGGGCCGCCGCCTGTGGCAACGACATTCTCGGTCCCGCCGGTTTTCAGCGACTCTTCAGTCATCAGGCGGGCGAATTCGCGGGCTTCGTCGTAGTAGTGCGACAGCTCTGCCATCGCGGGGCTGCGGGCCATATCGCGGCGCTCGGGGCTGGGGATACGGGCGCCGCCAAACATTACGACGGTCGACTGCACATTCTGTTTATTCAGGATCAGCTCGGGCTTCAGAAGTTCCAACTGCAACCGAACGGGGCGCAGCTCATCCTGCTTCAGGAAGTCCAGATCGTGGAAGGCCAACTGGTACGAGGGGGACAGAGTTTGCGGTGTGCGGGGCACGCCTTCGGCCAGGCGGATGTCACGTTCGGCGTCGGGCAGCGGGTTCTGTCGATGGTCTTTCATAATGGCTCCGATAGGGATCTGTTCTTTAAGAGCTAAGTGTTTCAGCACGCGTTTGCCAGTCAGCCGTATCAAACATGTGTATTTCCCGTTCACAGTGATCGAATATCGGGCTAAAACCCCGCAAGTTTTGAAACAGACCGATACTTGCTAAGGAGCCTGCCAATGTCCAACGCGCAGCTGGAAGCCGCCATCGAGGCAGCGTGGGAAAACCGCGACCAGATCACCCCCGCCACCACCGGCGAGACCCGCGAAGCGATCGAAGATACGCTGAACGCTCTGGACAGCGGCAGCCTGCGCGTCGCCGAAAAGCTGGAGAGCGGCGACTGGCATGTGAACCAGTGGGCGAAAAAGGCCGTTCTGCTAGGCTTCCGCATCAAGGACATGGAAATCCAGACTGGTGGTCCTCAGGACAGCGGCTGGTGGGACAAAGTCGACAGCAAGTTCAAAGGCTGGGGCGAAAACCAGTGGCGCGCTGCGGGTTTCCGCGCGGTTCCCAACTGTGTGGTCCGCAAGTCGGCCTACATCGCGCCTGGCGTTGTTCTGATGCCGTCCTTCGTGAACCTTGGCGCCTACGTTGACGAAGGCACCATGGTCGACACTTGGGCAACCGTTGGCTCCTGCGCTCAGATCGGCAAGAACGTGCACCTGTCCGGCGGCGTCGGCATCGGCGGCGTTCTGGAGCCCATGCAGGCAGGCCCGACCATCATCGAGGACAACTGCTTTATCGGCGCGCGTTCCGAGGTCGTCGAAGGCTGTATCGTCCGCGAAGGCTCTGTTCTGGGCATGGGCGTTTACATCGGCAAATCGACCAAGATCGTTGACCGCGAAACCGGCGAAGTCATGTACGGCGAAGTTCCTCCGTACTCGGTCGTCGTATCGGGCTCCATGCCTTCGAAGAACGGCATCAACCTGTACTGCGCCGTCATCGTCAAGCGTGTGGACGAGAAGACCCGCAGCAAGACCGGCATCAACGAGCTGCTGCGTGACTGATCACGAAATTCCCTCGCTTTTGTGAGCGGATCAGGGGCGTCCCAAGGCGGGGCGCCCTTTTTTATTGGGAACAATCCTCGGGCGTCGGGACTTGTGTGGACAGTAACTGTTTCGTCTTTGAGGAGAATAAAAGTGGCTGGTCTTGGTTGGCTTCTGGCAATTATCGTTGGCGCTCTGGCAGGTTGGATCGCTGAAAAACTGATGCACGCCCGCATGGGTCTGCTGCTGAACATCGTACTGGGTATTCTGGGTGCGATTGTTCTGAACGCAATCCTGATGGTTGTATTTGGCGGCACCTTGGGTGGTGTGATCGGTCAGCTGATTGTTGGTATCGTCGGTGCTTGTATCCTGATCGCTATCGCTCGCGCTGTGCGTAGCCCTGCATAACCCGTTCACCCATCGGGTAAATTCAAAAGGCCGGTTGTTCTACGTGGAACCGCCGGCCTTTTTGTGACGTTGAGCCTGCATGTTCGCTGATCTTTCCACACCGCTGTTGTTTACCGTTTTTGCGATTGCCGCGTTTGTCGTGGTGGTTGTGTCGATCAAAGCCACAGAACTGGCCGATATCATCGCCGACCGCACGGCCTTGGGCGAGGCGATGGTGGGGGGCTTGATCCTTGGCGGGGCCACGTCGCTGTCCGGCGTGGTTGTTTCCGTAACAGGGGCCTATAGCGGGGATGCCAGTTTCGCGTTTTCCAACGCTGTGGGTGGGATCGCGGCCCAGACCCTGTTCCTTGCGATCGCGGATTTGCTGCACAAACGCGCCAACCTTGAACACGCTGCGGCAGAGCCTGCGAACCTATTCCAAGCGGTCCTGCTGCTGATCCTGCTGTCTTTGCCCATCGCTGCAATGTCGGGGCCTGATATCGCCTATTTCGGAGTGCATCCGGCCTCGATCGCGTTGTTTCTGGCGTATATCTGGGGTGTCCGCATTTCTGGGCAGGTGAGTGAGAACCCCATGTGGCGCCCTGTCGAAACCCGCGATACCCGCCACGACGAACCCGAAAACGAAGACGAGGCGGGCAAGTCTGCCTCCAAACCCATTGCCGTCTTCGTCGTATTGGTCGCGATCATGGGTGCCTGTGGCTACGTGATTTCGCAGGTCGGCGGGCAGTTTATTGACCGCTTTGGGATGTCCTCGTCTTTGGTCGGCTCGCTGGTGACGGCGGTCGTGACTTCTCTGCCGGAGTTCGTGACCACCTTGGTCGCCGTGCGCCGCGGTGCGCTGCAACTGGCTGTGGGCGGGATCATTGGCGGCAACACCTTCGACACCTTGTTCCTTGTGTTCTCTGACGTGGCGTATCGCGATGGCTCGCTCTACCACGCGGTCGGGATGAGCGATCTGTACTGGCTGGCCACGGGAATGCTGATGACGGCGGTTCTGCTCGCCGGTCTGATCCTGCGCCAGCGCGAGGGACCTGCCAAGATCGGGATCGAGAGCGTTTTGATGATGGCCATCTACGCCACCGCCGTCGCGGTCGAGGTCACCGCCCGCTAAGGCTTGACTTCGCGCCCGCCGCGCCCCATCGACAGGCCATCCAGTCATCCAGAGGCCGATATGTCCGAAAAAAGCGAAAAACCCCGCAAGAAACAGCAGGTCTACACGCTGGTGATCGAGCTTGGCCGGAAAAAGGGCGACGGTCTGCCCAAGGGAGCAACGGGTGCCGGGTTGATGTGCTACGCCAGCGGCGTGGACGAGGCCGAGGCGGTTCGTGAAATAGTTCTGATCCTGAAGCAAGCCGACATGGCCCCCTTGGATGTGACCGGTTACGGCACGCTGGAAGAGCGTGAGCAGCAGGGTCACGAGATCGGCGAAGAAGAGCGCGAGTTGATGGCCCGCGCCTTGGCCGAGAATTCGGTGATCATCGCGCAGATGGATCCCTACTTCGACTGACCCCCTGTTCCTTCTGGTCAAATCCGGTAAGAGTGGCCTCCGAAAGGAGCCCTCTCTATGTCCGATACCTGCCCTGTCGCGCTCACTGCCAACCTGATCCGCTGTCCCTCGGTCACCCCCGAAGAAGGCGGCGCGCTGGACCTGCTGGCCGGTTTGCTGGGGGACGCGGGCTTTGAATGCACGCGGGTGGACCGGAATGGCACGCCGAACCTGTATGCGCGTTGGGGGGCAAAGGGCGCCGCGAAGTCGCTGGGCTTTAACGGACATACAGATGTGGTGCCCGTGGGCGATGTGGCCGATTGGGCCGTCGATCCCTTTGGGGCCGAAATCAAAGGTCCGAATATGTACGGGCGCGGGGCCTGTGACATGAAGTCGGGCGTGGCGGCCTTTGCTGCGGCGGCTGTGGATTTCGTTCAGACCCAGAAGCCTGACGGCGCAGTGATCCTGACCATCACCGGCGACGAAGAAGGTCCGGCGCGAGACGGAACCGTGGCGCTGCTGGACTGGATGGACGCGCAGGGCGAGCGGATGACCGACTGTCTGGTCGGCGAACCCACCTGTCCCAATGAAATGGGCGAGATGATCAAGATCGGCCGCCGTGGGTCGCTGACCGCCAAGTTCACCATCATCGGCCAGCAGGGGCACGTCGCTTATCCCCACCGCGCGAAAACGCCGATGGCTCCGATGGTGCGTCTGATGGATCGTCTTGCCAGCCACACGCTGGACGAAGGGACCGACCATTTTGACCCCTCGACCCTGCAAATCACGACTATCGACACGGGCAACACCGCGACCAACGTGATCCCCAATCAGGTCAAATCCACGGTGAACATCCGCTTTAACGACGCCCACACCGGCGAAAGCTTGATCGCGTGGATGCGGGCTGAGGCGGACAAGGTCGCCGAAGAATTCGGGGTCGAGGTCCAGATGACCACCAACATTTCGGGCGACAGCTTTGTGACCGAACCGGGCGCCTTCAGCGAAATGATCGTCAGCGCGGTGCAGGCTGTGACGGGCAAGACGCCGGAACTGTCGACCTCTGGCGGGACATCGGACGCGCGGTTTGTCAAAAACCATTGCCCCGTGGTGGAATGCGGGCTGGTGGGCACCTCGATGCACCAAGTCGACGAATATGTGGTGGTCGAGCAGATCAACCAGCTCAAGGACATCTACACCCGCATCCTGACGGACTATTTTGCATGAGTTACAAGATTACCCCGACTGACGATCTGGATGCCTGCATGGCCATCCGCTTTACCGTGTTTGTTGATGAACAGGGCGTCCCTGCCGAGATTGAGCATGACGACTACGACGCTGTCGCGCGGCACATGCTGGCCACGGACAAGGGCCGTCCGGTCGGCACTGCGCGGATCGTGTTGCAGGGCAGCGCGGGCAAGATCGGACGTGTCGCAGTGCTCAAAGAGGCGCGGGGCACCGGCCTTGGGGCTGCCTTGGTCCGTGCCTGCGAAAAAGAGATGAAGAAGCTGCCAGAGGTCAAAGAGACGATCCTGACCGCGCAGACCAGCGCCCTCGGGTTCTATGAAAAGCTGGGATATGTGGCCGAGGGCGATGAATTCGATGACGCCGGAATTCCGCACCTGTTGATGCGCCGCCCCCTGCGGTAAGGGCTCTCGCTTTGTGAATGACGACGCCTTTCGCCTGTGATAGGGGCGAAGGTATGAAGCAGATGCCTACAAAAGCCGACATCCTGAACTGGATCGAGGCGAACCCGACCCAAGCCAACAAGCGTGACATTGCCAAAGCCTTTGGCATCAAAGGGGCTGCGCGTATCGAGCTCAAGCTCTTGCTGCGCGAACTCGAGGACGAGGGGCATCTGGAAAAGCGCAAGAAATCCTATCGTGACCCCGATACTCTGCCGCCTGTCAGCGTCTTGATGATGCACGCGCCGGATATCGACGGGGACCAGTTTGCCAAGCCCTTGGAATGGCATGGCGAAGGGGTTGAGCCGCGTATCCTGTACATCAAACGCCAGACCGACCCAGCCTTGGGCGAGGGCGACCGGATTCTGGCAAAACTGCAGGCCGTCCGTGATCAGGATTACCACTACGAGGCCCGCCTGATCCGCAAGATCGGCGCGAACCCGCAGCGGATGCTCGGTGTGTATCGCGAGGGCTCCGAAGGGGGCCGGATCGTGCCCATCGACAAGGGCTCGGACAAGGAATGGATCGTGCCCGCAGGTCTGACCGGCGGCGCCAAGGATGGCGAGTTGGTCGAGGCGGAAACCGCTGGACCCAAGCACCGCATGGGCTTGCCCAAGGCGCGGATTGTGGAACGTTTGGGCGACCCGAGTGCGCCGCGTGCCGTGTCCTTGATCGCGATCCACCATCACGGGATTCCGGATGCCTTCCCTGACAAGGTGATCGAGGAAGCCGACAACATGAAACCCGCTGGCCTAAAGGGCCGCGAGGATTTGCGCGAGTTGCCTTTGGTCACAATCGACCCTGCCGATGCGCGGGACCACGATGACGCCGTTTGGGCGTATCGCGACACCGATCCGAACAACGAGGGCGGTTTCGTCCTGTGGGTCGCGATTGCCGATGTCTCGCACTATGTGCGGCCCGGATCGCATCTGGACAACGAGGCGCGGAAACGTGGCAACTCCAGCTACTTCCCCGACCGCGTGGTGCCGATGCTGCCGGACCGTCTGTCGGGTGACCTATGCTCGCTGCACGAAGGGGTGCCGCGTGCTGTGATCGCCTGTGAAATTCGGATCGACGCCAACGGCAAAAAGATCGGCCACCGCTTTGTGCGCGGGATGATGCAGTCGGCGGCGTCCTTGACCTATGAGCAAGCGCAGGCTGGTCGCGATGGCAATCCGGATGACAAAACGGCGCCGTTGATGGATGACGTGATTAATCCGTTGTTCGACGCCTATGCCGCGCTGGTTGAGGCTCGCAAGGAGCGTCAGCCGTTGGAACTGGACCTGCCCGAGCGTCGGGTCGAGTTGGGGGATGATGGCAAGGTCGCCTCGATCACCATGAAAGAGCGTCTGGACGCGCACAAGCTGATCGAAGAGATGATGGTTCTGGCCAACGTCTGCGCCGCCGAAACGCTGGAGAAAAAGCGCACCCCGCTGCTCTACCGCGTTCACGAAGAGCCCCCAGCGGACAAACTGGAATCCCTGCGCGAGGTCGCGAGCGAGTCCGGCTATACGCTGGCAAAAGGGCAGGTGCTGCAGACACGCCACTTGAACAAGCTGCTCAATGACGCGGCGGGGAGTGACGAGGCGGAACTGATTAACTTGTCGACCCTTCGCGCGATGACACAGGCCTATTACTGCGCGGATAACTTTGGGCACTTTGGGCTGGCGCTGATGCGGTACGCGCACTTCACCTCGCCCATTCGTCGCTATGCGGACCTGATCGTGCACCGCGGTCTGATCGCTGCGCACAAGTGGGGTGACGATGGCCTCTCGCCCGAGGATATCGAGCGCCTGGAAACCACGGCCAAGCACATCTCAGAGACCGAGCGCCGGTCGATGATGGCAGAGCGGGATACCACCGATCGGTATCTGGCGGCCTACCTGTCAGAGCGTGTCGGGGCAGAGATGACCGGCCGGATCAGCGGGATCGCGCGGTTCGGTGCGTTTGTGAAGCTGGACGAAACCGGCGCGGACGGGTTGCTGCCGATCCGCACGCTGGGGCGTGAATTTTTCCACCACGATGCAGAAAGCCAGACTCTAATGGGGTCGGAAACTGGTCTGCTGATTGGCTTGGGTCAGCGCGTGACTGTGCGCATTGCCGAGGCTGTTGCAGTGACCGGTGGCCTGACACTGGAACTCTTGGAGATTGAGGGCAAAGCCTTGCCACGTGGCAAGCAGCGCCCTGCCAAGGGGCCGATCAAACGCCAGATGGTCAAGGAAAAGCGCAAGCGCGACCGGATCGAGCGCAAGGTTAAGCGTAAGCGTAAGTAAACGCCTGATCGCACCGGTCCAGATAGAGCATGATTCGCTTGTCGGACCGGATGCGGTGGCGCAGGGGCGTTTCCATCGGCAAATTGCGGATCGCCCCCAACACCGCCAGACAGGCCGCATCCACTGCGGTGGCGGTGTCCCCTAGAACAAACGGGCGCTCTCCCAAGAATTCCGCCAGTGCGGCCAGATCCCGGCCCACCAAGGCCATACGCTCTGCGTCGGTGCAGCGCGCAATCCCGTGGCGCTCCAACCCGCGCCGGACACTTTTGCGGATCATGTCGCCGACTGGATTGCGCAGCATGGATGGCATGCCCGAGAAGAAGGCCGCCCGAAATATTGCCCAACCGTCTTCGTGGACCCAGCGGTCGTAAACGAGCGCGTGATAGGGCCAATCCTCGATCATTCGCATGATTGCTTGTCCTTTGGCGCGCGCCTCGGGCGAGCAATCTGGGTAGAAATCAGCGCCAGCCCGCTCTAGCGCAGCCTGAATGAGATGGCTGTCGGCAATCGTTTCGTCGTCCCAGATCGCCACGGGCAGCTTGCCGTGGGGCATCCGTGACGGGTTTGAAACAGTCTTATGTGTCCATGCCTGTCCCGACATGTTCAGCAGATAAATCATCTTGGCGCAAAAAGGGCTGAGCGAGGGTTCGTGCAGCCCTGCGGGAAATGTCAGAAGCGTAATCATCGGCATGTTCTGGTTGAAAGACCTTTGGAAAAGCTACCACAGGATTTTCAAACCGGAGGGATCAGTCTGGCACTTTCGGCGAAATGCCGCGCTATTCTCTTGTAATGCGCAAAACACTGCCATTTCCTTGGCAAACAAGGGCTGTCGGGTTGTCGGGCGGTGTGTGTGCGTTAGCCTTTGCAATATCAAAGATAAGAGCAGGTATCACATATGACCCTATGCAGGATATTTGTCCTGGCCAATGCGGCGCTGTGCGCGACCGCGGTGGCAGCCAGTGACCTTGCCCATCATCACGGGGCAGGAGGTGTACCCTCTGTGGCGGTTTTCGAAAGCAAGGTTTATGCTGCTTCGGCAATTCGGCCCAAGTTACGACCCGCCTTGGTCCAACAGTCAGAGGTGCCTCACGTGACCGAAATAGCAGCAGAGTCCGGATATGCCTTTTGGGTAGGGGGCTTCCGTTCCCGCGCCTTGTCGCAGGGGATCACCGAAGCCACGCTGCAAAAAGCATTTTCCGGTGCCAAGTACATGCCAGACGTTGTTCGCCGCGATCGGAACCAGTCCGAGTTTACCAAGACCCTTTGGGACTATCTGGTTAGCGCGGCATCGGATGCGCGTATTCGGAACGGCAAGGCCGCCTTGCAGAAGAACGCGAGCACTTTGAACGCGATCGAAAAGCAGTACGGCGTGGAGAAAGAAATTGTCGCTGCGATCTGAGGCCTAGAGAGCGCCTATGGCACCTATCGGGGTGATACAGATATCGTCAGCGCCCTTTCAACGCTGGCTTTTGATGGGCGTCGCGGTGCCTTTTTCGAGCAACAATTGATTGCTGCGCTTCAAATTTTGCAAAGCGGCGACGTGTCTGCTCGGAAGATGACGGGCTCTTGGGCGGGGGCTATGGGGCATACCCAGTTCATTCCCACCAGCTATCTGGACTATGCCGTCGACTACAACGGCGACGGACGGCGGGATATCTGGAGCGATGATCCCACAGACGCCTTGGCCTCGACCGCGGCCTATCTGTCAAAGTTCGGTTGGGTGACCGGTATGCCTTGGGGTGTAGAGGTCATTCTGCCCGAGGGGTTCGACTACACGTTGGCTGATCGGAAAATCCTGCGCATGCCGTCGGATTGGGCGCGCCTCGGGATCACTGACACAAAGGGTGCGCCGATCCGTGACTTCGGTTCGGCCTCGATCCTTTTGCCTGCAGGGGCAGAGGGCGCGGCCTTTATGATCTTCAAGAACTTCGAGGTGCTTGAGCGGTACAATACGGCGGACGCCTATGTGATCGGAGTTGGCCATCTGGCCGACCGCCTGCGCGGTGAGGGGCCAATCAAAGCAAGCTGGCCGCGAGGGGACCGAGCTTTGACCTTTGATGAACGCAAGGAGTTGCAAGACCGTTTGACGCGCGCGGGTTTCACAACCAAGGGCGTGGATGGTCGCATTGGCCCCAACACGATTGATGCCGTCCGGGCCTATCAGGTGGCCAAAGGGCTAACCCCTGACGGCTACCCGTCGCTCCGGCTTCTAGAGCGGCTGCGCTAGGCAGCCGCACGGGGTCAGATGATTTCGTCTTCGTCGAACATCGGGGCTTCGAGCAATTCAGCCTCCATCTGTTCGACGGTTTCGCCCGCCTGTTCCATGCGTTTGATTTGGGCGATGTGATAAATCGCATCGCCTTCGTTCACGACTGGCATGACCGCGCGGCCCACGATGATCCCGCTGCTTTCGGCGAGGATTTCGGCTTCCTTCTCGCCGAAGGGGTCCGAGATCAGACCCAGAATATCGCCTTCGTTCACCACTTCACCGCGGCGTTTGAAGGTCCGCATCAGGCCGCCCATCGGCGCACGTGTCCAACTTGATCCCAGCGATAGCATGGGTTGCGCCTTGACCGTTGGTACGCCTTTCCTTGCGATCATCCCAAGATCCCGCATCACGCGCAGAATGCCGGCGACGCCGGTGCGCACGGCCATCTCGTCGAACCGAAGACCTTCGCCCGCCTCGTACAGGAGGATGTCCACGCCCCGCTCTTTGGCGACGCCGCGCAAGGAGCCATCCCGCAGTTTCGAAGTCATGATCACCGGTGCACCAAAGCTCTTGGCCAAGTCCATCAACCGCTCGCTACCGGGTGAAATCCGGATTTGGGGCAGGTTGGTCCGGTGCACTGCGGCCGAGTGCAGATCAATGCCTAGATCGGCCCGCAGAACCACGTCATTCAGAAAGATATGGGCGAGACGGCTGGCCAAAGATCCCGTCGGGTGGCCGGGAAAGCTGCGGTTCAAATCGCGGCGGTCCGGCAGGTAGCGCGAGTGGCTGAGGAAGCCAAACGAGTTCACAATCGGAACCACCAGCAAAGTGCCTGCAAGCCGGTTTAACGATTGAACTCTCAAGAGACGGCGCACGATTTCCACGCCGATGACCTCGTCCCCGTGAACGCCTGCACTGACGAACATAGTCGGACCGGGCTTGGCGCCGTGAATCACATGGACCGACAGATTGACCGGTGTGTGATCGGATTGGACAGTGACAGGAAGGTCAACGGTCGCGCGAAGTCCGGGCGGGATGCTGCGTCCGGCGATTTCAAAGGGCTTACGGCGGGTCATATCTGCAACTTTCTCACGTGTTACATCTCTTTCACGAAGAATCCAAAGGGTGAAGCCCTTTTCGACAGCCACAGGATAGAGTACACCGCCCGCCGTACTGTAACGGAGGACCCTGATATGGGCTATAAGGTCGTCGTCGCTGGCGCCACGGGCAATGTGGGCCGCGAAATGCTGAATATTCTGGCGGAACGCCAGTTCCCTGTCGATGAGATTGCAGCGCTGGCAAGCCGCCGCAGCCTCGGCACTGAAGTAAGCTTTGGCGACAAGACCGTGACCACCCAGGATCTCGATACCTTCGATTTCTCGGGTTGGGACATCGCTCTGTTCGCCATCGGTTCGGACGCCACCAAAAAGTACGCGCCCATCGCGGCTGCGGCTGGTTGCGTCGTGATCGACAACTCCTCGCTCTACCGTTACGACCCCGAGATCCCTCTGGTCGTTCCGGAAGTGAACCCCGAGGCCGTCGATAACTACAAGAACAAGAACATCATCGCGAACCCCAACTGCTCGACTGCGCAGATGGTTGTCGCGCTGAAGCCCCTGCATGACCGCGCAAAGATCAAGCGTGTTGTCGTCAGCACCTACCAGTCGGTGTCGGGCAGCGGCAAAGAAGCGATTGATGAGCTGTGGGACCAGACCAAGGGCATGTATGTCCCCGGTCAGGAAAAGGCGCCGAACGTCTACCCCAAGCAGATCGCCTTTAACTGCATTCCGCAGATCGACGTGTTCCTGGACAGCGGCGATACCAAGGAAGAGTGGAAGATGGTTGTCGAGACCAAGAAGATCGTCGATCCGTCGATCAAGGTCACCGCAACCTGCGTCCGCGTTCCTGTGTTCGTTGGCCACTCGGAATCGATCAACATCGAAACCGAAGAGTTCTTGGACGAAGACGAAGCGCGCGACATCCTGCGCGAGGCGCCCGGCATCATGGTGATCGACAAGCGCGAGCCCGGTGGCTACGTGACTCCGGTCGAGTGTGTGGGGGATTACGCAACCTTTATCAGCCGCATTCGTCAGGACGTGACCATCGAAAACGGTCTGAACCTGTGGTGCGTCTCGGACAACCTGCGCAAGGGCGCGGCTCTGAACGCTGTTCAGATCGCCGAGACTCTGGGCAAGCGTTGCCTGAAAAAGGGTTAAGCTCAGCATTTCACCGCTGAATGGAATTCAAAGGGCGCGCTCCGAACGGAGCGCGTCCTTTTTCGTTTTGAGCATCAATATGTAATTTTTCCTGAGGTTGTCCCCTAACCATAATCCTCAGCATACTGGGAAGGCATTTTCATCATCAGAATGTTTGGAAAACCCATGCTCAAACTGTGTTTGGTTGCGCCCTTGGCGTTGGTTGTTGGTGGGTCGTGTGCTTTGGCCGGAGAAAAAGAATTTATTGCCTCAACAGGGAATGCGTACCAGTACCGCAATCCCTATCAGATGAAAGCAACCGTCTACGCGCCGGATGCGGCTGTGCTTGGCGGGCGCTACGTGGTGCTGCCAGAAGGTGTCTGCTCGAATGATCGAGAGCGCATTTTGGACTGGGCTGCCGGCACCCACGGGTTCGGCGCGGTTGCTGTGCCATCGTTGCCAGAGGATATCGAAACAGACTGCCAGATCGTCAATCCGAACCTTCGTGGCGGTTTCGCCGATGGATTTGCGTCGCAAGATGACGCGGACGCCACTGCTGTGGCGCGATGTGAAGCCAGCAGACTGGATGGATACGGAGAATGTTTCCTGATTGCGCGTGTCGCGGACGGTCGCGAATAGGGGCCTGAACTCTTCGATTCACGCTGATCTTGCAGGCGCTTAGAGGGCGAAGCACAGGTCGAACTGGTAACTCACGGTTGATCACAGGACCGCGAGGTCGCGATTTTCGTAAGTTTTCCTCGGAACGATTTCTGGGCACACGACGTTGGTTGCCCAGAAATGATCGAGAGGAATTAGTTATGACTTTCAAGACCTTCGTAATGACTTCGACTATTGCCCTGCTGCCCATCGCTGGCCTTGCCGCGTCTGAAGAGCAGTTGATTGAATCAACCAATAACCCTGTTGAATACCATGGTGCTGACTCCCCAATGGTTGATGTCGTGACCGACGGCTCGATGTTCCCCGAAGCGCGTCACCTGACCGTTCTCGAGAGCGTCTGTGAGAACGACAAGGCCGACATCATCGATTGGGCTGCAGACACCGAGGGTTATGCATCGATGGCCGTACCTTCGCTGCCCTCAGGCACCTCGAACGACTGTAGCATCCAAAACCCCGAAGTCGTGACCGGTCTGGCCGAGGACTTCTCTGGTTTCGAAGTCAGTGACAAGGTTGCACTGGAGATCTGTAACGCTTCGCTGCTGGACGGCTACGGTGAGTGTTTCGTGATTGCTCGCGTTACTGACCAAGACAATGTCATGATGACCCAGTAAAGGCTCATATTTTTCGAGTTTCGGGCGCGGCTTTTGCCGCGCCTTTTTCGATTCGGTCCATCCGATTCCCCTCCGAGCTTGGCCGATGCCAAAAGGCGCAATCGGAGGGCCAGATAACCCAAAAGGCGGTACCGGCGTTCGAATCCATCATCTTTCCATCCAAAGGGCAGTCAGGTCTGTGCCGCGCTTCGCCGGTAGAATGGGCGCACACTCTTTGGATGGAGGCCGCACCATGTTTACACTCGGACATCTTCTTGCCGCGCGCAAACTCGCGTCCTCCTCTGTTCCTGTGGAACCCCCTGCAGAACCTGTCCGGAAAAAAGTAAGCCGCTCTGAAATAGAGCGGCTGTTTGAAACGGACTTCCAGGCCCACACAGATGTTTTGCGCCGTGGCGCGGGCTTGGGTCAGACCTTTAGGAACCGATCGGTCGCAGGGTCGTAGCATTCCAAAGATCCCTCGCCGATGTCGGTCCATAGGCCGTGCAGCGACAGAGTGCCCTCTTTGACCGCGGTCTCGATGAACGGGAAGGTCATGAGGTTCTCGAGCGATACGCAGACCGCTTTCTTCTCAAGTGCGCGCAGGCGCTCTTGCTCGCCCTGAACACTTTCAATCGCCGCGTAGCCAGGACGCAGAATGTCCATCCACCGTCCGACAAAGCTGGTCTTCTCGTCCAGCTCGGGCGCGTGACCGCTGCACATGCTCATGCAGCCAGCGACGCCGCCACAATTCGAATGTCCCAAAACGATCAGGTGCGCGACCTTCAGCGCCGTGACCGCATATTCCACGGTCGCAGATGTCCCGTGCTGCAGGCCATCGGGCTCGTAGGGGGGGACCAAGTTCGCAATGTTGCGGTGGATAAAGAACTCGCCGGTATCCGCGCCGAAGATCGAGGTCACGTGAACACGAGAATCACAGCACGAAATAACCATCGCACGGGGGCGCTGACCTTCGTCTGCGAGTCGGCGATACCACGCCTGATTCTCGGTATAAGTCGTCGCGTGCCACCCGTGATAGCGCTGCAGCAGATAAGAAGGCAGCGGCTTCGCAAATTTCATAAGAGATCCTCCGACGCATTTTACGCAAAATTAGCGCTGTATATCCCAATTGGCGAGGGGAATTAAACAACTGTTCTGCATAGAAATAACGGTTTTGCGGCGGAAGATTCCGGAAAACTACGCCCTGATATGTAAGTTAGAATTATACTAAGGTTTCTCGTCAGACACAAAGGTATACCAGAGGGTTTAAATGGTATGCGGGCAATTTACGCAGCCATTCTTTGATTTAATCTCGCATTCGTTGGGTATCGGGCGCACCTGATCGTGTACCTCACAACAGGCGAAACGATTCCATTGGTGTCAGTACGACGGCATCTGGATCGTAGTTGCCCTTAGCCAGTGCAGCCTTTCGGGGGGAAGGGTCCGCTGGTTACGGTCGATGATCTGTTTCGTGTGCTCCGAAGTCAATTGGCTTGCACCAGGTGGTGTATGTCGTCCGCGCCGCGGACATCTATGTGGGTTGTTCGCATACGCGTTCGGCCAAACCAAAGTACGGGCTTGCTCAGCAGGCTTATCGAAGTGGAGTGAACAGGCCTATGATTGCAGAGAACGCAGGGTCAAAACGCATCCTGATGATCGACGATCATCAACTCATCCTTGACGTGTTGATGCGCTACTTTAATGCAGCGCTTGAAGCACAAGTCGACACTGCCCCCGATCTGGAAATCGCCCTCGGTTTGATCGAAGAGCACCACTACGACCTCATCTTGCTGGACTACAACTTGCCCGGTGTGTCGGGTCTGTCGGGTCTGTCGCAGGTGCTGGAGCGTTCGGAAAACACCCCCACCGCGCTGATTTCGTCGGATCTGCCCCGCGAGGCGATCTATGACGCGATGGCGATGGGTGCCAAAGGCTACATCCCCAAAACCAGCCGCGCCGAAGCGTTCGCCAACGCCATCCGGTTCCTGCTGATGGGGGAAACCTTCCTGCCCGCGGAATTCTTTACTCGCAAGGCAGAGCCCAAGAAGCCCCGCATTGAGAACCTGTCCTCGCGCGAGAGTGACGTACTGTTGCTGGTCGCCGAAGGCCGCTCGAACAAGGACGTGGCCAACGAGCTGGGTCTGAGCGAAACCACCGTGAAGATGCATCTTCGCTCGATCTACTCGAAGATCGGCGTGGACAACCGCACCCAAGCGGCACTCTGGGCCAACCAGCGCAAGTTGTGATCCGGTCGGCCTTGCGGTCACCGCGCGGCACGCTAGGCTGCGCGGCAAGACCGCAGTCAGGAGGCCGCAATGACATTGCAATTCGCGCAACAGATCACCGATGCTCTGCCACTTCACGTGGTTGGATCGGATGATCTGGACAGCTTTATCGAGACATTGACGCCCGCCCATGCCGCATGGGTTCGGGCGTCTGTTTTTTCTGGCGCGATCGGTCAGGCCTTGGTTCTGCCGGGGGCGGATGGGGCACCTGCGGGTGCGCTGGTCGGGTATGGTACCGAAGCCACCCGTGCCCGTGGCCGGTTCGCTTTGGCCGCTGCCGTACCTGCCTTGCCGCCGCTGACCTTTGCCTTGGAAGGCGGCATTCCTGCCGAGATGCTAGAGCAAGAGACTCTTGGCTGGCTGCTGACCGGCTATCGGTTTGATCGCTACAAATCGCAAGCCCCGTTGGGCGCGCAGCTGGTGGCGCCCTCTGGCGTGGACGCCGCCCGCGTCGAAATCTTGGCCAATGCCGAAGCGCTGACCCGCACCCTGATCAATACCCCCACCGCCGACATGGGCCCCGCTGAACTGGAGGCCGCCGCCCGCGATCTGGCCGCGACCCATGGCGCGTCCATCGATGTGACTGTGGGCGAGGCGCTGCTGGAGCATAACTTCCCCATGATCCACGCGGTCGGCCGTGCCGCCGAACAAGAACCCCGCCTGATCGACATGCGGTGGGGCGACGCTGGTCCGAAACTGACCTTGGTGGGCAAGGGCGTGTGCTTTGACACTGGCGGTCTGAACCTGAAGCCCGGCAGCTCTATGGGCCTGATGAAAAAGGATATGGGCGGGTCGGCTACCGTTTTGGGTCTGGCGCAGATCATCATGGCATCCGGCTGGAACGTTCGTCTGCGCCTGTTGATCCCTGCGGTGGAAAATAACGTGTCCGGCAACAGCTTCCGCCCTGGAGATATTCTGACCGCCCGCAATGGTCTAACGGTCGAGATCAACAATACCGATGCCGAAGGGCGTCTGGTGCTGGCCGACGCGCTGGCCTATGGGGCCGAAGAAACCCCCGACCTGATGCTGACCATGGCGACCCTGACCGGTGCGGCGCGCGTGGCCGTCGGTCCCGATATCGCGCCGTTCTACACCGACGATGCCGCGCTGGCGCAGGCCCTGATGGCTGCTGGCCCCGCCATGGCAGACCCCGTTTGGCAGATGCCATTTCACGCGCCCTATGAGCCTATGATCGAGCCCGGCATCGCCGATCTGGACAACGCGCCTTCGGGCGGGTTCGCGGGATCGATCACCGCCGCGCTGTTCCTGCGCCGCTTTGCGGGCGAAGGGCGCTATGCCCATTTCGACATCTACGGCTGGAACCCGACCCCTCAACCCGCACGACCCAAGGGAGGCGTGCAGCAGGGCGCGCGGGCGCTCTCGATGGCGCTGCACAAGGTGCTTGATCTGTGAGCGATCGCCGCAGAACTCCCGCCAATGGCCGCGTCGCGCTGAGTTCGTTGCAAGGACAGGTCGATGCGGAACGCTTTGTGGGCGGAACACCCAAGCGCGTGATCTCTCCGGTCGTCGACATCTGCGCAGCGCCTTCGGGGCCGCGTGACCGTCAGGCTCTGTACGGCGCAGAGATTTTGATGATCGAAGAGTCGGATGGCTGGGCCTTTGTTCAGGCGCGGGCCGATGGGTATGTGGGCTATGTCCAAGCCGAAGCGCTCGGCGATCCGGTCGAGGTTAATCAGGTCGTGAGCGCGCTTGCGACCCATGCCTATTCCAAGCCCGATCTAAAATCGCCAGAGATCCTGAGCCTCTCTCACAGCAGCCGGTTGCGCATCGTCGGTGCCGAAGGGGATTTCTTTGAGACTGCTGAAGGATGGTTCGTCCCGCGCCAGCATCTGCGGGCGTTCAATGCGCCTCTGAGGGACCCGGCGACAGTCGCGCAGCAGTTCTTTGGCGTGCCTTACCTTTGGGGAGGCAATTCAAGCTGGGGGATCGATTGCTCCGGGCTGGTTCAGGTCGCGTGCCTCGCCTGCGGGATTACTTGCCCCGGGGACAGCGACATGCAGGCTGATGAGCTGGGGGAGGAACTCCCAGCAGGTACGCCCTTGCAGCGCGGCGATGTGGTATTCTGGAAAGGCCACGTGGCCATGATGGTGGACGATGAAGTGCTGATCCATGCCAACGCGCACACGATGTCTGTGGCCTATGAGCCGCTCGACGCTGCGATCTTTCGCATCGGCGCGGCCGGAGATGGTCCCGTGACCAAGATGCGGCGGATCACTCGACCGACCTGATCAGCTTTCTCTCTAAAACCCGCAAGACCGCGCGCAGATCCTGACCGCGTTTCAGGATCTGTCCGTCCATCCCGATGACGGCATACATGCCTTGGCGGTTGCGCAGCTTTGGCCGCTTCTCGATCCGGTAGAGGGGATGCTCTGCGGTGCGCCGGAACACGGAAAACACGGCGACATCTTTTAGCATCGACAGGCCATAGTCGCGCCACTCTCCGGCAGCCACCATGCGTCCGTACAAGGACAGAATCACTGATAACTCTAGACGATCGAACGCGACGCGCTCTGTACCGCCAGTCAGATGAGAAGGCGTTTGTATGTTCATTCCAACAGATTTGCGCCTTGGTTCACGCAAATCAAGAAAATCGAGTGGTTTCGTCGCGAAAATGCCGTGATCTCGCCCATCCGATTTCACAACCGACTGCCAGATTTAGTATCAGCGATGCGCTAACCCGGTGCGGTGGGCCTAAGCCCCCACGAGGGCCCGTTGCACCGGGGTCCATCGATTTACTGGCAGTACAGGTTCACCACTGTGCCGTTTCCATCAACAAAGATGTTCAAGCGCTCGGGGCGGTAGTCCTCGGTGTAGATGTCGTTGACCCCCAGAACCCGAACGGGTCCGGCGTGGGCAGCTGTGTCGAATTCGCTGATGTTCTGCCCAAGCAGGTGCTGTAGTTTTTCCGAACCACATGTATCCGCGATGGTGTTTGTTTCTTCCCACGGCTCACTGACGCCGACAACGTCTTCGGCGATCTCTTTGGTTTTCGCGCAAGAACTGATCAAAGCGACTGCGATCAAAAAAGCTGCGGTTCTCATGTCCCCTCCAGAATATCATTGGGGCGCTCGTGGCAGCGGCGCCCGCGGTGACAGTAAGCCAGCTTCTCTGAAAATGATAAGAAAAACTGACATGGAATTGTCAGAGGATGACGTGAACGCTAAGCCTTCAGGCGCTTGTCCCGCGCTCAAGAAGGAATCTGCCGTGCTGATCCGACCCGCCACTCCCCAAGACACTGATGCCATCTGGGCCATGCTCGAGCCGGTTTTTCGCGCCGGAGAGACTTATGCGATCCCCACGGACATCTCGAAAGAAGACACATTGGACTATTGGCTTGGGGGCAGTCATCAGGCTTGGGTGGCCGAAGCGGATATCGGCATTGTCGGAACGGGCTATCTGTGCCCCAACCACAAAGGGAACGCGGATCACATCTGCAACGCGGGGTTTGTGACCGCGGCAGAGGCGCGGGGGCGCGGGGTCGCACAAGGTTTGCTGAACCACATTCTAGCCGAGGCGCGCATGGCCGGTTTCAGGGCGATGCAGTTCAATTTCGTAGTCTCGACAAACACCGGAGCGATTGCCCTATGGCAGCGTAACGGGTTCGAGATCGTCGGCACTTTGGCCCGCGCATTCCGGCATCCCGAGGCGGGATTGGTGGACGCACATGTAATGTATCAGCTTCTTTAATAGGCGGAGAAGCGGCACTTCGGGGCGCAAATCCCAAGACTCACTTGATCGGATTGGCCGATGGCCACAGCATGAAAAGCTAGCCAGATTTTCATGAGAGCTTTTGCCATGCCTGATTTTGATTTGATCCTTTTCGATATGGATGACGTGCTGTGCCACTCGGACAAAGCCTATCGCGCAGCACATCTGGCCAAACTGACCAACACGTCGGCGGATCGCGTGCGTGCAGCGATTTGGGGCTCTGGCATCGATGCGGCTGCGGATGCCGGGATCATCAGCACCACAACTTATTTGCGCGAGGTTGCGCTGCAGCTTGGCGCTCCGTTCTCAGCGGATCAGTGGTTGGAGGCACGCAAAGCCTCGATGACTCCGAACCCGGCGGTGCTCGACCTAGTCGCGCAGGTCCGCAAAACCTATCCGGTGGCGGTTCTCACGAATAACTCGGAGCTTGTGGGCGACAATATCGACTACCTGTTTCCCGAACTGCGCCCTCTGTTCGAAGATAAAATCTTCCCTTCCTCGAAGTTCGGAGCGGCCAAGCCGGACAAAGCCTGCTTCTTGAACTGCCTCTCTTTTCTCGGGGCGAAACCAGCCAAGACGTTTTTCATCGACGACAAGCCCGAGAACATCGCCGGCGCGGAAAAGGCTGGCTTAACGGGGCATATCTTTGAGGGCGCAGAGGGTCTCATCGCCCGCTTCGTGTCCGAAGGTTTGATCGAGCCGGTTCAGGTGCCGTAACGGGCCAGGAAGGTGTCCACCGCGCCGTCGATTACACGCTTCTGTTCTTGGGGGCTTACGGTTTGACGAAGCCCCAGAACCAATTGCAGCCACATGTCTGATTTGCACATCTCGGCGAATTGGAATGCCGCAAGGCGTTTGTCGGGGATGCGCACTTCGCCGCGCTCCTCGGCCTCGGCGAAGTAGTCCGACAAGCGCGCGACCATGACCTCTGGTCCGGACGAAAAGAACGTCTGTCCGAGTTCCGGAAAGCGCGCCGACTCTGCAACGCAAATCCGGTAGATTTTCAGTCCCATTTCGCTGGTCGCAAACCCAAAAAGGCGCTCGCCCACATAGGTCATGACAGCTCGAACGCCTGCATCGGCCGTGATTTCCACCGACGCTTTGTCAGCCTGCCCTGCACATTCGGATCGGGCGACTTCCATGAACAGCAGCCGCTTGTCCGCGAAATAGCTGTACAGCGTCGCCTTGGATACGCCCGCCGCTTGGGCAATGTCGTCGACGCTGGCCCCTTCGAACCCGTCGCGCATAAAAATCTGTCGTGCGCCTTCGAGAACCTGATCAAATTTTCGGCCTCGGCGCACTTCGGTGGCGACAGTCATATGGACCTCCAAGAATGACCCCAAAGATAAACCGCACCGTTCAGTTCAGCAAGGAGTCGCAGACCGACACCCTGCACAGGCGGGTTTGTTTAAAACAACAAACGGCTGTGCCAATTCGCCGCTTGCACCTCGAACGCGAACCAGTACATTAGAACCATTCTAAAATAGAGGGCGTAGATATGCGTTTTATCACTCAACGCAGAAGGTTCTCGGATCTGTCGGATCAAGAGGTCCTCGCTTTGGCAATTTCGTCCGAAGAGGATGATGCCCAGATCTACCGGACCTATGCAGCGCGTCTGCGCGAGGAATATCCTTCGACGGCCGCCGTTTTCGAAGGCATGGCCGAAGAAGAGGACAATCACCGCGCCCAACTGATCGCCCTGCACCGAGAGCGGTTTGGAGAGACGATCCCCTTGATCCGCCGCGAGCATGTGGCTGGCTACTATGCGCGCCGTCCTGTTTGGTTGGTGGAAAATCTGGGGCTGGAACGCATCCGCGCCGAAGCCGAAGGAATGGAGCGTGACGCAGAGCGGTTCTATACAATGGCAGCGCAGCGCACCTCGGACGCCGCGACACGCGATTTGCTGGGGCGTCTGGCGCAGGCCGAAGCGGGCCACCAGAATACCGCCGCCGATCTGGAGAAAACCCACCTTGATGGTGAGGCGAAAGAGGACGAGGACGCATCGGCACACCGCCAGTTCGTGCTGACCTACGTGCAACCCGGATTGGCAGGGTTGATGGACGGCTCGGTCAGTACTTTGGCTCCGATCTTTGCGACCGCTTTTGCCACGCAAGATACCCACACCACCTTCTTGGTCGGCTTGGCCGCCAGTGTCGGCGCGGGCATCAGCATGGGCTTTACCGAAGCGGCGTCGGACGATGGTCAATTGTCGGGACGTGGATCGCCCGCCAAGCGCGGCTTTGCCTCGGGGATCATGACAGCGGTTGGCGGTTTGGGCCACGCGCTGCCCTACCTGATCCCGCATTTCTGGACAGCGACGATCACGGCGTTCTTTGTAGTGTTCGTTGAGCTTTGGGCAATCGTCTGGATTCAGAACCGCTACATGGACACGCCCTTTATGCGAGCTGCGTTCCAAGTGGTTCTGGGTGGGGCTTTGGTCTTTGCAGCTGGCGTTTTGATTGGCGGCGGCTGATGCAGGGCTGCCGCGCCCTCTCGAATATTGGAAATTGCAAAAACGCGTCGTTGCCTTAGGCAGCGGCGCTCTCTATCGCTTTGGGCATGATCGAGATTTTCTTTAGAACACTCCCATTTTTTGCGATGATCGGCCTGGGCTATGGCGCGGCGCGAACGCGGTTTTTCAGCCCCGAAGCCACGGCAGCGATCACCAAGTTCGTGTTCTATTTTGCTCTGTCCGCCATGCTGTTCCGGTTTTCTGCCGATTTGAGCATGTCAGAGGTTTTTGACGGCCCCTTCATCCTTGCCTACCTGACGGCCACGGGATTGATCTATGTGGTTGCCATGGGATTCGCGATCTTTCGGGGCAGACCCGTCGACGAGTCCGCAGTTGAGGCTCAATGCGCGGTCATCGGAAACACCGGTTTCTTGGGCATTCCGATGCTGACGATGCTGATGGGGCCGCAGGCGATAGGCCCTGTGATGATGGTTCTGGCCATCGACCTGATCGTATTCTCCAGCCTGATCGTGATCCTGATTACCGGCTCGCGCGATGGCAAAATGCGCCTGAGCGTGTTGAAAACCGTGGCGCTTGGCCTGCTGAAGAACCCGATGATCGTGTCGATCGCTTTGGGGCTGCTGTGGTCCACCGCATCGCTGCCCACGCCCGCGCCGCTGATGGATTTCGTGTCGATCCTTGGGGCTGCGGCAACGCCCGGTGCGTTGTTTGCCATTGGTGCCTCCTTGGCCGGTAAATCGGCCGAACGGATGGAGATTGCGGGCTGGCTGTCCTTCTGCAAGCTGATCCTGCATCCGGCGGCGGTGGCCTATGCGGCGCTGGTCCTGTTCCACGTGGAACCATTCGCGGCCAGCGTGATGATCGCGGCGGCGTCTTTGCCGGTGGCGGGCAACGTTTATATGCTGGCGGCGCACTACGGGGTGGCGGTGCAGCGCGTATCGACCTCGATTCTGATTTCAACGACGCTCAGTATCGCTACAGTGTCGGCAGTGATCGCTTGGGTGACGGTCGGTTAGCGCACCCTCTACGCGCCAGTTCAAGGGAGAGATTTGATGGAAACGATTTCGGAAAACCGGTGCTTTGGCGGTGTGCAGGGGGTTTATTCCCACGATAGCGCCGTGACGGGGTGCAAGATGACGTTCGGCCTGTTCCTGCCCGAAGAGGCAGAGCATGGCAGTGTCCCCTTGCTGTGGTACCTGTCGGGCCTGACTTGCACCCACGAGAATGCCATGACCAAAGCGGGCGCGCAGGCGTGGGCCGCTGAACACGGGATCGCCCTGTGTTTCCCCGACACCTCGCCCCGTGGCGAGGGCGTGGCCAATGACGACGCCTATGATCTGGGGCAGGGCGCTGGTTTCTACGTGAATGCGACCCAAGACCCTTGGAAGCCGCATTTCCAGATGTGGGACTATATCGCCGAGGAACTGCCCCGCGTGGTGGACCACAACTTTGCCATCGACCCCGAGCGTCAGTCGATCACCGGCCATTCGATGGGCGGCCACGGCGCGCTGACCTTGGCGATGTCCTTACCCGGCCGCTATGCGTCCGTTTCGGCGTTCTCGCCCATCGCGAACCCGACCCAAAGCGATTGGGGCCGCAAACAGCTGACCGCCTATTTGGGCAGCGACGAAGAGGCGTGGAAAGCGCACGACTCCAGCCTGTTGATGCTGGATCGCGGCTTTGATGGTCCGGTTCTGATTGATCAGGGTTCCAGCGACCAGTTCCTGAACCTGCTGAAGCCCGAAGCGCTGGCCCATTCCATGGCGGCCCGCCGTCAGGACGGCGCGTTCCGTATGCAAAAGGGTTATGACCACAGCTACTTCTTCGTCTCGACCTTCATGGAAGAGCACGTCGCCTTCCACGCAGAGGCGCTTTACGCCCTATGATTTACGTGGACGCGGACGCCTGTCCGGTGAAGGAAGAGATCGAGCGCATCGCCACGCGGCACAAGACCGAGGTGGCGATGGTCTGCAACGGGGGGCTGCGCCCGTCGCAGAACCCCTTGGTCCAGCTGGTGATCGTCTCCGAGGGCCCCGATGTGGCCGATATGTGGATCGCGGACCGCGCCACGACCGGCGATGTGGTGACCACCAATGACATCCCCTTGGCCGCGAAATGCGTGCCTGCGGGGGCCATTGTGATCAAGCCCAACGGCGAATTTCTGACCGAAGCCAATATTGGCAACGTGTTGGGGATGCGCGACCTGATGGCCGATCTACGCGCCGCCGACCCGTTCCGCCAAGGGGGCGGCAAAGGGTTCACCAAGGCCGATCGCTCCCGCTTTCTGAATGCTCTCGAAGACGCGCTGCGCCGCGTGAAACGCAAAGGATAACCCATGACCCCCGAAGCCGTCATTTTCGACATCGGCAACGTCCTGATCGAATGGCAGCCCGAGCGCCACTTCGACAAGGTGATCGGAGAGGCCCGCCGCAAGGAACTGTTCGCCGCTGTCGATCTGCACAGCATGAACGATCAGGTGGATCGCGGGGCGAATTTCCACGAACTGCTAGCGTCGATGGCGGATCAGCACCCCGCATGGCGGACCGAACTGGGCATCTGGCACGACCAGTGGATCGAGATGGCCAGCCCCGAAATTCCCCATTCCGTGCGCCTGCTGCGCGCCTTGCGGGCCAAGGGGGTGCCGGTGTTCGCGCTGACCAATTTTGGGGTTCAGACCTTTGCCATCGCTGAACCCGTCTATCCGTTTCTGACTGAATTCGACAAACGCTACATCTCGGGCCACATGCAGGTGATCAAGCCCGAGGTCCGCATCTATGAGATGGTCGAAGAGGATTGCGGCGTTGCTCCCGAGGGGCTGCTGTTCGCCGATGACCGCGCCGATAACATCGAAATGGCGGCATCGCGCGGGTGGCAAACGCACCTGTTCACCGGCCCCCAAGGGTGGGCCGATTGTCTGGTGGCTAAGGGGCTATTGACCGAGAGTGAGGCCGCATGACCCCCGCCATCGTCCCTTTCGAAGCCGACGCCCATCTGGACTGGATCGCTCTGACTGACGCCATCTGGCAGGCCCACAGCCTGCCTAAGGCTCAGATTTCCGACAGCTTCCTATATCGGGGCGATGACACCCTGTTGCTGCGCTCTGCGTGGATCAACGGGCTGGGTTTGGCAGTCAAGGCCGCAACGGTCTTCCCCGAAAACCCCGCTTCTGATCTGCCCCGCGTGAATGGCGGCGTGTCCTTGTTCAGCGACGATCATGGCCTGCTAGAGGCCGTGGTGGACTTCCATCTGGTGACAAAGTGGAAGACCGCTGGCGATAGCCTACTGGCCGCCCGCCGTCTGGCGCGGCCGGACAGCCGGAACATTCTGATCATCGGGGCAGGGACCGTGGGCGCGAACATGATCGACGCCTATGCCGCCGCCTTCCCCGATGCGCAGTTCACCGTCTGGAACCGCACCACCGCCCGCGCCACCGAGATGGCCGCTGACATCCCCGGCCTGAAGGTCGCCACCGACCTGCCCGAAGCCGTCGCACAGGCCGACATCATCTGCTGCGCCACCATGAGCACCGAGCCGGTGCTAAAGGGCGCTTGGCTGCAACTCGGTCAGCACGTGGACCTGATCGGCGCCTACCGCCCCGACATGCGCGAGGCCGACACCGAGGCCCTGACCCGTGCACGCCTGTTCGTGGACAGCCGCGAGACGACCATCGAGCACATCGGCGAGCTGAAATTGCCCATCGCAGCGGGGGAAATAACCCCCGACCACGTGATCGCGGACTTCTACGATGGCGCGGCTTTCGCCCGCCAAACGTCCGAGGAAATCACGATCTGCAAGAACGGCGGCGGCGCGCATCTGGACCTGATGGTCAGCCGCTACATCCTCGACGCTTGGCGCGCAGCGCAATGAAAAAGGGGCCCTGCGGGGCCCCTGAATTCATGCCGCCAGTTCGACGCGCTTTTCCTTGATCGGCAGATGCACCAGCGCTGAGAACGCGCCAACCCCCACACCGACCCACCATACAGCGGTGTAATCGCCGGTGATGTCGTACATCTTGCCCCCCAGCCAGACGCCCATAAAGCTGCCGAGCTGGTGGCTCAGGAACACGATCCCATAAAGCGTGCCCATGTAGCGCAGGCCATACAGATGCGCGACCAGACCAGAGGTCAGAGGCACCGTCGCCAGCCACAGCGATCCCATCACCAGCGAGAACAGGATCACCGTCGCAGGGGTCATCGGGAACATGATGAACGCCGCCGCCACAACCGTCCGCATCGCGTAAACGCCGGCCAGCAGGTACTTTTTCGAATAGCGCTTGCCCAGATAGCCAGCCAACAACGTGCCCGCGATATTCGCCAGACCGATAAGGCTGATCGACACCGCCCCAAGGGCCGAAGTCGTCTCGATCCCCAGCGAACTCAGGATGCCGCCAGCGGCAATCGGGCTGCACACCTCGGTCACAAAGGCCGGAAAGTGCGCTGTGACAAAGGCTAGCTGATACCCGCAGCTAAAGAACCCAAGGAAAATCATGGTGTAGCTGGGGTCGCGGAACGCACGGCCCAGGATCTGGCCCATGCTCTCCTCCAGCTCTTTCTTCGAAGCAGGGGGCTCGACCCGCATCATCGGCAGGACCATCAGCACCGCGATGATCGAGACTGCAAACAGCAAGAACACCTGTTGCCACGTCATGAAGCCCAAGAGCCATTCCGCCAAAGGCGCCCCGAACACTTGTCCCGCACTGCCTGCCGCCGTGGCAATCGCCAGCGACATAGAGCGGTTCTCGTCGCTCGACGCACGGCCCACGACCGCCAGAATAACCCCGAAACCGGTGCCCGCGACACCAAAACCCACAAGAATTTCCAGCAGCTGGTGCGCCGCTGGCGTCACTGCAAAGCTGGACGCCACCAGACCCGCCGCATACATGAGTGCCCCCAGAATAATTGCTTTACGATCCCCGAGGCGTTCAGCAAACGCGCCAAACAATGGCTGACCAATCCCCCACGCCAAGTTCTGGATCGCGATAGCCAAACTGAAGTCCGCCCGCGCCCAACCAAACTCTTCTGCAATCGGGATCTGAAACACGCCAAAACTGGCGCGGATCGCAAATCCGACCATAATAACAAGACAGCCCGCTATCAGGACGGGGGATACCAAGGGGCTGCTGCGTTCCATAAGGGGCTCCTGTTTGCCGACCGCACGACCTTAAAAGATCAAATGCGGCCGTCAAATCAAGGATTGTGATGAAGAAGCCTTCAGTTAGTCATCAAAGATGTCGTAATTCCAGTAGTCCGCTGAGGGGTCTTTGTACGGTGCTGGCTCGGAGTTTGCGTCTATTTGCTCTTCTTCGGTTGATTGGGCTTCGGGGCTTTCTTGGGCCGCGTCAGGCGTACGCCGAATACCGTGAATCGGGATAGACTTGAGCGCCTCGCGACTGATGCCGTCGGGGATCTTCTGTCCAGAGGACAACTTTTTGAGCAAAAGCATTTCCAGGCGCGTCAAACCAAGCTCCTCCTTCGCCTCGGGGCCTCCGTGATCTTCGAAGTCAGCCAGCGCCGCGAAGGGGTCGTCTTCTTCGAAGGCTGCAATGGGATCTGCGTTGGGGGTGTCCTCAAGGACGGCCTCGGGCACGGTCGTTTGTGTGTCGTCGCCTTGGACGTCATCCGCGGCCTCCAGGGCGGCAAACGGGTCTTCTTCTGCGGGGGGAGCAGAGGCCTCGG
>JAUILL010000027.1 GCA_030433335.1 Alphaproteobacteria bacterium | reverse complement strand
CAACGGCAGCGAAGGCCATAACCGAGATCTTCGGAACACCTGCGACTAAGAATGAACAGGAGTGGCTCAGTGAACTGCGCGATGCGTCAGACAATAGTGATCCGCGTCTGACAGGTCGGACGCGGTCTGCACTCAGGGGGATGTTCAAGAAATGAGGGACGGCGTGTTCGCTCCTCCGACAGCACCTACAGGTTCGTGGGAAGAACTCAAATCGAACGAGAAGGCGTGGATCGAATTCATCCGCGTAATCTCTTGCGGTAGAGATCCTCGCCCCTCCAGCGCCGCCATACGAACTCTGACAGACGTTCTAGAGCCCGACTAGTCTCTCAGATGATTAGACCCACCCAACTCATTCAGCGACGGCAGGCGGCGTCGTGTAGTTCGCTGCTTGCTTCGCTTCATAGTCCACCAAGTCCATCAACGACCAACGTGAACTGCGGAGACCAAATACGATTGGTGACGGAAAACAGCCCTTCCGGCACCAACGATAGATGCTAACAACAGAAACGGCAAAGCGCGCTGCTACCTCTTCTACGGTGAGGTAGCGGTTTTCTTCGCGGGTGAGAGGTGCAGTCATGTCGGCTCCTTGATGCTCTAGATTGGGCTGTGATTCCCTTTAAGCGCATCAAAAGAAATTCTGCCTTAGGCAATTTTCGGAAGCCTGATAAATCTTCGACAGTCCGCTTGTTGCTCAGCACTCCCACCGACGAGAGTTTGTTGCTCATGTGTTCCCCAGAGCCAAACATAGGAAATTCACGCAGCAAGCGCGGGAACCTTAACCAACTGATTTTCCTTGAGAAAAAGTGGTGCCCGGGGGCGGAATCGAACCACCGACACGAGGATTTTCAATCCACTGCTCTACCCCTGAGCTACCCGGGCTGGGTGAACGTCTCCGTTCGGGTGAGGGAGGTATTATGCCGAGTTTTCGAGAGTGTCCAGACCCGAAACAGAAAAAATCAGTGGGGTTTTGATTTTTTTTCTTCAGCTTCCTCAAGGGCCTTTTCGATGTCCTCGGGATCGGTGGACGGCACGGCATAAGAGCCGGTCATCCACTTGGCCAGATCAATGTCCGCACAGCGCTTAGAGCAGAACGGACGGTATTTCGGATCGGTTTGGTTGTCACAGATCGGGCAAGCCATGGGTCACACCTTTGGCAGGCAATCACGCAGAACGCGGCGCTCGCGCTTTCGCTGCAGCTCGAAATGACCAAGGGTCGTCCAGCCCAGAAGCGCGGTGTCGATACCGTCAGCTTTGAAGGCCGCACGAAGGCTGGTTTCGAACGTCCGGCGCTCTTTCTTGGGCATGGGGGCAAGGTCGAGAACGATCTGGCCACCAAGGCCGCGCAAACGCAGGGCACGCGGGATCGCGCGAGCAGCGGCGAAGTTCGCCTTGGTCCCAGCCGCGTGGGACGAGTCCCCGCCGGTGTTCACGTCAATCGCCACCAGTGCGCGGGTCGGTTCGACGTACATGAACCCACCGCCTTCGAGCGCGACCTTGGGCGAAGACAGGTCCTCGATCGCGTCCAGAACGCCGTTGGCTTCGAAACTGCCTGCTTCGGAGTCCACGGTCGCGCGTTCGTACCATTCGCGCCACGCTTGCAGGTGGGGGCCATCGCCTTCTACCAGCTTCTCAGGCTCAGAGCCTTCGCGGTCGGCAAGTACGGCGTTCGCCATATCGAGCATTGCGGTGACGTCTTCGGCGATGTCTTCGTCGTCAGCCTCGGCGCAGGCCGAGCGCAGGATCAGGCCGAACTCGCTGCCCTGCATGGTGCCCTTGGCGATGCCTTGCAGCTCGTCGCGGCGATCGTCGTCGCGGATCGATCGGCTGATGTTCAGGCCCGGCTTGTCAGGGGTGATGATCGCGTAACGACTTTTGAACAGAACGTCCAAGGTCACAGGGATCGCTTTGCCCGGTTCGGCATAGCCCGTTACCTGCACCAGCACAGCATCGCCGGGGGCCAGCCCTTTGGTCTGACGCAAGAAGCAGTTGCCATCGGGTGTTTTCAGGAACATGCCACCCTGCCCCTTCATGGGACGGTCGGCGATAGCGCGATAAATGGTGCCCGGACGCGGCATATCGCTGTCGATCAGAAGGTCCTCGAGTTTGCCATCCACCATAAGTGCAGCAGCCTCGACCTCTCCGATGTGGTCCAGGGCAATCAGGCGACCTTTCATGTCTTCATTCTCCGTAAAGAGGGTACCCTGCGGCCAGCAAGAGGTTCGCGGTCTCTGCCAGGGGCAGACCGACAACCGCAGTAAATGATCCGTTGATCCACGGGATGAACGCGCTTGCTGCGCCTTGGATCCCGTATGCGCCTGCCTTACCCTTCCAGTCACCGCTGGCGAGGTAGGTGTTGAGCTCGTTGTCCGAGAGGCGCTTCATCATGACTTGGGTGACGACAGACTTTTCCCACAGCTTGCCCGCCTTGCGCACGGCAACAGCGGTGATCACACGGTGACGGCGACCGGACAGAGCCAGCAGGAAAGAGGCAGCCTCTTTCTCATTCTCGGGCTTGCCCAAGATGCGGCGCCCCAGCGCGACAGTCGTATCTGCAGAAAGGATGATGTCGTCCGCACCGCCGGGAACGGCCAAAGCCTTTTCCCGCGCCATGCGTTCGCAGTATGGACGGGGCTGTTCGCCCCGCTCCGGCGTTTCATCGATATCCGGCGACCGGATATCATCGGCCACGACGCCCATTTGCGCCAACAGTTCCCGCCTGCGCGGGCTGCCTGAGCCGAGGATTAAAGCCACTTCGATTACTTGAAGCGGTAGTTGATCCGACCCTTGGTCAGATCGTAGGGGGTCATTTCCACCTGTACGCGGTCGCCAGCCAGAACGCGGATGCGGTTTTTGCGCATCTTGCCTGCCGTGTGTGCGATGATCTCATGGCCGTTCTCAAGCTCGACCCGGAATGTCGCATTAGGCAGGAGTTCCTTCACGACGCCGGGAAATTCGAGCAGTTCTTCCTTGGCCATGTTCACTCCGTAAGTAGTTTCGCCCGAAAGGAAGGGCGCGCCACTAATTGGGCCGATTGTAGCAGATTTTCAAGAACAATCTCATAAAGGTGACAATTCCACCGCAGAAACACGCGGCAGTTGCTCTTCCCAGTGGGTCAAATTGAGCACCACGCCGTCTTTTCGGACCTCCGCGATCTGGTCAAAGTCGATCTCGGCATAGGTCCAGCCCGGCTGGTTCAACACACCTTCGGACAGAACGCCGTTGGGGTCAAACCCTTTATCCGGCGGGCAGAAGACGCCGCCCCGCCCTACATTCAGGTCCACTGCCTCGCACCACGGTGCCTCGCCCACGTTCGACGCCATGACTGTCACGCACTGACACTCCAGCGCTCGGGCCATCGCGCCAATGCGGACACGGCTGTAGCCGGACAGAGCCTCGGTGGCAGAGGGCACGAGGATCGCCTCGCATCCTGCATCGACCAGAGCACGGGCCAATAGCGGAAATTCCGAATCATAGCAGATCAGGATGCCGATCTTGCCAAACGCGGTATTGAAGACCTTGAGCGGGCCGCCCCCTGCGATCCCCCAGTCCTCGCGTTCAAAGCGGGTCATGATCTGCTTGTCCTGCCAGTCCATCTTTCCTTCGGGATTGAAGAAGCGGGCCCGGTTCACGATCACATCGCCTTGGGGCACGGGCGCGCTGGCAGACAATATGTAAGTGCCTGTATCGCGCGCCAACTGGCTGTGCAGGGCGTCCGCTTCGGCCACCCGATCGGATACGGCACGAATCGATCCCGCCAGATCGCCCGCCTGCTCTGCCCCCGCCAGCGAGGCCAATTCCATCGCGCCGTATTCGGGAAAAACAAGCATTTGCGCGCCGTTGCCCGCGGCATCATGGACCCAACGCGTGACCTTGTCCGCGTAGCTCTGCCAAGAATCGTGCCATTCAATCGGATAGGCTGCGGTGGCGACTTTCATCTTTTGGACCCTTTTCCCTTGGTCACGAGCATTTTCCTGTAGGCGCTAACATACGCAAGACGTTGCTCTAACTACCCTAAAGTCAGGCCAGTCGACAAAAGGCAGTGCCTTCTGCACGGATGTGCCCGAGATTTTTGCAAAACAAGCCGGTATACCATTTGTACTCGGTTCACATCGAGAGAGGGGCGCCAGCGGCGCCACTGGTCGGAAGTAACCTTGTACAGAGTGACCGTTTCCCGTCCACGCGAATGAAGTTTGTTCCCAATCGGGTTCTTTTGCGAGTGACGGTAAAGAGTGCAACGGTCTGTATCAGAGTACGAGTGGCCCGCTTCGAACGCTTCACCCCAAATCCCCCAACCCCCTGGCCCCCTCAGCTTACTTTGTCCGACGAAAGGTCGCGTATCCAGAACTGGAGCGGCTTCTTCGTCTCGACATCGTCGCCCACATCTTTCCAACTGAACTGAGCGATCACTCCATTCAGCGGGCGATAGCCGCGCTTTCGCCAGAACGGATCAAGCGGCGTATAGTCCGCCGGACGCATCGGATGGTCCGCTGGCCGTTGAACCCCGCAGAACGCGGTGTATCGCGCGCCAACCGAACGGGCATGCTCTTCGCGCAAGTCAAAGAACCGGTGCCCGGCCCCCTGCCCGCGATATTCGGGCAACAAAACCGACTCAGCACAGTAGAAGATGTCGACTAGATCGTATCCCGCGCCTTCGAACGCGCTCGCGAAATCCTCGGCGTGGTCCAGCATAGGGGTGCCCGTCGCCGCACCAACCAGACGCGCACCGTCAAAGGCTCCGACCAGAACCGTCTGATCACTCTGGCGATAGACCTCTAGATACTTGCGTTCATAGTCGAGCGAGCCGTCATACAGATACGGCCATGCCCTAAACACAGTGATCCGCAGACGCGCCACGTCATCGAGTGCCGCGTCCAGCGCTTCGCCCCTCAGGGTTTCAATGCGAAGGGTCACTGGACCTGCCGAATCCAGTCAGAGAGGTTGTAGTAGGTCACCACACGGGTGATCTTGTCCCCCTCAAGGCTGAAGAACGTGCCAGCGGGCAGACGGTAGGTCTGGCCCTTGGCCTCGGGCAAGCCTTCGTCCGTTTCCAGATAGGTGCCGTTCACGGTGAACTCGGCCGCCGCGCGGGTGCCGCCTTCGGCTTCGAACAGCACGATATCGGTCAGGTTCTCTTTGTAGCAGCGGGTCATGTGGGCGTTAAACTCAGAGAATTTCTCTTTGCCCACACGGATGTTGCCCTCGTTCACGTGGTGCGCCACGTCATCGGACAGGCATTCCAACATGCCATCGGTGTCGCCTGCGTTAAACGCATCGTAATAACGGCGCAGTACGTCGGTCGCGCTCATTCAGTCCTCGCTTTCTGGCGGCCCGAATGCTTCTGTCAGCCGCTGCACAATCTGGTCACGAGCGGCCCTATATTGCACCAGCTTCGCATCGCGAGTTTCCCCCAAACCTGTCGGATCGAGGATAGGCCAATAGTCTACGTCGAGATGGAAGAACCGGGTCAGTTCCAACGCGCGCCGCTGACTGGCAGGAGACAGTGCAATAATCAGGTCAAAGGACGAAAGATCATCGCCCCATTGCTCCATCTCATCGAAGCTGCGGGACTGGTGTCGGTCCAACTCCACCCCGACCTCTTTGCAGACAGAAACGGCAAAGCCGTCGATCTCCATGTCGTTCTTCACGCCGACCGACTGGACATAACATTTCTGCCCGTACAGCTTCTTCATCAAGCCTTCGGCCATGGGGGATCGTACCGCGTTATGATCGCAGCAGAATAAAACCGACTGAGGCACCTCCCGCGTCAAAAACTACCCTCCGAAATGCAGTACGCAGATCAGAGTAAACAGTCGCCGCGCCGTGTCGATATCCAACTCGGCTTTACCTTCCAGACGCTCTTGGAGGATGCGCGCGCCTTCGTTGTGGATGCCGCGGCGGGCCATATCGATCGCTTCGATCTGGCTGGGGGGCATCTTTTTGACCGCGTCAAAGTAGCTGGCACAAATCTGGAAGTAGTCTTTGACCACTTGGCGGAACGGCCCAAGTGACAGGTGGAATTCAGCGGCTTTCTCGCCGCCTTCGGTATGCAGATCGAAGACAAGGCGCTTGTCCCGGATCGACAGATCCAGATGGTAGGGGCCGTCCGGCGCGGGACGGTCATCCCGCGCAGGCAGAACAAGACTATTGTCCTCTAGAAGATCGAACATCGCCACGCGGCGTTCCTGTTCAATCTCGGGGGTCGGCGGCGGGAGGGCGCTGTCGTCCAGAGTGATGTTAGAGATACGAGACATAAGAGGGGACACTAACAGTTACTTTCTTCGACCGTATCTTTAGTGACCATTAGGATAGGTGCAAGCGCATTGCCCCAATCAGAGTGATTTCTGGTTCACCCGTTGTGACAGTTCCTCGGCCGATTCTACGCGCTCGCTATAGCGATCCAGCAGGTAATCGTTCAGATCACGTGTCAGCCAAGTGAACTTCACCAGTTCTTCCATCACGTCAACGACGCGGTTGTAATAGGCGCTTGGCAGCATCCGGCCTGCCGCGTCGAACTCATGAAAGGCTTTGGCGACGCTGCTCTGGTTCGGGATGGTCATCATACGCATCCAGCGGCCCAAGATGCGCATCTGGTTCACGGTATTAAAGCTCTGGCTCCCGCCGCAGACCTGCAAGAGCGCCAGGGTTTTACCTTGGGTCGGACGCACGCCTCCGAGCGAGAGCGGAATCCAATCAATCTGCGCTTTCATGACCGAGGTCATCGCGCCATGGCGTTCGGGGCTGGACCAAACCATGCCTTCGGACCATTGAGCCAATTCGCGCAATTCTGCGACCTTGGGGTGGCTCGCCTCTTCAGCGTCGGGCAAGGGCAGGCCTTTGGGATCAAAGAACCGGACTTCGGCGCCCAAGCGGGTCAGGATGCGCCCTGCCTCTTCGGCCAGAAGGCGCGAGTAAGACCGTTCACGCAGCGACCCATAGAGCACCAAAATGCGTGGGGCATGGGTGCTGCGTTTGACCTCAAACAGGCGCGCAGGGTCGAAATTCTGAAACAGCGCGTCGTCGATATTTGGCGTGTCGGTCACAGAGCGTTCCCTTCGTCGTCCACGAGCACCTTGCCTTTGGCATCGGTCACGGGACCTTGCAACGGCGCGTCCAGCAAAGGCAGCAGGTTGGACATCGGACGGCAGACCGCGACGCCTTTGGGCGTTCTGACAATGGGGCGCTCGACCAGAACCGGATGCGCGATCATGGCGTCGATGATCTGATCATCGGTGGTGTCGGGGGCAGACAGGCCCAACTCTTTCGCCACCGATTCGCCTTTGCGCAGGGCAACACGGGCAGTGATCCCAGCATCCGCAAACAGCGAGGTCAGCAATTCGCGCGTCCATCCGGTTTTCAGGTATTCGACGACCTCGGGCTTTTCGCCAGCGGCCTGAAGAATGGTCAGTGCGTTGCGCGATTTGCTGCAGCGGGGATTGTGATAGATCGTGGCGGTCATGGCGGGCCTCAGTCGTTCAGGCTTTGCAGACGCGCGGTCACGGATAGGCCGTGCGACTGAAGGCTTTCCGATTTCGCCAGCACTTCGGCAGCGGGGCCGATGGCCCGCAGAGCGGCTGGAGTCATCTTGGCCAGCGTGGTGCGCTTCACAAAATCCATCACCGACAGGCCAGAACTGAAACGGGCCGAACGCGCGGTGGGTAGAACGTGGTTCGGACCGCCGACATAGTCGCCAATCGCCTCGGGCGTCCAAGCACCAAGGAAGATCGCGCCTGCATGGGTGATCTTTTCGGACAGCCCATCGGGGTCGGCCACACAAAGTTCAAGGTGCTCGGGCGCGATGCGGTCCGACAGTTGCGCAGCCTGATCCAGATCATCCACCACAATCACCGCACCAAAGTCACGCCAGCTGGCACCCGCAATCGCGCGGCGCTCTAGCGTTTCGAGTTGGCGATCCACAGCGGCGCAAACCTCGCGGGCAAAATCTTCGCTGTCGGTGATCAGGATCGACTGCGCGCTCTCGTCGTGCTCGGCTTGGCTCATGAGGTCCAAGGCGATCCAGTCGGGGTTGTTATCCTGATCCGCGATCACCAGAATTTCCGAGGGGCCTGCGATCATGTCGATGCCGACCTTGCCGAACACACGGCGCTTGGCCGCCGCGACAAAGGCGTTGCCCGGGCCGGTGATCTTGTCGACAGGCTTGATGGTGTCGGTGCCATAGGCCAGCGCGGCCACGGCTTGCGCCCCGCCCACGCGGTAAACTTCGTCCACACCCGACAGACGCGCCGCCAGCAGGACCAAGGGGTTCGCCACGCCATCGGGCGTAGGCACCGTGATCGCCAGACGCTGAACACCAGCAACTTTGGCCGGGATCGCGTTCATCAGAACAGAGCTGGGATAGGACGCCAGACCACCCGGCACATAGAGACCCGCTGCAGACACAGGGGTCCAGCGCCAGCCAAGCTCCGCGCCGCTTTCGTCAGTCCAACGCTGATCTTCGGGCATTTGGCGTTCGTGGTAGGCGCGGATACGGGCGGCGGCCAGTTCCAATGCCTCGCGCTCTTCGGCTGGGACTTGGGCGATCAGGGAGTCAATTTCCGCCTCAGAGAAGGCCAACTGATCCGCGGTCAAATCCATCCGGTCAAAGCGCTGGGTGTACTCCAGCAGTGCTTCGTCGCCCCGCGCACGGACGTCCGCAATGATCTCTGCCACGATATGATCCACATCGGGGCTATCCTCGCGCTTGGCACCGAGCAGCGCGGTGAACTGGGCTTCGAAATCGGCGTCACGGGTGGACAGGAATACGGGCATGGGCTGCGGCTCCTAAGATTACGGGCGCAGACATAGACCGCAGGGGCGCTGTCCTCAAGAACTACCGCTCGTTTGACCCGTCAGGCGTTGTGATCAGGCACTTTGCCCGAAGGCGCGTAATAGGGCCGCGTCACATCGCGCAGGGTTGCTTCGATCGCCTCGACTGTCAGGCGCAAAGCGCCGTCGCCCGCGAAATGCAAGGTCACGTGGCCGCTAGGGGCGTCCGTTTCGGCGAACTCGACTGAGAGCAGCGACAGAACGGTGTCTTTGTCGCTGCGATTGATCCCTTGGGAGGACACACCACGTACCGTGTCGAAGGCCAGCACCGACTGCACCCGCTCGGGGCGTGCGGCGGACTTATCCTCCCACCGGAAGCGGTTCAGCAGCAGGGCAAAGCGCCCTGCCCCCCGTTCAAAGGTCATCTCGCCCACCGGCAGGACAGCATCCTGCACAAGGGCCGAGATCACTTGCAGGTCATCGGCATCCATCGCCCCGATATTCAAGGGCTTGGGGCTGGCGTCTTCGAAACGGGCGTCCTGCGTCACTCTTCTTTAACCCTTTCGATGTTGGCACCGCAGGCACCAAGCTTGGTTTCCACGCTCTCGTAGCCGCGGTCGAGGTGATAGACGCGGTTCACACGGGTTTCGCCTTCGGCTGCCAGACCCGCCAGAATCAGAGAGACAGACGCACGCAGATCGGTCGCCATGACAGGCGCGCCGCGCAGACGCTCGACGCCCGTGACAGTGGCGGTACCGCCGTGGACTTCGATTTCGGCGCCCATGCGGATCAGCTCGGGCGCGTGCATGAAGCGATTCTCGAAGATCTTTTCTTCCAAAACGCTGGTGCCGTTCGCCGTGCACATCATCGCCATGAACTGCGCCTGAAGGTCGGTGGGGAAGCCGGGATAAGGCTCGGTAGTGACGTCGATCGCCTCAACACGGCCATTCTTGCGCGAGACCAGAACGCCATCCTTGGTCGGGGTGACCGAGACGCCTGCCGCCTCCAGCTTCTCGACAAACGCGCCAAGCAATTCGATGGAGCCCCCCAGAACCTCGACTTCGCCACCCGCAATCGCAGGGGCCAGCATATAGGTGCCCATTTCGATCCGGTCCGCGACGACGCGGTGAGTCGCGCCACCCAGACGATCCACACCTTGAATTTCGATTCGGCTGGTGCCCTCACCTTCGATCTGAGCGCCCATCGCACGCAGACACTGGGCCAGATCGACGATCTCGGGCTCACGGGCGGCGTTGTTCAGAACGGTGGTGCCTTTGGCCAATGTTGCCGCCATCAAGGCGTTCTCGGTCGCACCAACGGAGGCAAAGCGGAAATCTACGATCCCACCCTTCAGACCACCAGCGGCTTTGGCGTGGACATAGCCGTCCTTCAACTCAAGCTCTGCACCCATCGCCTCAAGTGCAGTCAGGTGCAGGTCGACGGGACGCGCGCCAATGGCACAGCCGCCGGGCAGCGACACAACCGCGTGGCCGTCTCGAGCCAGCATCGGGCCCAGCACCAGAATCGACGCGCGCATTTTGCGGACGATGTCATAGTCGGCCTTGTGGTTGTTCAGCCCATGCGAGGACAGCGCCAGCACGCGGCCTTCGTTCAGGCTCTGCACCTCGGCACCCAGCGATTGCAGCAGGAGGGTCATGGTGCGGATGTCCGACAGGCGCGGCGCATTGGTCAGGGTCAGAGGCTCGTCGGACAGAAGAGTCGCGGGCATCAGCGTCAGGCAAGCATTCTTTGCGCCGGCGATCGGGATCTGGCCGCGCAGTTCAGTGCCGCCTTTTACGATGATTGAATCCATTAATTCTCTTCCTTGTCCTGCTCGGAGGTATTTACTCGAGCCTTTGCCTGGGCCTTGCGCTTGGCCATGTTGGCTTTGAGCGCGGCCTTCAGCCGATCTTCACGGCTCGGATCCTTGTATTTCTTGGGGTTCTGGGGCTCGGAATCTTTTTTCATGCCCCGTTCCTACATCCTGATGAAAAAACCGTCCAGATTGCCCTTGCACACCCTGAATTTTGTTATTAGAAGCCCCCTCACCGACACGGCGCTGACACAGCGGCACGGCAATCACCTCGGGATCGAGGCTGCTAACCCGCTCAGAACAAACGCCTTTATGGTTCGGACGCTGCAGTAGCTCAGTGGTAGAGCACTCCCTTGGTAAGGGAGAGGTCGGGAGTTCAATCCTCCCCTGCAGCACCATCTCTCTCAAAAATCCAAATTCCGATCAGAGAGCAGATTTGCCGCCTTTTGCGTGCTCCGTGCAGACCCGCGCTTGAGCTCTGCACAGCAGCACACACGGTTTCGGCACCGCGCACTGTCAGTTCGAAAAATCGGGCCCATATCTCTCTCAACCGCAAAAATTCGCGGAAAAGGAGTAGGTTATGAATATCGATTTTACCGGAAAGACCGCCATTGTGACCGGAGCGGCATCGGGAATTGGCTATGCGATCGCAAAGCAGCTGGCTGATTCTGGCGCAACCGTCATTGTCGCCGACCTGAAGGAAGACAAGGCGACCGCAGCTGCAAAAGAGATCAGCGAGACAACTCTGGGCTACGCTGCGAATGTCAGCGACGAATCATCCGTGCAGGATTTGGTGCGATTCGCGGTCGAGAAAACAGGTCGGCTGGATTTTCTGGTAAACAACGCAGGAATCGGCGGGGCGAGCGCGCCTGTCGGGGAATATCCAACAGATAGCTGGCGGCAGGTCATCGACGTTAACCTGAACGGGGTGTTCTACGGCATGCGCTACGCGATTCCCGCTCTCAAAGAATCAGGGGGCGGCGCGATTGTGAACATTGCGTCGATCCTTGGGTCGGTCGGCATCGGAAATTCTTCGGCCTATGTCGCGGCGAAACACGGCGTGGTCGGCCTGACAAAATCTGCCGCTTTGGAACACGCTGCTGACAACATTCGCGTAACGGCTGTGGGCCCGGGCTTCATCCACACTCCGCTCGTTGATCAAACCCTAGATGACGCGACCAAGACCGCACTGGCGGACAAGCACGCGCTGAAGCGCATGGGGACACCTGAGGAGGTCGCAAGCCTTGTGACCTATTTGCTGTCGGAGCAAGCCAGCTTCGTGACCGGGTCATATCATCTGGTCGATGGCGGCTACACCGCCCAATAATAACAAAGGGGCGCTCACTGCGCCCCTTTCATTCACTCGGCCCATTCCCATGGGCGTGTGTGCATCGCAAGCGCCGCCTCCACAGCAGCGGGATCAGTCGACGCCCCCTTCTGCACTCTGGCTGTCAGTCCGCGCTTCTTGTCATCGACGACCTCAATGACCTGGGCCCCCGTGTCTGAAAGCGCGTCGTTGTAGATGCGCCGAATCGCGCTTTTCCGCAGCTCGGGCTTAAAGACCTTGCCCACCGCAGTTTTTGGCAACTCGCCCAAGATCTCGAGATGCTTGGGGTGCGCGGCGCGTTCGTGGATGTGTTTTTTGGCGTGGGCCAACAGTTCTTCGCAAGAGACCTGAGCCTCCGCCACCAGTTCTACATAGGCGCAGGGCATTTCGCCCGAGTGCGCATCCGGTTGACCGATCGCGCCAGCAAAAGCGACCGCCGGGTGGGTCAGCAGCGCCTCTTCGATTTCTGCAGGGTCGATGTTGTGCCCCCCGCGGATGATCAGATCTTTGGCACGGCCTGTGATCCACAAGTAACCATCTGCGTCCATGCGCCCAAGGTCACCCGTGCGCAAGAAAGTGTCGTAGTGGAACAAGTCCTTGTTCTTGTCCGCCTCGGTATAGGTCGAACCTGCGTAGACGCCGGGATTCGCGACACAGATTTCGCCAACCTCATCGACGCCGCATTCGATTGGGCCATCCGGCGCATGGCGCAGAATTTTTACGTCGGTGTAGGGGAACGGAATGCCCACGGACCCGACACGCTTTTCCCCCGCGGGCGGGTTGATCGACACGAGGCAGGTCGCCTCGGTCAGGCCGTACCCCTCGCAGATAGACACGCCGCACGCGCTTTCGAACCGCTTGAACAGCTCGAGCGGCATGGGCGCAGAGCCGGAGAATGCTGTTTTCAGCGACGAGATATCCGCATCCACAGGGCGCTGCATCAGCGCGGACACAGCCGTGGGCACAGTGATCATAAAGGTCACCTGCCAGCGCTCGACCAGCTTCCAGAAGTTGTCGAAAACGCCCTCGCCCCGATAGCCCGCAGGCGTTGGAAAGATCACGTGCGCGCCGCTGGACATCATCGACATCAGGATCGGATGAACTGCGAAAACGTGGAACAGAGGGAGCGGGCAAATGACATTGTCATCGGCAGAAAACAGCAGCTTGGCCCCGAGCCAGCCGTTGTAGATCATCCCTGAATATTTGTGCTGCGCCACCTTGGGCATGCCCGTGGTTCCGCCGGTGTGGAAGTAAGCCGCCACGCGATCATCTTCGATATCGTCGAAATCCAGTGTCTTGTTCTGACGCGCGACGGATTTGTTGAAATCAAGAACATCCGCGTGGGCATAGTCCGGCGCTTTGGGTCGGATCAGCGGGACGATCCACGACTTCGGCGGGCTAAGATAGCGCAGCAGATCGACTTCGAGCACCGTATGGACATTTGGCGCAAAGCGGACCGCCTCGGCAGCTTTCTCTGCAATGTCGGTTTTGGGGAAAGCCCGCAGGGTGATCAGCACCTTGGCATTTGTCTCGCGCAGGATGGCCGAGATTTGCTCTGGCTCAAGCAGCGGATTGATCGGGTTCGCTATGCCCGCGACCATCCCGCCAAGCAGCGCCATCACCGTTTCCGAGCTGTTTGGCAGCAAAAGCGCGACGGTGTCGTTCGGACCGATCCTCAGGCTACGCAGCAGGTTCGCCGTTTGCGTGACCTTTTCGTAAAGTTCGCGCCAGTTCAGTGTCTCGCCGCGGTCCTTCGGGCTCGAGGTCAGCTGGAAGCTGACCGAAGGCCGGTTCCCGAATTGCGCGTTCGCACGGCCGAGCAATTGGTGAATGGTTTTCGGGGCGTCGCGCTCGCCCCAAGGCATTTCATTTTCGATCGCTTCACGATCCGCATAGGACGCGTATGGCATGCTTCCTCCCTGAACCTGCTTGGTCGCAGGTTTCTTGTCTCCCACCTATCAATGTGAGCGGAGCGACGGCGCGGCGCAAGACTTACCCAACGAAAGATCAGTTGGTTGCGCCGTAGCGTTACTTTTATTCCGAAAAACCGTCAGTGAACTGTAAACGCGCCAATTTTGCATAGAGTCCGCCTTGGGCCACCAGCTCTTCGTGGGTGCCTTGCGCAACAATTTGCCCATCCTCGAGCACCACAATTCGGTCAGCCTTCTTAACAGTTGCCAAGCGGTGGGCGACGACGATGGTGGTCCGGTCCTTGGACAACTCGTCCACCGCCGCCTGCACCAGACGCTCGGATTCGGCATCGAGTGCGCTGGTCGCCTCGTCCAAGAGCAGCACCGGAGCGTCGCGCAGGATGGCGCGGGCAATCGCAATGCGCTGTTTCTGTCCGCCAGACAGCATCACACCGCGCTCGCCGACATAAGTGTCGTACCCTTCGGGCAGCATAGAAATAAAGTCATGTGCTGCTGCGGCCTTGGCGGCGGCTTCGACCTCTGCATCAGTGGCTTCGGGGCGACCGAAACGGATATTTTCACGGGCCGAGGCGGCAAAGATCACCGGATCCTGCGGGACCAGCGCCATATGGCGGCGGAAGGCATCGCGGCTCAGGGTATCCAGAGCCACACCATCCAGCATGACCTGCCCTTGGGTCGGGTCATAGAAACGTTCGAGCAACTGGATCACGGTGGACTTGCCAGCACCCGAAGGACCAACCAGCGCGACGGTTTCCCCTGCTTTGACATGCAGCGACAGGTCGCGCAGCGCAGGCGCGTCGGGGCGCGCGGGATAGATGAAACTGACGTGATCAAGGGTGATCTCGCCCTTTACAGGAGTCGGCAACGCGGCAGGCGCATCGGGATCCAGCACCGCATCATCCGCATGCAGCAATTCGATCAGACGCTCGGTCGCACCAGCGGCGCGTTGAAGTTCGCTCCAGATTTCCGACAAGGCGCCGACAGAGCCAGCGACCATCACCGAGTAGATCACGAACTGCACGAGTGCCCCTGCGGACATTTGCCCTTCGCGGACATCCAGCGCGCCGATCCACAGGACACCAACCACCCCCGCAAACACGAGGAAGATCACGATCGCGGTCATCAACGATCGCGTGGTGATCCGGCGGCGGGCGGCGTCAAAGGATTTTTCGGTCACTTCGCCGAAATGGTCGCGGCTGGCCTTTTCCGCGGTAAAGGCTTGAACGGTCTGGACAGATAGCAGCACCTCGGACGCCTCGCCCGAGCTGGTCGCAATCCAATCTTGGTTCTCGCGACTCAGTCCACGCAGCTTGCGACCCAGCGTGAGGATCGGCACCAGCACCAGCGGGACAATCAGCAAAACCAACGCGGTCAGCTTGGCCGAGGTCGCCAGCATCAGGATCAGACCACCCAGCAGGATCAGCACATTGCGCAGCGCCACACTGATCGAAGAACCAATCACTGACAGGATCAGCGTAGTATCCGTTGTGATCCGGCTCAGCACTTCGCCGGTCATGATGTTCTCGTAGAAGGCAGGGCTCATCCCGACCATGCGGCCAAAGACAGCTTTGCGAATGTCGGCAACCACACGCTCGCCCAAGCGGGTCACCAGAGCGTAACGCAGCGCTGTCCCAACCGCCAGCAAACCCGCCAGAACCAAGGCCGCGCTGAAGTAGAGGTTCAGCATCCCCCCATCCTGTGCGCCAAAGTTATCGACCACGCGGCGCACCGCCAGCGGCAGCATCAGCGAAATCGACGCAGTCAGGACCAGAGCGATCAGGGCGAAACCAGCAAGCCCTTTATATGGCGCAATAAACGGGAAAAGCGCACGCAATGCGCCCACGCGTTTGGATTTCTCGCGTTCCGCTTGCTGTGCATTCAAAACAGGGGCTCGTGCCATGGGTCCTCCGCAATAACGGGGGATACATGGCCGCGCCGCGCTATGTGGTCAAGCAAAGGTTTCCCCTCGCTTGGCCCGATGGCATGGGATGGTGCGCCTTTAGGCAGCCTGCCAAACGGGTTCGGGCAGTTCTTCGCGGAAGGCAAACCGTTCGAGGTGCTTCCAGATCACCATCTGGCCGCGGTCAATCCCGGCGGCATCGTCGGCAGTGATGGTGACTTCAAGCCCCTGCTCTTTGGCCGCCATATCGGCAGTGGCCACGTCGAACACACAGCGCCCCTCGGTCTCGGTAAAAGTGACCTCGGTCTTGTGGGCGAAATGTTTGCACAGTTGCTGCAAATATTTCGAAGCTTGTTCCGTCGCGATAAGAGTATGGCTTTGCATCTTAAATCCTTTCCAAAGCAATTTAGTCAGAAATAAGATACGTGCTAAACGCGCACAACCGTCCCGAATACAGAAGCCTCTGTGCATAAATTCGAAATTGTGAGGAGATTTCTGGAGCGGGTGGCGGGAATCGAACCCGCGTCATTAGCTTGGAAGGCTAAGGTCTTACCACTACACAACACCCGCGCAGTGGGCAGAGGAATATTGCAACTCTGCAGGAAGGTCAAGCGATCGGCTCGATCAAATCCTCACCTTCTGCACGATTGGAATTCACTTTGGGATCAACGCGATGCCAGACCAGCGCGTCATCCGGCGCAGGCTGCATCAGCGTTGCCGCACCCTTGCCCTCTTCGCCAAGCCAGAGGCCAAAGCTGTCCGGCGTCAGGATCACAGGCATCCGGTGGTGAATCGCTTTCATCGAGTCATTCGCAGCGCAGGTGACTATGGCGCAGGTGCGCATCCGATCGTCGCCAGTGCCCCATTCCTGCCAGACCCCGGCAAAGGCAATCGGCTCCTCATCGCCGCGAGAGATGTACCACGGCAGGCGCGCACCCTCGGGCGTTTTGGTCCATTCGTAAAAGCCTGTTACGGGCAGGATGCAGCGCCTCTGGCGGCAGGCCTCGCGAAACGCCGGCTTTTCGGCGATGGTTTCGGATCGGGCGTTGATCAGCAGCGGGCCGTCGTTGGGCGCTTTGTACCAGTGGGGGATAAACCCCCACCGCATGGGCACAATTCGCCGTGCCTCGGCCGAGACAACCGTATGCACCATGTTCGTCGGGCAGACATTATAATTGGGCGCATCGGGCAGATCGTTCGAGGGCGCCGCGTCGAACACATCCGCCATCGCCTGATCCGGCAGCGTTATCGCAAAGCGTCCACACATCCCCGAGCCCCCGCATGAAAAAAAGCGAGGCTCAGTGCCTCGCCCTTTGGAAAGTGGTGCAGGTTGTGCAGCAGATCAACAGGTCAGAGCCAATCCCCGCGGCCGGAACCAATCGCCTGATCCACATTTGCGAACCCGTCGCGCAGCAGGCATTCGTCCAGCCCCTTGAGGATGTCCTCGACCAGCGACAGCCCGCCATAAACCAGAGCCGAATAAATCTGCAGCGCCGAAGCGCCAGCGCGGATCTTGGCATAGGCTTGCTCTGCGTTGCTGATCCCGCCGACCCCAACCAAGGGGATGCGCCCTTCGGTCAGTTTCGACAGTTGCGCCAGTACACGGGTCGATTTTTCGAACAAGGGTTGTCCGGACAGACCGCCCATCTCGCCCTTGTGTTTGCTGCTCAGTCCATCGCGCGACAGGGTCGTGTTGGTGGCGATAATCGCGGACAGGCCGGTTTGGATCGCAACATCTGCGATCTCTGCCAAACCGTCGTGGTCTAGATCCGGCGCGATCTTCAGAAAGATCGGGATCGGACGGTCCAGCTTGCTGTTCGCCTCGGTCACACCGTCGAGCAGCGCGGTCAGCGCCTCGCGCCCCTGAAGGTCCCGCAGCTTTTCGGTGTTGGGCGAGCTAACATTGACCGTCGCGAAATCCAGATAGTCGCCGCATTTGGTCAGCACCTTGGCGTAATCGCTGGCGCGGTCGTCACTGTCTTTGTTCGCGCCAAGGTTCAGGCCGATCACCGCATCGCGCGGACGTTGCGCCAGACGCTCTGCCGCGACAACCATGCCTTCGTTGTTGAAGCCAAAACGGTTGATGACGCCCCTGTCCTCTTCCAGCCGGAACAATCGTGGACGGGCATTGCCGGGTTGCGCGCGGGGAGTGATCGCCCCGACCTCGACAAAGCCGAAGCCGACCTTGGACAGCGGGTGCAGGGCAACCGCGTTCTTATCAAAACCTGCAGCCAAGCCCAGCGGGTTGGGCAACGACAAGCCCGCCAATTCAGTCGCCAGACGCGGCGATGTCACGGTTTTCGGGCGCGGTGCCAGACCCGAGGTCAGCGCCTTGAGCGCCAGTCCATGCGCCGTTTCAGGATCAAAGGACCGGATCGCCCGCATCCCAATCTGTTCGAGAATCTTCATACCATTTCCTCGGGAAAGCAGTGCCCGTCCGGCCCCAGCGGCAGCGGCTTGTGCCACGCCACATCGGTCATGCGCAGGTCCCGGTAGAGATGCGGGAACAGCGCGCCGCCCCGTGATTTCTCCCAACGGAGGTCGCCGTCCATGGTGCTGGTTGTCACCCCAAGCAGGACCAACCCCTCTTCTCCGGCAAAGTGTTTTGCCGCCGTTTCGGCTGCCTGCGCCGCGGTCGAGAAGTGGATATATCCGTCAGTCACATCAACCGGAGCCCCGGTTGTGCTGCCTTGCGTTTCCAGAATCGCCCACTCGTGGGCCCGAAAGATCTTGTAAATGAGCATAATGCGGTGATGGCCCCTGCACGCCCCCACGTCAAGTTCACAAAGATGTCGCCAGTTCAGATGTATTGCCCTTAGCATCGTCCCATTAGACTGAGTCGAAAGAAAGGTTTCCCGATGATCCGTCTGTTCAGCACCTGTGCCGCTCTGGCCATTACCGCCTCTGCGGCCTCGGCCGATTATGCGCTGACCATCCTTCACACCAACGACTTTCATGCTCGTTTCGAACCCATTAGCAAGTATGACAGCGGCTGTTCTGCTGAAGACAACGCAGCCGGCGACTGCTTTGGCGGCAGCGCCCGTCTGGTAACCGCGGTCGAACACGCCCGCGCTCGCAACGAAAACACCGTCCTCTTTGATGGCGGCGACCAGTTTCAAGGCACGCTCTTTTACACCTATTACAAAGGCAAACTTGCCGCCGAGATGATGAACAAGCTCGGCTATGACGGCATGACCGTCGGCAACCACGAATTCGATGACGGCCCCGAAGTACTTGCGGGCTTCATGGATGCGGTCGAGTTCCCCGTGCTGATGTCGAACGCCGATGTGTCGATGGAGCCTGCGCTGGCGGACAAGCTAATGAAGTCCACCGTGATCGAGCGCAATGGCGAGAAGCTGGGCCTGATCGGCCTGACACCCCAGAACACCGATGAATTGGCCTCGCCCGGTGACAAGGTGATCTTTACCGATCCGGTGGATGCCGTTCAGGGCGAAGTCGACAAGCTGACCGCCGAGGGCGTGAACAAGATCATCGTCCTGTCCCACTCGGGCTACTCGGTGGACCAGCGCGTTGCATCGGAAACCACCGGCGTTGACGTGATCGTTGGCGGCCACACCAACACCCTCCTGGGCGACATGGACGGCGCCGAAGGCCCCTATCCCACCGTGGTCAACGGCACCCAAATCCTGTCGGCCTACGCCTACGGCAAGTTCCTCGGCGAGCTGAACGTTGTCTTTGACGACGAAGGCAACATCATCTCGGCCTCCGGCGCACCGATCATCATGGATGCCGCTGTGACCGAAGACGCCCCGACCGTGGAGCGTATTGCCGAAGCCGCGAAACCGCTGGAAGAGATCCGCAGCAAAGTCGTAGCGGAAACCGCAGAAGCCATCGACGGCGACCGTGGGTCGTGCCGCGCGATGGAATGCCAGATGGGCAACCTCGTAGCTGACGCCATGCTCGCTCGTGTGAAGGATCAAGGCATCCAGATCGCCATTCAGAACGGCGGGGGCGTCCGTGCCAGCATCGACGCAGGTGAAGTCACCATGGGTGAAGTCCTGACAGTGCTGCCCTTCCAGAACACCTTGTCGACCTTCCAGGTCACCGGTCAAACCATGATCGATGCGCTGGAAAATGGCGTGAGCGAGATCGAAGAGAGCGGCGGCCGCTTCCCACAGATCGCGGGCATGAGCTTTGTCTTTGACGCAAGCGCAGAGCCGGGTAGCCGTGTGAGCGACGTGATGGTGGGCGGTGAGCCGATTGATCCCGCCGCGACCTACGGCGTTGTGTCCAACAACTACGTTCGCAACGGCGGTGACGGCTACAAGATGTTCCGTGATGCAGAGAATGCCTACGACTTCGGCCCCGACCTGGCAGATGTCACTGCAGAATACATCGCGGCCAATGCGCCCTACACGCCCTATACCGACGGCCGCATCAGCGCGAAATAAGATAAAGCGTGCGGGGCCGCGCCCCGCACTCATTTTTGGTCAGGCCACTTCCGGTGCGGAAGTGGCTTTTCTGTTTGAGTATTTGGTGCAAAAAGAAGTCAGACCGCGCTGCGTTCCAGTGCAGGATAGCGGAGGCCGAGGGTGATCCCTCTGGCGACGAAGGCAATGTTGAAGGCGAGCCAAAGCCCGTGGTTCTCGAAGTGCGGTACCAAGGCCGCAACGCAAACCACATAAATCGCAAAGCTGATGATCATCATGTTGCGCATGTCCTGCGAACGGGTCGCCCCGATAAAGATGCCGTCCAACATCCATGCCGTCACGCCAAGAATGGGCGCCGCGACCATCCACGGCAGGAACTCACGCGCAGCGGTGCGCACTTCGGGGGCTGTGGTCATGATGTCGATAATATTGCCCCCTCCGACCGCAAACACGAGGGAGAACAAGACCGATGCACCTGCAGCCCAGATAGACGTCAAAACTGCGCCGCGACGGAGGATCAGTGCGCTGCGAGCACCTAGGGCTTGGCCCACGATGGTCTCGGCGGTGAAGGCGAATCCGTCTAGCGCATAGGCTGTGATGTTGAGGAATTGAAGCAGGACTTGGTTAGCGGCAAGCGCCACATCCCCAAAGCGCGCGCTGACGAAAAGGAAGCCCATGAAGATCGCTTGCAGCAAAAGCGAGCGGATCAGAATGTCCGAGTTGACCAGAGCCATTTGAACCAGCCTTGCGCGCTCCAAAACGCGGGTCCAATCCCTCCACTCCGGAACGCGGAAGGCGGCGCGGCAGAGCCAGAGGCCAACGCACAGGCCCGAGATTTCGGAAATCAGCGTCGCGAGTGCCACGCCTTGGACGCCCCAGCCCAGCCCGAGCACGAACCACAAGTCCAGTAGGATGTTGGTACCGTTCATAATAACTTGGATGACCAGCACGCCGCGGGTGCGCTCTTGGGCCAAGAGCCAGCCGGTGATGCCATAGAGCGCAATAGGTGCAGGCGCAGACCAGATGCGGATCGACATGTAGTCGCGGGCCAACGCCTCGACCTCGGCCGAAGCGGGTGACAGGGCGAACCCCGCTGCAAAGATCGGCCTTTGAAGCAGAATCAGCGCGACACCGGCCAGCCCGCCGATGATCAGGACGCGGGTCAAGAGCGCGGCGATTTCGGCACGGTCCCCTGCCCCTTCGGCTTGGCTGACGAAACCTGTCGTCCCCATCCGCAAGAAGCCAAAGATCCAGTAGACCGCTGTCAGGATCACCGCGCCGATGCCGACGGCACCGATGGGCGCGGCCTCTCCAAGTTGTCCCACCACGCCTGTGTCCACCGCACCAAGGATCGGTACCGTGGCGTTGGACAGCACGATGGGCAGAGCGATCTTCAGCACTCTGCGATGGGTGACGGTCCGCGGCGCCGGAGTATCAGTCATTCTGCGGCATCATGAAATGCCCCGTCGCCTGCGCGAACAGCTTCTCGCGATTGTCTTGCCACGCCTCGACGTGGACGCTCGCGTAGCGGCGGCCCGACCGGTTTACCCGTGCGCGGGCGTAGGCGTCGCGCGGCAGCCCGGAGCGCAAATAGTCGACCGTGAAATCGATCGTCTTGGGCATCCGCAGCTGTGGTAGTTCGTGGCTGTCACTCTCTATGCTTGGCCAGATCATCTGCCAGCTGAGTTCGATGATCGCAGCGGTTTCCAGAAACGCCGCAGTCGCGCCCCCATGGAGTGCGGGCAGCATCGGGTTGCCGATTAGTTTTTCGTCGTAGTTCAAGGTCGCCGTCAGCTCGTCGCCACGACGATCAAAGCTGATCCCGAGAAACTGGATGTACGGCACACGCTCGACCAAAGCGGCCAGCGCAGCATCGCGACGTTGTTTCACCACCTGTACGGGTTCGGGACGGGGACGGCTCATTTCGACCTCTCGAAAGTAAAGGCACCGGTGGCCGTGGCGACGGGGCGGCTGGTGTCTTCGTCCACGGCTTCGGCACGGACAAAGGCGACGCTACGGGTCACTTGGTAGCAATAGGCGCGGGTGCGGATGGTCTGGTCGGGTGTCGCAGCACGCATGTAGTCGATTCGCAGGTCGATGGTCGCGGTCGAGGTCGGCGCGTCTGGGTGGCTCATGACAGCTGCCCCGCTGCAGGTGTCCATCAGCGCGCTGACTGCCCCGCCGTGAATCACGCCGGTGTCGGGGTCGCCAATCAGCTTGGTGTCATAGGGCATCTCGATCACGGCCTCGCCATCGCCGATCTCGACCAGGTTCATGCCCAGAGCCCGCGAATGGGGGATCGCCTGAATAAACTGCGCTGCGATTTTCGCCTTGTCCGCGCTCATATTGGTAAACTCCTTGATTGCCCTTGGTATGAAGCATTCACGCCGCGTCCGTAAAGGGTGACAGTTGCCCTGACTTGGCGTTCGCCCTACGCTCCGCGCGAACCAAGGAGGAGCCAGATGTCCGAGACTCGTCTCAGCTTCAAAGAAATGTGTGCCAAGTTCGAGGTGACCCCGCGAACCCTGCGCTACTACGAGTATATCGAACTGCTCGCCCCCGAGCGCGAAGGCCGCTCGCGGTTCTACTCGCCCCGCGATGTGGCGCGCATGACGCTGATTCTTCGCGGACGCCGGTTTGGCTTCCAACTCGAAGAGATTCGCCAATGGCTGCTGATCTACGAAAAAGAGGGCACCACCGCCCAGATGGAAGCGTGGGTCGAGATGGCAAACCGCCAGCTTGGCGAGCTGCATGAACAGCAAACTCAGATCGAGACCGCCATGACAGAGCTGCGCCAACTGCGGGATGAAGTGCAGGAAAGCCTTCTGAAAGAAAAATGAACCGTTCAGTTCAAAAGTGACCCTCCGTCACACGTAAAGTTGACGTGACGTACCGTTTACGTCAACGTCAACTCCTGTAGTATGCATCGACCAGAAACCGAATTCTGGTGCGCGAACACTATCAGGAGACCTGTCATGGACGATCGCATCATGACCATCCGCGAAATGTGCGAGGCCTATGACGTAACGCCTCGGACGCTTCGCTTTTACGAAGCCAAAGAGCTTATCTTCCCTATTCGTGACGGGCAAAAACGCCTGTTCACCAAACGTGACCGTGCGCGGCTCAAGCTGATCCTGCGCGGCAAACGGTTCGGTTTCAGCCTCGAAGAAATCCGTCAGCTTCTGGACCTGTACCACATGGGCGACCAGCAGCTGACCCAGCTGTCCCGCACCCACGAGGTCGGGCTGGAGCGTCTGCACGCCATGGAGCAGCAGCGCGACGAGCTGACCGAGGCCATCGACGATCTGAAGGACCAGCTGAAGTGGGCAGAGAAAGTCATCGCCTCGCTGAAGCAGACGAATAAAGCGGCCGAGTAATCCGCCGCGACCAAGGGAGAGAGACCAATGCCGACCTATACCGCTCCGGTAAAGGACATGCAGTTCATCCTGCACGATGTTCTGAATGTCGCCCAATCCGATATCCCCGGCTATGACGAGCTGGACCGTGACACCACGCAAGCCATCTTGGACGAGGCCGCAAAGCTGTCGGAAAACGTTCTGGCCCCCCTGAACAAGGTGGGCGACGAACAGGGCTGCAAGCTGGAGAACGGCGTTGTGACCACCCCCGACGGGTTCAAGGACGCCTATGACCAGATGTGTGCGGGCGGCTGGATCGGTCTGGACTGCGATCCCGAATACGGCGGTCAGGGCATGCCCTATCTGGTGCAATCCGCGGTAGGCGAGATGTTCGTTTCGGCGAACATGGCGTTCAACATGTATCAGGGCCTGTCGCACGGCGCGATCTCGGCGATCCAGACCCACGGCTCGCCCGATCAGAAGGCCAAGTACCTGCCCAACATGATCGAGGGCAAATGGTCTGGCACCATGAACCTTACCGAACCCCACTGCGGCACCGATCTGGGCCTGATCCGCACCAAGGCAGAGCCTCAGGACGACGGCAGCTACAAGATCACCGGATCGAAAATCTGGATCTCGGCGGGTGAACACGACCTGACCGACAACATCATCCATCTCGTGCTGGCCAAAGCCCCCGGCGGCGGCGAAGGCACCAAAGGCATCTCTCTGTTCATCGTGCCCAAGTTCATGGTGAACGAGGATGGCTCTTTGGGTGATCGCAACGCTGTGTCCTGCGGCGGCCTTGAGCACAAGATGGGTATCCACGGCAACGCCACCTGCGTGATGAACTATGATGGCGCGACCGGATATCTGATCGGCGAAATGCACAAGGGCATGCGCGCCATGTTCACCATGATGAACGAAGCCCGTCTGGGGGTTGGCCTACAGGGCTATGCCCAAGGCGCGGTCGCCTACCAGAACGCACTGGGCTTTGCCCGCGAGCGTCTGCAAGGCCGCGAAGTCAAAGGCGTGCAGAACCCCGATGGCCCCGCCGATCCGATCATCGTGCACCCCGACGTGCGCCGGAACCTCTTGATGCAGAAGAGCTTTGTCGAAGGGGCGCGTGCGTTCACGTTCTGGGGCGCGAACATGATCGACGCCGGTCACCGCAAGAACGACGCGGACGCCGAAGCAATGGTCTCCCTGCTGACCCCTGTGATCAAAGGATTCCTGACCGACAAGGGCTTCGACACCACCGTTCTGGCGCAACAGACCCTTGGCGGGTCGGGCTTTACCAAGGAATGGGGTCTGGAACAGTTCGTCCGCGATGCCCGTATCACCATGATCTACGAAGGCACCAACGGCATCCAGTCGCTGGACCTCGTGGGCCGGAAACTGGCGATGAACGGCGGCAAGACCATCATGGCATTCTTTGACATGGTGAAAACCTACATCAAAGAAAACGAGGGCAACGAGGCACTGAAGGCCAACTTCCTTGATCCGCTGAAAAAGGCCAGCAAGGACCTGCAGGCGGCGGGTATGTACTTTATGCAGAACGGGATGAAGAACCCGCACAACGCGCTCTCGGGCAGCTATGACTTCATGCACCTGTTCGGGCACGTTTGTCTTGGCCTGATGTGGGCGAAAATGGCGCAAGCGTCCTATGCGGCGCTGGAAAACGGCACTTCGGATCCTGAGTTCTACCAAACCAAGATCGAGACCGGCCGGTTCTACATGGCGCGCCAACTGCCCGCCACCGCACTGCACCTGTCGCGTATTGAGACCGGCGCTGATACGGTGATGACACTGGACGCGGCCAACTTCTGATCAGCCACAGAAAAGGGGCCGGTCCGTCCGGCCCTGTTACTGATCAAGAAGAGGTACCAATGCCCAAACGTTTGCGCCTGACCCGCCGCTTTCCCGTGGCCATGACCGAGGACGGCTACCGCCGCCTGAAGCGCTTTGCCCAAGAGGCGGGACTGGACGAAGGGGAAGCCCTGTCGTTCATTTTCGAGAACTTCGACAGCGTGATGCACGAGGAACGCTTTCCGCATCGCCTGCGTCTGTTCAACTCGGAACTCGAGGCGCGGAAACGGTGAGGGTTGGACTGGTGGAAATGTCGGAACGCCTTCGGCGGGAGGGTATTTTTACCAAGCTGAAGGACAGGGCGTTACTCCGCCCCGGATCGGGTCGCACGGCGCGACTGCGGTACATCCAGAGCGGAGCTTCACCTTGGGCGGTCATCGGCTCCCCAGCCTGTACCGCGAGATCAAAATTTGGTGATTCTGGTTAAAGGCAGATGATCCGCAGAGAGGTTCTAGGCTTCTTTTCGCTTCAAATACTCAACTGTTGGACCCCATCGGCCAGAACCGGAAAAGGAATTTAGAGATGACGATCAAGCTGCACTGTTTCGGAGAGAGTGGACATTCTTACAAGGCCGCGCTGGCCCTTGAGTTGTCCGGTGTGGAGTGGGAGCCGGTCTATATCGACTTCTTTAACGGCGAGACTCGCGGGCAAGCCTACCGTACCGAAGTGAACGAGATGGGCGAAGCGCCTGTTCTGGTGGACGGCGAGACCAAGTTGGCCCAGTCAGCTGTCATTCAGCAGTACATCAGCGAGAAAACCGGCAAGTTTGGCGGCGCCACGCCCGAGGAAGCGCGTGAGGTTCTGCGTTGGCAGTTCTGGGACAACCATAAGCTCTCGTCCTTTGCCGGGATCGCGCGGTTCCTGCTGAACTTCATCCCCGAGGACAAGCGCCAGCCAGAGGTGATCGCTTTCCTGCAGGGCCGCCTCAAGGGCACCTATGCCATTCTCGACAAACACCTAGAGGGCCGTGACTGGATTGTTGGGGACAGCGTAACCAACGCTGATCTGACCTGCTGCGGCTATCTATTCTACCCCGAGGAATTCGGTTTTGACCGCGCCGAATGGCCCCACATCAACGCCTGGCTGGACCGCATTAGCGCCCTGCCCGGCTGGAAACACCCTTATGACCTCATGCCCGGCAACCCGTCGGACCGGGCCTGACACCAAGAATATCTGACCAGGAGGAGAGGCAGATGGCTGACGCCTTTATCTATGACGCAGTGCGCACCCCGCGCGGCAAGGGCCGCAAGGATGGAAGCCTGCACGAGGTTACCGCCGTCCGTATGGGCGCAACGATCCTGAACGCACTCAAAGAGCGTTCGGATCTGGCAGGTGACGAGTTCGAGGACGTGATCTGGGGCAACGCGACCCAAGTCATGGAACAGGGCGGCTGCTTGGCGCGGACCACGGTAATGGCCTCTGATCTGGCCGAGAACGTGCCGGGTCTGTCGATCAACCGCTTCTGTGCGTCCGGCATGGAGGCGGTCAATCTGGCGGCCAACCAGATCAAGGGTGGCTCGGGCCACGCCTATATCGCGGGCGGCGTCGAGATGATGAGCCGCGTTGCCATGGGCAGCGATGGCGCGGCCGTGGCGGTCGATCCGACCGTGGCGATGGATCACTACTTTGTCCCGCAGGGCATTGCCGCCGATATCATCGCCACCGAATACGGGTTCAGCCGCGATGACGCCGATGCCTTTGCCGTGGAATCCCAGCGCCGCGCCGCCGAGGCTTGGGCCGCCGGACGGTTCGACAAATCCATTGTGCCTGTGCGCGATGTGAACGGCCTGACCATTCTGGACCGCGACGAATACATGCGCCCCGGCACTGACATGCAGGCTCTTGGCGCGCTCAAGGCCAGCTTCAAGGATCAGGGCGAGGTTATGCCCGGTTTCGACAAGATCGCCCTGATGAAATACCCCCATCTTGAGCGGATCAACCACATCCACCACGCAGGCAATAGCTCTGGCATTGTGGATGGTGCGGCGGGTGTTCTGGTCGGGTCCAAGGAATTCGGCGAACGTCACGGGCTGAAGCCCCGCGCGGTGATCCGCGCGACCGCAAAGATCGGCACGGATCCCACTATCATGCTGACCGGCCCCGTGCCTGTCACCGAAAAGATTCTAACCGAAAGCGGCATGTCGATCAGCGACATCGACCTGTTCGAGGTGAACGAGGCGTTCAGCGCCGTAGTCCTGCGCTTCATGCAGCGCTTCAACGTGGACCACGACAAGCTGAACGTGAACGGCGGCGCGATTGCGATGGGCCACCCGCTGGGGGCTTCGGGCGCGATTATCATCGGCACCCTGCTGGACGAGCTGGAGCGGACGGGCAAAAGCACCGGCCTTGCCACCCTCTGCGTTGCCAGCGGCATGGGCGCAGCCACCATCATCGAACGGGTTTAAGCGGGCGTCAGACCTGCGAGGAGGAATTCGAAATGACCGATTTCACTATGGTTAAAGACGCCGAAGGGATCGCAACGATCACTTGGGACGTCAAAGAAAAGTCGATGAACGTGCTGTCACTGGAAGGTTTGGCAGCCCTGAACGATCTGGTCGATGACGCGCTGGCGGATGAGGCCGTAAAGGGCATCATCATCACCAGCGGCAAGGACACGTTCGCTGGCGGCATGGACCTGAACATCATCGCCAAGATGAAGGACAGCGCGGGCGACAACCCTGCTCAGGGTCTGTTCGACGGCATCATGAACATGCACGGTCTGCTGCGCAAAATCGAACGCGCGGGCATGGACCCCAAGAGCAACAAGGGCGGCAAACCTGTGGCCGCTGTTCTGCCCGGCACCGCGCTGGGGATCGGCCTAGAACTGCCCCTGTCCTGCCACCGCATCTTTGCCGCCGACAACGAGAAGGCCAAGATCGGCCTGCCCGAGATCATGGTCGGCATCTTCCCCGGCGCGGGCGGCACCACTCGTCTGGTCCGTAAGATGGGCGCGATGGCCGCGGCGCCCCTGCTGCTGGAAGGCAAGCTGAACGCCCCCAAGAAGGCCAAGATGCTAGGTGTGATCGACGAAGTCAGCGCTGACCCGATGGCCGACGCCCGCGCGTGGGTCCTGTCGGCGACCGACAAGGACATCGTGAAACCTTGGGACGACAAGGGCTACAAGATGCCCGGCGGCGCGCCCTATCATCCTGCGGGCTTCATGACCTTTGTCGGCGCCTCGGCGATGGTCAACAGCAACACCAAGGGCGTCTATCCGGCGGCCAAGGCGCTGCTCTCGGCAGTCTATGAAGGCGCGATGGTGCCCTTTGACACCGCCCTGAAAATCGAAGCGCGCTGGTTCACCCACGTCCTGATGAACCCCAGTTCGGGGGCGATGATCCGGTCCCTGTTCATCAACAAGGAAAAGCTGGAAAAGGGCGCGAACCGCCCCGACGTGGCCGACCAGAAGGTGCAGAAAGTTGGCGTACTTGGCGCGGGCATGATGGGCGCAGGCATCGCGCTGGTGTCCGCTCAGGCGGGGATCGACGTGGTTCTCTTGGACCGCGATCAGGCCGCTGCCGACAAGGGCCGCGACTACACCGCCAGCTACATGGACAAGGGCATCGCCAAGCGCAAAGCCACGCCCGAGAAGAAAGAACAGGTGCTGTCACGCATCACCGCCACCACCGACTATCAGGCGCTGGCAGGCTGTGATCTGATCATCGAGGCCGTGTTCGAGGACCCCGCCATCAAGGCCGAAGTGACCGCTCAGGTCGAGGCCGTGATCGGTGAGGACTGCACTTTTGCCACCAACACCTCGACCCTGCCGATTTCGGAACTGGCCAAGGCCTCGAAGCGCCCCGAGAAATACATCGGCATCCACTTCTTTAGCCCCGTCGAGAAGATGATGCTGGTCGAGATCATCAAGGGTCAGAAGACTGGCGATGTGGCCGTGGCCAAGGCGCTGGACTACGTGCGCCAGATCCGCAAAACGCCGATCGTGGTAAATGACGCGCGCTTCTTCTACGCGAACCGCTGCATCATTCCCTACATCAACGAAGGCATCCGCATGGTGAACGAGGGCGTCAGCCCCGCCCTGATCGAAAACGCCGCCAAGCTGGTCGGGATGCCCTTGGGCCCGCTGCAGCTGACGGACGAAACCTCGATTGACCTCGGGGTCAAGATCGCCAAGGCGACCAAGGCCGCGATGGGGGCTGAGTACACCAACGACGATGTGGATGAGGTTCTGTTCTGGCTGGCGGACGAAGGCCGCTTGGGCCGCAAAGCCGCCGCCGGTTTCTATGCCTATGACGAAAAGGGCAAGCGCACCGGTCTGTGGGACGGTCTGGCGGCGAAATACCCCCATGCGGACGAACAGCCCGATCTGCACGAGGTCCAGCATCGTCTGCTGATGGCGCAGGTTCTGGAGGCCGTCCGCGCGTTCGAAGAGGGCGTGCTGGAGGACATCCGCGAAGGCGACGTGGGCGCGATCCTTGGCTGGGGCTTTGCGCCTTGGTCTGGCGGGCCGTTCAGCTGGCTGGACATTATCGGCGCACCCTTCGCCGAGGCCGTCTGCGATGACCTGACAGAAAAGCACGGGCCCCGCTTTGAATGCCCTGCCCTGTTGCGCAAAATGGCGGACAAGAACAGCAGCTTCTACAAGAAGTACGGCGAAGGAGAGGCTTTCGCGGCCTGAAATGGCCGCTAGGGCATCCTTCATGACGCTGCCTCTAGAAAGAGGCGGCGTTTTGAGTATTTAAGGCAAAAAGAAACATGCCGACGCTCTTGCCCCATGTCCCTCAACCAAAGAGAAGAGAGACGGATCAAAAGGCAGGTTGACCGGCATGGACGGTGCTTTGTAACCCGTGCTATCGGTTAGAAAACGACAAGATCGGGCACATATGACTGCACTCAAGGAATATCAGCGGCTGGAAGCCGTTGGGGTTTGGCGTGAACGGCCAGACTGCCCACGGCAGGACGTTGTCGTGTCCTTGGGGGATGCCACCATCGTTGTCATGGATATGCAGAGCCGCGCCCTGACCCATTGGTCAATCCCGGCCGTTGCCCGCGCCAATCCAGGCACCTTGCCCGCCGTGTATCATCCCGATGGAGACCCGAGCGAAACTCTCGAGATCGGCGGCGACGAGATCGTCATGATCGAGGCGATCGAGAAACTCCGGAGTGCCATTGACCGCTCGCGCCCGAAACAGGGGCGTCTGCGGTGGGGCGTACTGACGCTGATGGCAGGCTGCGTCGCGGCTGTCTCTTTTCTGTGGCTGCCGGATGCCCTGCGCAGCCACGCAGTGGAGGTCGTTCCGCCCGTCAAACGGGCCCAGATCGGGATCGCGCTACTCAACCACGTGACAGACCGGACAGGTGCGGAATGTCGTGACAGCCTTGGCTCCCCAGCCTTGTCGCGGCTTGGGACAGCGCTTTTCCCCGATCAGCCCCGACGTAAGTTGATGATTGTGCCCGACGGCCCGCAAAAAGCCTTTCACCTTCCCGGTGGCGCGATCCTTTTGCACAAGTCTCTGGTGGAAGACTTCGAAGACCCGAGCGTACTCGCCGGGTTTGCCTTGGCCGAGTCCCTGCGCGCCACGCGCAATGATCCTTTGGCACAGGTGCTAGAAGCCAGCAGCCTGTTTGCTGTGATCCAGCTTCTTACCACTGGGGCTGTGCCTGACGGCGCGTTGAAGAAATACGCAGACCACTTGCTGTCTGCGGCACCGCGCCCGATCGAGACTGCACGGCTGTTAGACCTGTTCAAAGAAAAGGGCGTGGCGACAACGCCCTATGCTCATGCGCTTGGCACCGCCCGCGCAGAGGCGCAGGCTCTGATCGCTGCTGATCCCTTCAAGACAACCCTGCCCCCGCAGCTTATGAGCGACGGGGACTGGATCAGCATTCAGGGAATCTGCCAATCCTGAGTTTTAGCGGATAAAGGCGTCCGAGAAACCGGCCTGACGTGCCGAGGCCAGTGTTTGCTGGAGGCTTCCGCCCGGCACGGCTCCGACCATGACAATTTGCTGACCGCTCCGCGTGCTCAGAATGCGCACGGGGAAACCCGCAGACTGGAAGCGCTGCGCTGTGCGCTGCGCGTTCGTGCCAACCGAGAAGGTCGCGACCTGAACGTAGCTGCCAGAACCCTGCACCGAAATCGGCGCGAGGCTCGCGGTCCGCATAGCTTGGGCGCTGGGATCGGTCCGCAGGTTGCGCGGTGTTTTCTTGTCCCAGATTGCATCGCTCTGTGCATTGCCAGCCGCCGTGCGTGGGCCGCGATAGGGGTTCAGGCGGTCGTCTTGCCAAACGCGGGTGTACCCTGCAGGCGGCTCGGGCAGCGGTTGGTTCGCGCCACCAACGCTCAGGACTTTGACCGGAGAGACCGTTTGGGGCCCACAGCGGACACCCTGACTGTTGGTGTATTGGGCGCTAATGCCAGTGCGCTCGGGACAAACGCTAGACCCAGTGACTGAAGGGGCCGAGGCGGTCCGCACTGTCTGTGTAGAGGTGACAGGGGTTGGCGCAAGCACAGTCGTGGACGCCACCGTGGGGCGTGTCGCCACTTTGCTCGCGACGGTAGGCGTCGGAGCAGCTTTGGTGGTGCGTTTGGTCGTCGCGGCGGGTGCAGCCACGATAACTTTGGGCTGCGGCGCAGGTGCGACAGCCACTTTGGCTGGTGCGGGTGCGGGCTTTGCGACCGGTGCAGGTGTCGGTGTCGGCGCGGTGGGGGCTTCGACCGTCTGGGTAGGCGTGCGGAATGTCGGCTGCAAACCGCAGACCTGATCGCGACTGCGGGTCATGCGCGGGATCCAGTCTACGGTCGGACCGACGCCCACGCGAATATAGGCACAGCCCTTGTTATCCACGAACTGGCGGCCCTGAAAGTCGGACGGCGGAAAATTGACGGGTGTCTGCGCCCATGCAGCTCCCGTAGACACAAGACACGCGGTGGCAGCCGCGAAGAGTCTATTCATAGTAAACCCCCAGTAACACTGTGCACAGATTGCACAGTGGTTGGGGGTAAGGCAATAACTACCACATCACTTAGTGCCAAACATCCTGTCTCCGGCATCACCAAGACCCGGAACGATGTATCCGTGTTCATTCAGGCGCTCATCCAGCGAGGCCGTGACGATCGGAACATCGGGGTGCGCCTTGCGCATTGTTTCCACGCCCTCGGGCGCGGCCAAAAGGCACATGAAGCGGATATTCTTGGCCCCTGCCTTCTTGAGCATGTCGATCGCAGCCACAGCCGAATTTCCGGTCGCGAGCATGGGATCGACCGCGATTACAAGACGTTCACCCATCGCTTCGGGCACCTTGAAATAGTACTCGACGGGCTCCAGTGTTTCCTCATCGCGATACAATCCGACGAAGCCGACACGGGCAGACGGTACCAGTTCGAGAACGCCGTCCAACAGGCCATTGCCCGCCCGCAGGATCGAGATCAGGGCCAGTTTTTTGCCATCCAGAACCGGCGCTTCCATCTCGCACAATGGCGTTTCGATGGTTTCTTTGGTCATCTCCAGATTACGGGTAATCTCGTAGGCCAAAAGCTGGCTGATCTCGCGAAGAAGTTGCCGAAAGACACCGGTGGGCGTTCCCACTTTGCGCATGTGGGTCAGCTTGTGCTGGACCAGCGGGTGATCGACGACAGTCAGGTGGGGCGGGTTGGATTGGTCGATCAAAAGGCGTCCTCCAGTCGTTTGGTCAGCGCGTCTTTGGTGGCTGCATCGCAGAAAGCAGCCGCAACGGCATTGAGAGTTATTTCTTTGAAATGGCGGGAGTCCCAGCCAAAGGTTTCTGTCAGTCCGGCGTACTCTTGCTGCATCGTGGTGTGGAAGAAAGGCGGATCGTCAGTCGATACCGTGACTTTCACACCATAAGCGCGAAGCCGCTCAATCGGGTGGCTTTTTAGATCGGGATACACGCCGAGCGCGACGTTTGAGCCTGGGCAAACCTCGAGCGTGATTTCCTGTTCGGCCAGATGTTCGACCAGCCGCATATCCTCGATGCAGCGGACACCGTGGCCAATCCGCGTGACCTTCAGGTCGTCGATGGCATCGCGTACCTCTTGGGGGCCGCGCCATTCACCGGCGTGGGTGGTCAGGCCCAGGCCGGCCTCTCGGGCGCAGTCATAGGCCCACATAAAGTCCCGCTGGTGGCCCGCGTTTTCATCGCCGCCCATGCCGAAACCGGTCACGAAATCCCCCGCCGTTTCGGCGGCGCAGATCGCGGTCAGCTTGGCTTTGTCGGGCCCGAAATGGCGGATGCAGGTCACCACGCCGCGCATTTCAATATCGTATTTCTTCTTGGCCTCGGCGGCGCCGTCTTGAATGGCGTGCAAGAACTCGGTCCACGCACCCACATCCGCCCCGCCGCAGAATTCGGGCGACAGGAAGCTCTCCATATAGATGACGCCATTCTCGGCGGCGTTTTCCAGCACCGACAGGGTCAGGCGGCGAAAGTCCTCAGGGGTTTTCAGAACAGTGGTCGCGGCCTCGTAGACCTGCAGGAACTCAAGGAACCCTTTGTACCGATAGGCCCCGCGGTCACCAAAAATCCCGCTGATGTATATTTTTTTCTCGAACGCCAGTTGGCGGATGAAATCCGGCTGCGCGGCCCCTTCGATATGGGTGTGCAGCTCGACCTTGGGCAGGTTGACCGGCGGATGTTCCATCTCTTCTTCTGTCATAGAAAGCTCCTTCCCGGCCCTTGGGCGGGGATATTCAGGTGTTCCGCGATACTGGCAGCCACGTCGGCAAAGGCAACCAGTCCGATCGGTTTCGCCCCCACGCCGTAGCCCAGCACCGGCACCCGTTCGCGAGTATGGTCTGTGCCGTGCCACGTGGGATCGTTGCCGTGATCGGCGGTGATGATCAGCAGATCGCCCTCGCGCAGGCGCGGCAGGATCGCCCCGATCCGCGTGTCGAACCACTCCAACGCGCGGGCATAGCCTGCCACATCGCGGCGGTGGCCATAGAGGCTGTCAAACTCCACGAAATTGGCAAAGGTCAGGATGCCCTCAGGCGCGTCATCCACCAGCCTGTCCAGATGGTCCATCAGCTGCGTGTCACTGCCTTTGTGAAGTTGGGTAATGCCGTGCATGGAAAAGATGTCGCCGATTTTGCCCACACCGATCACCTCACGCCCTGCCCCGCTGACCCAATCGCACAGAGTCGGATTTGGGGGCGCAAGAGCGAAATCTTTGCGGTTGGTGGTGCGGGTATAGCCCGTTTCGGCATCCCCGACGAAGGGCCGCGCGATCACACGCCCGACCTTCATCTTGTGCAGGGTCGGCGCGATGTCAGCGCACAGCTTTAGCAGGCGACCCAGACCAAAGTGTTCCTCATGCGCTGCGATCTGGAACACACTGTCCGCCGAGGTATAGCAGATCGGCTGGCCGGTGCGGATATGCTCTTCGGCCAGTTTGTCGATAATCGCGGTGCCGCTGGCGTGGCAGCTCCCAAGGATGCCGTCGGTTCCGGCGGCCTTCGCGACCTCGGCCACCAGATCATCGGGGAACGCAGGCGTGGTGTCGGGAAAATAGGTCCAGTCCCAAGGCACCGGCACTCCCGCCAGTTCCCAGTGCCCGCTGGGGGTATCCTTGCCGCGGCTCACCTCGGTCGCCGCCCCCCAGAGGCCGCTCGGCTGATCCACCACCGGATCGCCATTGGCCAGACGCACCGCCTGCCCCAAGCCCAAACTTTCCAGCACCGGCACCCGTAGGGGACCAGAGCGCCCCTCTTCTGCCCGCCCCTCGGCACAGGCCTGCGCGATATGGCCCAGCGTGTTCGCCCCCGTGTCCGGCAGATCGCCGTTAAAGAACTGATCCGCATCAGGCGCTCCGCCGATCCCGACCGAGTCCATCACCACCAGAAATGCGCGGGTCATGCTGTGATCCTTTCGACGACGAGCGACGCTGGCACGGGCATTTCGCCAATCTGCACCGCTGACAGAACGGCTTGGGCGGCGCGCTCAACCTCGGCTTCGGTGCGGGCGTGGATGCGGGCGATGGGCTGGCCACGGTCGACCGCATCCCCCAATCGCGCCACATCCGAAATCCCGACCGACGGGTCCACACGGTCGGTCTCGACCAATCGCCCCCCGCCTAGCGCAACCACCGCAGCGCCCAAAGCACGCCCGTCCATCGCGGCCACAAATCCCGCCTCGGGGGCGTATACTTCTTGGATCACCGTCGCCTCTGGCAACAAGGCGCCCCATTCGCTGGCGAACCGGCTCGGCCCACCTTGGGCGGCGATCATGCGCTCGAAAACTTCGGCAGCGGTGCCGCTGTTTATCGCCATTTCCATGCGTTGAACGCCCTCTTCCGGCGTCGCCGCCAAACCGCCAGACACCAGAACCTCGGCCCCCAACGCGCAGGACAACTCGAACAAAGCCCCACGTTCGGGACCCGTCAGCACAGCCATAACCTCGGCGATCTCCAGCGCGTTGCCCATCGACCGCGCCAAGGGTTGGTTCATGTCGGAAATCAGCGCCGTCGTCGGACATCCCGCCGCATTCGCCGTCCCGACCAGGGACAGCGCCAGTTCCCGCGCCGCCTCGGGCGAGGTCATGAACGCCCCCGTCCCCCATTTCACATCCAGCACCAAGGCATCCAGCCCTGCAGCCAGCTTCTTGGACAGGATCGAGGCCGTGATCAGATCAAGGCTATCCACGGTCGAGGTCACATCCCGCACCGCATAAAGCCGCTTGTCCGCAGGCGCGATCCGCCCCGTGGCCCCGACAATTGCACAGCCCACATCCGCCACCTGCCGCCGCAACCGCGCTTCGGACAGATCGGTACGCAGATCGGGGATCGCCTCCAGTTTATCCAGCGTCCCACCCGTATGCCCCAAGCCCCGCCCCGAGATCATCGGCACATAGGCCCCACAGGCCACCAGCGCGGGCGCGACGATCAGGCTGGTGCAATCTCCCAGCCCGCCGGTCGAGTGTTTGTCCAGCACCGGCCCGTTCAAATCCCACTGCAAACAGTCGCCGCTGTCGCGCATTGCCAAGGTCAGCGCCACGCGTCCCTCTGGCCCCAAAGCGCCCAGACACACGCCCATTGCGAACGCCCCCGCCTGCGCATCGCTGACCTCGCCTGTACCCAGCCCCAGCGCAAAGGCGCGCAGGTCTTCGGGCGCGGGCAGACGGCCCGCGCGCAGGTCAGACAGCAGACGGCGGGTGTCCATCAGGTGCGTTCCATGTGGCTTGCGTCAAACATACCGGGCAGCAGATCGCCCACGGTTGTCTTCAGCTCTGCCCCATCGACGGTCGCCAAAGTCACCGGCGTGTCGCGCGGCGCAAACTCGGCCAGCTTCTGGCGGCACCCCCCACAGGGCGGCACGGGCGTCGGACTGTCGGCGATCACGTAAACCTCGGCGATCTCCCGGCTGCCTCCGGCGGCACACATGGCCGCAATCGCGCCCGCTTCGGCGCAGGTCCCCTCGGGGTAGGCGATGTTTTCCACGTTGCACCCCTGATGGACCGCGCCATCAGTGGCGCGCACCGCCGCGCCTACCTTGAAATTCGAATAGGGCGCATAGGCGTTTTCACGCACTTTCATCGCGTCATCGCGCAGGGACATCGGGGCTCTCCGCCGTTTGATCAAATGGTCAAAGACAGTGAACCTTTTACGACAGGATTTGACAAGAGCCGGACCGGCGGAACCACGCCACGTCAGGCCAATTTATGCGGCAGTGCGGCGAAGGTTTTCCAATTCGCTATCTTTAAACGCGCAGAAAAATAGTTTAACGCTAAACAAAAATTCCCAAGGGGACTCGTCATGTCCGAGCAACAGAATGAAACGCTGCGTCAGGCAGCTCTGTTTTATCACGAACACCCCAAGCCCGGTAAGCTTGAAATTCGCGCAACCAAACCGATGGCAAACGGCCGCGACCTGAGCCGCGCCTATTCGCCCGGCGTGGCCGAGGCCTGCCTCGAGATCAAGGACGACGCGCAGAACGCCGCCCGCTATACTGCCAAGGGCAACCTTGTGGCGGTCATCTCGAACGGCACCGCGGTACTGGGGCTGGGGAACATCGGCGCGCTGGCCTCGAAGCCCGTGATGGAAGGCAAGGCCGTTCTGTTCAAGAAATTCGCGAACATCGACGCCTTTGACATTGAGGTCAACGAAAGCGACCCCGAGAAGCTGGCCGACATCGTCTGCTCGCTGGAGCCGACCTTTGGCGCGGTGAACCTCGAGGATATCAAAGCCCCCGACTGCTTTATCGTCGAGAAAATCTGCCGCGAGCGGATGAACATCCCTGTCTTCCACGACGACCAGCACGGCACCGCGATCGTCGTTGGAGCAGCAGCAAAGAACGCCCTGCACGTCGCCGGCAAGAAGTTCGAAGACATCAAGATCGTTTCCACCGGCGGCGGCGCGGCGGGCATCGCCTGCCTGAACATGCTGCTGAAACTGGGGGTCAAGCGCGAGAACGTCTGGCTCTGCGACATTCACGGTCTGGTCTATGAGGGCCGCGAGGTCGACATGAACCCGCAGAAGGCCGCCTATGCCCAGAAATCGGACCTGCGTACTCTGGCCGAGGTGATCGACGGCGCGGACATGTTCCTTGGCCTGTCGGGCCCGAACGTGCTGAAGCCCGAGATGGTCGCCAAGATGACCAAGCAGCCGATTATTTTCGCGCTGGCCAACCCGAACCCCGAGATTCTGCCCGACGTGGCCCGCGAAGTCGCCCCCGATGCGATCATCGCCACCGGCCGCTCGGACTTCCCCAATCAGGTGAACAACGTCCTGTGCTTCCCGTTCATCTTCCGCGGCGCGCTAGACGTGGGTGCGACCGAGATCAACGACGAGATGCAGCTGGCCTGCATCGAAGGGATCGCGGCCCTCGCCCGCGCGACCACCAGCGCCGAGGCTGCCGCCGCCTATCAAGGCGAGCAGATGACCTTTGGCGCGGACTACCTGATCCCCAAACCGTTCGACCCCCGTCTGGTGGGCGTGGTGTCCAGCGCCGTGGCCAAGGCCGCGATGGAAACCGGTGTGGCCGTGCGCCCGCTGGAGGATCTGGAAGCCTATAAAGCCAAGCTGAACCAGTCGGTCTTTAAGTCGGCCATGCTGATGCGACCTGTGTTCGAGGCCGCCGCGACCGCCTCGCGCCGCATCGTGTTCGCGGAAGGTGAAGACGAGCGCGTCCTGCGCGCTGCCCAAGCAATCCTCGAGGAAACCACCGAGAAGCCGATCCTGATCGGTCGTCCCGAAGTGGTCGAGATGCGTTGCGAACGGATGGGTCTGAACATCCGCCACGGTCGTGACTTTGACTTGGTGAACCCCGAGAACGACCCGCGCTACCGTGATTACTGGGAGACCTACCACCAGATCATGTGCCGCGACGGCGTCACCCCCGATCTGGCCCGTGCGATCATGCGTACCAATTCGACCGCGATTGCCGCCGTCATGGTGCAGCGCGAAGAAGCGGACAGCATGATCTGCGGCACCTTTGGCGAATACCGCTGGCACCTGAAGTATGTGGAACAGATCCTCGGCAGCAAGAAGCACCGGCCCCATGGCGCGCTGTCGATGATGATCCTAGAGGATGGGCCGCTGTTCATCGCGGACACCCACGTGCGGTCCACCCCAACCCCAGAAGAGATCGCGCAGTCGGTCATCGGCGCTGCGCGCCACGTCAAACGGTTTGGCCTGACCCCACGCATCGCGCTGTGTGCCCAGTCGCAGTTCGGCTCGACCAACTGTGACACGGGGCAGCGCATCCGCGCCGCGATCGACATTCTGGACAGCCTGCCCCGCGACTTCATCTACGAAGGCGAGATGAACATCGACGCCGCGCTCGACCCCGACCTCTGCGCCCGCGTGTTCCCGCAGAACCGCCTGCAGGGCGCAGCGAACGCGCTGGTCTTTGGCCACGCAGACGCCGCATCGGGTGTGCGCAATATCCTCAAGATGAAGGGCGGCGGCTTGGAAGTCGGCCCGATCCTCATGGGCATGGGCAACCGCGCGCACATCGTGAACCACTCGATCAGTTCGCGAGGGCTGCTGAACATGGCCGCGATCGCGGGCACGCCTGTGGCGCACTACGGTTAATCCGATAGCACCATTTCACCAATGGACAGCACCGGCCCTCCGGTGCTGTTCTCGTTCTAGGTCAGGTGATTCTCTGGAACACACGCGGATTTGCAGCCCAAGACTCGCAAGGTTTGCAAATTGACAGCTTTCTGACCGCTTCGCTGAAAACCTGAAAAGACTTTGCAAACCCATTCATGCTGCACCTGCGGCATTTTGCAAATTCAGCCCGATGTTCACGGTAACGCGCTTGCCCAAAGCCCCCCTCGTGCCCTAGCTCTTTGGTCGAGGAGATTTTGAGGAGGACGCCATGGGCTATCAGGATATCTATAAGAGCTGGCAGAACGACCCCGAGGGGTTCTGGATGGCTCAGGCCGAGGCTATCGACTGGGTCGAGAAGCCGACCAAAGCACTCAACAGTGACAACGCGCCCCTGTACGAATGGTTCGCAGACGCCAAGGTGAACACCTGCTGGAACGCCGTGGACCGCCACGTCGAGGCAGGCCGCGGCAACCAGACCGCGATCATCTATGACAGCCCCGTCACCCACACCAAACGCGAGATCAGCTATTTCGAGCTGCGTAACCGCGTGGCCAGTTTGGCCGGTGCCCTGCGCGCCAAGGGCGTGGAAAAGGGCGACCGCGTCATCATCTACATGCCCATGATCCCCGAGGCGCTCGAGGCAATGCTGGCCTGCGCCCGTATCGGCGCGATCCACTCGGTCGTGTTCGGCGGCTTTGCAGCGAACGAACTGGCGGTCCGCATCGACGACGCGACCCCCAAGGCGATCATCGCGGCCTCCTGCGGGATCGAGCCTGGCCGCGTGGTGCACTACAAGCCCCTTCTGGACGGCGCCATTAATCTGGCCAAGCACAAGCCCAACTTCTGCGTCATCCTCCAGCGCGAACAAGAAGTCGCCCATCTGGAAGAGGGCCGCGACTACAACTGGCACGGCTTCCAATACGGCGTCGAGCCTGCGGAATGCGTTCCGGTCGAAGGCAATCACCCCGCCTATATTCTCTACACGTCGGGCACCACCGGCCAGCCCAAGGGCGTGATGCGTCCCACCGCAGGTCATCTGGTCGCTCTGAACTGGACCATGAAGAACATCTATAACGTCGAGCCCGGCGAAGTCTTCTGGGCCGCGTCGGACGTGGGTTGGGTCGTCGGTCACAGCTATATCTGCTATGGTCCGCTGATCACCGGCAACACCACCATCGTCTTCGAGGGCAAGCCCATCGGCACCCCCGATGCGGGAACTTTCTGGCGCATCATTGACGAGCATAAGGTCAAATCGTTCTTCACCGCGCCGACGGCTTTCCGCGCCGTGCGCCGCGAAGACCCGACCGGCGAGTTCATCAAGAAGTACGACCTGAGCGGACTACGTGCGGTCTATCTGGCGGGCGAACGAGCGGATCCCGCGACCATCGAATGGGCGCAGGAAAAACTGAACGTTCCGATCATTGACCACTGGTGGCAGACCGAAACCGGTTGGGCGATCGCGGCGAACCCGCTGGGGATCGAAGAACTGCCCGTCAAACTCGGCAGCCCCTCGGTGCCGATGCCCGGCTACGACGTGCAAATTCTGGACGAGGCCGGTCATCCGGTCGAAGCAGGCACCCTTGGCGCGATTGCCATCAAGCTGCCCCTTCCCCCCGGCACCCTACCGAACCTGTGGAACGCCGAAGAGCGCTTCAAGAAAAGCTACCTGAACACCTTCCCCGGCTATTACGAGACCGGCGATGCGGGCATGAAGGACGAGGACGGTTACCTTTATATCATGGCGCGCACCGATGACGTGATCAACGTCGCGGGCCACCGCCTGTCGACCGGCGGCATGGAAGAGGTTCTGGCCTCCCACCCCGATGTGGCCGAATGCGCCGTGATCGGCGTCGCGGATGAGCTGAAGGGCCAGCTGCCCCTTGGTTTCCTCTGCCTGAACTCGGGCTGCGGCCGCGACCATGACGATGTGGTCAAGGAATGCGTCAAGCTGGTCCGTGACAAGATCGGCCCCGTGGCTGCCTTCAAACTGGCTGTTGTGGTGGATCGCCTGCCCAAGACCCGCTCGGGCAAGATCCTGCGCGGCACCATGGTCAAGATCGCGGACGGCGAAGAGTTCAAGATGCCCGCGACCATCGACGACCCCGCGATCCTCGATGAGATTGCGACGTCTTTGAAAACGCTTGGCTATCCAGCCAGCTAAGGCAACCGAGATCAAACAAAGGCCACCCCATCACAGGGTGGCCTTTTTCGTTTAACCGTGGGCGTGCTCGCCATGGTGATGCTCATGATGATCCCCGTGATCGGTCATTCGCGGGTCCATCATGCCTTCCTTAATGCCGTGACGGATCAGCCAAAGGTTCACCGGCCACGCCGCCACCAGACCACAGCTGAGCGACAGAACCAGCGAGGACCAGAACAGCGGCTGATGCGGTCCGGCGTTGCCCGCCACCAGCAGATCGACAGTGATCGCCACAACCTCCATCACGAAAATACTGGGCGTCTCGGAAATCACCGCATCCTTCAGCGCCGCTTTCAGCCCGACTCCGTCTTGCAGCAGCGGCCCAACGGTCAGCGCATAGCCTGCTGCATAGGCCAGCATAAAGGTCACCAGAACGACCACCCACTGGCTCGCCCCGAAAATGCCAACGGTGATCAGCAGACCCGTCAGTTCCCCCAGCCCGCAGCCGGAATAGCAATGCGCGACGGAGCGGAATGCACGGCGATAGTCGCCGTCGTCGGCAATCTCTTTGCGGCCAGAGAACCAATAGATCGTCAGACCGATGGGCCCCGAGTAAAGCACCGTAAAGCTCCAGACGAGCTTCATCAGCGACATCAGATGGCTGTTGTTCTTGTAAAGATCGACCTGAAGAATGATCTGGCTGACCACCACAAGGCAGCCCCAGGTGATCAGAAATGTCGGAGACGACAAAAGCGCCACAAGACTATCCATAATGCTCTCCTGAAAAATGATTCAGGAAACCAACGGAGGCCTTAGACGAATTGTTCCCGGATCAGCCGTTCCTCGAGACCATGGCCCGGATCGAATAGGATCTTGTGTTTGATCTCTGGCGCGACGTGGATCTCGACCGAGGCGACATTGGTCACGGACGCCGAATCCGCATCCGCCATCACCGGCCGCTTACCCGAATCAATTACGTCGAACCGCACGACAGCCTTCTTCGGCAAGAGCGCCCCGCGCCAACGACGCGGACGGAAGGGGGCGATCGCAGTCAGCGCCAAAACGTCCGCGCCAATGGGCAGGATCGGTCCATGCGCCGAATAGTTGTATGCAGTCGAGCCTGCGGGCGTGGCGACCAGCGCACCATCGCAAACCAGCTCTTTCATCCGCAGACGTCCGTCGATCGTGATTCGCAGCTTGGCCGCTTGCGGCCCGTTTCGGATCAGCGAAACCTCGTTGATTGCCAGAGCCTCGTGGACCTCGCCATCGACAGTCACGGCCTTCATGGCAAGGGGATTGATGATTTCTTCTTCGGCGCGAGCCAGACGGCCGGGCAAATCTGCCTCTGAATATTCGTTCATCAGAAAGCCGACAGTGCCGCGGTTCATCCCGTAAACAGGGGCAGGCAGGTCCTGGGTCGCGTGCAAGGTCTGCAGCATAAACCCGTCCCCACCCAAGGCGACAATCACATCGGCCTCTTCCAGAGGGACCTCTCCATAGCGGCGCACCAAGGCCTCGCGGGCGGATTGCGCAATCGGGGCGGAACTGGCGCTAAAAGCAATTCGGATCGTCATACCCTGTTTCCTGAAGGAGAGGTCGGTTCCGAAACAACCACAAGTTTCCCCGAAGTGCCAGCATTGCCGCGGCCAAGATGCACTAGGTCGTTTTACGATCTTTGCCTTTGTGACACTTTCCTATAGAGACTGCGCCAATCACATCCTTTGGCTTCGGAGGCACCCATGAACGCCCCTCACCGTGACAATGGCTTTTTCACTGAATCGCTGGAATCCCGCGACGCCGAACTGTTCGGCGCGATCCGTCAGGAACTGGGCCGCCAGCGCGACGAGATCGAACTGATCGCGTCCGAGAACATCGTATCGGCTGCTGTGCTCGAAGCACAGGGTTCGGTCATGACCAACAAGTACGCCGAAGGCTACCCGGGTCGCCGCTACTACGGTGGCTGCCAGTACGTCGACATCGCCGAAAACCTGGCGATCGACCGCGCCAAGCAGCTGTTCGGCTGTGAGTTCGCCAACGTTCAGCCCAACTCGGGCTCACAGGCCAACCAAGGTGTGTTCCAAGCGCTGATCAAACCCGGCGACACCATTCTGGGCATGAGCCTTGATGCCGGTGGTCACCTGACCCACGGCGCGAAGCCGAACCAGTCGGGCAAGTGGTTCAACGCGGTCCAGTACGGCGTGACCCGTCAGACCCTCGACGTGGACTATGACCAGATCCAGGAACTGGCCAACGAGCACAAGCCCGCCCTGATCGTGGCTGGCGGCTCGGCGATCCCCCGACAGCTCGACTTCGCGAAGTTCCGTGAAATCGCGGATAGCGTTGGTGCCTACCTAATGGCAGACATCGCGCACTTTGCGGGTCTTGTGGCTGCGGGCGAATACCCCAACCCCTTCCCCCACGTGCACGTTGCGACCACCACCACCCACAAGACCCTGCGCGGTCCCCGTGGCGGCATGATCCTGACCAACGACGAAGCCATCGCCAAGAAAGTAAACTCGGCGATCTTCCCCGGCATTCAGGGCGGCCCCCTGATGCACGTGATCGCGGCCAAAGCGGTTGCCTTCGGCGAGGCGCTGCGCCCCGACTTCAAAGAGTACCAGAAGCAGGTTATCAAGAACGCTCAGGCACTGGCAGACGAGCTGCACAAAGGCGGCGTGGACACCGTGACCCACGGCACCGACACCCACCTGATGCTGGTCGACCTGCGCCCCAAAGGCGTGAAGGGCAATGCGACCGAGGCTGCTCTGGGCCGCGCGCACATCACCTGCAACAAGAACGGCGTTCCGTTTGACGACGAAAAGCCCACCATCACCAGCGGCATCCGTCTGGGCTCGCCCGCCGGCACCACCCGTGGTTTCGGTGAGGAAGAGTTCCGTCAGATCGGCAAGTGGATCATCGAAGTTGTCGACGGTCTGGCCGCAAACGGTGAAGAGGGCAACGCGGACGTCGAAGCCAAGGTCCGCGGTGAAGTCGCAGAACTCTGCGCGCGCTTCCCGATGTACCCGAACCTCTAATCCAACGGAGCGCGGGCACGCCCGCGCACAGTTTTGGTTTTTAGGCCGCCCTTCGGGGCGGCCTTTGTTGTTTGAGTATTTGGTGGCAAAAAGAAGCAAGCTGCCCTGTCTTCTTTTTGCGAAAAATACTCAAATTACGCCCGTGGTTTCGCGCGCAGCGTTGGATCGGCTTGGCGCGGATCGTCGGGCCAAGGATGTTTGGGATACCGCCCCCGCATGTCTTTCCGCACATCTTCGTACGAGGAATCCCAGAATCCGGGAATGTCCATCGTGGTCTGCACTGGCCGTTGGGCCGGAGACAGAAGGGTCACGCGCAAAGGCTTCCCCGCAACGGTCGGATGGGTTTTCTGGCCGAACATTTCCTGAAGGCGCAGTTCGATCGAGGGGTGTTCCCCGCCATAATCGATCGGGATTTGGCGGCCCAGAGGCGTGGTGAAATGGGCGGGTGTCTCGCGGTCCAGCGCCTGCATCTGGCCGTAGTCCAGCATGGCGCGTAGGGCGGGCAGGATGTCGAAGTTCTTCCATGCGCCTGCCGATTTGATCCCGTCGAGATAGGGCAAGAGCCAGTCCTCTGCGGTGGCCAGCAGGTCTTCGTCCCGCATTGAGGGCAGATTGGGGTCGTTGGGGCGGGCGAGTTCCACGCGGGCAGCGAACCGGCGGGCAGCATCGGTCCATGGCAGGGGCAGTTGGCGCACACCATCGAGCATAGCACGAGCGACTTGGGCGGGGTCCGGATCCTGCCAGATACGGTCGTCTAGGGCGATGGCACCGAGGCGTTCCTGTTTTCGGGCGATCACGCGGCCGTCGCGGGGGGACCATTCGCAGATGTCTTGCCACGCGATGCGGTCCTCGAACAGGGCGCGCAGGTCGGATTGGCGGATCTCGATGGCTTGGCGGATGCGGGCTTCGCGGCGGTCGCCGTCTACATCGGTGATCACCAGGAAGGGCGCATTTGCGGACGGGTCGGTTTCATCTAGGGCCGCGCCGTTACCACCGGACATCAGGTATCGCGGGGCGGTACCTTTGCGGCGGGCGCCGAGGCGGTCGGGATAGGCCAGCGCGGCCATTTCCGGCAGGCTAAGGCCGCGGGCGTCGGGCGCATCTTTGGCCAAACGCTTGGCCTCTTGCTTGATGCGTTCCAGCGTCGGGCGGTGCGGCTGGTAGGGGCGTTCTTCCCTGAAGCGGCGGGTGTCGCGGATCGCTTCGATGCGTAGGGACAGGTCCACGGGAGCGCCGCGCAGGGGGTCTCGGTCCGCCAGCAGCGCGGCCAAGGGGGCGGCGTCGCGCCCTGCCACCGTCAGCATATGTGCAAGGCGCGGGTGCAGCGGCAGGCGGGTGATTTGCTGGCCATGCTCGGTGATCCGCCCGTTGTCATCTAAGGCACCCAGCATTTTCAGAAGCGCGGTCGCTTCGGCATAGGAGCCCGCGTTGGGCTGTGTAAGCAGAGGCAGATCGGCGGGGTCCGCGCCCCATTGGGCCAGTTCCAGCACCAACCCCGACAGATCGGCGCTCTCGATTTCGGCGGGGGGGAAGGGTTGCAAGCCGCCCTCTTCGCCGCGGGTCCAGAGGCGATAGCAGGTGCCCTCGGCCACACGGCCCGCGCGGCCTGCGCGCTGGGTGGCTTCGGCTTTGGTGACGCGCTCTGTCACCAGCCGGGACATGCCAGAGGCTGGATCGAACCGCGACCGGCGGGCACGGCCTGCGTCGACCACCACGCGGATGTCTTGGATCGTCAGAGAGGTTTCGGCGATGGACGTGGCCAGCACGATCTTGCGGCCCGACGTGGCGGGCTGGATCGCGGCGCGTTGGGCGGCAAAGTCCATGGCCCCGAACAGGGGGCGCACGACGCAGCCGTCCGGCAGACGTCCGCTCAGCAGCCCCTCGACGCGGCGGATTTCCCCTTCGCCGGGCAAGAAGACCAGAACGCCGCCTTCGGTTTCGCGGACGGCTTGGACGACCAGATCGGCGGAGGCTTCGGGGATGCGGGCTTTGGGGCCGAGGGGGCGGTCCAGCCAGCGGGTTTCCACCGGATAGCTGCGCCCTTCGGAGGTGATCATGGGCGCGTCCATAAGGGCCGCTACGGGTTCGGCGTCCAAGGTCGCGGACATCGCGACCAGCATCAGGTCGTCGCGCAGAGCGCCTGCGACTTCCAAACACAAAGCCAGCCCCAGATCGGCGTTCAGCGACCGTTCGTGGAATTCGTCAAAGATCACCGCGCCCACGCCTGCCAGTTCGGGGTCCTGCTGGATGCGGCGGGTCAGGATGCCTTCGGTCACGACCTCGATTCGGGTCGATTTCGACACCTTTGATTCGCCGCGCACGCGGTAGCCCACGGTTTGCCCCACGGGTTCGCCCAAGGTTTCGGCCATCCGCTCGGCTGCGGCGCGGGCGGCAAGGCGGCGCGGCTCCAGCATCACGATGCGCCCGTCCGTCAGGCCCGCCTGCATCATCGCCAGCGGCACCACGGTCGTCTTGCCCGCACCGGGGGGCGCTTGCAGCACGGCGCGGCCGCGCGAACGCAGGGCTTGGATCAGGTCATCGAGGGCGGCGTGAATGGGCAATTCGGTCATATAGTGCTTATGACGCAGGTGTTAGCGCCCGTCCACGGGTGGACAGCGCCCTGCCCCCTTGGCACAAACGCCAGCGATACGGAGGAAGGGTTTGGCAATGAACATCACCGATATGGGCGATCGCATTCTGGCGGGGGACCGGCGGGCCTTGGCACGGGCCATCACGCTGGTGGAAAGCGGACGGGCCGACCACCGCGAACAGGCGACCGAGCTCTTGGAATACCTGCGCCCCTGTGGCCGTCAGGGCCTGCGGATCGGCCTGTCGGGGACGCCCGGTGTGGGCAAATCCACGTTCATTGAAAGCTTCGGCATGATGCTGACCGCGCTGGGGCTGCGGGTGGCGGTGCTAGCGGTAGACCCCAGTTCGGCGCGCTCTGGCGGCTCCATTCTGGGGGATAAGACGCGGATGGAGCGGCTGAGCCGCGATCCGATGGCCTTTATCCGCCCTTCTCCCAGCCAATCGCACCTTGGCGGTGTGGCGCGGCGGACGCGCGAGGCTGTGGCCCTGTGCGAGGCCAGCGGCTTTGACATCATCCTGATCGAGACCGTCGGCGTCGGCCAATCCGAGACTGTTGTGGCCGAGATGTCCGATCTGTTCATCCTGCTGATGGCACCTGCGGGCGGCGACGAACTGCAGGGCGTCAAACGCGGGATCATGGAAATCGCGGACATCATCCTAGTGAACAAAGCCGATGGCGATCTGAAGCCCGTCGCCACCCGCACCCAAGCCGATTACGCTGGCGCTCTGCGCCTGCTGCGCAAACGCCCCCAAGACCCCGAAGGCTTCCCCAAGGCGATGTCGATTTCCGCGCTTGAGGAAAACGGCCTGCAAACCGCATGGGACGAGATGCAGACGCTGGCAGGCTGGCGGCGAGACCAGGGGTTCTTTGACCAGCGCCGCGCAGATCAGGCCCGCTATTGGTTTGAAGAAGAGGTCCGCCAAACCCTACTTGCGCAGTTGACGGCTCCCGGCCCCTTGCGCGATAAAATGCAGGCCCTTGGCACAGAGGTCGCGGCAGGCGAGACGACGCCGAGCCTTGCAGCGCAAGAAATGTTGAAAACATTGGGCCTAAGTGACGGGTGAATCGCTTGACGTTCCCCTGAATCTCACCTACACGACCGCGATACGGATTCCGGGGGCGTAGGTATTTGCGCCCCTTTGATATTCGAGGGCGCAGTGGCGCCCAGCCACTGACATCGAGATCGAAACGAGGAAAGTAACATGTCGCGCCGCTGCGAACTGACCGGTAAAGGCCCCATGACTGGCAACAATGTCAGCCACGCAAACAACAAAACCCGCCGTCGTTACCTGCCCAACCTGAACGACGTGACCCTGCAGTCTGAGACTCTGGGTCGTGGCGTGAAGCTGCGCATTTCGGCTGCTGCTCTGCGTAGCGTCGACCACCGCGGTGGTCTGGACGCGTTCCTGGCAAAAGCAAAAGACACCGAGCTGTCGTCGACCGCTCTGAAGGTGAAAAAAGAGATCGCAAAAGCACAGGCCGCAAACGCCTAATCTGCTTTTAAGCACTCGAATAAAAGGGACCCTGCGGCCATTGGCGCAGGGTCTTTTTTTATGCCCTGCCTTGTGACCGGTTCACGGTCTGCGTAAATCTTTGGCGATGAGAAAACTCAGCCTCCATATCTTCAGCCTGCTGCTGGCCTGTCTCATGGCGTTCACCGCCGTGCACATGGGCTATATTCGCGGGCAGGCACCCGCCGTGGGGCAGATGGAGCTGTGTACCGGCACGGGCCCAGTGACTATTGGCGTAGACGCCGATGGCAAACCCGCCAGCCTGCACTACTGCCCAGACTGTGCGCTGACCCTGCTGGCCGCGGTCGCTCCGTGGCAGCCCGAGACCTACGCGCCCTCTCATCACAGCATCGCATACTTCCCTGTCGAGACGTGGAACGCCCACAGCGCAGCTGCCCCTCAGGCCTGCGCCCGTGGACCGCCTGTTCTGGCCTGATCCCAACCTCAGACCAAAACAACCCATTCTCGAACAAGGAAAATCCTTATGACTTTCGCACTCAAGGCGATTGCCGCTCTGTCCGTCTGCGCCCTGCCCCTGACCGCTGGCGCTGAAATCTCGATCAAAGACGCCTATGCGCGCTCGGCCTCTCCGGTCGCGAAATCCGGCGCTGCGTTCTTTGTGATCGAAAACACCGGCACCGAAGACGACCAGTTGATCGACGCGCGCTCGGACGCCGCGAAAAAGGTTGAACTGCACACTCATATCGACGCGGGCAACGGCGTCATGCAGATGCGCGAAGACGAAGACGGCTTCCCCGTCCCCGCAGGCGGCACCCACGCGTTGGCGCGTGGCGGTGATCACGTCATGTTCATGGGTCTGAACGCACCTTTCGAACAGGGCAACATGCTGAACGTCACGCTCGTCTTTGAAAAAGCTGGCGAGATCGAGGTTCAGATCCCCGTCGATCTGGAGCGTCAGGATACCCACGGCGCCATGCAGCATGGTAAAATGGACCACAGCAAGATGAACAGCAACTAAACCTGATCATCTGCTAGGGCACAAAGGGGCGGCGCCGGAAACGGGCCGCCCTTATTTTCTGACAGACAGCATTTTATCGACCCACTCAGGCACGATATCACTGGCCTTGCCAAAGTGGGTTTCAAAGAAGTCCGAAACCACCGCCGAGGGCTCTAGGGTCAGGACGCATTGATTTCCGTTGTGCTGCGTGATTCACGGCTCGGAAAACGGAGCGGTGACATGAGTGATCTATACTGGTTAAGCGATACGCAGATGGCCAAGCTTGAACCTTTTTTCC
>JAUILL010000026.1 GCA_030433335.1 Alphaproteobacteria bacterium | reverse complement strand
CACACCCTCTAGGGAAAGAGCCTCCAAAGACCACGGAGACAAAGCTCGACAGCACCAAGAGCAATGCCCCACAACAGAACACATTCGAACGCCAACCGAGGGTCCGGAAAGCCTCACCCCGCCTCAGGGGCATACATGATTATGACGCCGAATTCCTTCCTCTTCACAAACCAATAAAGGCACAAATAACCCTCTCCCCACGCAAAGCTGAAAACCACTCGTCGCGACCCAATCCCCAGACGCAAAGCAGATATTCCCATGCTTTTGCAGCAATCACCCTATACAGAACGATCAGAATGCTATAGGCGGGCGCGATTGCCGCCGGGACTAGTGCTGTATGGATGCGCCGCCCCTTCCGCGAAAACTGCGGATTTGCGGCCAAATCCTCTGACTTGAAAGCAGACAAGCACGTGAAAAAGACCCTCGCACAGGCGCTGGAGCGCCGTGGATATTCCAGCCTGACCCCCGTTCAAGAAGCTGTGAGCAATCCTGAACTCGGCACCCAAGACATGCTGGTGTCGGCCCAGACCGGCTCTGGTAAAACCGTTGGCTTCGGCCTCGCCATCGCGAACGCGATTCTTGGCGAGTCGGATACCTTTGAAGCTGCCGAAGCGCCTTTGGCCCTGATCATCGCCCCCACCCGCGAACTGGCCCTGCAGGTCAAACGCGAGCTGGTGTGGCTCTATGAAGATGCCGGTGCCTTCCTCGCCTCCTGCGTAGGCGGCATGGATTTCCGCGATGAAAAGCGTGCTCTGGCGCGTGGCGCACACATTGTTGTCGCCACCCCAGGCCGTCTGCGTGACCACATCCAGCGCGAAACCATCGACCTGAGCAACGTTCGCGCCGTTGTGCTGGACGAAGCAGACGAGATGCTGGACCTTGGCTTCTCCGAAGATCTGGAATTCATTCTGGGCTCCTGCCCCGAAGAGCGTCAGACCCTGCTGTTTTCTGCCACCGTTCCCAAAGAAATCGAACGGATGGCCAAGCAGTACCAGCGCGATGCCCTGCGCATCAGCACTGTGTCCGAGCAAAAGCAGCACTCTGACATCGAATACCGCGCCATGGTGGTGAACGACCGCGACTCAGAAAACGCGATCATCAACGTCCTGCGGTATTACGAGGCGCCCAATGCGATCATCTTTGCGAACACCCGTGCGATGGTGGCCCGCATGACCTCGCGTCTGTCGAACCGCGGCTTCTCGGTCGTGGCGCTGTCCGGTGAGCTGACCCAGACCGAACGTACCCACGCGCTGCAAGCGATGCGCGATGGCCGTGCCCGTGTGTGTGTGGCGACCGACGTGGCTGCGCGGGGCATCGACTTGCCCAACCTAGAATTGGTGATCCACGCAGAACTGCCTAGCAACCACGAAACCCTGCTGCACCGCTCTGGCCGCACCGGCCGCGCGGGTCGCAAGGGCGTCAGCACGCTGATGGTCACGCCCAAGAACCGCAAGAAAGCAGAGCGCCTGCTGAAATGGGCCAAACTGACCGCGAACTGGGGTGCTGCACCCTCGGCCGAGGAAGTGGCGGCCAAAGACAGCGAGCGGATGCTGGCAGACGAGTCGTGGCAGGACACCCCCACCTCGACCGAACAGCCCACCGTTGATCTGCTGACCCAGACCTTCAGCGTCGAACAACTGGCGCTGGCCTATCTGCGCGCGCTGAACACGGGCCGTTCCGCTCCGGAAGAGATTGACCAGATGTCCGTGGACGCGCCCGCCCCCAGAAAGCAGCGCGAAGAGTTCACAGAGTCGGTCTGGTTCCGCATGGATGCAGGTCACGACCAGAACGTCACCCCCCGCTGGATGCTGCCAATGATCTGCCGCGCCGGTGACATCACCAAGGACGAGATCGGTGCGATGCGCATTCTGGACACCGTCAGCTATATCGAGCTCCGTGCCGATGCGGTTGCCGGCTTTCTGGATGAGATCGGCGCGTCCATGACCACTGATCGCGGCCACGTTCTGACCCAACTGGACGAAGCGCCCAAACTGTCGAAGCCTCAGCCCCGCAGCAAATCGAACCGCAAGTTCGCGGAAAAGAACGACCGTCCCTTCAAGCGCAAGCGCGAGGATGACGACCGTCCGCGTCCGGCTCCCCGCTCGGATTTCGCAGAGCGCGCACCGAAGCCCGCTGCTGACCGCGCGGATCGTCCCGAACGCACTGAACGTCCCGCGCCCCGCCCCGTTGAGGCACATGGCCCCGTTGCCCGCAAAACCAAGCCGGTCTGGGGCGACAAACCCAAGTCGGACAAACCCAAAGGCGACAAGCCCCGTTGGGACAAAACCAAACGCGACGACCGTGATGACCGTCCCCGCGCACCGCGCTCTGACGATCGCCCCGGCAAGCCCGCAGGCAAACCCATGGGCCGCAAGTTCGACGATGATCGCGGCGGCAAGCCTGCAGGCAAGCGCCCCTTCTCGAAGGATGGCAAAGGCGGCTTCGGCAAGGATGACCGTAGAGGCGGCAAACCCGATGGCGCGAAACGCGGATTTGGCGGCAAGCCCGCTCGCCCCGCAGCTAAAGGCGGCGACGCCACGCCCTTCCGAAAACCGGCCAAGGGCGGCAAACCGGGGAAACCCGCAGGCCCGCGCCCCAAGCGCCCGTAATTATATAGATCCCACCGCCCCGGCTGACCTTCAGTCCGGGGCGGTTCCGTACTGGAACCTTGGATCAGCCGCCGCTATAGACCCCGCCAAAAGCCCCAGGACGAATTTATGAAAAAGCTTCTTCTCGCGCTGCTCTGCACCGCCTCGCCGGCCCTGTCGGACACACTGTATTTCTCGGCTATCCCCGATGACGACGAAACCCGCCTGATCGAGCGGTTCGGCGCGGTCGCTGACTATCTGAAGGCCAAGCTTGGCGTCGATATCGAATACGTGCCAGTCAAAGACTACGGCGCGGCCGTGATGGCGTTCCGCAACGACCAGATCCAACTGGGGTGGTTCGGCGGCTTGTCCGGCGTTCAGGCCCGACTGGCAGTTCCGGACTCGCAAGCCATCGCCCAAGGCGCCGAGGACGAAAGCTTTGTCACCTACTTCATCGCGAACACCGACACCGGCCTGACCGAAGGCGAAACCCTGCCCGACCTGTCTGGTCGCAGCTTCACCTTCGGGGCGCAGACCTCGACCTCGGGCCGTTTGATGCCCGAATTCTATGTCCGTGAACTGACCCGCAAAGCGCCCGAAGACCTGTTCAGCACCGTGGGCTTCAGTGGTGACCATGGCCAGACCCTGCGTCTGGTGGCATCGGGTGCATACGAAGTCGGCGCGCTGAACTACACCGTCTATGACACTGCCGTGGCCGAAGGCGCGCCCGAAGCGGACCAGACCACCATCATCTGGAAGACGCCCGCCTACCCCGACTACAACTGGACCATCCGCGGCGACGTGGACGCGCGGTTTGGCGAAGGCTTCACCCAAAAAGTCCAAGACGCTCTGATCGGCATGGAAGACGAGGCACTCCTGGCCAGCTTCCCCCGCTCGGCGTTCATCGCGGCGGACAACGCCATGTACCAGCCGATCGAGGACACCGCCCGCGCCCTCGACATCATCGACTGATGACCACACTCCTGACGCTGCAAAACGAGACACTGGGTTGGGGCGACACGCCCGTGCTGACCGGTGTCTCGCTGACGGTTCAGGCGGGCGAACGGATCGCCTTGCTTGGGCCAAGTGGCGTCGGCAAAAGCACATTGCTTCATGCGATGTTCACGCGGCTCGCGGACCAGCGGGTCGCGCTTGTCCCCCAAGAGGCGGGACTGGTGGCACAGCTTAGCGTGTTTCACAACGTCTGGATGGGGCGGCTGGATGATTTCGGTACAGCCCGCAACCTGCGCACTTTGGTTTGGCCAACCACTCCAGAGCAAGCTGCCGTCGACGCGGTTTTAGATCGAACGGGTCTCTCTGGTCTTGGACGCCGCCGCGTGAGCCAGCTGTCTGGTGGACAAAAGCAAAGGGTCGCGCTGGCTCGGGCGCTCCTTCGCGGAGGTGACATCGTCATCGCGGACGAACCTGTGTCCGCCGTCGACCCGACCCAAGCGCGCCATCTGCTGACCGAGTTGGATTGCACTTTTCAATCCAGCATTGTGGCTCTGCATGACGTCCATCTGGCACGGGCGCGGGCAAGCCGTGTGATCGGGTTGCGCAAAGGCGGCATCGTCTTCGACGCCCAAGCCGCTGACCTGCATGAAGCGGACATCATGAGTTTGTACGCATGAGCCTGACAGGCCGCCACCTGTTCATCGCGCTTGTGGCCAGCTGCTGCCTTGCCCTCGTGTTTGCGGATCTGTCCAGCAGCGGACCAGACCCGTGGCTCACCCTGAACAGAATCGGCCAAGGCATTCTTATGCCTTATTTCAGCGATCCGATGCTGCTTTTGAACGCTGCGGGCCTCACGCTGGCATTCGCTTTTTGCGGTGTCGCATTCGGGGCGATCTGCGGATTGCTCCTGGCCCCCTTCTACCGCATCCGATGGGTCCGTAGCTTTTGCATCGCCATTCGCGCCCTCCACGAGATTTTCTGGGCACTGATGCTCATGAATATCACGGGGCTTTCGCCTCTGACCGGTGTTTTGGCGATCGGCCTGCCCTACGCGGGGATCTTTGCCAAAGTCTTCTCCGAATATCTGGACGAAACCGACGCCCGCGCCGAAGCCGCCCTGCCATTTGTCACCTCCGGCTTGGTGCGCCTGCTTTGGGTTCGTTTGCCCGCCTGCGTTCCGCAAATAGCCACCTACAGCCTCTACCGTTTGGAATGTGGCCTGAGATCTAGCGCAGTGCTCGGTTTCATCGGATTGCCGACATTGGGCTTCCATCTCGAAAGCTACTTCAAACAGGCCCTCTACCCCGAGGCTGCGGCGGTCTTTTTTGTCTTTTTGGCGCTCATTCTGCCCCTGCGGCACTGGGTGCGTTGGCCGCTCGTGCCGATTTTCATTGCTACGTCGATTTGGGGACTCATACACCTGCCCTTTCCACCTATGGGCCAAGGCGCAGCTCTGAGGTTTCTACAAGATCTGGCCCCTGCCCCGATGCGGACCGGCGCAGACTGGGGGCCTTGGTTGGGCAAAGTCCTGATCGGCCAAGCGATCCCGGGCAGCATCGCGACCCTGAGCCTTTCGCAGATCGCTCTGACCGGGGCGGCGCTTCTGGCTGCACTGAGTTTTCCGGCCATCGTGCCCCGAGTGGTCGGGCGCATCGGTGCCGCCATAGGACACGGCGTTTTGGTCCTGCTGCGCTCTACACCGGAATATATGTTAGCATTTATTCTGCTGCAGATTTTCGGCCCCTCGATGCTGCCAGCGATTCTCGCTTTGGCATTGCACAACGGCGCAATCATCGCTCACTTGCTCGGCCGTCAGTCAGCTTCACTGCCGGTGCGGCTAGATGCGCCAACCGGTCTGACCTTCTGGGGCTGGGAGGTATTCCCCCGCCTTACCGGTACCTTTTGGGCGCTCTGTCTGTATAGGTGGGAGATCATTCTGCGCGAAACTGCGATTATGGGACTGCTGGGGATCGGCACTCTGGGGTTTTACGTTCAGATGAACCTGCAACAACTGCGGGTTGACCGCGCCCTGATACTTTTGCTTGGCACCATCGCGCTGACCGCGATCATCGACGCTCTGTCGCGACATCTCCGTCGGCGCATGCAGAATGCACACTCGCTCCGGATCGAGGGGTCTCGCGGACCCACAGGGAACAACGCCAAGACCGAAAAGCCGGACCACTGCCGGTAAAACACCGCACCGGCCCAACCCTTGGTTTTTGCAAGTAACTATTTGCTTAATAGTTTTGAGGCGCTATATCATCGGACACGTATCAGTGACTTTTGATTACCACTCACATTACGAAAGATGCTGAATGACAGAGACCTCTCTTTTGCCGAGGGGTGCTGAACGAGTGAACGACCGGCCGAAGCTGCAACAGATTGCGTTTCATCTTTTGCCTGTCACGGTACTGATTACTTCCATCTCGGCCTTGTTTGGATGGCATTTTGGAATCATCCGCCTGCTAGACGTCTGGCCGGGCTTTTCTTTGATGTCCTATAACACCGCGCTGTCATTCGCACTGGCGTCGGTCATGTGCATCTGCCTGTACCATCACAAGGATAGAGCAAGTTTCATCTTTGGTGTCCTGACCGGCATCCTGCCTGTTTTGACGCTACTAGAGGATCTCAAGTTGATAGGACTTGAGGTCGACAACCTCTTTTTCAACACCAGTACCTTTGGCGGCTACATGGCACCGAACACAGCGTTCGGGCTTTTGCTCGCGGCGACCTCTGGTGTTCTGCGCACGCTCTTGGGCGCGAAGCGCTGGGTGCGGGGGTTCGTGGCGAGCCTCGGCCTTGGCGTGTTTGCCATCGGGCTAACCGGATTGGCGACTTATGGTGCAAATCTGCTCGCCGAGTATCTGTGGATCGCGATCACCGGCATGGCGATACATACCGCCGCAAATATGTTTCTGATCGGCCTCTCGATTGCTCTTGCCAGCGAAGGTCTTGGCGAAACCGTTCCCCATCACAGCAAAGAGGTTCTGATCACCTCTGCGGTGGCGATCATCGCATTGTTGGTGACTGGCGCAGTCTGGAAAAACCTTCTGGAAGCTGATCGCGCGAGGGCGATCCAGAATGTCCAACACGAGCTTCGCTTTATCGAAAAACTGATCCAGAGCGAATTCGAGAACCTGACCGAAGCGCTGGAGCGCATGGCCCGCCGCGAGGCGCAGCGCGACACCCTTGATCCCGCCCTATGGCAAACGGATGGCGAGAACTACGCATCAGATTTTCAGCAGCTTCCCGGGATTGCTCTGATTGGTCCCGACTACAGAATCATCGGGGTCGCCCCCTATATCCCCAATCATCGAGCCATCGGCGTAGGGCGTGATTACCACCCCGACCGCACCGCCGCGATGGACCTAGCGGTTCACACCAAGAGCAGCGTGATCAGCCCCCCTTTCACCCTGACCACCGGAAAAGACAGCATTGTCATTTTCTCTCCTATCCTGCGGAACGAAGAGTTTAGGGGCCTGATCGTTGCCTCGATCAGCATCAACTCCTTGATCCAGTCATGGATGCGCGATGACTTCGAGAACTTCGAACTCCGTGTCAGTGACGGGAATGACACCGTCACCGAAGTGGCTTCGACACAGCCAATCGCTCCGAGTATGTCGACCGCGATGGAGGTCACAGTTCTTAATCGAAACTGGACTTTGGAGATGGTCCCGGACCGAGAGTTCGTCCGGAACTCGATCCAGCCGCTCAGTCAGGCGACCCTGCCACTGGGGTTCCTGATGACCCTGTTGTTCTCGGTCATCGTGAACCGCAGCATGACGGTCTACCATCAGAACATCAAACTTCGGCAAAACACGCACCAACTGCAGAACCGCGAAGCGCGACTGGCCTACATGGCGCGGGAACGTGAATTGATCATCTCGAGCACCAGCGAGGGTCTGATCTATCTGGACCGTCATCAAAACATCCGCTTGATGAACGACGCCGCGGCGACATTGCTTCAGGCAGATCGCGAGTCGATGATCGGACGGCGCTTTGGCTCGCTGCCATTCTACATCTCGGGCTCTGAAGACCACGCCAAAATCACGGATATCACGCGGTTTGACCGGAACGAAGAAATCGAACTGCGCCTGCCCCAAGTCGGCGAGCGCCCGATCGACCTGTCCATCTCTGCCGGCCCGATCGAAGACCGCAAGGGCCACAATCAGGGCTACGTCATTGTCTTCTTCGACATCTCCGAACGCCGCGCGCTCGAAAAGTCGCAATCCGAACTGATGGACCGCCTCGAGAGTTCAAACGAAGAACTCGCGCAGTTCGCCTATATTTGCTCTCATGATCTGCAAGAGCCCTTCCGGATGATCAACTCGTTCACCGAGATGCTCGACACGCACCTGACCCAGACGAACCAGAAGGACGAGCAAACAGAGTTCTATCTGAAGTTCCTAAACGATGCTGGCGCTCGCGGGATCGGCTTGATCCGTGATCTACTGGACTACAGCCGTGTTGAACACGGGATGGAGCAAATGAGCGAGGTGGACAGCAACGCCATCGTCCACGATATCTTTGCCAACTTCCGCGGCACGTCGGAACGAAAGCTGGAGCTGACGCAGGAAAACCTGCCTGTATTGCCGTTTAGCAAGGTGCAGTTGATGCAGTTGTTCCAGAACCTGATCGGCAACGCCATCAAATACACCAAACCCGAAGACCCGATCAAAGTCCACGTCTCTTGCAGGGACGAGGGCAATTACTGGCACTTTGAGGTCCAAGACAACGGGATTGGGATCGCCCCGAAAAACCACGCCAAAATCTTCGAAATTTTCAAACGCCTCCACCGGCGGGATCAGGTTCCCGGTACGGGGATCGGTCTGGCGATCTGTCGCAAGATCGTCGAACGCCACGGAGGCACATTGTCCATCAAATCTGAACTTGGGACCGGCTCTACCTTCCACTTCACGGTGCCCAAAGAACAGGGAGTTTTATTATGAATGGTGCAAATTCTATCGTTATCCTTCTGGTCGAGGATAACGAAGGTGACATTGTTTTGACCAAAGCCGCGATGAAGGAAATCAAGCTCGCCAACACGCTTTTGATCGCACGAGATGGCGACGAGGCGCTGGATATCTTGTACCGGCGCAATGGGAACGAAGAGGCCGAGCGCCCCGACCTGATCCTGTTGGATTTGAACCTGCCCTCCACTGACGGCTACGAAGTGCTGCAGGAGCTAAAAGACACTCCGGATTTGAAAACGATTCCCGTGGTGGTACTCACCAGTTCGGAGTCCGATGAAGACCGCCTGAAAAGCTACAGCCTGAGCGCAAATTGCTTTGTCTCCAAACCCCTGAATGCTTCGGCATTTGTGAAGGTTGTGCAGCAAATCGAGAATTTCTGGCTGAACGTTGTGGCCCTCCCCCCGAAACTTCAAAAGACCTGATAGGAACTGCGATGGGCTCAGATCAAAGAAATGCGCAGGTGGTTTCCCAAGCCTTGATCGATAGCATTTCTATCTTCATCAGCGCTTTGCATCACGACGTGTCCGCCTCGCTGCGCCACGCCAACGGGTTCGCAAGCCTGTTGCTGGAAGAGTCCAAGCAAGACCCAAATGCTGCCGCAGAATGGTCGGCCAAGATCATCGAGTCCTCTCAGCGTGGCCAAGACCTGTTGGGCAATCTGACCACGTGCATGCGACGCGCTCTGGAGTACAACAATCCCGAGGCGCTGGGTGATCTCGAAGAGATGGTCAAATCCATCGGCCTGCTGTCCAGAACTGAATTTGTCAGCAACGGCCCAGCCTACACTGATCTGCAAAAGCTCAAGGAACTCTATGTGGCGCTGGATCGTAGTCTGCAATTGGTCTCTTCAGACCCGCAGACCTGCGTGATCGAAACGCGCCACCTGACTGAAACCGGCGGGGTCGAGATTTTTGGCCGCACCAAAACAACCCAAGTCCGTGCGACCAATGTGGACCGCTTTTTCCAGCCGCTGAAATTCGACCAAGGGGACCGGACCCAAATGCGGCCACCGCTGGCATTCAAAGTCAAGATCACGGCCGCCGTCCTGCATGGTGATGCAACCGCTGCGATCAACCAAGATGGGGATCTGGTCGTCTCGGTCTTCATCCCCGACATGCCGCTTTAATCGCGATGATTTCGGTGGCGACGACTCCGGCCGCCATGTTCACATCTTGATGAGAACTCCCCTTTTTCAAGGGCGTGACATTGCTTGAGGCAACGGCAAGCTTCTAAGCTGAACAGGTAGTGCAGATGGGGCTATTCGGCCTGACGGATCAATTCCCCGCACGCCGTATTTTGAAAGCCTTCATGCCCAAAGAATTGTCCAAGACCCGTCTGGCTCGTGCCGCTTTGGCACTTGCGATCTTCTCTGCCCTATTGGGCAGTACTGCCCCCAGTCCGCTCTACCCTCATTATCTCGAGACCATGCATCTGGAAAAGGTCATGGGAACCGCGATTTTCTCGATCTATGCCGCCGGAACGTTGCTGGCTCTCTTTGTCGGCGGAAGGCTTGGGCCAAAGGTAGAAGACCTCCGGCTGATCATCCTGCCCGGTCTGGTAATCACGGCGCTTGGCGCCATCATGTTCGCTTTTGCCCACAGCCTCCCGACGCTTCTGATCGGCCGGTTCCTGAACGGGTTCGGGACCGGAGCAATCACAGGCATGGCCTCCTCGGCGCTGTTCGCGATCTATCCGACAGAGATGCGCAGAGTGGCCGCTGTGACCGCAACGCTCGCGTTCACGGGTGGTGCAACAGGCGGCCCGATTCTGAGTTCTCTGGCCATTTCGATGGATTTGGCGCCGACAGTTACGCCCTTCATCGTGATCGTCATATTGTCGGCGCTCGCCTTTGCCGGTCTCTGCGTCTGTTACTGGCCGCCCAAAGAAACACCGGACGAAGCAACGCAGGAGCAGACGCGCGACAGCCGCGTGAATATGCCTCTTTTCGTTCTGGCTTGTCTGGGGGTTTGCGTGGCGTGGATGCTGGGGTCGATCCTGATGGCTCTTGGCACGGATCTGGGTCTTTCTGTCTATGTCCTGCCTTCGGTGGCGCTGGCTGGACTGGTCCCTGCAGTCTTTCAGCTTTTCGCTGGGATCGGCCAGTTTGTTTGGGGAAAGTACCCTGTCGAACGCGCCATCGGTGTCGGACTTGGCGGGATGGTGCTGGCACAGGTGGCACTGATCCTTGCAGAGCCTAACGGCCTTGGCTTTGTAATGCTCGGCCTTATGCCGATCTGCGGCTTCTTCTACGGCGCGGCCTTTGTCGGCGCTTTGGGGCTAGCAAACAAAGCGGCCACACCTGCCACCCGCGAAGTTTACATCTCGCGCTTCTATGTCGCTGGGTATCTATCCAATTCCTTGCCAACCATTTTGGTGGGATACCTCAGCGACCTGTACGGCCTGAAGGCCGCCTTCTTCTTGTTCTCGCTCGGCTTAATCGGTTTGGGGATCGCTGGCCTCCTGATGCTGAGACGATATCGTCATGATCCGTTGATCGCTGTGCAGGTGTGAAACCTGCATAATCTGATGCCATTCTTCAACAGATCGGAATTCAATCGCCCGCACACGGCAATTTTATGGGGCTAAACCGCGTTTGGCAGAGTTCCATCCCTTGACGTCGCCCTTCAGGCAAGGGCGTTAGTAATGCGAAGAAGGAGAGCAGCTTTATGTTGACCAGACGCCATTTCATCCAGACCTCCGCAGCGCTCTTTTCAGCGCCGATCGCGAGCCCTGCCTTTGCGGCCTATATCAGTGACCAGACCCGCTGGGACGAGTGGGATGCCCTTGTCACGCCGCCCGCGTATGATCCCGCCACATCTAACCCATGGGGACTGCAGCCGCGCTTCCTGCCCCGTCTGGTCGAGGCAAAGACTGGTCTGACGCCCGGCGACATCCACGTGGATGCTGTTGCACGCTACCTCTATCATGTGCGCGGTGATGGCACCGCAATGCGGTATGGCGTGGCGATTGCCCGTGGCAACCTCTACGAGGCTGGCACCTACACCATCCGCCGCAAGACCAAGTGGCCGGGTTGGACCCCGACCCCCGCGATGATCGAGCGTGATCCCGATATTTATGCGCAGCACGCAGACGGCATGCCCGGCGGCCCGAACAACCCGCTGGGATCGCGCGCACTCTATCTCTTCCAAGGAAACCGCGACACGTACTTGCGTATCCACGGCACACCCCACTCGAATTCGGTCGGCGGCCGCGCGAGCTCTGGGTGCGTACGCATGATCATGGCGCACATCATTGATCTGTATGAAGAGGTCAATCCGGGCGTGACAGCTTATCTCTACGCCCCCGAAGATCGCATCACGGCGACCAGCTAAATTCAAAGAGGCGTCAGACCATATCGGCCTGACGCCCTTATTTTATTGTGCGGCAACTTCCAGCTCTGCCTCTACGGGCGCTTCGGCCACGCGCGTACAGATCGGGTTCCCGCCAGCGGTACGCAGGGGCAGCAAGGTGTCTTCGACTGCGTTCGAATGCAGGTACCAATAGCAGCCGTCATCTGGGTTCAGGCGCACGGCGCTCAGGTTCTGATAGGGTGCGGCCAGTGCCAACACTTCCTCGGGCAACTCGGTGATATACCCCTCTTCGGTCGTCGTGGGGGCTGTGGCGCATGCGCTCAGTGCCAGCATCAGAAAGGGCGCAACCCGCCAGGTTTTGGAAACCATATATCTCACCTTATTTTGCTTGCTCGACCGAGGCGGCAAAACCACCCCGATTTAGATGATTCCAGAAGTCCAAACTACCGCCAAGAAACGCTGAAACAAGCCGAAGCACAAGAGTGTGATCGGATCGCCAAGGACATTCGGCAACGCGCGCAAGAAGGAAAGGCATCACGGGAATGGCACTTGAAAATCTGCGACCCTAGCACTATTGTTTCCAGTGCTAAGCATCTTCTACGACCTTCTGTTTCCTATCGGCCTCAGTTGTTCCTACGACGACCTTGAGCCGGGCCATCGCATGTTGCGGGTGGCATCAAATTTAGGAGACTTCACGATGACCAAAGGTACCGTGAAATGGTTCAACCAGACCAAAGGCTATGGCTTCATCGCACCCGAAGACGGCGGTAAGGACATTTTCGTTCACATCTCGGCAGTCGAGCGCGCAGGCATCCGCCAGCTGAACGACGGTCAGGCTGTATCCTTCGAAATCGAAGCAGGTCGTGACGGTCGCCAGTCGGCAACCAACCTCGAGCTGGCCTGATTCACGCTCTGGCTTTGCGCCAGATGTGATCAAGCATGTGGTGCGCGGGTTTCCTGCGCACCTTCGCGTTTTTGGGACCTATTCGATATGGTTCTTGACGCACGGGGTAATTGGCCCCATCTAGCAGTCTACGCTGCGCTGCCGCGTGAGCAAGCCGCGACCCCAAGACGGGACGCACCAGCGTAAACCACTACAAGTTCCCCATCACGCAGGGTTCCTGATGCACCGGCCAGACCACGCAGGAGTCGCCTGCCCGTCCCGAGGCCGACCAGACCCTCGCAGGACCGCATGATGCGGCCACTGCTTTGATATGCCGGACTCTGCCCCAATGGCACCGGCTGAAAAGGACGTCTTTTGACCGATTTCGCTTCGCTTGGCCTCTCTGCCAAGCTGCTTGACGCGCTTGCGAGCGCAAAATTCTCGACCCCGACCCCAATCCAGCAGAAAGCCATTCCGTTGGCTCTCGAAGGTCGCGATATCATGGGCCTCGCGCAGACCGGCACGGGCAAAACCATGGCATTTGGCCTGCCCCTGATCGATGCGCTGATGGCGCAGCCCGGAAAGCCCGCGCCGAAAACCTCTAAATCCCTGATCCTTGCGCCGACCCGTGAGTTGGTGAACCAGATCGCCGACAACCTGCGCCTGCTGACCGAAGGCACCCGGGTGCGGATCGTCACCGTCGTAGGTGGCCAGTCGATCAACCGCCAGATCAACGCGCTGGCACGGGGCACCGACATCCTTGTCGCCACGCCCGGTCGTCTGATTGACCTGATGGATCGCGGCGCGATTGATCTGGGCACTGTCCGCCATCTGGTTCTGGACGAAGCGGACCAGATGCTGGACCTGGGGTTCATCCATGCTCTGCGCAAGATCGCTCCGGCTTTGGGCACTCCGCGCCAAACCATGCTGTTCTCGGCAACCATGCCCAAGCAGATCGAAGAACTATCGGACGCCTACCTGAACAACCCCGAAAAGGTGCAGGTGGCCCGCCCTGGCAAAGCTGCGGACAAGATCACCCAGTCGGTGCACTTCCTGACCAAAGCCGAAAAACCCAAGAAACTGCGCGAGATTCTGTCGAATGACCTCGACGCGCTGACCCTCGTCTTCTCGCGCACCAAGCACGGTGCAGAGAAGCTGATGAAGGGTCTGGTGGCAGACGGCTACAACGCCGCCTCGATCCACGGCAACAAGAGCCAAGGCCAGCGCGACCGCGCGATCAAAGCCTTCCGCGAGGGCGAGATCACCATTCTTGTCGCCACCGATGTCGCGGCCCGTGGCATCGACATCCCCGGCGTTGCCTATGTGATCAACTACGACCTGCCCGAGGTGGCTGATAACTATGTCCACCGGATCGGCCGAACCGCCCGCGCGGGCCGCGAGGGCGAAGGCATTGCATTCTGCGCGCCCGAAGAAGCGGATCTTCTGCGGCAGGTAGAAAAGCTGATGAAAATCGAGCTGCCTGTTGCGAGCGGCACACGCCCCAGTGGTCCGGTCCCCAAGGGCTCCAAGCCCGGTGCGAACCGCAACCGTGGCCGCCAGAACGCACCCAAGCAATCGACTGACAAGCCGGCAGCGCAGAAACGTCGCCGTCCCCGCCGCCGCAAGGCAGCATAACGGCGAACACCTATCGGTGATTTCCTAACGCAGGGCGCGAACTTGGTCGACCGGTTTGCGCCCGACGCGTTTGTGGGACTATCACTTCGCGCTTGCGCAGCCACCAGCAATCCTGTTGCCTATCACCAAGGCAAAGGAAAGCGCAGAATGCTCAGGATTGCAGTACTCGATGATTACGCCAATGTGGCGCTGACGATGGCGGATTGGAGCGGGATCGACGCAGAAGTCACTGTGTTCGACAGCCCGATCAACGACCTTCCCGCGACCCTGGCAGAGTTCGACATCGTATGCCTGATGCGCGAACGGACACCCTTTCCTGCCGATCTCATCAACGCCCTGCCTGCGCTGAAGTTGATCGTGACCACCGGCCCGCGAAACCTGTCGATCGACACCGCCGCGGCCAAGGCGCGTGGCATCACAGTGTGCGGAACACGATCAAGAAAAACGACGACATCAGAACTGACTCTGACGCTATTGCTCTGCCTGACACGGCGGATCGTCCCCGAGACCCAGCGGCTTGCGAAGGGTGAATGGCAAGGCATGCCGGGGCGTGATCTTGCTGGTCAATCCCTTGGGATTATTGGTCTTGGCAATATCGGCAAGCAAGTCGCGGCGTTGGGTCAGGCATTCGGTATGTCGGTGACTGCGTGGTCACCAAACCTAACCCCCGAGCGCGCGGCAGAGGCTGGCGTCTCCTTTGCACCTACGCCCGAGGAGCTTGCGGCAGGGTCGGACGTCTTGACCACTCACATGGTGCTGTCTGACCGCACAAAGGGCCTGATCGGCGCCTCTGTTTTTGCGGCATTGCCTGATGATGCCATCTTCCTGAATACCTCCCGTGCGGGTCTTGTCGATCGGACAGCACTCTTCGAAGGGATGCGGCAAGGCAAGCCGCACAGCGCGGGGATCGATGTCTTCGAAGTGGAACCACTTGGCCCCGAGGACCCGTGGCGCGCCGCAATGGAAGAGTTCGGCGATCGCCTCCTGCTGACGCCGCATCTGGGCTATGTCACAGAGGACACATGGCGGCTGTTCTATCAGGATACGGTCGAGGCGATCGAACATTTCCTCGCAGGCACGCCCATCCGGGAACTCTAACTCCCTTTCCCTGTTCAAGCATCTTATCGGAGTCCGCTGATGCACATTCGCCAGGCCACTGCAGACGACATTCCTGCGATTACCGAGATTTACAATCACGCGGTCGCCAACACGACAGCGATTTGGAACGACAAACTTGTTGATGTTGAGAACCGCTTGGCCTGGCTCTCGGACCGTCAGAAATCGAACTATCCCGTGCTCGTGGCCGAGTCGGAGGATGAGGTTATCGGTTACGCCTCTTTTGGGGACTGGCGGGCATTCGATGGCTATCGGCACACGGTTGAACACTCGGTTTATGTGCGGCACGACAGACGTGGTGCCGGCACGGGCAAGAGCCTGATGCTGGCCTTGATCGACGCCGCTAAGGCATTGGGAAAACATGTGATGGTCGCCGGCATCGAGGCTGGCAACACAGGGTCTATCAAACTGCACGAGGCGCTTGGCTTCTCGCAGGTCGGGTTCATGCCAGAGGTCGGGACAAAGTTTGGACGCTGGCTGGATCTGGCTTTCTTGCAGTTGCGTCTGGATGCGCGGCAAGACCCTGATCAAATCCCACCGCACTAAACGGACGGCCTACTCTGCGCGATAAAGTCGGCACAGCACCGCGTCGTGATCGGACAGAACTGTTCCGGTCTGGTCCGACGGGATCAGTTGGCTCTCGCGGGGGATCACGCCTCTGGTTGCAAACCAGTCCAATTTCATCTGCCGATCAGGGTGCCGCGTGATCAGACTGGGGCGCGTCGTCATCCCTTCGGGCGTCCCATCCCACGAATAGCCGCGCCCTTCAGCCAGAGCAAAAAGCGTCTCGTCGCGCCAGTCAAACTTCGGCGGGATGTGGTTGCCGGTGTTGAGGTCACCGCCAATCACGACCGGTATGTCCGGTGCAAAACGGTCAATTTCATCGAGCAAGAGTTTAAGCTGCGCGTCCCGGTGCGCCGCTCCGGAGTTGCTCTCGAGATGAGTCGAGACGACGCAAAGCGGGCCGTCATCTGTCATCACCTCGGCCAACAATGCCATGCGTCCACCGACCCGTGGCTGTCCGGGATCTGCGCCGAATTCGGGACAGAACCAGTGTCCGTGATCGTCGAGGCGCAGCATTGCGACCTTCGTGAAAGGCGCACGCGACAAGATCGCATTGCCGTGCCACCCCAGCGCGTTGTGGTCATCCTTGCAGAATTCCAGTTCCGTCGGACTGCCCAAGCCGAGTTCAAAGAACTCGACGCCAAAGGCGTAGTGCATCCCCAGAGCCTTAGCCATATCCGCGGTGGTGTGGCGCTGCTGGGTGCGGGCCATGCCGCAGTCGACTTCGGACAACAGCACGATGTCTGCGCCATGCGCGGCGGCTACAGCTGCGGTTTCCTCGGGGAAAAGACAGCGCTCCACATTCCATGCGATGATACGCGGCGCTGCTGGCACAGGTCCGGTGCCCGCACCCCCGACTTGAACCGCGTTCATGCAGTTCAGTTCTGCCAAGAGCGCGCAGTGCGCCTCTGACGTGCGGGGCGCTGCTAGGATGGCGTCGACCTGCGCTTCGGTGACGGGGGGCAGCGCGTCTAGAATGACGGTCACAGGCGGTGTCCCGTTTCGCTATCGAACAAGGAAACCGCATCGGGCTTGAGCGACGCTGTCATGGGGCCCGTCACGGCGGGGAAGTCTTTGGCCACGTGGATGGTGACGGCCTGATCCGCAGTGTGGCCGTGTAGCAGGCGATGCGCCCCAAGCTCTTCGATGATGTTCACGTTGATCGCCAAGGGGCCGGTGACGTCGGGGACAATGTCTTCGGGACGGATGCCGACGGTGACTTTGCCCTGATGGGTGTGGCGGTGCAGAGGCGTTTCGCCCACGTGGACCTCGGTGCCATTGGCGTGACCGTCGAACAGGTTCATTGGCGGCGCGCCCATAAAGCTGGCGACAAAGGTCGATGCGGGGCTGTGATACACCTCGGACGGGGTGCCGATCTGTTCGATCACGCCGCCGTTCATCACGATGATGCGGTCGGCCATGGTCATCGCCTCGACCTGATCGTGGGTCACGTAGACGGCGGTCACGCCGAGACGGCGTTGCAAGGCCTTGATTTCGATCCGCATCTGGTTGCGCAGTTTCGCATCCAGGTTCGACAGAGGCTCGTCGAACAGGAACAGCGCAGGGTCTCGAACGATGGCGCGGCCCATGGCAACGCGCTGACGCTGACCGCCCGACAGCTGGCTCGGCTTGCGGTCCAGATAGTCGTTCAGGTTCAGCATATTGGCGGCTTCGGCGACTTTGGCGTCAATCTCGGTGCTGGGGATTTTGCGGTTCTTCAGACCGTAGCCGATGTTCTTGCGGACCGTCATATGCGGGTACAGCGCGTAGTTCTGGAACACCATCGCGATATCACGGTCGGCAGGGTCCACGTTATTCACGACGGTCTCGCCGATGTAGAGCTCGCCTTCGCTGATGTCCTCGAGCCCTGCGATCATTCGCAGCATGGTGGACTTGCCGCAACCCGAAGGGCCGACCAGCACCACGAATTCACCGTCCGTGATGTCGAAGCTGGCGGGTTTCACGGCCTCGAACCCGTTGGGATAGGTTTTGCGGACAGCGTTTAGTTTGACCTGTGCCATGGGGAAAATTCCTTACTTGTCGGATTCCGTGAGGCCCTTGACGAACCAGCTCTGGAAGAAAATGACGATGAGAACGGGCGGCAGGATCGCGATGATCGCTAAGAGGTTAGAGCGCCCGTATTCCGGCAGGTTGGTGCCTTCGAGGGTTTGGGTGATCTGCTTGATGCCGCGGACCAGTGTGTACATGCCCTCGTCCGTGGTGATCATGGTGGGCCACAGGTACTGGTTCCAGCCGTAGACGAACATGATGATGAACATCGCTGCGATCATGGTACGCGACAGGGGCACCAGAATGTCGATGAAGAACTTGATGGGGCCAGCGCCATCGATGCGGGCAGCTTCGACCAACTCTTCGGGGATCGACCGGAAGTATTGGCGAAAGAAAAACGTCGCCGTGGCCGATGCGATCAGGGGGATGATCAAGCCTTGGTAGGTGTTCAGCATCCCCAGTTTCTGCACGATCTCGTAGGATGGCAGGATACGCACCTCGAGCGGCAAAAGCAGCGTGGTAAAGATCACCCAGAAGGCCAGCGTGGCGAACTTGAGCCGGAAGTAGACGATGGCGTAGGCGGCCATCATCCCGATGACGATCTTGCCAATGGCAAAGCCAAAACCGAGGATCATCGAGTTGTACAGCATCCTCAGGCCCGTATTCTCGCCAGAGAAGCCATCGGCCTTGAACATCGCCTTTTCGAAGTTCACAGGCAGCTGGTCGCCAAAGACCCAACCAGGGCCGAACTTGGTGGTGTGAAGGTCCGTGGTCGAGGCCATCTGGACCAGCATCACAACAGGCAGGATCATGATCAGCGAGCCGATGATCAGGATGGAATGGTCCAATACTGCGGACCAACGGATACGACGTGCGGGAACAGACATCTGGGGCCCTCAGGTATAGTGGATGCGGCGTTCGACCATGCGGAACTGGAAGATGGTCAGAGCCAGAACCAGAACCATCAGGATCACCGATTGCGCGGAAGACCCGCCAAGGTCATTGCCGCGGAAACCGTCCAGATAGACCTTGTACACAAGGGTCATCGGGTTGTTGCCGGGCTCGCCTTTGAACTGGGTGTCAAAGATGCCGAAGGTATCGAACAGCGAATAGGTGATGTTGATGATCAGGAGGAAAAAACCAGTGGGCGCGAGCAGCGGGAAGGTCACATCCCAAAAGCGGCCCGCGGCAGAGCGGTTGTCGATCAGCGCGGCCTCGCGCACCGAGCGCGGAATAGACTGCAGGCCCGACAGGAAGAAGATGAAGTTCACCGGCAGCTGCTTCCACACCGACATGACCACCAGCGTGAAGGCGGTGTCGAAATAGTTCACGCCAAGGCGGAAATCCCAGCCGAACAGGGCGACAAAATCCCTGAGCGGGCCCCACGATTGGTCAAACAGCACCAGCCCGATGACGCCCGCGACGGGGGGCGCGACGGCATAGACCCACATGAGCAGCGTGCGATAGGTCTTGGCGCCGCGAATGACTTTGTCCGCTTTGACCGCCAAGAGCAGTGCAATCGACAGGGACAGGAAAGTCACCAGAGACGTGAAAATCACTGTAAACCACGCCGCCCGCATGTAGGACGCGGAATCCAGCAGCATGGTGTAGTTCTTCATGCCCACGAAAGTCTCGCCAAAGCCAAACGGGTCTTGCAGGAAGAACGAGGACCGAAGCGCGTGGGCGGCGGGCCAGTAGAAGAAGATGAAGATAATGGTCAGCTGGGGCAGCAGGAACAGAACCGGCAGCCAACGGTCGGAAAATCCGGCGCGTTTCATGAGCCCTCCGTACGTATTACAAAAAGAGGCGGCCGCACGCGGGCGGCCACCTCCGGAGCTACAAGTGTGATTAGTTCTGGGTCATCGCGAAGCGCGACAGCAGTTCGTTCGCTTCGGTTTCGATGGTTTCGAACGCTGCATCAACCGAGGTTTCGTCGGTCAGGATGCGGCCGAACTCGCGGTTCATGACGTCGCGGATCTGGGGGTAGAAGCCCATGCGGTAGCCTTTGGTGTTCTCGCCCGATGCCAGCGACAGCTGCTTGATACCAACTTCGGCGGCGGGGAAGCGGTCGTAATGGCCATCTTCTTTTGCCAGCTCGTAGGCAGCGGTGGTGATCGGAACGTAACCGGTTTCACGGTGCCACATGTACTGAACCTCGGGCGAGGTCAGGTACTGGAAGAACGCAGCGGTTGCGGCATTCTCTTCGTCCGACTTGCCAGCCATTGCGAACAGCGATGCGCCGCCGATGAAGGTCTGGGTGGGCTCGGTGGTGATTGCTTCCCAGTAGGGCAGATAGGTGGCCGAGAATTCGAAGGGCAGGTCTTTCTGCATCAGACCGCCGAACGAGCCCGACGAACCCATCCAGATCGCGACTTTGCCTTCTTCGAAGGGGGCCTGGTTGTCATCCCACGATGCGCCGTACCAAGCGTACTTGCCTTCATCCAGCCACTCTTTGACGTTGGTCCAGTGCATCTTCAGCTCGTCGCTGTTGACCAAGATCTGAGTGTCGGTGCCGGTGTAGCCGTTGTCGTTGGTCGCGAAGGGCAGGTTGTGACGCGACACGAAGTTCTCGACAAAGATCCAGGGCGAGTGCGACTGCGCCAGCGGGATGTAACCTGCTTCGATCAGAGCGGGCGCGGTGGTGGTTTCGAACTCTTCCCAGGTCTTGGGCGCTTCGACGCCAGCCGCTGCCAGAGCGTCTACGTTGAAATACATGATGGGCGAGGACGAGTTGAAGGGCATGCCGATCATCTTGCCGTCTGCATCGGCGTAGAAGTAACGCACGCCCGAGATGTAGTCATTGATGTCGAACTCGACGCCGTTTTCGGTCAGCAGGTCCTGAACGGGAACGGTCGCGCCCTTGGCACCGATCACGGTCGCTGCGCCAGCGTCGAACACCTGCATGATGTTGGGCTGCTCGCCTGCGCGGAAGGCTGCGATGCCCGAGGTCAGAGTCTCTTCGTACGAACCTTTGAAGACGGGGGTAATGGTGTACTCGTCTTGGCTCGCGTTGAAGTCGGTCGCGATCTGGTTGACGGTTTCACCCAGTGCGCCGCCCATTGCGTGCCACCAAGTGATATTGGTTTCCGCGTAGACTGCGTTCGAGGCCAGCATCAGCGCAAGGCTGGAGACGATGGAAAGACGCTTCATAGAACTCATCCGGTTTTTATGCCCCGCAGGGCGGTCAAAAGGGTCGCGCATGGCAGAATGCACGACGGTTTTGCCCACCCGGTGCTCTAGCCATTCTGCGGCCTTGCCCCCGATGTGCACACGTGTTCACATAACCGCCACATGTAACGGCTAGATGTCGAAGCAACGAAGTTTTTCCAAAAGGCCAAAAAAATGGATCACGATACGAAACGCAGGGTAACAGCCGCCGATGTTGCAAGACTTGCAGGTGTCTCGCGGTCTGCGGTGTCGCGGGCCTTTACCCAAGGCGCCTATCTCGCGCCGGACAAACGGAAACTCATCGAGAAGGCCGCGCAAGAACTCGGCTACCGCCCTAACGCTTTGGCGGCGGGGCTGCAGGGACGGCGCTCGAATCTCGTAGCGATTTTTGTCGGCGAGATGGCCAACGAGTATGACAAGGAAGTAGCCGCCAAGCTGATCGCAGGCCTGAACAGCGCCGGCAAATGGCCGATTGTGATTGGTGGCAGCGGGCAATCTGCACGCGACGGCGTCAATAATGCGCTGAGCTATCCACTCGAAGCGATGATTTTGCGGTCGGGTAGTCTGTCTGCCGATATCTCCGAAGCTTGCGGCAAACTCGGCATTCCAGTCATCGCCAGCGGACGCATTTTGGAAGCAGATGGAGTCGACAACGTCTGCTGCCGCAACCGCGAAGGCATGGCTAAGGGCGTAGAGGTTTTGCTGGCGCGGGGTCGCCAGAATTTCGGGTTCATCGGAGGGCCAGATACCTTTGCGGCTTCGGCCGACCGCCGCGCGGGGGCCCTAGAGGCCCTGCACGCTGTGGGGCTTAGTCTGATGGCAGAGGAAACTGGCGCCTTCACCGTGCAAAGCGGATACGACGCAGCCCTACGCCTGTCGGATTTGCACAGGCTCGACGCCCTGATCTGCACCAATGACGCGATGGCGATCGGAGCCCTCAGCGCGTTACGGGATCAAGGGCGCCTCGTACCTCAAGACATATCAGTCATTGGCTTCGACGACATCGAGATGGCACGCTGGCCCGCAATCCAATTAACGACCCTGCGCAATCCGATTGATGCCCTCGTGACAGCAGTTCTGGATTTGCTGGAACGCCGCGCTGCCCATCCGGCCAAAGCGCGAGAAATGGTCTGGCTGGACGCGGAGGTTATCCTCCGCGCCACGCACTAGGCACTATAGCTCTTCGGGCGCCATCACCGCCATCACGCGCACATCTACATCGGGTAGCGCGTCGATCAGCGGTTGCGCCGACTGCGCGAGGATCGGGAAGGTTCCGTAGTGGCAAGGGATCACGGTCTTGAAGTCAAAGAACCGCTTGGCCGCGTAGGCCGCACCCTCCATGTCCATAGTGTAGTGCCCACCCGCACAGAGAATACCGACATCTGGTTTGTAGCGATCAGCAATGATATCCATCTCCATCGTGACGTCCGTATCGCCCGAGAAATAGATCGAGTGCCCCTCGCCGCGGATGATGAAGCCCGCTTCGCCGCCCGCATAGAGCGGTGCGTCATTAAAATCGACCGAGGACGAGTGGACCGCCGTGACCATCGTCACGGAAACCTCTCCAATCGCGACGGTCCCGCCTTTACCAAACCCTGTCGTTTCAACGCCCTGCCCCGACAGCCAGTTCGACAGTTCGTGGATGCAGTAGACCGAAATGCCGGCTTCCTTGGCAATCGAGATGACATTCGATGCGTGGTCGCCGTGCCCGTGGGACAAAAGGATCGCCGTCGCGCCGGCGACGGCCTCTTGCCAACGATCTTCTGGAAAGCTTGGATTGCCCTTGAGCCAAGGGTCTATCAGCAGAACCTGTCCTGCGATTTCAATCCGAAAGCCCGAATGTCCTAGCCAAATCAACTTCATGGGAAACTCCTACCAAGGGTCATGGGAAGGCTAGCGCACAGACTATTCGCGGCAAGAAGTTTTCCGCCCACAACACAACCCCTAGATGCACCCCTTCTTCCCTCAGGTCCGCATACCAACGACCCCAAAAGTAAAAAGCCGGTTACCAGAAGAACTGGTAACCGGCTCAAATTCTAAAAAAGAAGAGGGTCCGAAACTGACTAGGACGAGACAGCACAAAACCGGACTGGCAAAAGAGGGACACTGAAAAAGTTGCGTGCCGAAACTTCAATTAACTTTTTGATAAGATTTCTATACCATTTAGGATAGTATGGTATTCCATACCCACCAGCAGGATTTCGCCACTATCTTATTGATTTAAAGTATATTTTTGAAACACCAAACACTTTATTCGCGAGCGGGGCTGACACCCCTCTGTCGTTTTGGTCCAGAATCTGTGCAGTTTTTGTTACATTCTCCGGCGCGCATTGACGTAAGGGCATGAACAATCAAAGGAATCTCTCCTCTGACAGCATTTGAATCATGCCGCAGAGGTTTCAGTTCCACCAAGCAATGAAACACACACACGATATAGGTGTATTTGAAAGAATCACCCCTATCGCTTTGCGCACTGGAGATTCGGTAGGACATCGTTTGCATCGCCTGAATGCGATCTATGCCACACGCCTACTTACGAGGGACTTACAGGCGCGACGTCTCCCGCCAGATGTCACCGGTTGCGCGGACCAGAGCCTCTTGGTTAAGCACTTTGATCTTGGTCGGAGTGTACATCGCGATCACGCCTGCCTTTGAAAACGCGCGAATCTGGCGCGACACCGTTTCCATCTTCAACCCCAAGAGACTGCCGATCCGATCACGAGTCAAAAGCAAGTCAATCAACCCTTCGCCATCCCACATCGGCTGACGGGACAAGCGCAGGATCAGACTTGCCACACGTTCCGGAGCGGTTTTCCGTCCTAGCATGGTATACCAGCCCCGTGTCGCCTGCAGCTCTGCCGCAACAAGATCGAGATAGTTTAACTGGAGACGCGGCACTTCTCGTAGAAGCGCGCGGAACCTCTCGGCGCTGGTGCCAAAGATCGCGGTCTCATCCACCGCCATTGAAAGCACGCTGGACGTTCGCGGACCCGCAGGGCTGACCAGATCACCGCACAGCAGCAGGCCTACTGTTTGCATTCCGACGCCAGAACGGGACATGCGTACGATGGCGCCCGCTTGGATGACGCCCACCATCGGCGCACCCTCCAACAGAATTGGGGCCTCGTCGTCGAAGTTGTGGATGGAAAGTTCATGCGCAACAGTCAGTTGCTCGGCCCGGCTAAGGCCAACAAACAAGGCATGATCAGGAAGAATTTGGCATTCGGCCGCCACAGGCACCGAAACCGCCTCGGACAGTGGAGTCAGAGCGTTCATGGGAAATCCCCAGTCGGGAGTGCAGCGCACCGGTTGGACGTCGCAGCAGAAAAAAGGAAGGGTGTGAAATCTATTTATGTCAGATCGTTAGCAACAGTTCTGGCAACACGCGCATGCGCCATACTGTGCCAAAGCGACCTACAGGCGCGGCGGCGCTCTGGACGGTGGTCTTTGGAATGTCGCAAGGGCGTCTGCGCGGCGCAGATCACGCAAGAAAATCTGGCGGACATAACGCAAGTTCTCTTGGACAGGCGACATCACTGGATCAGAGAGGTAATATGACGCCACCAACCGGCAAGCATTACAAGAATCCTTGCCACCCCACAGGTCGTCGCCACACAGATCATCGCTTGCTGCGACACTCTGGTAGAAAGCTACGAGCGCTTGGTCTTGCGCAGACGCGAAATGATGGCCGAATGCCGTGCTGACAAGCCCGAAGGCCAGCAGCGCAGTTAAAACTGCAATACGGAATCGTTGCACCAAGAAATACATGCGCTGAGAAATATCACGTTAATTCAGCGCAGTAAGAGGATAACATGACGCAGAGCGACGTCCTGCCGCAGTCTGGATCACGCGCCCGCAGGAGTGCCCGTGTCCCGATCGCTGCGCATGGCAACCTCTGCGGATTTGCAAATGTCCTGCAAGGCGGGTTTCAGGCCCTCTTCGAGCGTCGGGTGATAGATGGGCATGGTCAGCAAGTCATGCGCTGTCATCCCCTGCGTGATGGCCCAGACCAGTAGGTGGCCCAGATGCTCTGAGCCCGGACAGCACAGATCAGCCCCGATCAAACGGCCTTCAGGCGCAGCCGCATACAGCACCGCGAGCCCTTGGTTTTCATCTTCGACGACCGCGCGGCCTTGGTCCGAATAATCCGCGATCGCTGTGAAATCGGCATGATCGGGTCCGGTCCCGACCGAAACCAGCGCAGGCTCTGAAAACGTCATCGAGAACGCGACCGCCCGCGAAGATGGCGTCACCGCGGGATAGGCCGCTGCGTTCAGCCCCGCGATCCCGCCTTCATCCGAGGCTTCGTGCAGGATCGGGCGTTCTCCATTCGCATCGCCCGCCGAAAAGATTGGCGCATCACCACATTGAAGCGTCAGGGGATCGACCTGCGGCATGCCGTCTTCGTCCAGCGATAGCCCTGATTGTTCAAGGTCCAACCCTTTCAAACTCGGCGGGCGTCCAGCCGCGACCAGAACTTTATCATATCGCGCAGAACCACCATTCCACGACAGCTTGACCTCGCCATCCACGACTTCTGGCTCTGGCGTTTGCCCCAGATGCAGGGTCATATCGGCAGACAAGGCCTCATAGAGCGCCGAATGGACATCATCGTGCCTCGCACCGGCTAAACGCTCGCCCTCATCGAATAGCGCAACAATGACCCCTAGGCGCGCGAACGCTTGCGCTAGTTCAACGCCGATGACACCCGCCCCGATGACTGCCAGCCGGTCCGGCAAATCAAGCAGTTCAAAGACCGTCTGATTGGTCAGTACGGCCTCGCCAAGGTCTTGGTAAGGCGCCGGCACAGAGGGTTCGGACCCCGTCGCAATAACAATGGCCTTGGCATGAACCGTCTGCCCATTGTCCAACTCCAGCGTGGTCGGTCCAGCAAAGCGCGCCCTCGCTTGGATCCGCACCCCTTCGGGCAGTTCGTTGATGCTATCCCGCGTGCTCTGTGCGAAGTGATCACGATGCTTGCGCAAACGCGCCATGACCGCTTGTCCGTCGACACTCATATCCGAAGCGCAAATACCGAACGTCTCGGCCCCTCGCATCTGATGGGCTCTTCGACCCGCGGCGATCAACAATTTCGACGGCATACAGCCCACCGTCGCGCACACCGTTCCCGCAAAATATGGATCGATCAGCAGCGTCTTTGCCCCATCGCGGCGCGCATTACGTTCAGCGGCCAAGCCGGCAGTGCCCGCGCCAATAATGGCGACATCACATTCTAGAACAGTCATCTGAAATCCTTACCGGTCGCACATGCGGCCTTGAAACCAATGTCCTAGACCAACCGCCAAACGCCGCCTCGGTTCCCGAAAGAAAGCTGTCTTGGAGACCACCAGCCTTTACTCTGATCTGTGGTCTGCGGCATACCCGATCCCATCGACAGGAGATCCCGATGACCGCAACACCAGCAACAAAAGCCTTGGACAAAGCAGGGATTTCTTATGACCTGCACGAGTATGATTACGAAGGCGGACACCAGATTGGTGAGCACGCTGCCGAAGCGATCGGTGCAGACCCCGACAGGGTTTTCAAAACGCTCATGTTTGAGGTAGATGGCAAGCCAGCCTGCGTCGTCATCCCCGTCGCCGCTTCGGTCAAGATGAAGCGTGCGGCGAGCGCGATTGGCGGGAAATCAGCGCAAATGATGGATCCAACCAAAGCAGAACGGCTTACAGGATTTCGCGTCGGAGGGATCAGCCCGTTCGGCCAGAAAAAGAGGGTGCCGGTCGCCTTTGACACTTCGGCATTTCAGTTTGATCGCGTGGTGATGAATGGCGGGCAGCGCGGCGTCATGGTCGAGCTAGACCCGAATGCCGCCGCCGATCTCTTGCACGCGGCCCGCGCTGATTTGACGGGGCAATAAACAATCTCCCCCGCTTATCGCAGAGTGCGGCGCATTTTTGCGCCCTCTCTTGGTCAAGACTGCTCAGTGGGCGTGGAATGTCCAATCGGACTCAGACTTTGGCGTACGGGTTTCGAACACGGTATGCTCAACCTCGTTGATCTTGTTCAAAGCGAGCAGAAGGCGCATGCGTTGCTCCGGATTAGAGACCGTCTTCAAGTTGCCCGCGAGCGAGTCACAGAACTTTTTCCAGCGAATGTCAGATGTCAGCATTTCTTTGATAGGCATTTCCAAAATCTCCTTCGGAACCGCTATAACCAAGTTTGTTGCAAAGACTTTTTTCCGCCTAGCCTATCTTAAGTCCAGCGAGACCTACGGAATCCTGCACCGCAAATCCAAAGTTATTAAATCAGCTTTTCTTATAAATTACAGAAGCTTCGCTTGAGACCTGAGCGCAACCGCCCCGTTTTGAAACTTTTTGATATTATTCAGTTTTCAGCATAACCATGACCATTCCAGCCAAAGCTGCACCGCGCCAAGGGCACCACACTCTTGAGAGCGAACTCACTTTTTCCTGACGCCCGTGATCAATTTCTGCTCTCAAGTGACGCTGCGTAATATTGCCCCTTCCTCAGGAATGGCCCGAAAACAGGAACATTTCCCGGGATGTCATAGGTGAATCGAAGTTCCGTCCCACCGCCTATCGAATCTCTAGGAACATGTCCCCCGCGCAAGGGCAACCGCCTCTGCGCGATCCAATCGCTGCAAGGCGTCTCGTGCCGACCCACCCGCCCCCAGCTCTCTTTTCCAGATGGAAAGGCAAGATCGCGTCGACCAAGGCAGTGCAGCATTGGCCATCCACACCCGCAACTCCGGTGGCAATCGGTCGTAGGCCCGCATGGGGTCTCCGGTTCTGGTGCGCTGGCGTTGGTGCGTCTCTCCTAAATTTCCGCCGATGCGCGCTCGGTGTCTGGCCATCATCGTACTCCGTCACATGATGGAGAATTGTTATGTTATATTATTTCATCTTTCAACGCATAAAGTGCGCCTTGATAGTCCGCTATTCACACGACCCACAGCCCATTTCAGGCAGAGGCTTTACCGGCTTATATCCCTCTTTCAGAATCCGGTTCATGCCGCCCGCCACATCAACGACTTCGCCTTCCACTTTGTCCGCGATATACCGCGCCGCGGCATCAGATCGATTGCCCGAGCGGCACACCAGTGCAATTTTCTGACCTGGCGTTCGGCGCACCTCGATCGCTTTGAGAAAGCTGTCAGACGTGGTGAACGTCACCAATGCCGCGTTCTCGATTACACCGGTCTGCTCCCACTCTTCGGGAGTGCGGATGTCGACAACCAAAAAGTTGGGATCAGAGGCCAGAACCGCCCCCGTCAATTCTGACCGCGAAACATTCGCAGGCAACGGCCCTGAGCGCATGGAAAGCAGCACATACCCAATCAGAACCAAGACAGGAATGGCGACGTAAGCGAGTTTCAGCATGGCGGACCTCAGTCAAAAGAATTCGTGGCAGGTTACATATTCCACTATCGGAATTTATTCAAGATGATCGGTGGTTTTCTTGCCTTTCGCTTTGGAGCAATTTCTGGGATGACGACTGCGATGACCCAAAACTCTGCGAAATCCGTCCTAAGTTCCCTGCCACTGACCGGCGCGTTCCGGTTCTTTGCCCTCGACGTCGAAACAGCGAACCGGCACCGCAGCAGCATTTGCCAGATCGGGATCGCGGGCGTGCGACCAGACAACAGCATCGAGACGTGGTCCACTTATGTGGATCCGATCACCGATGACTGGTCCTGCACACGCATCCACGGGATCACGGCGCGGACTGTGGTCGGTGCGCCCGTCTTCCCGCAAATCATTCCGATGATCGACGCGATGTTGGCGGGCTTCACCGTCTACCAGCACAGCCATTTCGACAAAGGCGCGGTGAACTCGGCCTGCGGACTTGCGGGGATCACGCCGCCAGAGTGGAACTGGATGGACAGTCTGGTCGTGGCCCGCCGCACCTGGCCGGAACTGCGTGGAAATGGCGGGCATGGGCTCGGCAATCTAAAGACCTATCTCGGGCTCAATTTCGAACATCATGATGCCGAAGAAGACGCCCGCGCCGCTGCCGAAGTCGTTCTACACGCAGAGCGTCGCCGCGCCGATTAACCACGAAAATGCGCCCCCGACAGGATCGAGGGCGCGACACTTCAGTGAAATGGCTTAGGCTGCGCGAACGTCGTCCAGCAGTTTGGAAATATGGGTCGGTCCGGTGGGCCGGATGCGCTTGGGGTTCAGCGCTTTGATAGAGTAATACCCGCGGGTGATGTGATCCATGTTCACCGTGTCGATCACACCGGGCAGGCGCAAAATCCGCTCCATGTAGGCCGATAGACGCGGATAGGCGGCGATCTGGCGACGGTTGGTTTTGAAGAGCCCGTGATAGGCCGCATCGAACCGGATCAGGGTCACGAAGGTCCGCAGGTCAGTCTCTGTCAGGCGATCCCCGAACAGGTAGTCACCGGTCAGACGCTCTTCTAGCTCGTCCAGCATCTCGAACACGCCCTCGTCCGCCTCGGTGTAGGCCTCTTGGCTGCTGGCAAAGCCCGCTTTGTAGACGCCGTTGTTCAGCTTGTCGTAGATACGGGCGTTCAACTCATCGATCTCAGCCCCCAGATCCTCGGGGTAAAGGCGCAGGTCCGAGGGGACCATGTGCTCGAACGCGGTGTCAAACATGCGGACGATATCGGCGCTCTCGTTATTCACGATCACGTTGCGCTGGGTGTCCCACAGAACCGGCACTGTGGCGCGGCCGGTGTAGTGCGGGTCGGCGCGGGTATAGATCTGGTGAATGTACTCGGACCCGAACAGAGGGTCTGCGTCCGCGCCATCGTATCCGCCAAAGGACCACCCTTGATCGGTCATGGTGGGGTTCACGACCGTGACTGGGATGATGTCCTCCAGCCCCTTGAGTTTACGGGCCATCAGGGTCCGCGACGCCCAAGGGCAGATGAAAGCGACATACAGGCGGTAGCGGCCAGCTTCGGCGGGAAACCCGCCTTCGCCAGTCGGACCTGCGCTACCATCCGCAGTGATCCAGTTGCGGAACCCCGAAACCTGACGGACGAAACGACCCTTTTCGTCGGCTTTCTGGACCGGTTGCCAGTCCGCGCTCCATTTTCCATCTACAAGCATGTCAGCCTCCGAAATTATGCGTGAAATACAAAGGACCGCATCGACACGGACCCCAGATCTATCGAGTCCGTCATCCATGTCAGTTGGTCACGGGTGTCGGACGCGCCCGCAATGGTCAGCGCGGGCAGGTAATGGTCGACGGTCGGGTGCGCCATCCGCAGAAGGGTGCCCAGACCCTTGCGGTCGGCCAGCGCGTTGAAATCCCGATCTTCCAGCTTTTCGGCAAAGAGCTTGTCGAACGCGATGGCAAAGTCCTGCGGTTTGCCGCCCCAATCGAGAGCACGCAGGTTGTGCACCACGTTACCGGACCCAAGGATCAGCACCCCGCGATCCCGTAGATCGGACAGGATTTGCCCGATTTCGAGCTGGTAGGACAGGTCCTGCGTCATGTCGATCGAGACCTGAAAGACCGGAACGTCGGCATCGGGATACAGGAACTTCAGCACGCTCCACGCGCCATGGTCCAGACCCCAAGTGTCATCCTCTTGGGCGTGATGACTGCTGAGCAAGGCGGTCACTTCGCGGGCTAGGGCCGGATCGCCGTGGGCGTTATATTGCTGGTTAAACAGCTCCTGCGGGAAGCCGTAGAAATCGTGGATCGTGCGCGGCATGGCCGAGACGTCGACCAGCGTCGTGCCCTTGGTCATCCAGTGGGCCGAGACGACGAGGATCGCTTTGGGACGCGGTAGGTTCTGCCCCAGCGCTGTCCAGGCGCGGCTATACTCGGTGTCTTCGATCGCGTTCATCGGGCTGCCGTGCCCCAAAAAGACGAGAGGCATCCGGTCCGAAGGGCTCAGTCGGTCGCGCAGGGCGCTCAGTGTTTGGACGGTACTCATGTTCAGTCTCCTGTGGCGGGGCGGATCGCCCAAGGGGCGACCCGTTTCAATTTAGATAATCGATTAGGCGAACTGGCCTAAGGTCCGGTTCAGTGCAGGGATGCGCAGAGCATATGCACCAGCCCCTTTGATCAGGATCACCAGTTGGGCCACGGCCCAGAACACGGGGAATTCCCAACCGCCACCTTCGTTCGAGAAGGTCCAGCCGTTGCCGCTATGAACCCATGCGGCCCCCAGCAAAACGGGGATCAGGGCCAGCGACACAAGGCGCGTTGCAACGCCAAGGATCAGCGCCAGACCACCACCGAGTTCGGCCAAGATGGTCAGGTAGGCGACAAAGCCGGGCAGGCCGAGGCTCTCGAAATAGCCGACGGTGCCGGGGATGGTGAATACGCTGACCTTCATCCAGCCGTGGGCCAGAAACAGCGCGCCACTGGCAAGGCGCAGGATCAGGGCAGAAATGTCGTTTTGTGCTTGGGGTGTCATAGTCTCGTCTCCAAAGTTCGGGGCCACCGTGTCGTGGCATGATCTGTTGTCTGACACCGAACTTAGCGATTGACCCCGTTCAACAAAATGGAGACTTTATGGAATGACCTTCCACATTTTGTTCTGAATGTATCATGGATATCATCGACGAACTGCGCGCCTTTGTGGCGACGGCCCAGACAGGGTCTTTCACCGGCGCGGCCGAGCAATTGGGCGTTTCGAACCGTCTGACCTCGAAATACGTGGCGGAACTAGAGGCACGGCTTGGCATCCGGCTGTTCCAGCGCACCACCCGCAAAGTCGGCCTGACCCCCGCGGGCGAAGACCTGCTGGCTCGCGCCCCTGCCCTTCTGGATGATCTGGATAGCCTGCTGTCCGAGGTATCCGAAGGCTCCAAGGGCTTTTCCGGCGTAATCCGTCTGTCCGCGCCCGTCACGTTCGGCGAGCAATATGTCGTCGGAATGCTGGAGCGGTTCGGTCGCCAGAACCCCGATCTGATCTTTGATCTGCGCCTGACGGACCAATTCTCGGACCTCGCGAGTGAGGGGATCGACCTCGCCTTCCGGCTCGGACGCAGCGCCATGCAGTCGCTAAAAACGCGCAAGCTGGGGATGTTTCGCTCCACGCTGGTGGCGAGCCCCGAATATCTGGAACGGCTCGGCACCCCCCAGCATCCGTCAGACCTGCAACTGATGCCCTGCATCATCGACACCAACCGCCTGACGCCCAAACGCTGGACATTTACCAAAGATGGCGAGGCCCTCGAAACCTCCGTCCAAGGGCGGTTTCAGGTCAATTCCGCGCGTGCGGGGGTCGAGCTGGCCATCCAAGGTGTCGGCATCGCCTACCCTCCGCGATTTGCGATTGGCTCTGCGATCGAGGACGGAGCGTTGGTCCCGTTGCTGACAGAATATGACGTCGAAACCGGCCCAATCAGCGCCGTTTACCTCGAAGGGCGCACCCTGCCCCGCAAGGTGCGCGCACTAATTGATTTCGCAGTCGAGGACATCAAAAGCGCGGGCATACTGTAGCCCGCGCCAGTTATTTTACACGTCCAGCGAAGGATCGACGGGCACAACGATCCGGCCACGAACCTCGCCAGACAGGAACTTGGGCGCGGTTTCGATCACTTCTTCCAGCGCCAGTTCTGTAGCGATCGCGTCCAGTTTGGACAGGTCCAAATCGCTGACCAGACGATCATAGGCCGCGATCCGCTTGGCCTTGGACGCCATGACACTGTCCACCCCCGCCAAAGTCACGCCGCGCAGGATAAAGGGCGCGACGCTGGTGGGTAGGTCCATTCCCGCCGCAAGTCCGCAGGCGGCCACACAGCCACCGTACTTCATCGACGCGATCACGTTGGCCAGAACGACGCTGCCCGCCACATCAACGGCCCCCGCCCAACGTTCTTTGGCCAGCGGGCGCGGCTTGCCAGACAGCTCCTCGCGGTCGATGACCGAAGCGGCGCCAAGGCTCTTCAGATACTCCGCCTCGGACGCCCGACCGGTCACAGCGGCGACCTGATAGCCTTTGGCCGCCAAAAGCATGGTCGCCACGCTGCCGACACCGCCCGCGGCACCGGTCACCACAACCTCACCACTGTCCGGCGCCACGCCGTGATCTTCCAGTGCCAGAACGCAGAGCATCGCCGTATAGCCCGCGGTCCCGATCACCATCGCCTGCCGCGCCGTCATGCCCTGCGGCTGCGGGATCAGCCAGTCGCCGGAGACACGGGCCTGACCGGACAGACCGCCCCAATGCTTTTCGCCGACGCCCCAGCCATTCAGGATCACTTTGTCGCCCGCTTTGAAGTCGGCATGGGTGCTCTCGCGGACTACCCCGGCAAAGTCGATGCCCGGGACCATGGGAAAGCTGCGCACCACCGGCGATGCGCCCGTGATCGCCAAAGCATCTTTGTAGTTCAGCGTGGAATAGGCCACGTCGACCAGCACATCCCCCTCGGGCAGGTCCGCGGCGCTGACATCGCGCAGCGCGACGGTTTGTTGGTCCTCAGTCTTATCAATGACAACGGCTTGGGTCATCGGTTTGGCTCCCCCTCTTGAAGCATGGAAAAGAACAGATCGGCGAACAGGCGGATCGGCTCCGGCCCCTGCTCGAGTTTGGCGCGCAAGATCGCGCCCTCCCAACCGATCCAGAAAAATTGCGCCAGTGCTGCTGGGTCCGGACTATGCGTCAGCTGACCCGCATCTTGCGCTTCGGACAGACAGGAGGCCGTGCGCGCCTGCCAGTCTTCAAACACATTCGTCAGAGCCTGACGGAAGCTTTCGGGCAAGGCGGACATCTCTTGACCCAGATTTCCGACCAGACACCCTCTGCGATACCCATGGCGCGCCATTCCTTCGGTTGCGCGCTGGATGAACAGCCGCAACCGGTCCAACGGCGCTAGGGTCTGGTCATCGAACGCGCCTTCCAGCAGGTCGGCGAAATAGGCCTGATACGCATCTATCAGCGCGAGGCCGAACGCCTCTTTGTTCTGGAAATAATGGTAGAAGCTGCCCTTTGGCACCGACGCATCGCGGAGGATTTGATCGATCCCGATCGCAGAATATCCCCTCTCTGTCAGGTGTTCGAGGCCACTTCGGATCAAGCGTGCACGGACCTCGGACAGCGCGGGATCTTTGCGCGGGCGGCCCTTGGCACGGGGTGTTTCTGAACGAAGGGAATCGGGTGTCTGACGCGGCATAGATAATTTCTAGACCGTTTCGTCTAGAAATCAATTCCATTTCAAAATGTGGCTCAAATCCGGCGCAAAATGCCCAAGTTTTATCTGGATCGCATCACGATACGCGCTCTGGTTGCAAGGGGCCCTATTAGATTGAGCTTCGCCTTGACCCTCCTCTGCACCTGCATCCATAAGGAGAAAGAAGAACGCTCCGAGACAGCCATAGGATTGATTTGGCGGCGCAAATGGCGGAATCGCAGGTGACATCGCAGATCGCGAGCATTCTCGCACCCGACGAGAGCGGTCCTGAGATTGCGGCCTTCGTTCTCCTGCCCGAGTCCGCCACCGAAATCACCCCTGACATGGTTTTCAGGATCGCCCGCTTGGATGCCCCCGAATACTGGGTTGTGATTGAGGACCAAACCTTCTGGTACGCAGGCGACAGCATTGTCGATACGCTTGACCTGGACCGGGCCGCTCTGCCTTACCTGACTGAGGACTTGCTCGTGGACGATGGCGCCGACAGCGTCATTCCAGACTGGCAGTTCTTGGGCACAAATCGGTCCGACACATTTTGGGGCACCGAGGCCGAGGGCTGGTTCTGGGGAGATTTCGATATCTCTGACGTCATCTCCAGTTTCGCAGGGGATGACAGGGTGCTCGCGCTTTCCGGGAATGACCTCGTTCAAACTGGCGCTGGCGATGATCTGGTTCATGCGGGACGAGGCGATGATACCGTCTACGGCAACCGAAATGCCGATCTGCTCTTTGGAAATCGCGGGTCAGACACATTGCGCGGCAACCTCGGACAAGACAGGCTCTACGGCAATCAGGGCGATGACGTACTGCAAGGCGGGCGTGGCAGCGATGCGCTCTTTGGCGGTCGAGAGAATGATAGTCTTGTCGGCGGGATTGGCGATGACACGCTGCATGGCGGGCGTGGCTCAGATACCCTCGTCGGCGGGGCCGGTGCGGACAGCTTCGTATTCACCCACGGGCATGATGTGCTTGCCGACTACAATGCAGAAGAAGATTGGCTGGTCGTCACGCGCGACGATCTCCTGACCTATGCAGAACAGGTGGGCGAGGATGTGCTTGTGACAATCAACAAGAACACCTCTCTGACACTGCTCGACACCCTGATCGACGACATCAAAGTCGAGGTGATCGAGGCCGTCGATTTCGGTCTCTGAGCACGGTCAGGCGTCTTTGTGTTCAGTCACCATGATGCAGTCGAGCAAAAGGCTCAGAACCTCTGTTCTATTGCGGACACCTGCCTTGCGATAAATGGCGTTGAGATGGGTTTTAATAGTGCCTTCAGCGCTCCCGCGCAGCTCTGCAATTTCAGCAGTTGTGAACCCTTTGATCAGAAATGTCGCAATGTCCTGTTCCGAAGGGGTCAATCCCCACTCGGAAAAGCGGTCTTCCATGATATCTTGCACAGCCGATCTGGCTTGATTGAGGCTCTCTTCCAGATGGACCTGACGGCGCAACATCGCGAGCAAAAACCGCCCTTCCACAGCGATTGCCAGAACCAAACTTACCGTGGCCAAAGTCTCCACATAAAGGTGAAGATGATAGGCCGCTTCGGCCCCGGCTTCGAGATAATCGGCAAGGACATCCAAAACAAAGAAGACTGCGCAGAAAACTTGAGCCCCCATCAAGGTAATGAGAGCAATCGCTTTCTGTCGTGTCGTCCGGATCGAAAAAACCAAGCCTATCCTCCTCGTTGGTTGTCGATGACCTTGCTGCCGGTCACCATGGCACGCGGTAGATTGACCCCTGTCCGGCGGGACTCGAACAGGACTGCGGCGATGTGCAGGACGATGGAAACTTCCGCCCAGGTGACGGTGAACTCGTGAACATACTCCGGCCAGGCAACACCCCAGAGCAAATCTGTCGTCATGGCATAACCCGATGCGCCAATGATCGCCAGCGTCACGAGCAAATTATAGATCATCAATGCGCCAAGGGGCGTATGACCCACATGGATCCGCGTGCGACCAGTCGCCATCTCGGACATCTGTTCCAGAGAGCCGCTAACGCTTGGTGGAAAACTGGAAAAGCGCGCGAATCGCGTGCCGATCATGCCCCAAACAACTCTGAAACCGACAAGGGCAAGTACCACGTATCCCACATACTGATGCTGCTTGCTGTCATCATCGAGGATCAAAGCGTTGCTGGCAAAAGCGATCACAAGGCTCCAATGAAAGAGACGCACCGCGGGGTCCCAAACCTTTAGTTTCTGCATTCGAATGCTCCAACGGAAAAGCGGGGGCATAGGCCCCCGCATATGGCATCAGTCTTCTTTGACGATGACGATTTCGAAAGCGCCGTTCAAAAACACTTCGTACTTGCCGCCGTCCTTGCGGGCATAGGCTTCGTACATACCGTCTTCCAGTTTGATCTTGCCGACTTCGTAACCTTGCTCGGTCAGCATCTCGCGAATTTTGGCGGTGTTCTCATCGTTCAGGACAACGTCCGAAGCAAAGGCAGAGGTGGCGACAGTGGTCGCCAGAACGATCGCGGTGAGAGTATTCTTGAACATGGGTCTTTCCTTTGTGTCTTAAATCCAGGGGGCCATCAGGCGCCGCCGTCTCTTGGTGACGCTGCCGACTGCACCCTGATCTAGACCCGCCGACAGGGCGGAACATATCGCCCCAAAGTTGCGAGACGGGGTGTCTATAACTTTGGTTGCAGAGCGCTATGCCTGAGGATTATCTCTGTTTTCATTGACTATTTCTCACTGTCCCAAATTTTCCAGAGGTTTGCGCCGATACCAAACACTGGCCGAACTTCACCCCAAAGGTGAACGGGAAATGGCCTTGCGGAAGGTCGCATTGCGGTCCACTCTCCGGCTAAGACAAGAGTATCAGATGAAAATCCTGCACACCGCCGACATACACCTCGATTCACCGCTCAAATCGCTCGCCCTTCGGGACGAGTCGCTGCGGACCAAAGTGCGATCGGCCACCAGAACCGCTCTGACCCGTCTGGTCGACAGTGCGATCGATCTCGAGGTTGCCGCCCTCTTGATCAGTGGAGATCTCTATGATGGGGCCGAGCGGAGCGCCAAGTCAGCAGCGTTTCTTTCTGGCCAGATGGAGCGTTTGCGCAGCGCGGGCATTCCGGTCTTCTATATCAAGGGCAACCACGACGCCGAAAACCCGATCACCGGCGAAGTTGCTCTGCCCGAAAACGTTCATGTCTTTGGCGCTCGGGGAGGCAAAGTGCAAATCGCGCAATCCGGCGTGTGGATTCACGGGGTCAGCTTCAGCGGCAAACACGCGCCCGACAGCTTGCTGCCGAAATTCGGCGCGCCCGTGCCGGATGCCATTAACATCGCGATGCTGCACACATCCCTTTCCGGCGCGGCAGGGCACGACCCCTACGCGCCGTGCACGCTGAATGAACTGCGCGATCTGGGGTTCGACTATTGGGCCCTGGGCCATGTGCACAAACGGCAGGTTCACAGTCAGAGCCCTTGGGTGGTGATGCCGGGCATTCCACAAGGACGGGACATCGGCGAAGCGGGCCCTCAAAGCGCAAGTCTGATCGAGGTCGGCGAAGGCGGTCTGACCGTCAGCGCCCTCCCTACCTCTGTCGTCGAATTCAGCGCACTGAGCGTTCGTGTTGACGGCTGCGCCAACGATGACTCGGTTCGCGATCAAATTCGGCTCCACCTCACTGCTTTTGCCCAAGAGCTGACATCGGATTCGGCCATTCTGCGTGTAACCCTCTGCGGAGCGACAGCGCGTCACTGGCAGATCCTGCGGGATGCGGACGCCTGGACCCAGACCATTCAGGATATGGCTCTGGAAACGGGCACGCTGTGGGTCGAAAAAGTGGCCTTTGACATCGCGCCAGCAAGTGAAGCACCTGACAACTCTGCCACCGGCGAGTTGCAGGCGATCATGGAGGACATTCGCCAAGAGGATGCCTTTGCGGCAAGCCTCGAAGCCGAAGTTGTCTCGATGATCAACGACCTACCGCCTTCTTTACGCGCGTCGCTTCTGCCAAGCGAAGCACAGGCAAGAGCTTTGGCTCAGATCCTGACAGAACAGGGCGCGGCACACATCCTTGCACGAATGAAAGGGGCAAGTGACTGATGCGCTTGCGGCAATTAACTCTGGAGCGGTTCGGGCGGTTCTCTGGCAAAACCTATGACTTCGGCGCCAAGCCAGAGCGCAGCGATTTCCACGTGATATACGGCCCCAACGAGGCGGGCAAAACCACAACGATGGAAGGGTTCTTGCGGCTTCTCTACGGGTTCCCACTGCAAGACGTCTATGCCTTCCAGCACCAACGCAAGAACCTGAGCATCTCAGGTGTCCTCGACATCGGCGGAAGCGAACGCCATTTCACGAGGCTGCCGCTCCGGTCGGACGGGCTGACAGACGCGAACGGGATTGCCCTGCCCGAGAGTGCCATCAAGGGCTTGTTGAACGGGCTGGACGAAGCTGAATACCGCAAGCTTTTGTGTCTCGATGACGAAACCATTGAAAAGGGTGGTGACGAAATCGCCAGCAGCAAGGGCGACATCGGACGACTCCTGTTCTCGGCAGCAGCGGGCATCAGCGACCTGACGGCCGTGCTTGATCAGGTCCAGAAAGAGGCAGACGAACTTCACAAACCACGCGCCTCGCGCACGCGCCTTGCTGCGCTCAAGAAAGAGCGGGAGGCGATCGAAAAGCGGATCAAGGAACTCGATGTCCCAGCCAGTGCCTATCGCAAGCTGAAGCAGGCATTCGACACCTGCGACCAAGAGCAAAAGGACTTGATCACCGAGCGCACGCGCCTGCGGACCGAAAAGGGCACCGCAGAGCAGCGGGCGAAAGCGCTTCCCCAACTGGCCGAGATTGATCGGCGCTCAGAGGCCCTGATGGCTGTTGCACACTACCCGCGACAGCTGGACATCAACCCCGAGGATCTGGTCGCGCTCGTCGCAGCCCAAACCCAGCATCACGCGGATCAGGTACGGTTGAGAAAAGTTCTGACCGAGAAAGCCGTTGAGAGAGATAGCATCCTTCGCGATCCGTCCGCTCTGCCGCTCCAAGATGCGCTGTCCGCCCTCGAAGACCTGCGCGCCCGAAATAAAGGCGCCGCACGAGATCTTGGCCGCCGTCAGCAGCAATTGCAGGACGCGCAGGCGGAAATGGCACTGATTGCGCGCCAATGCGGTGCCGCACCCGAGGCGCTCGACAGTCTGGTGGTGGATGACCCAACCTTGCACCGGCTCGAAATGGCCCGAGACGCAGCCAGAGAGGCTCATCGTTCTTTGAATGCCGAACTGGCCGAATTGAACAAACTTCAGGAAAAACTGCAGCGCGCGGAAGCTGAGCGGCCCGAAACACCCGAGGCGGTCCCTGCGTTCGCTCAGCTATTGGCCAGTTACAGCGCCGATCGGCTTGCTGCGTCATATGCTGTTGCAAAACAGACCCTCGCGTCCAGCCGCCGCGCATATCGTGCCGCGTTATCTCAGGTGAATACGCAACATGATGTGTACGAAACGCTGCCGATCCTGCCTGTTTCCAAAAGCGACGCAGAGGATCTGGCGCTCCGCATCCAGACAGCGCGGCAGCGACTGGCCGAACGACAGGCCACGGCCGAGGGATTGTCGACAGACCTTAAAGCGAAATCCGCAAGGATCGCGCAGCTCAAGTCCGGCTTCGGGGTCATAAGCGATCATGAAGCCAAGGCTCTGATTGCCGAGCGTGATAAGCTTTGGACCGCTCACGTAGAGAACATGAATGGCGAAACAGCGTCGGCGTTTGAGACCGCCATGCGGGCCTGCGATACTGCGTCTGATCAACGCCTGCACCACGCGCGGGACCTTGGGGAACTGCGCCAGCTTGAAGCGGATCTTGCCGAAGCAACTGCACGCCATGTCGATGCGCTGAAACACCTAGAATCGGCGGGGCAAGTCGCCGACGACGCCAATACCGAGCTGTATGAGGCATGCAAAACGGCAGGCTTCGCCAAAGCGCTTTCGCCGGAGCGTTTCGTCAGTTGGGTTTCTGCGCTTGAGGACGCACAGCACGCGCGACGGGAACTCGACGAAACAGAACGCGAATTCGGACCTGTTATTGAACGTGGCGATGCCCTGGCGGCAGAGATTGCGAACCTGCTCTCCTTGCCTGCGCTGGAGTTCGACAGCGCGCTGGATCAAGCGCGGACAAGGGCGGCGGAAGAGCAATCTGCCCAGGAAGCCCTGCGCACGCGGCAAGAGCTTTTGCGCGCTCTGCGCACCGACTTGACCTTGAGAGAGGCAAGCGTCTCGCGCGCGAAAGAGATGACTGCACAAACCGCAGATGCTTGGGGCGCACTGGTGCACGAGGTCTTTGAGTATGCACTGCTTCCCGAAGCATTGGAGCAATCGCTCGACCCACTCAGAAAGCTCCGCGAGGCGGACATCAAACGGCAGCAATTCCAGCGGCAAGTGTCCACTATGGCCGAGGACCAAGAGGCCTTTCACAGCGAAGTCAAATCGCTGGCCAACAGGTTCGGTTTAGACGTGGAAGATGACGCTGAGACAGTCTTCCGGTCACTTTCAGCGCGTGCGGCCTCTGCGCAAGAGGCCGAGCAACGCCATCAAACCGTGACGGAAGAGATTTCCGAAGCCGAGGCACAACTCGCTGAGGCCACAAATGCGCTGCAGAACATCGATGCTCAGGTTCGCGACTTGGGCGCGATTTTCCCCGAGCAGATAGCAACAGAGACGCTTCCCGATCTTCGTGCAGCGGTCTCGCGGGGCCAACAGGTCATCGCTGAACGCGACTCACTAAATGACCTGACCCAATCTTTGCTGTCCGCCCTCAATCTGCATGATCTGGATGCCGCCCGCGCTCGTTTGGAAGGTCAGACACAGCCCGAACTGGCAGAGTGTATGGCAACTCTGGACGCTCAGCTCGACGCGAATGACGCGGCGCTCCAAACGGCAATCGCAGCAAGAAGCGCAGCCGCCCAAGCCCTGAAAGCCGTCACGGGCGATGCCGAAATCGCAGAGCTCACCGAACAGAAATCTACGATCGAACTTGAGATGCAGGATGTCGCGCTGAAGCATCTGGAACTCAGACTGGGGCACCGGTTGGCAGAAGAAGCCATTCGCCGCTATCGGGACGCGCACCGCAGCGGGATGATGCAGTCCGCCGAAGCAACCTTTGCTGCCCTGACGAATGGTGCCTACGCGCGTCTGGACACGGTAGTGTCAGGTCAGACTGAAACGCTTATTGCCTATGATGCTGCAGGACAGGCGAAACAGGCAAAAGACCTCTCCAAAGGCACGCGGTTCCAGCTCTATCTCGCGCTACGCGCAGCAGCCTACGACCAGCTTGCCGGACAAGGGCAGACCCTCCCGTTTTTCTGTGATGATATATTCGAGACCTTCGACGAGGATCGCACGCGCTCGGCCTGTCAGGTTCTGTCGCGGATAGGGAAAACCGGTCAGGCCATCTATCTGACCCATCACCGGCACGTGGTCGATATCGCCCAAGAGGTCTGCGGTCCCGATGTGACCATCCACTCGGTCTAATGGGGCAAAGAAAAGGGCGGCACTCGCGCCGCCCTCCTTGTGTCTGTGGCCCTCAGAAGTAAGCGCAGTCGTCGATCAAGGCGCTGACTGTGATGCCGCGGACCGTCACGGTGTCGCCGGTGTCGAAGGTAAAGACGACATCGCTGCCAACTTGCTCTGCGAAAGACTCCAGAGCCCCGGTCGAGTAGCTGCCGATCAGGCTCTGTTCGATGGCCAGAATGTCGACCTCGTCTTCGAAATCGACGATCACGTCGTGATTGACGGCATCGACACCTTCGACAAAGTAGAACGTGTCAGCGCCAGACCCGCCCATCATACGGTCGTCACCCTGACCGCCGCTGAGTAGGTCGTTGCCGGTGCCACCGAACAGCGTGTCATCACCGTCATTGCCGATCACAGAGTCATTGCCAGCGTTCCCGACCACGCGGTCATCACCCGAACCACCATCGACGTTGTCCGTGCCTTTGCCGCCTTTGACGACGTCATCGCCAGCAGAGCCCATCAAGGCGTCATCGCCATCCTGACCCAGAACGGTGTCGTCATCGCCGCCGCCAATCAGAGTGTCATTGCCTCCGCGGCCCTGAATACGGTCATTCCCGTAGTCGCCATTCACGCTGTCATCGCCGGTGCCTGCCCAGATACCATCATGACCCGAGCCGCCGCTGATTGTATCGTCACCGCCGTTGCCAAAGACACGGTCGTTGCCGCCGCTTCCCAGCAACTCGTCGTTGCCTGCACCGCCACTGACTGTGTCGTTGTCTTCGCCACCCGAGAGCAAATCATCGCCCGCGCCGCCCTGGACTTTGTCGTTGCCAGCTTCGCCGTTCAACGTGTCGTCACCACCAAAGCCAAGCAGAACGTCCGCACCATCACTGCCCAGCAGAACATCGTCCTGAGAGCCCCCGAACAGCGTGTCGTCACCAGCATAGCCTGTGAATTCCACCGCCCAATCACCTGCGGTCATTTCATCGTCGTACTGCGTGCCGCGTACTGCGGTCACATCGCCGATGATGGTGTCCGTGTCGCCGAAACCGTCTGTCACGACACCTTCGACCAAATCCACAACGACGCCATTCTGGCCACCGGTCTGGGTATAGTCACGGCTGTAGTTCAGGACGACCGGGCCGCTCAGGACGCGCACGGTGTCATCGCCTTCGGCGGTCCAGAGCACGACTTCATCCGAGCCACTCAAAGAAAAGGTGTCCGCAAGGTCGGTGCCGTATATCGTCTCGAACCCGGCGAATGTGTCCGTGTCGCCAAAAGAGTCAGTCGCTGTTCCGGTACCGATATTGACGGTCACGGCGCTGCCGCCATCCTCGTAATAATAGCCAAGCACGTCAGCGTCTTCGCCGTCAGTGTCGCTGCCGCCGTTCAGGCTGTCATCGCCCGACCCACCGATCAGGGTGTCATTTCCGGTCAACCCCCGCAGGGTGTCGTCTCCGGCATAACCGATCATGGTATCATCAGTGCTGCCGCCGCTGATGACGTCGTCGTCACCAGTGCCAATATAAGAATTCGTTGCCACGATATTTCTCGCTTCGATAAATGGAAAACTGCCTATTTTTTCGTGGAATCATAATCGAGTACCGAAATTCTGCCAATCGGTCTGAGAAAAATGTGATAGAAGCGCTCGAGCCGCCTCTTATAATTTCTTCTTACGGAAGATTTGGTAGGTTTTCTTTTGGGGCCTCGACATTTCTCAGTCGATAAATCTACCCCATTGTTTTCAATGCGAAAACAGCCCAACTCAACCTTTGCGCCGCTCCAGAGTGGTTTATGGGGGCAACCTAGCTCATCGAAACACGATGTAGGAATTACAGTTTCCGAAAATGACTTGTGAAAAATATATTCGTTCCGTGGGCTTGATCCGCAGAGAAGCGCTTGTTTTGCCTCCTATTTCGACCGCTTTCACAGGCTCTAGAGCCAAATTATTTCATCCAAAATCGCTTGAACATCGCTGTGACCGACGATCAGAAGCTCTCCTGCTCCATCGAAATCCAGCAAAACACCTGCTTTCACGCGGGACGCGTCGATCTCGTCCACAGGCTGATAGAGCGTGTGATCCAGAGCAAGAATGTCCTTTCCCGAGAAATCCAGAACGCGATCTTTGCCCCCGCTGAAGACAAAGGTGTCGGCGCCTGCCCCTCCCGTCAGACGGTCTTTGCCAGAGCCTCCCATCAAGACGTCGTCGCCGCGTCCACCAAAAAGTTGGTCGCCGCCCGCGCCACCCGTCAAAGTGTCGTTGCCATTCCCACCCTCGAGCCGGTCCCCAAGTGCATCCCCTTGCAAAACATCGTTTCCGCCGCCACCTTTGAGTTGATCGCGGCCGCCTCCGCCAATCATCACGTCGGCGCCACCCTGCCCCAACAGCTTGTCTTTGCCAGCGCCCCCGTCAAGCGTATCAGCGCCGCCGCCACCGAATAGCTGGTCGCGCGCGCTACGCCCCCAGAGCATGTCGTCCCCCGCATTTCCCTTGATCTTGTCCTTGCCCGCGCCGCCGTCGAGGCTGTCATTGCCACCACCGCCGAGGATCAGGTCATCCCCTTGGTCACCGGTCACGCTGTCAGCCCCGCCTCCTGCAACAATCGTGTCGTTCCCCGATCCCCCTAGGACGAAATCCCCGTGATCTCCCCCCAGAATTCTGTCAGCCATGGCGCCCCCGTCGAGCATGTCCGCGCCTGCGCCACCATCCAACAGATCCGCCCCCTCTCCCCCGGTCAGGGTGTCATCGCCAGCGTCGCCGCGCAGATCGTCCTCTCCGTCACCACCGTCCAGGACATCATCCCCGTCGCCGCCGATCAGCGTGTCTTGCCCCGATCCTCCCGAAATCTTGTCATGCCCCCCTTGCCCGTCCAGCCAGTCATCCCCCGCCAATCCATCAATGATTTCGCCCCAACTCTCACCGGTGAGTTTGTCGTGGGTTTCGGTAGGCTGGCTGTCTTCGTAGTATTCGACGATCGGGTCGACCCACTTCTGCAGGGTGCGCGTCGGCCCGGAGATTAGAGCCGCCTCTATGCGTGACACGGGAATTTTCGCGCCATGCGAACTTTCTATGATCAGCGTTTCAGTGCCGTTGATCATCTCGAACGTAATGATCGCGCCGGTTTCCGTGACCTCGATCTCCAATTGGTTCACAGAGCGGTAAAATGCCCAACCCGACAGGTCCAGCAGATCGTTACGCATGTCGAACTTGAGGATCTTGTCCTCTTCCCCGTCCGTCACCACAGAGAAGATATCGACACCTGATCCACCAATCATCGTATCGACGCCCGCCCCATCGCGCAGAATGTCCCCTGCTGATCCAGCGATCAGTTTGTCATTGGATTGGCTTCCCATCAAAACAGCTGCAGCTCCATCGCCGACAGCTTTTCCGTTTACTGCGGTCACGGTTTTCCGATCAAGCGAGCTCGCGCTCTGATAAAGACTGACCCCTTGCTCTGTTGCACTGCCTGCGGCGACACCGATCTTGCCATCCGCCGTTCTATAGGCCGCGATCGCTGTCACATCCGTGAGGGCTGTCTCAAGGGTGTCGGCGATTTCACCTTCGTGCAGCAGTGTGCCATCTGGGAGTAACCTGAAAAAGCTAAGCCCCGCATCCCGCCCGCCAACAATGATCATCGATTGGTCACCCACCGACACAACGTCAAGCACCTGCGCCGACGCAAGCCGCGATGTCGTAGTGTCATTCGCATGATCAACAACAGTCAGCGCACCGTTGTTTTCCAAGCGAAAGACACTGAGCGAACTGCTCTGAGCCCCCGTCGCGATGACATAGCGCACCCCTCCGACTGTAGCCGAAGCAAGCTGAACCAGCCCTGCGATGCCCGGATTTTCTTCGGCAGGAAGGCTATAGAGCTTGTTAAAACCACCCGTCGCCTGCGCCTTGAACACCGAAAGAACCGTGTCACCAACGCCGCCAGCGACAACAAATCCGCCAAAGGTGGTCAGGTCCGTCGGCGACATATCCTCAGGACTCAGCAGTGTGCCTACCGAGGTCATAGCGGACCCGGTAAAGCGATAGACGCCCATGCTCTCGGTGCCCGAGAGCGCAACATAAAGCCCACTGCTGTTGATCGCCTGAACCGACGACAACTCTGCCCCCAGCGATTTGATACTTGAAACGCCTGTGAGTGTCGTCGTCGGGGCTTGCGATCCAAGCCCGCTCACCAACAATTCGCGCCCCTTCAGGGTCAATTCGGGATCAACACCTAAGGCGCCGTTTCCAGACAGAGCGACCTGAGAAAACTCAGGTGTCTCGGATGTCAAATTCCATGCGGCAAGCACACCACCAGGGTTTGGTCCTGTCAGTGTATAAACGGTGGGCTGCGCGCCATTCACAACGACCGCAACGTCGCGCAAACCTTCCAATTCGGTAAAGTCACTCTCCTCTGCCCAATCAAAAGCAGAGCCGACATGCACGAGGAAATCCCCCATACGGCACCCGTTCTTCCACTGTCCACCACAGTCGAAACTGCAGGGGACCCGCGGCAAGACAGGTTCCGAAATGGGGCAGGAAGATGCACTTCCCGCCGCATTTCTTTCAAAGCCCTTGCGTTAGGGTTAATTCACCCAATCAGAAGAGGAAGGTGTCTTCGCTGTTGACCTCTGACAGCGATGCACCCCGCACCAAAATCTCGACATCTCCGTATTCCACCAGAACGAACTTGCCGCTTTTGGAGAAGCTGAGGTCATCAAAGGACACATCGGCCTGCACCAGATCGATCAGATCAACGCCTGCTTTGAAGCCAAAGATTTTGTCGCGCCCTGAAACGTCATCAAAGATAAAGACGTCCGCGCCGCCTTTGCCCTTCAGGATGTCGTTCCCTTCGCCGCCGCTAAGGGTGTCGTCCCCTTTGCCACCGATCAGAGTGTCACGCCCCTCCAACCCGGCTAGGAAATTGTGGCCGCCATCACCCACCAGCTTGTCATTGTAGATCGTACCGAACACGTCCTCGATCGAGGTCAGTTCGTCCCGGTCCCCGAAACCATCAATCGCAAAGCCCTTGGCCAGATTGACGGTGACGCCGTCATAGCCGCCATTTCCTTCGTCACCGGTGTAGTCCACCAGATCATAACCTGCGCCGCCTTTGATGGTATCGTCACCGGCGAGCCCGTAAAACGTGTTGTCTTTCTTGTTCCCGATCAGTTTGTCATCAAAAAGGGAGCCAACGAGACCTTCAACCTGGCTGACCTCGTCCCGATATCCCCATCCATCGATGGCAAAACCTTTGGCCAGATTCACGACCACCCCTTGCTCGCCATCAGTGAAGTTGTAGCTCGCTATATCGAGCCCTTTGCCACCGATAATGGTGTCTTCGCCGAAGCTGCCGAACAGGATGTCTGCACCCGCGCCGCCGTGCAGATAGTCGTCTCCCTCCCAGCCGACCAACTGATCATTCCCCGCTTCACCGAGCATGTAATCCGTGTTCTGGATATCAAACATGCTGTCATGCTCGGACACCTGCACGCCAGGGAGTTCAGACAGGGAAAACACTTCGCCCTCGGCGAAATCACCGATCTGTAGCTCGTCGTCGCTGTATGCATTGCTCAAAAAATACTCGAGAGCGGACAGATCGAAACCGTCGTTGAAATATGCAGCGTAGTCGCCGCCAAGCGGAATGATCAGCACGCTGCCCGCGCCATCAAGATCACCAAAGCACAGCAGTGCTAGTTCCAGACTGTCACCGTTAACCATCGTGATTTCCTGAAAGGCGATGTTCGCATCCGACAATGAGTAAGGCTCACCATAGATCGAGACGTCGTAAAAATAGCCGTCCAGAATCGACATTTGGACCAGATCGTACCCCACAACAGCATTGGTGTAGCTGTAGGACAGTTCCAGATTACTGGTGCCGACAAAGCCGACCTGCAGGGCCGTGACATCGTCGATGATCCCCTGTGAGCCGTCTTCGTACCAAGAATACGCGGTGACAGAATATGTGGTCATGAAAAGAAGAACCCAAGAAAAGCCCGACAAATAGCGGGACCATAAAGTTACAAGTGAAATACTCTTCGATATGCTTACACGCTCTAAAACCGCTGCGGCAATCGCGTTTTCCTGACTTGCGCAAAATGCAAAAAGCCCCCTCAGAGGGGGCTTTCGACAGAATTCAGCGATGACTGCCAGAGTTAGTGCAACGCCCTGCGCAGAGGGCGCGTGTCGTTGGCGATTTCGGTCTCATAATCCACCGACATCATCTCGGACAAATAGCGGCGCACCGTCATCAGATCCTCACGGTACTCGGCCAGAATCTCTTTTACACGGGATAGTTCGGCATCGACAGAAGCCCGCTTTTCGCTGCAACTGTCGCTAGAGGGACGGCTGCCAAGGCGATACAGACCCGTCGTGGTGACAACAACCTTTTCCGCGATATCGATGTGCACCACGCGGCCCGTTACCAAAAGCGAAGGCTTCTCGCCGGAATAGGCTGAAGTGACGCCGCAGATCTCTATATGCACGTTGGGTTTGTGGATGATCGTCCAGTTGTGCAGCACGCACGCGCCAGCAGCGTCCTGCGCTGAAATATCCCTGACAAGCGCGAATGCGGTCAGTTCCTGCTCCAGACGAGAGACAAGTGCTTCGCGGTGCGGGGGGATCGTCATGACAGCGCCTCAGATATTCCAATTCCTGAAGCAAAGCTAACATGACATTGCCAATAAAACACCTGCGCTCTCGGTCAAAGAGGCTGCAATTTTCGGCACGTTCTTTACCCAAACCGCGCATTCGGCATCCAAAGGTGTGTCCGCATACTGAGTGCCCGAGACCGTTTCGGGGTGTGCGGCCTACCTATGGTGATAGGCCGCTCTAACTCGGTCAGACCAGATGCGCCTGCAGAATACCCTTGAGTTTTTCGATAGACAAAGGCTTGGGCAGGTATGCTGTCGCGCCAACCTCTTCAAACCTTTGGGTGTCATCTCCAACCACTGCGGCGGTCAGACCAATCATTGGAATATCAATGCCTTGGTCTTTGACAGACTGCATAAGTTCGTCGCCGGGCATCTCGGGCATGAACAAGTCGGTGAGCAAAAGATCAGGTCGATCCTCTTTGATCCGCGCCAAGGCAAGTGCACCATTTTCAAAGTGCTCGACTGTTCCAAAGACGCGGCCCAACTGTTTGAGCGTGATCTTGGCCACCAGTTGATTGTCTTCGGCCAGAACCACCCGAAGGGATTTGAGCCGCGCGTCTAAATCCACACAGTCTTTGACCACAGATTTCGACTGCCCCTCTAGGGTGAGGACTTCTGGCATTACAATTCGATAGCCTGCACCACCTTCGGGGGCCTTGAAGTAGGACAAGCGCCCGCCGAGCATTTCGATCATCTGCTTGGCGATATAGAGGCCAAGCCCCGACCCGTCCGCCTGATTGCGCGCATCCGCACTGCCCCGTTCAAAGGGCTGGAACAGACGGGCTACATCGGCATCGGGAATCCCCACGCCATTGTCCGTCACCGTCCATGCAATCTGGTTCAGGTTGGTGCCGTCCGGCCCATCATCAGGCTTTCGCTCAAAGGCGATCCGGATCTCGGACCCTTTGGAATGGATAATCGAATTGCGAACCAGATTCCCAAGAACCTGCTTGATCCGAGAGGCATCCCCCATGATCGAACGCTCTGCACCTGTCTCCAGCTTTGTCGTGATCCGGAAACCACGTCCCTCTGCCATCATGCGGTAGGTGCCCTCGATCTGACTGGCCAATTCCGTCGGTACGTAGGGACTGATCTTGACCCTCTGGTTTTTCTCGGGGTTCACGGCCTGCCGCATGTCATCCAGAACCGTCAAAAGCTGGTCAGAAGCCTCTTGCATCTGAGGTAGTAGCTCTGCCACGTCTTCGCCGCGATCCAACTCCGCGATCATCATCGAAAGCACGGATGCCGGCGTGCGTACCTCGTGCGAGACGATCGAGAAGAGTTGAGCCTGGCGCTCCTGCTTGAGCGACAGCTCTTTCAGCGCCCCAGAGAGTGCCCGCTCGCGCCTGTATTCCTCGGTGACCTCAATCATCAGGCCGTAGACGATGCGATCATTCCACGCGCTGTTCTCTCCCCACAAGTACAGCCGCAGCAGACGCTCTCTGCCATCGGAGAAGTTCCTTAGAAGCGGCAGCACCATCGTGGTCGCTTCGTTCTTGGTTCCCTGAAAGAAGGCACGCAGTTCGGGCCGCTGTTCAAGTCCGAAGGCCTCGACGAAGGTATCCAAGGTGGTCTCGGCAGGTCGGCTCAGCAACCGCTGACCCGAGGGGTCCATGCGCAGGGTATTGCGCGGCACGTTCACGGCGAACAGGCCGACACCTGCGAATTCGCGCACCATCGACAAGCGCCGCAGACTGGCGCGACGCTGCTCCCGTTCATGCCTGCCACGCCCTCTGAGGGCCATGGTCATGACAATCAGGAAGAGCGCGCCGATCGAGTAACCTTCGAGCAACGAAGACTCGATGTTTCCACCAGGCGTGTCTGTCAGGTAAAACCCTGTCATCGTGGAATAAAACGTAATCCCGACGATGACGACAATCGGCGCGACTCCAGCCGGCAAGAACATCGCATAAAGCAAGCCGACAATCGCCGTATCCAGCATCGGAAAGCCTAGGGTCAGGATTCATAACCAGAACATGACGACTGCCGCTAATGCGCATGCTGACAGGAAGACCTTCGGACACCTGTCGTAGCGTGTTGCGACCCGCCGCCAATCCTTGAGGCGAGCGAAACT
>JAUILL010000025.1 GCA_030433335.1 Alphaproteobacteria bacterium | reverse complement strand
TGGGAAAAAAGGTTCAAGCTTGGCCATCTGCGTATCGCTTAACCAGTATAGATCACTCATGTCACCGCTCCGTTTTCCGAGCCGTGAATCACGCAGCACAACGGAAATCAATGCGTCCTGACCCTACCTTTCTTTACGTTGGAACGTCTAAGAACGCAAAAACTAAATATCAAATTGTGTATTGCGGAGGTCAGAAAAGCATTTTCTGCTTGGTGCAAACGCCTATTGGCGCGGGGTGCTCGCCAAGTTAATCAAGGCCCATGACACAGACGATCCAGGAAATTTACGCGGCCCGAGTCGCGGCGGGTGAAATCCACAGTGACCCGGCCCAAGAGGCGGTTCTGCCGGAATTCGAGCGGATTCGCGCCGAACTCGCGGTGCCCGTCAAACGTGGCCTGTTCCGCAAAGCACCGCCGCCACCCAAGGGTCTTTACCTCTGGGGTGGGGTAGGGCGCGGTAAGTCCATGGTAATGGATCTCTTCGTATCCCAGTTGGGCGTTCCCGCGCGGCGCGTGCATTTCCATGCCTTTATGCAAGAAATCCACGAAGCGATGCACGAAGCCCGTGCCTCTGGTGTCGAGGATGCGCTGAAGCCAGCTGCCAAAAAGATCATCGACGAAGTCAAACTCCTTGCCTTTGACGAGATGCAGATCACGGATATCACCGATGCCATGATCGTCGGGCGGTTGTTCCAAATGCTGTTTGATGCAGGCGTCGTCGTGGTCACAACGTCGAACCGCGTTCCGGATGACCTGTACAAAAACGGCCTGAATCGCCAGCTGTTCCTGCCCTTCATCGCGCTGATCAAAGAGCAGCTCGTGGTCTGGGAGATGGCGAGTCCGCGGGATTATCGACAGAACCGCCTTGCGGGCAGTCCTGTGTACTTCTACCCCGCGAACGAGGCGGCGCGGACAGAGATCAACAGCATCTGGAAAGATCTGACCGGTGGCCAAGAAACGCCGCTGGTGTTGACGGTCAAGGGGCGCAAGGTCGAGATCCCGCGCCACCACAACGGCGTGGGCCGTGTGGGCTTTCACGAACTTTGCGGTGCTGCGCTTGGACCTGCGGATTATCTGGCCGTCGCGCATGCCCTTCGAGTTCTTGTGGTCGAGAATATTCCCGCCCTTGGCCGTTCCAACTTCAACGAAGCCAAGAGATTCGTGACGCTGATCGATGCGCTTTACGAAGCCAAGGTCCGGTTGATCGCAAGTGCGGCGGACAAGCCCGAGATGCTCTACGTCGAAGGGGATGGGGCGTTCGAATTTACGCGGACCGCGAGTCGTTTGCGCGAAATGCAGTCCGATGGGTGGGGCGACGATCGGGACTGAATGGTTAGTTCATGAAGCCCACACTTTGTGCCTAAAAATGCTGCTATGCGGCGAAATTCGCCCAAATACCGCTGCGATGTAGCGAAAATCGAGGGTTTCGCCCTTGGGTGGATACGTTCGAACGGGCTCAGATTCTGCTATTGGATAGATGTGCCTACACAAGTGTCTGTCGCGACTCACCGCTAGTGCCGTTCACGCGCTCTTTGATTTGGGGTAGGATTTAGCTGCAATCTACCCCTTATCTGCTAGAAATAGCATGTGTTTTTGGGAGATAGGTCAGAAGTTCTGTCGCTGTTCGTCGCAGATCTTAGACCTTTGTGTGGGCTTTGATTATCCCAAAGTATGTATCCCGATACTCAAGGACATCTGTCGGGTAGGTCGCAAGTGCGTTAGCTTCTTCTTACGTTGAATGAACCTCTACTTGATGGCGCGATACAATGTCTAAACAGGATAAATTCCAAACCAGCGGTCGAGATGTTCGCACATGCGGATATCTTCCGAAACACGAACCGCGTGGGCTGACATTTGTCTGCGGAGCAGACGGCGGCCTTCATTTTGAAAGGTTCGGGCGTTCGATGCATCTGGTGGCGAATGAACCGAGCCGGAGTTGGGCAAAGGATGCGGTCGGTGCGCCCTCTCCGTCTGCTTTGCCTGTGCTCTTGGTCACAGACTCGACGGATGCCTTGGGCGCGATGACACAGTTGCTGAGCGACGAAGGATTGGAAGTCGCTGGATCTGACGACCCCACGCTGGCCGTGTCGATCATGCGCAACAGCGGGATGACCTTTCACACCGTGATTCTGTGTCTCGAAGACAGCGCGTCGGACGAAGAACATGCCGAAGCCCTGTTGAACATCCTAGAGCAAGGGGACAGCCCTGTCGTGATGATGGTGCGCCCCGGTAGCGGGGCCTGCAAAGTGGCGCTGTCGCGTTTGCCGACCGCTAACGTGATCAGAATGCCTGCGAGCGAAGCAGACGTTGTGGACACAGTCATGCGTGCGCAAGGCCGTGCGCAGCGTCGCGTCTCTGGACGCAAAGCATAATAGACCCGACCACTCACATCGGAACGAAAGCGGCTGGATCCTGATGGGTTCAGCCGTTTTTCTTTAGAATTTGTCCGGCAAGATAGAGAGAACCGCAGATCAGAATGCGGATGTTCTGATTGTTGGCGGTCAACTGGCGCAGCGCAGTGTCTACATCAGGAGCTGTCGAAGCTGTCATCCCGACCTTTGCCGCTGCCTCTGCCGTGGTTTCTGCAGGCAAGGTGTTCGGCTCGCCGGGGATCGAGACGGCGGTCAGGCTGCTGGCGTGCTGCGCGATTGGGCGCAGGTAGCCAGTGATATCCTTGGTGTTCAGCATGCCGCAGATCAGATGGGTTTCACGCTGGGGCATCTGGGACAGGGTCGCCGCGATTGCGTCACCGGCCGCTGGGTTGTGTCCGCCATCTAGCCAGAGTTCCGCATCCCCTGCGATGTCGAACAGCGGCCCTTCGCGCAGGCGCTGCATGCGGGCGGGCCAGAACGCTTTGGTCACGGACGCTTCGCACGCCGCTTCGTCTGCACCAAGATGGCGCAGCGCGGCCAGCGCGGCGCCCGCGTTCATGATCTGGTGTGGACCGGGAAGGTTGGGCAGGGGCAGGTCTAGCAGGCCTTGTTCATCTTGGTAAACGAGACGGCCGTTTTCAGTGCCCACATGCCAGTGCTGTCCATAGGCCAGAACCGGAGCGCCAAGACGTTCGGCGCGGGCTTCGATCACCTCGAGACCTTCGTCTTTCTGAGGGCCGACGATCACGGGGACGCCGCGCTTGATGATGCCAGCTTTCTCGCCTGCGATCTCGGGCAGCGTTTCGCCTAGGAACTGCTGGTGGTCGATGTCTACGGGCGTGATGATGGTCAGCGCGGGTTTGTCGATCACGTTGGTCGCGTCGAGGCGACCGCCAAGGCCGACCTCCAGCAGGGTGTAATCCGCCGGTGTCCGCGCAAAAGCCAAGAGCGCCGCGCAGGTCGTGATCTCGAAATAGGTGATATTCTCGCCGCCGTTCTTCTCGTAGCACTCGTCCAGAAGGGCGGTCAAAGCGGGTTCGCTGATCAACTCGCCCGCCAGACGGATACGCTCGTGAAAGCGCGCAAGATGGGGCGAGGTGTAGGCATGGACCTTCTTGCCCATCGCCTCGAGGCCCGCGCGGATCATGGCTTGGGTGCTCCCCTTGCCATTGGTGCCCGCCAGATGGATCACGGGGGGCATCGCGTTCTGCGGGTTGTCCAGAGCTTCGAGCAGACGCCAGACACGGTCCAGCGTCAGGTCGATGACTTTGGGGTGCAGCGCCATCATCCGGTCAAGGATGACGTCCGATGTAACCTCGGTCATTTCTGCTCTTCTGCGGGGGCTTCGATAGAGGCTGCCTCAACAGGGGCGGGCAGGTCGCCGGCTACTGCTGGGGGCTGCCCCATGAGCATACGTGTGATGGTGATCAATTCGTCCCGCAGCTTGGTGCGCGGGGTCACGCGGTCCAGCATGCCGTGATCCAGCAGATATTCTGCGCGCTGGAAGCCCTCGGGCAGCTTTTCGCGGATGGTTTGCTCGATCACGCGGGGACCGGCAAAGCAGATCAGGGCGTTGGGTTCGGCAATCTGGATGTCACCGAGCATCGCGTAGGACGCGGTCACGCCACCGGTAGTGGGGTGGGTCAACACAACGATGTAGGGCAGGTTCGCCTCTTTGAGCATCTGCACGGCGACGGTGGTGCGGGGCATCTGCATCAGGGACAGGATGCCCTCTTGCATGCGCGCGCCGCCAGCGGCCGAGAACAGAACAAAGGGACGGCCCATTTCAACCGCACGCTCGGCACCCGCGATGATCGCGTTGCCCACGTACATGCCCATGGAGCCCCCCATAAAAGTAAAGTCCTGCGCCGCCGCCACGATGGGGGTGCGGCCGATCTCACCTTCGGCGACCAGCATGGCTTCTTTCTCGCCGGTCTTTTTCTGGGCCGCTTTCATGCGGTCGGGGTATTTCTTCTGGTCGCGGAACTGCAGGGGGTCTGCGATGGGCTCTGGCACGGCGACTTCGGTAAAGACACCACCGTCGAACAGATGCTCGAAACGCTCGCGGGGGGTGATCGCCATGTGGTGACCACAGTTGGTGCAGACGTTCTGGTTGTCCTTGAGTTCACGGTGGAACAGCATGGTTCCGCATGACTCACACTTGGTCCACAGATTCTCGGGAACTTCACGGCGCGAGAAGAACGAGTTGATTGTCGGACGGACGTAGTTGGTGATCCAGTTCATTGCTTACCCCTGAGGCCTACTGCGGCGCGTTGGCGCACAGATAAGCGTCATAGCACAGGATTGCAATCAGCGGCGAATAGCGAGGCGGACAGCAAGCCAAAGAACGATCGGCAGGGCGAGGTCGCTCAGGAAAATCAGGTCGATCAGGGGAACTGCTTCGGGATTTGTGGTCCCATTCCATTCAGGGAAGAGCAAGAGAGCGAGGCCTGAGTCGGGGGTGTATTCCTCGGCCCAAAACAGGAAGACATAGGCATTATTGGCAAAGTGGAATCCCATCGCGGCGGCCAGACTGCCCGTGCGTGCGGTCAGATCGCTGCAGGCCAGCCCGAAAACAAAGGTCCAAGCGACGTATTGCAAGCTGAGGACCGCATCATTGCTAAGGTCCATATGGGCGAATGCGAAGAGCAGGTTCGGCGCAATCATCCACGTGACCGGGCTCGCAAAACGCGCCGCAAATTGCTGCTGAAGGTAGCCGCGATACATGATCTCTTCGGCGCCTGTTTGGACCAGAATGGCCAGCAACGACAGTGGCAGCAGAGCAAACCGCCCAAGCTGGAACTCGCCGCCGTCATAGCTGTAAAACGGAGGGAGAAATTCGAGCGCTGCAAAAACCGCGAAACACGCGCCCGCCGCCAGAAGAAGTGTGCGGAGATACCCCCTCAGATCCCCGAACAGAGTCCAGCCGCTGCGCGAATGTTGGACCCAGACGACCGCGACAACCGCGAGCGCGAGGAACCCGAACGAGAAGAGTTGGAGCAGCAGGCCAAGGGCAGTGTCACCATATTCGTAGCTTGGCTCCAGATCAGAGGGGCCAAGCGTCTCGCCGATCAAAAGCAGGATAAGCGCGAAGGCATGGCGCGACACGTAGTAAGCCGCTTCGATCAGGGCAAAGCCGATAATCAGCCGACCCAGGTCCGCACTGTTCTGAGCAGGTGCGATGAATCTAGCATGGGGCGCGTAGGATTTCATCGGCGCAACGCCACGCGCGCGGCCAGCCACGTGACGACCAGCAAAAGGATATCAACAGGGAGCGCAGCGCGCACAGGTTCAACATCGGCGACGGAAACGGGCAAAGTATACAGGGCCAACCCTGACAAATCACCTTGGTACGAGACAAGCAGGATCGCTGCGGCATTGTTCACGAAATGCACGGCAATAGCGGGGGCTAGTGTGCCTGCGCGAGCCGTGAGATCCCCCATCGCGATGCCAAACGCGCCTGCCCAGAGCGCGAGGGGAATAGCGTTGGCACCTGTTTCTGCGGGCATATAGTGGCCAAGTGCAAAAAGAGCAGAGGGTAAGCCGATCCACAGACGCGGATCGCGACTGATAACCGACAGGTGCTGCTGCAGATATCCCCGAAAGAGAAGTTCTTCGGTCACGACCTGCACGCCGAGGGCAAAGATCGACAGCGGCAGCAAGGCGATCCAGTACCCTAGCGGTAGGTTGTTCTCTAACGCGCGTCCTTCGCCGGGAAAGGGCAGGATCGCCACCAGTGCAGTGATGCCCGCGACAGGCAGAATGACGCGCTTGAATTGTGACCACGCCAGATCCAGCGGTCCAATCAGGCTGAGGAAGGCGCGTTTGTGCACATGCTCTGCGGCCAAGGCGACTCCGCCCGCCATGGACCCGAAGCCGATCAGCAAGAGTATCATCCCAATCGGGCTCGACCCGGTTTCTGCATCGTTCACGACAGCGGGGGCCTGCGCTCCCGCAATGGTCTGGATCAGGGCCCAGTACGTCGACATGATCCCGTAGCCTGCGATCATGATGACAACCATGCCCAATGCAAAGCGCCAACCTTCGGGACGTTTGCGGGCGGGCGCTGCGAGTGAGTCGTGTGCTGCATATGCAGAAGGAATTTTCATACCATTATCTGTAGCAGTCGGGGCGTTTCAGACAATGGAGAGCAGCGTGCTTTTTGTGGAAACCTGTCTCTATCATTCCAAGAATGATCGGCTTTGCAGGGGCTTAGGAATCGACAGCAAGGATGCCACAGCGAATCGGGCCAAAATCCGCTGAAACGCGGTCGGATCGCCTTTTTTATATGGGGATTTCTCTATATGAATACTAATCGATTCGCGTAGTATTGTTTTGTGTAGACGCGCCTGACGAAGGGTATTTCCCAAATTGAGACGGACCGTTCGAGCTTTGCTGATTTTGGTCGGGGTATTCATTGCCGCGAGCTGTGATCGTTTGCCCTTGATCGAGACGAGCCCCAAGACAATTGCTCTGGCGGGTGGCGACGTAGGAATTGCTGCACCTGCGGGGTACTGCATCGATACGGGCAACACCTCTGACTACGGAGTGAAGGGCGGATTTGCCTTGGTCTCCAGTTGCCGGTCACTGCTTGGGGTCGCGGCGACACCGGCTATCATTACGATATCGATCGGACCAAAGGTGCCTGTGACGCAGGTCTCGACTGACGCGTTTGCCGATGCCTTGGGGAACCCCATCGTGTTGGCCAGCGAAGAGTCGGGCGCTGTGTCCTTGCTACATATCGCAAGCGGTGGTTCGCAAACTTTGCCCGGCGGTGACGAACGCTACTGGCGCGCCATTCGGGTCGTATCGGGTCGATTGGTGTCTATGGCTTTGTACGCGCCAGCTGGGGCAGAGGAGGCTCAGGCCAGCGGAAATGCTATTCTGAAATCGCTTGCCTCGGGCCTGTACGAGCCCGGTCCGGCCGTTTGATAGGCACCCCGATCGGGGAGCGCATGATTGTTCACGATTGAGAATAAAAATCTGCGGTCCGCAGCTATTCTTCTCTAGGTTTATCTGTCAGTTTTCTTGATAAGGTTCAGAAAAGACCCAAGAAAGGGATTGCTAAATATGGGCAAGACCAGACGACTGATTAATACGATCGTCTTTCGGCGCATCCTACAGCGCTGGGCTGCTCTGGCCGAAGGGGCCGAGGGCATCGACCTGAGCCGTCTTCGCGTTCAGAACAACCGTGCCAAACTTTTGCGGCACCATCTGGATCGAGTGATCGCTGTCGCTGACAGCCGGCTTGCCTTGCCTGCAATCGGGTCGGATGTGTTTCGTCGTCCAAGAGACTCTGATTGGGGATGGCGCCCGCCCTTGTGGCGCGAGCCTGTGCCGCACAAAGGTATGGCTTCTGTCGCCAGCAATACAGAGTTCGCCGAAGGGTCTACGATCTTTCACGACTGCTCGTCGTCTGAATTGACTCTGCGGCAGATCAGGAACACGCGCGAATCCGATCTTGCTGCCTATGCTCTCCGCATGGACGTCTTTCGCTTTGATGGCAGTTTCTTGTCGATTGCTGTCGACCTGCCCAAAGAGGCGCTGAGTGGCCTGCGCCGCAAGCACTTGATCCGTATGGACACGCAGATCGTCGCCGAGAAACCGCTCGAGATTTTTGCGCGTCTGAACATCAAACACGGTCCGAACACCGAACAGATCGTGCGCGAGGTGCCGATGCAGCAGGGCGGAGAGATGATGGTCGAGTTCGATCTTGGCTACAGCGAGATCGCCGAGAACCGGCTTGAAAGCGCGTGGGTCGACCTGATTTTCGAAGGTGCTCAAATGAATCAGGTCACGATCCGCGATCTGACGTTCTGTCGCCTGCCGCGGGCCGAGATTTAAGAAAAGGATGTCCTGATGACTGATTTGTCCGTGACCAAAACCCGCATCATCGAGGGTGTATGGGAGGGCGTCCTCGTGCGGGATGGCGGTCGGAATGGCGAGAAGCCCGCCATTTCTGTCAGCCACCAAGGCGAGCCGCTGGATGGCGTGACGCTGGAAGATATGGAGAGCGGCTGGCAATTGCGCGTGCCGATCCCGCCCGAAACTATCTCGGAAGGCGTGCAGACCTATTTGATTGCCGACGCAGAGACCCATGAGCGGGTCGGGGCTTTCAATCTGGTCGCAGGGCAGGCTTTGGCCCATGATATTCGCGTCGAAGTGGATCTGCTGCGGGCCGAACTTGACCTGCTCAAGCGGGCCTTCCGCCGTCACTGTGTCGAAACGGGGACCGACCGCGGGTAACACCACACTATTCTGACGCGGCGTAGCAGATGACTTCGCCTCGCGAATGCTGTGTCATCGGCCCACTAGGGAGGCACCGATGACAGACTATCCACACCTGCTGGCACCACTCGATCTGGGGTTCACGACGCTCAAGAACCGTGTCCTCATGGGTTCGATGCATACCGGTCTGGAAGAAACCCGTGACTGGAACCGTGTCGCGACATTCTACGAAGAGCGTGCCAAAGGGGGCGTTGGCCTGATTGTCACCGGTGGTATGGCGCCCAATCGCGAAGGTGGCGTGTTTCCAGGTGCGGCAGGCCTGTTCTCGGAAGAGGACATTGCCAATCACCGCAGTGTCACCGACCGCGTTCATGCGGCTGGTGGGAAAATCGCGATGCAGATCCTGCATGCAGGCCGCTATGCCTATGGCAAAGACTGCGTCGCCCCCTCGGCGATCCGTTCTCCGATTTCCCCGTTCGTGCCGAATGAACTGGATGAGGATGGGATCGAGAAGCAGATCAACGACATGGCCACCGCGGCGGCCCGCGCCAAAGCCGCGGGGTATGATGGCGTAGAGGTCATGGGCTCCGAAGGGTATCTGTTGAACCAGTTTCTGGTGGCGCATACCAACAAGAGGACCGACCGCTGGGGCGGCGCCTACGAGAACCGGATGCGCTTTCCCATCGAAGTCATGAAACGGGTGCGTGCAGCGGTTGGGCCAGATTTTATCGTGATCTTCCGGTTGTCGATGATCGACCTGATCCCCGAAGGCTCGACTCATGAAGAGGTGGTTCAACTCGCTCAGGCGATCGAGGCGGCGGGAGCCACCATTCTAAATACCGGCATCGGCTGGCACGAAGCCCGCATTCCGACCATCGTAACCAGCGTGCCCCGTGCCGGCTTTGCTTGGGTCACAAAGAAGCTGATGGGCAAAGTCGGCATTCCCGTGATCACCAGCAACCGCATCAATACGCCCGAAGTCGCCGAAGGTGTTCTGGCCGATGGATGCGCCGATATGGTGAGCATGGCGCGACCATTCCTCGCTGACAGCCAATTCGTCGCAAAAGCTGCCAGCGGGCGAGCCGACGAAATCGCTCCGTGTATCGCGTGCAATCAGGCGTGCTTGGATCATACCTTTAGCGGCAAGATCAGCAGTTGTCTGGTGAACCCGCGCGCGTGCTATGAGACCGAGTTGGTCATTGAACCAGCGACATCGCCCAAAACGGTCGCTGTGGTCGGCGCGGGGCCTGCGGGTTTGTCTGCTGCATTGACTGCGGATCAACGCGGGCACCATGTGACGCTCTTTGATGCCTCGGATCGAGTGGGCGGTCAGCTGAACCTGGCAAGGCAGATTCCGGGCAAAGAAGAGTTCCATGGCCTTGTCGAGTGGTTCGAAGGCAGCGTGGCGCGGTCAGGGATCGACCTGAAGCTTGGGCAGAAGGTCGAGGCAGAGATGCTCTCTGGCTTTGACGAGGTTATTGTCGCCACCGGCGTTTCCCCGCGTGACCCGCAGATCGCCGGACAGGAGGGGCCGAATGTGGTGTCCTATGTCGACGTACTGGCAGGTCGTGCGCACGTTGGACAGCGGGTGGCGGTCGTGGGTGCCGGCGGCATCGGTTTTGATGTGGCAGAGTTCCTCGTCATGGATCAAAGCCCCACAGAGCACCCAGAAGAATGGCGCGCCGAGTGGGGTGTGGTTGATCCTGAGAAGGCGCGTGGGGGCATTGCCGAAGAAGGTGCACAGCCATCGCCACCAACCCGTCAGGTCACGCTCTTGCAGCGGAAGGCCGAGAAGCCAGGCAAGCGCTTGGGCAAAACCACAGGCTGGATTCATCGCATGTCTCTGATGATGAAGCAGGTGCGGATGGTCGGTGGTGTGAACTATGAACGCATCGATGCCGACGGGCTGCACATCACCACGGGCGAAGACCGCAAAGACCCGAAAGTGATCGAAGCGGACACCATCGTTCTCTGTACAGGGCAAGAGCCGCGCCGCGAACTGGCTGATCAGATCAGTTTAGCAGGGATTAATGTTCACGTCATTGGTGGCGCTGATGTGGCCGCCGAACTCGATGCGAAGCGCGCGATCGACCAAGGTACCCGAGTCGCCGCCAAAATTTGACCGAGCGTTAAAGATGCAAAAGATAGACCCGTTAGGAGGGGGTGATCCTACATAATTGTTGTTTCGGTTTGAGGAACGATCCCTATCATTCCCCGCAATTGTCCGCCCTTGGACACAGTGCTGCCCCAATCTCTGGGCAGGAACAGGGCAGGTCAAAGTGTATCGAGGAATGGGCATGGATCGGCTCACTGAAATGGAAGCTTTCGCAACAGTCGTAGACCAAGGCGGGTTTACGGATGCGGCAAAGAAAATGGGGATTTCAAAGTCGGCGGTCTCGAAGCATGTCTCCTCACTCGAGGCACGGTTAGGTGCAAGATTGTTGAACAGGACAACCAGAAGGGTCAGCCCGACGGAGATCGGATTGGCGTATTACGACCGCGCCCGCCGCGTCCTGACAGACGCCGGAGAGGCCGACGCTTTGGTCACATCCATGCAAGCCGCGCCCTCTGGGCAATTGCGAATTTCGGTGGCAACTGACTTTGGCGTGAACCATCTGAGCCCCGTTTTGGGAGACTTCCTGGCGACCTATCCGGACATCAGCGTCAACATGGTTCTGAACAACCGCTACGTCGAGTTGATCTCCGAAGGATTTGATCTGGCGGTTCGCATCGGAGAGCTGGAAGACAGCTCTCTGCGCGCCCGCAAACTGACCGAAACGAAGATGCGGATGATTGCATCGCCCGAGTACCTCGAGCGGTATGGTCGTCCGAACCGGCTCGATGATCTGAATGAGCACAAGCTGCTGCACTATTCGAACCAGTCCAACGGCAGTGTGTGGAAGGTGACCGCGCCGTCAGGTGAAAAACGCCAGATCCGTACTGCAGGCTGGCTGAGCGTCAATGACGGACAATCCTTGCTGAACGCGGCCATCTCTGGCCTCGGGATCGCGTATTTGCCGTCTTTCCTCTATGCGGAGGCGATGAAGCGGGGCGAGATCGTAGATGTGATCCCTGATCTGCCTGTGGACACTCAAGGTATCTACGCGGTTTACCCGCCGGGCCGCTTTCCCCAGCCCAAGGTGCGTGCCTTCATCGACTTCCTAGTCGATGCGTTTTCCGAAAAAGGCCCCGATAGCTGGTAAGCTATTCGGGGAGCAGGACAGCCTCGACACGACGGTTTGCCGTGCGCCCGTCTTCGGTATCGTTACTGGCTACAGGCGAGAGGTATCCGGCGCCCTGAGCGTCCACCTGAGCGCCTGCAACCCCGTACTCTTGCACCAAAGCTGTCCGCACGGATTGCGCACGGCTTCGTGACACGGCGATGTTGCCATCAAGGCTACCTGTGGCGTCGGTATGCCCGACCAATAGAATTTTGCGTGTTGGGTTTTGCTGCAGGTACTCGGCCAGCGTTTTCAGGCTCTCATGATCTGTGCTGGCCAGTTGCGTCTTCCCACTCTCGAAGGTGACATCGCTCAGGAGGGCATGTCCGGTGCCGACCAGTTCCTTCAACAACGGGCGTGCATAGCTGACAGCGACCGTTGGGGCTGGCGCGGTGGTTTCAACCGTGCTTTGCGCGTCGTCAGAGGCAACGTGGATCAGCTGAACAAAGCCATGCTCGTCTTGACGGCTGACCAGTAGGCTCAGTGCTTCGCCGTCATCGTTTTGGGTCGAGACAAAGCGAAAATCGCGCAGGTTGACATACATCTCGGGACCGGGGGCCACCCGCGTCTTAAAGCGGAAGTCAAAGCCGCCGCATTCGAGCGTCGTGCAGGTGAAAACCGTCTCAAAGCCTTGAAGCGCGATCTGTGCCTTCAGCATATCGAGCAAAGATCGCGTCGTTAGATCGCGATTGATCACCTGCCAGACCTGAAGCGAGACCTGTCCATCCACGGTCTTTGTCGGGATCGCACCGTCTGCAAAGGGGCCGACCGGCATCTTGTAGTTGTCTGCTTGTGCCGGGACGGAATAGACCAGATTTGCTCCGGCAGGCACAGCCAGATCCAGCGCCGTCGCTTGGGTCGCGGCACAAAGCGCAAAACTCAAAAAAACACTGCCAAACTTCATCGTGCGAGGGCGTGGTATTCGCTGTTGGGGCGCATATCGACCGCCGAGGCCATGCGGTTCGTCATATTGTAGAAAGACGCGACCGAGGCGATGTCCCAAATGTCGCGGTCTGTGAAACCATGTTCGCGCAGGGTTTGGCGGTTTGCCTCTTCGATGGTGCTGCTGGCGATCGTCATCTGGACCGAGAAGTCGAGCATCGACCGCTGACGGGCCGTGATGGGGGCCACGCGGTAGTTCATGACCAAAGCCTCGCCCAAGGCCGGATCGCCGGACAGTTGGCGCACAGCGGCCCCATGCGCGACGAGACAGTAGAAGCATTTGTTCTGCGCTGACACAGCGACCGCAATCATCTCGCGCTCTAGCTTGGTCAGGCCGCTCTCTGCCAGCATCAGGTCGTTGTACATCGCGGTGAAGGCATTCAGCTTGTCGATGTCGAACGCATAGGCACGCAGGACATTCGGGACCATACCGAGCTTTTCCATGCAGATGTCGAAATACTTCTGCGTGTCTTCCGGTAGCGGGTCGACCGGAGGCAGGTTCAGGGCAGTCGGCTGGTCAGTCATTATGCGTTGTCCTTAATGCGGTAGTGGTAGCTTCCCACAACCGACATGCCCAAGGAAGCGTAGAGCGCGTTCGCAGGCACATTCTTGCGCGTGACCAGAAGGGCCAGTTCCGAGGCCCCCTGACGGACGGCCCAGCGTGCGGCGGCGCGCATCAGGTGTCGACCCAATCCTTTGCCGCGGAACGTCTCTAGCACCTCTAGGGCGTGGAGCATCGCGACCCCGTCATGGATGGCGACAAAGGCTGTGCCCGCCGCGCGGTCCTGTGTCCGGCCCAAGAGATAGGTCTTCGGTCCCTTGGCGCGGGCCATCACGGCCAAACGGTCGGGGCCGATGCCGCCTTCCGCCCAGATTTCCTGCATGATCGCCAAGGGTGTCTCGGTCTCGAAGCAGGTCACTGCGGGGATGTCCTCCGCGCCGATTTGCGCCGGATCGCAGGTGTAGATGTGCACGGGGTCGATGACCTCGTAGCCTTGGTCCGCGAGTGTTTGATCCAGCACGTCATCCACGGGACGCAGCATAAAGAGGTCGGGTTGGCCAAGGGCGCGCATCGCTGCGACGGCCGAGGGGATGTCACTGGCATCGGGTGTGTCCGCCGCAGACGCCGCGCTTACCCGTTTGCCACCGCCGCGCCCCTCTCGGATCAGCCAAGGGCCGGTCCGCGTGATGGCATAAGGCGGCCACGTGGCGTCTACCACGTCGAAATAGCGCAGGTCCATTAGGCGGCGACCTCTGCGGCGAGACGGGTCATCGCAGCGTCGATCATCGCGCCGTCTGTTCCGCGCACCACGATGTTGGTGCCGTAAACGCCATCGCGCTGGAACGGGTAGGAGCCAATCGAGAGATCAGGGAAGTCGGCTGCCAATGCGGACAGAGGCGTGGCCACATCACCTTCGCCGCGCATCAGGCACAGGGTTTGGGACAGTAGGGGCGCGCCTCCAACCAGATGGGGCAGGACGCTGGCGACCATCGCCTGAAACACGCTGGGGACACCCGCCATCACGTTGACGTTCTGCAGGGTGAATCCGGGCGCGGTGCTGACCGGATTGTCGATCAGGGCGGCGCCGTCCGGAATGCGGGCCATGCGCAGGCGGGCTTCGTTCAGTTCTTGTCCACGGGCGTCGTAATGGGCCTGAAGCAGCGCACGGGCGTCGTCGCGCACGTCGATATGCGTGTTGAACGCGGCGGCGATGCATTCTGCGGTGATGTCATCGTGGGTCGGCCCGATCCCGCCCGAGGTGAACACATGATCATAGGCCGCCGACAGCGCCTGAACTGCTGCGATAATGGCTTCGCGGTCGTCGCTGACCACGCGGGCTTCCTTCAGGTCGATCCCGATCTTGGTCAATTCACCGGCCAGATAATTCATGTTGGAATCGCGCGTGCGACCGGACAGAATTTCGTCTCCGATCACGAGCATGGCGGCGGTGGGATTGGGCATGGACGGCTCCGTTTCGATGTTACGTGCAGATGCTAGGGCAGCGGTGGGGCCTTTTCCATAGGAAGCGGTTGGATTTGCCAAACTTGGCCGATGCCCGTACATCCAAAGCCATGGAATTTGCGACCCCTTTGATCCCAGCGCGGCTGGTACGCCGTTACAACCGGTTTCTGTCGGACATGATCCTAGAGGAAACTGGGCAAGAGGTGCGTGCCCATTGCCCGAACCCGGGCGCGATGCTCGGACTGAAAGACCCCGGCATGCGCTGCTGGCTGGAACCGAATGACGATCCGAAAAAGAAGCTCGACTACGGATGGCGTCTGGTCGAGCTAGAGGACGGGCATATGGCGGGCATCGACACCTCGATCCCGAACCGTGTGGTGGGCGAAGGGCTGCGGGCGGGCAAGGTCGCCAGTTTGGCCGCGTACACCACGATACGGCCCGAAGTGAAGTATGGGACCAACAGCCGGGTGGACTTCCTGCTGACGGGCGAGGGGCTACCCGACGCCTATGTCGAGGTTAAAAGTGTGACCTTGCGAGATGGCGATTGGGCCGAATTCCCCGATTGCGTAACGGCCCGTGGGGCAAAGCACTTGGCCGAGCTGACAGAGATGGTCGCCCAAGGGCACCGCGCCGTCATGCTGTTCCTGATTCAGCGCACCGATTGCGCACGGTTCAAGCTGGCCGCAGATCTGGACCCGAACTATGCACGCGCCTTTGACGCAGCCCGTGCGGCTGGTGTCGAGGCGATCTGCTATGGTACAGATATCACTGTGAACGGTGTGTTTTTCGGTCAAGAGTTGCCCGTCGACCAAAATGCACAGGCGTTATGAATTGCCAAAGATGCGCAGCTTCTGGCAAATGGCCACAAATTTTCTTAGATATGGCTCAGCGAATACAAAGGAGAGCCCATTGGAAAAGCGACACCAAGGGCGGATGACCAAAGACGGGATCCGTATACACGAGGCCGCCGACTTTGCCGGAATGCATGCGGCGGGCCGTCTGGCTGCGCAAATTCTGGACGAAATCGCCGAGCATGTGTTTGTCGGCCAGACCACCGGCGAGATTGACCGGATCATCGAAGACAAGGTGAACGCATCCGGCGCGACCTCGGCCACGATCGGATATCGCGGGTACAAGCACGCCAGCTGTATCAGTGTGAACCACGTTGTTTGCCACGGCATCCCCGGCGACAAGAAGCTGAAGGAAGGTGACATCCTGAATATTGATGTCACCGTGATCGTGGATGGTTGGTATGGTGATACCAGCCGCATGTACGTCGCGGGCAAAGTTCCTCGCAAAGCAGAGCGGCTGCTGGACGTGACCCACGAGGCGCTTATGCGCGGGATCGAAGTGGTCAAACCGGGCAACACCTTTGGCGACATCGGCTACGCGATCCAGAGCTTTGTCGAAGCGCAGCGCATGTCTGTTGTGCGCGATTTCTGCGGGCATGGCTTGGGCACTGTCTTCCACGCGCCGCCGAACGTGCTGCACTATGGCCGCGCTGGCACCGGACCTGTGCTTGAAGAAGGGATGTTCTTTACCATTGAGCCGATGGTGAACTTGGGCCGTCCCGAAACCAAGGTGCTTGCAGACGATTGGACAGCTGTGACTCGCGACAAATCGCTGAGCGCGCAGTTCGAGCATTCGATTGGTGTCACCGCTGAAGGTTGCGAGATCTTCACTCTTTCGCCGGCTGGGAAATTCCATCCCACCTTCTGAGGGCCATCTGCGAACGTCCTGATAGAGATGCGAGGGGAGGGCGGAAGCCTTCCCTTTTTTCATGCCGATGGGGCGAATGATCAGGCAGGAACGGCGAATGTGATGTGGGTGTCGCCGAACTTGCGATGTTCTTTCAGAAAGAACCCAGCAGGCGGTAGTTGTGGGCTGTTCTCTTCCCAAACAATCAGCGCGTCAGAGGCAATCCATCCGTTCTTGAGCGCCGACGTGAGCGCGCGATCGCCCAAACCCTTGCCGTAGGGAGGGTCTAGAAAGACCACATCGAAAGGCGCGTCCTTGTTTGGCCCAAGATCACAGGCGTTCCCGCGAAGGAGTTTGGTCGCGTCGCCCGCGCGGCACTTGTCGATGTTCTGACGGACCAGTTTCTGCGCCTTTGCGCCGTCGTCGACGAAAGTGACATGCTTTGCGCCGCGTGACAGCGCTTCGAGCCCAAGGGCCCCCGTTCCGGCAAAGAGATCCAGAACGCGGGCTCCGACCAAGGGCGACTGGCCCCCTTGGTTGCCGATAATGTTGAACAGGCTCTCGCGAACGCGATCAGATGTGGGCCGTAAGTGGGCGGCGGCATCGCCTTCGCCCACGTCAGCCAGCTTCAGACCACGCCACTGTCCGGCGATGATCCTCATTTGAGCAGCGTTTTCAGGTTTGTCTCTGGATTGGCCACGGCATCTTGCGCTGGGCTACGGCCTGCTTCGATCAGCCGTTTCGCGACCATAAAGGCCTTGGCGTCGTTCATTGCGTCGACGGCCAGAAGTTTGTCGCCCGCGTAGTACCAGAACGATTTGGCGCCATCCCCGCTGTCACGGGTGACGATGTGATCGTAGCCTGTGTTCAGGCCAGCGATCTGCAATTTCACGTCGTACTGATCGGACCAGAACCAAGGCTTCGCGACATAGGCTTCTTCAGCGCCAAGGATATTGCGTGCGACGCATTCCGCTTGGTCGATGGCATTTGGCACGCTTTCGAGACGCATGCGACCGTCGCCGTGGGGAAAGCTGGTGCAGTCCCCCGCAGCCCAGATGTCCGGTGCGCTAGTGCGACCTTGCGCGTCAACGGCGATGCCGTTGTCCAAAGTGATCCCGGCGGACTCGGCCAATCCAGTGGTTGGGTGAATGCCGACGCCGACGATCACCAAGTCCACATCGAGTGTGGTTCCGTCAGCCAACTCTGCCGAGGTGACTTTGCCGTTCGTGCCGTTCAGGCGTGCAAGGCCGATGCCCTCGCGCAACTTCACGCCATTCGAGGTATGAAGTTCACGGAAATAGTCCGCAGTTTCGGGTGACGCGACGCGGCCGAGAATGCGCGGAGCCGCTTCGACCAGAGTTACATCCATGTCGCGCTTGGCGCACACAGCTGCCGCCTCCAGGCCGATATAGCCACCGCCGACGATCAAAACCTTTTTGCCGGTTGTCGCCTCGGGGGCCATCGCATCGACGTCGGCCAAAGTGCGGACGACGAAGACATTCTGCAAATCGCCACCAATGGCAGCAGGCAGATGACGCGGAGTTGATCCAGTCGTCAGCACGAGCTGATCCCAAGCGACAGTCTCTTCGGCGACGGTCAGGGTTTTGCCGGACACATCGATTGCGTCCACGTGCTGGCCCAGACGCAAGGTAACGCGGTTGTCCTCGTACCAATGGTCGGGCCGCAGGTAGAGACGCTCGAGGTCCATTTCGCCAAGCAGATAGGCTTTGGAGAGAGGAGGGCGCTGATAGGGCAGGGCTGGCTCTGCACCAAACAGGGTGATGTCCCCGTCAAACCCGCGCTTGCGGAGCTCGGCAATCAGTGACGCGGCGGCCTGTCCGGCCCCAACAACTGCAACGTGGGACATTTCCTCTGGCTCTCCTATGTGTATCAATGGGTCTGCATTGGACCTGATTAAACGCAGGCTGACTGCGAACGCAATTCGTCAGAGGGAAAATCAATGACAATTTCGATTGGGGAGACGTTGCCCGGTGGCACTATGCTGGTGCTGGGCGCTGAGGGACCACAGACCGTGGAACTGGGCGACAAAATGAAAGGTCGCAAAGTGGCGATCTTTGGCTTGCCCGGCGCTTACACGGGCGTCTGCAGCACTGCGCATGTTCCCAGCTTTATCCGCGCCAAGGATGCGCTGGCTGAAAAAGGGATCGAAGAAGTGATCTGCGTGTCGGTCAACGATCCGTTCGTCATGGCCGCATGGGCCAAGGACACTGGCGCTGCGGACGCTGGCCTGACGATGCTTGGAGATTCCGAAGGCACTTGGATCAAAGCGATCGGCATGGATTTCACGGCACCGCCCGCCGGTCTGATCGGGCGCTCGAAGCGCTTCTCCTTGGTCGCCGAAGATGGCGTGGTCACGGTGCTGAACCTCGAGGAAAGCCCCGGCGTTTGTGAACTGTCTGCAGGGGAAGCGCTGGTCGATCAGCTTTGATCCGCTACCAAGCAGAACGGAGAGGCCCGCCGAATTCGGTGGGCCTTTTCTTTTGCGTACGAAGGGGATTGACGAAGGCGACTAAAATAGTCAGGTTTAACTCAGCCAACCTGAATCGGGTCAGCCAGCGTTTTCGTCAAACAGGACACATCCCATGACACAACCGCCCAAGGCTGACCGCATCCAAGAGAACACTTCGCGTGCATCCGAATTGCGCGCCATCCTTGCAGAGCTGACATGGCCTGTGGACCTCTGCGCAGAGCGCTTGCTCGACCGCATTGAAACCCGCGACTAATGATGCCGCGCGCACCGCAAGGAACCTCCCGATGACCCTCATGACTTCGACATTCCGCACCGCCAGCCCGCATTCGCCCGAACTGCCCCTGCATATCGCCGAAGAGCTGACCGCAGGCGGCGCGCAGGCGCTGATCCAACTGGGGGACCAGATTTATACCCTGCGCATCACCCGTCAGGGCAAGCTGATCCTGACCAAATAAGACCAAGCCTATCAGCAGCAAAAAGGGCGCTCCGAAACGGGCGCCCTTTCGCATTTCGGGATAAGGTGGCGGCCCTTAGCCCGGGCTCATGCCGCGCAGTTTTTCGCTGCGACGACGGAGCATTTCCACGGTGGTCAGCAGGGCGATCGAGATCACAACCAGAATGGTCGCCACCGCCAGAATGGTCGGCGAGATCTGTTCGCGCAGGCCGATGAACATCTGCCAAGGCAAGGTTTTCTGACCGGCCGAACCCACCAGCAGCACCACGACGACTTCGTCGAACGAGGTGATAAAGGCGAACAGGCCACCCGAAATCACACCGGGCAGGATCAGCGGCATCTGCACCTTGAAGAAGGTGGTCACAGGGTCCGCGCCCATGTTCGCCGCCGCACGGGTCAGGCTGGTGTCAAAGCTGCTGAGCGTCGCGGTCACGGTGATGATTACAAACGGAATGCCCAGAGCGGCATGCGCTAGAATAACACCGGCCATGGTGCCTTGCAGGCTGACGCTCGAGTAGAAGAAGAACATACCGGCCGAGGTGATGATCAGCGGAACAATCATTGGCGAGATCAGCAGCGCCATGATCTGGCGCTTGAAGGGCACGTGCGGCTGGCTCAGGCCAATGGCCGCCAGCGTGCCGAGGCTGACCGACAGCAGGGTCGCTGCAGGCGCAATGATCAAGGAGTTCTTGAACGCTTGCAACCAGCTGTAGTCGCCGTTTTCACCAAGGAAATCTTTGTAGTGTTTCAGCGAATACCCTTCGGGATCGAGACGCAGCATTTCCGGCGTGAAGGTAAAGAAGTCCTGCGCGTTGAAGCTGAGCGGGATCACAATCAGGATCGGGAAGATCAGGTAAAAGAAGACCAGCCCGCAGAACACCCGGAACGCGTAGTACCAGATTTTCTGACCCGTCGTCGCATAAGGAGGGAGTGTGGTTGCCATGATTGATTACCCCAGCTTCACGTTATCGATGCCGACGAGCTTGTCGTAGACGTAGTACAGCAGCAGAACGATCGCGAGCATGATGGTGCCGAGCGCCGCCGCCAGACCCCAGTTGCCCAAGGTCGAGAACTGGAAGTAGATCCGGTTCGAGATAAAGGTGCCGTCTGCACCGCCCACCAGTTCGGGGGTGATAAAATAGCCAACCGCCAGAATGAACACCAGCAGTGCGCCCGCGCCGATGCCCGGAGTGGTCTGCGGGAAGTATACGCGCAAGAAGGCAGTGGTGTTGGTCGCGCCAAGGGATTTGGCAGCCCGCAGGTACGAGGGCGGGATGGTCTTCATCACCGAGTACAGGGGCAGGATCATAAAGGGCAGCAGGATGTGGGTCATCGCGATCACCACGCCAAGCTGGTTGTTGATCAGGCTCAGACGGTCCGAGAATCCAAGGGCGATCCAGATGTCGTTAATCACGCCCTGTTCCTGCAGTAGGATTTTCCAAGCCGACGTCCGCACCAGAAGTGAGGTCCAGAAGGGAAGGAGCACAAGGATCATCAAAAGGTTCGATGTGCGCAAGGGCAGGTCGGCCAGCAGCCATGCGACCGGATAACCAATCGCCAAAGTGCAGAAGGTAATCAGACCGCTCAGCCACAGGGTTCGCAGCATCAGTTTTTGGTAGATGCGCTGATCGGGGTCCTTCATTTGAACGCCTTCAATCGTGCGCTCCGCGTCAAAGGCCGCCATGTAGTAGCTGGATGTGTAGTAGCCGGAGTTTGCTTTGATCGTTGCCCAGTACTGGATATTGCCCCAGTCGTCGTCCACGTCGATCAGCTCGGCCTTGGCGTCGGTGATCTCTGCCACATCCATGCGGGATACTTTGCGGCCCGATTTGCGGAAGAGCGACGACATGCCGGGCGTTTCGTAGTTAAAGCGGCGCCCCAATTGGGTGTGCTGCTTGTTCTCGAATGCGGCTTTGAAGTCGACGATCATGGCGCGGAACGCCGCCTCGGAGGGCAGTTCGCCCGTGGTCGGGTCCCATCCCTCGAGCTCGGCGACGACGTTGGGCAGAATGTCAGGCACGTATTCGGTGCCCGCAGTGTTCTGGATCGAACGCATCAGCATCGAGCCAATCGGCATGATGAAGGACACCAGAACAAAAACCAGCAGAGGTGCGGTGAGCATCAAAGCCCGGATTTTCTGCCGCCGTAGAGCGCGCGCAAGGCTCTGCTTTAGCGGGGTGCCGTCGGCGGCCAACATTGGGCCATCGGTCGTGGTATCAGCCATAATTATCCCTGTTGAGGTCAGCGCCGGTTATCCGGCGTCTATAAAATGGGTTGTTGGGCAAAGCCGCGGACGGCTTGGCGCAAGAACCTGAGCTGTCGGAAAGAACGGGGTGGAAAGGGGGCGGGCGCCCCCCTTCCGGATGCAGATTACTGCAGCAGCCATGCCTGGTACTGTGCGTCCAGGTCATCGCGGTAGCTTGCCCACCAGTCATAGTTGAACAGGAAGGTGTTCTGCGCGTTGTTGGGATCGGTCGGCATGTGGGGCGCCATCTCGATGCCCAGTTCTGCGTGCTGACCAACCAGCGGCGCCGACGATGCGCGTGCGGGGCCGTACGAGATGTACTTGGCCTGATCCGCAAGACGCTGGGTGTCGGTTGCGAACTTCACGAAGTCCAGAGCGCGGGCTTCACGGTCTGCGGGCAGGTTGGCGGGGATGATCCAACCGTCGAGGTCGAACATCTGCCAATCCCAGAGCATGCCGATGGGCTGACCCTGCTCGGCGATTGCCGAGAACAGACGACCGTTGTAGGTCGAACCGATCGAAACTTCGCCGTCAGCCAGCAGCTGGGGGGTTTCGGCGCCTGCCGACCACCAGACAACATCGTCTTTGATGGTGTCGAGCTTGGCGAATGCGCGCTGCACGCCTTCTTCGGTTTCCAGAGTGTCGTAGACGTCTTCGATTGCGACGCCGTCACAGATCAGAGCCCACTCCATGTTGCCGATCGGGCGCTTTTCCAGCGCGCGCTTGCCGGGGTAGGTTTCGGTGTCAAAGATGTCACAAACGCTGGTGGGTGCAGTTTCCAGCAGGTCGGTGCGATAACCAAAGGTGGTCGAGTACACGATCTGGGGGATGAAGCACTCACTGACGATCAGATCGCCAAAGTCTTCGGACGCTTTGGTGCCGTCGGGCGCGTCTGCCAGCATGGTGTCGGGGTCGATTTCCAGCGCCAGGCCTTCGTCGCAAAGACGCATCGCGTCAGCAGCCACAACGTCAACAACGTCCCAAGTGATGTTGCCGGCTTCTGCCATGGCGCGCAGCTTGGTCACTGCTTCAGCCGAGCTTTCGTCGGTGACAACTTCGAGGCCTTCGTTCATTTCGACGTAGGGTTCGACATAAGCCTTAACTTGGCTGTTCTGGTAGGCGCCGCCCCACGACACGACGGTCATGGAGTCAGCCATCGCACCGTGGCCTTCGGCGAACGCCGCGCCAGCGGCAACGGTCAGCGCCGAGGTGGTCAGCATCAGTTTGGTGAGTTTCATTTCTTACTCCCTAGTAGGCGCCCGGATTTTGATATTGATGATTTCAAGCCCCGGGACAGGCCGTGAAATCCTTTCCTCGCATCCGACCTCGTCTGCGAGGTGCCGCAGCGATTTTTTCCGCTGCGGTATTTCAGAGTGTAACGCTTAATTTTCAGGCGTCCAGCGCACGGCAGTCATCTGCCAGCCAGCCAATTTCTACCATCTCGCCGGGCTTGAGGCGGCGCTGGTCCGGAGCGTTACGTGTCTTGATCACAAAGTCTTCGCGGCCTGCGACGCGCAGACGGGTGCGGAAGATGTCGCCCATGTAGACGAATTCCAGCACTTCGGCCTTGAGCGTGTGTGCATCGGGGTGCAGACGCGACTTGTCGATTTCAACGCGCTCGGGGCGGATCGAAACGAGCGTGCGGTCGCCAGCTTTGCCCACGTTCACAGGCTTGCAGTCGATGATATCACCGCTGTCGAGGCGCACTTTGGCGTAACCGTCACGCAGTTCCTGAACGGTGCCTTCGAGCGTGTTGTTCTCGCCAATAAACTGAGCAACGAAGCTGTTCTGGGGGGCTTCGTAAAGCTCGTCCGGCGGAGCCAACTGTTGGATGCGGCCGTCGTTGAACACGGCGACGCGGTCCGACATGGTCAGCGCTTCGGTCTGGTCGTGGGTCACGTAAACGGTGGTGATGCCCAGATCATGCGCGATGCGGGTAATTTCGAACTGCATGTGTTCGCGCAGCTGCTTGTCGAGCGCGCCGAGCGGTTCGTCCATCAGCACCAGTTCAGGTTCGAACACCAGAGCGCGGGCCAGAGCAATACGCTGCTGCTGACCGCCCGAAAGCTGAGCAGGACGACGACCGCCAAAAGCACCCATCTGCACCATATCCAGCGCGCGCTTCACCTTGGCTTCGCGCTCGGATTTGCCGAGTTTGCGCACTTCGAGCGGGAAGGCGAGGTTTTCGGCGACGGTCATGTGGGGGAAAAGCGCATAGTTCTGAAAAACCATCCCGATGCCGCGCTTGTGTGGGGGGATGTTGTTGATGGGCTTGCCATCCAGTTTGATCTCGCCGTGGGTGGCGGTCTCAAAACCCGCCAGCATCATGAGGCAGGTTGTTTTTCCTGAACCCGACGGCCCGAGCATTGTGAGGAACTCGCCCTTCGGCAGCGACAGGTTAAGATCTTTGACGACTAATGTTTCGCCATCATAGCTTTTTTGCACGCGTTCGAAGGCAACGAACGCATCGTTTGAATGTGTTTGCGCCAAAACTGGCTCCCTGTGTATGCGGCAGCTTTGATGCTGCACTTTTTCGCCTTCGACTAAAACAAGAGCAGTTGAGTCTTGCAACAGTGGGTTTCGTCGAAAAGCGATCTACCCAAGCAAGTCAGGCCAAACGTTTATTTTGCTGCAAGGAAGCCGACCAAATGGACTGCGAAAGCGACCCATTCAGGAAATGTGGTGCCCAGAGGAGGTGCACTTTTCCTAGGCAAACAAGGCCATGAGGACGCTCTCGGTTGGCTGCGGTCGCCCGAAGGATAGCGGCCTGTTTAGCGAGTTGATGCGCGTTTGACCGACAGATTATTACTGCGCCAAACCCTTAGTGTGGCGAAGTAAAATTTTCGCGACACTCTTTTCGAATTGCTGTCGGCGTGGTTGCCTGACGCCGAATTGGCGACTCGAATCAAGCGAGTCGCTCCGGTTGGCTCTGCGAGAGCATCCGCGTGGCCGGAGCTACGAAACAGGGTTGATTCCCGGCGCATGCCCGACAGTATGCAATCAGAAACTATGACGGAAAATGACGCGACATGAGCACCTTATCCCGTGCGCAAGAGATCTTGGGTGATCTGATTGGCTTTCCGACGATCTCGGTCGACAGCAATCTTCAGATGATCGACTACCTTAGGGAGATGCTGGAAAAAGCCGGCGCGGAGGTCGTCATCCACTCGGATGACTCAGGGGCCAAGGCGAATCTCTGGGCAACCCTCGGACCAAAATTAGACGGCGGGATTGTCTTGTCCGGACATACGGATGTTGTGCCCGTGGCGGAGCAGGATTGGACCAGCGATCCCTTTGAAATGGTGTTGAAGGATGATCGCCTTTACGGGCGGGGAGCCTGTGACATGAAGGGCTTCATCGCCTGCTGTCTTGCTTTGATCGAAACCGTAGATGTCGCGTCGCTGAAACGACCGCTGCATTGCGCCTTTACCTATGACGAAGAAACCGCCTGCCTCGGAGCGCAAGCACTTGTGGGTGAGTTACGGAATTTTTCGTTAAAGCCGGAAATTTGCGTAATTGGTGAGCCGACGGGTATGCGCGTGATCGAAGGTCACAAAGGCTGCTGTGAATACACCACTCATTTCACTGGCCTCGAAGGGCACGGGAGCGCGCCGGATGCAGGGCTGAATGCGGTGGAGTATGCAGTCAAATATGTGAGCCACCTGCTCGACGTCCGCGAGGGGCTGAAATCCCGCGCGCCCGAGAATGGTCGCTTTGATCCGCCTTGGACGACCCTGAATATCGGCGGGCTGCACGGCGGCGTCGCCCACAACGTGATCCCGGGCAAAGCGCATGTGGAGTGGGAATTCCGGCCTGTGCAGAACTCGGACTATGATTATGTGACCGGTGAAGTCCGCCGCTATGTGCAGGACACACTGCTGCCGCAAATGAAAGAGCGTTGGCCCGATGCCGAGGTGATCACTGAGACGATTGGAGAGGTCGCGGGGCTAGAGCCGATGGCTGTGAACGAAGCGCGTGATCTGGTCTTGGCGCTGACCGGTGAGAATGACGTGGACGTCGTGGCCTTTGCCACCGAAGGCGGGTTGTTTCAGTCAATTGGCATGGATGTGGTGGTCTGCGGGCCGGGGTATATCGCGCAGGCACACAAGCCGGATGAATATGTCGAACTCTCTCAAATGGCGCAGTGCCTCGATATGCTGGATGGGATTGCGGCACGTTTGGCGTCGTGATGCGCCGATCCTGCAATCTGCCGCAAATTTCGGGCGTGATACCGATCTGGATTTGACTTTTAGCAGCGCTCGGGAAACACGACGGTCATGACCCATGACGACTTGAAAACGCGTTTGATCCAAGGGCGCACGCTGGCCCATGCCTATCTGCCAGAGGGGACCTTTCGACAGTCCAAGCTGTCGGCCAAGCACCAGCGCGAGGGCTATGCGCAGGCTTTTGATGACACGACTCTTTGGTACGATGCGATCTACCGCGATGGGCGGGTGCATCTGATCTGCCCGAAGCTGAACAACCTGAAGGCCGGCGTGCAAAAGGGCGCGTTCTCGCTGGATGGTCTGCCGGTGAAAATCTCGCGGATTCGTCAGTTCTATCGCCACGATATCATCGAACTGCCTTCAACGACCTGTCCTGCTGAAGTGCGGCTTAAAGCGTTCGGGGCGACTATTGCGTCAACAGTGAACCCCGAAGAGACAGAACCGTTCAAAGGGCTGAACACCGCGCTTTGCCTCTCCAAAGACAACGACCTGCGCTGGATCACGGATTTCGCACGCTTCCATGTCAAGATGCATGGGCTTGAAGCCTTGGTGCTGATGGACAACGGGTCGACCTGCTACAGCTTGCTGGATATCGAAGACGCCCTGTCCTTGACCGATTTGAAGCGGATCATGGTGATCTCGACCCCTTGGAAATACGGCCCCCGTGGTCGCGCGCCCTATGCGCGTACCGAGAAGTACTTGCAGACCGCGCTGTTCAATGTGCTGCGCCTGCGCTGGATGCGCGAGGCGCGCGCTGTCCTAAGTTGTGACGTCGACGAGCTGGTCTACACGCCGGGGACGACGATCTTTGATCTGGCTCTGAAGTCTTGGGGCGGTTTCGTGCGGGTCCCGGGCTACTGGCGCTATCCGGACCCCGAGGCGTCCGATCCTTCGCTGCATTCCAGTCACACCCATATGAAGCAGAGCGAGAAACCGTGCCCGACCAAGTGGTGCATCAATCCCTCGGGTCCGCTTGGTGGGTTCCAGTGGGACACGCATTTGCTGGAACGACTGCCTTTGCCGAGCCTTTTTAAGTCGAAGCAGGGGAAATTCTGGCACTGCCGGTCGACCACCACGGGGTGGAAATCGAACCGTCAACTTAAACAGCAAACTGACCTAGAGCCCGATCGCGAGACCGCCGAAGTTTTGGCGCAGGTGTTCAACCCGCCCGCGTGACGTTGCGCTGCTCTTGTTCCAATGGCGCGGGCGTGACAAGTTGACCAAAGAGTCAATTCCAGATCACAGGAAGCACCGTGCCTTCGACCTACGATCTTGCGCCTGATGCGGACTTTGCCCGCAATCCGGGCGTCCCGCTGGACATGGCTTGGGTGAACGCCGCCCAAGCCAACACCCCCGCCATCGAACGCCGCTGCGCCACCTTGCCGGGCCGCCGCAGCGTGAAAAAGGACTATCAGGCCGCGTGGCTGTGCCGCGCCATCAGCTGTATCGACCTGACCACCCTGTCCGGCGATGACACCGTGGGCCGCGTCGCCCGCCTGACCGCCAAAGCCCGCCAACCCGTCCGCGCCGACATCCTGAGCGCGCTGGGGATGGAGGGGCTGACCGTCGGTGCCGTCTGCGTTTACCACGATATGGTCGAAGCGGCGATCAAGGGGCTGGACGGTTCTGGCATTCCTGTGGCGGCTGTATCCACGGGTTTTCCGGCTGGCTTGTCCCCCTTGCACCTGCGGATCGCGGAGATCGAAGAGTCGGTCAAAGCGGGTGCACACGAGATCGACATCGTCATTTCCCGCCGCCATGTCCTGAGCGGCAATTGGCAGGCGCTGTACGATGAAATGCAGGCCTTTCGCGCGGCCTGCGGCGACGCCCACGTCAAAGCGATCCTCGCCACGGGCGAGCTTGGCACCCTGCGCAATGTCGCTAAGGCGAGCCTGATCTGCATGATGGCCGGTGCCGATTTCATCAAGACCTCGACCGGCAAAGAACCCGTCAACGCGACCCTTCCCGTGACGCTGGTGATGCTGCGGGCGATCCGCGATTATTACGCGCAGACCGGCCATGTGGTGGGCTACAAACCCGCTGGCGGCATCAGCAAGGCCAAGGATGCGATCAACTATCTGGCCCTGATCAAAGAAGAGCTCGGCGACCGCTGGCTGCGCCCCGATCTGTTCCGCTTTGGCGCGTCCTCGTTGCTTGGCGATATCGAACGCCAGCTCGAACACCACGTCACCGGCGCCTATTCCGCCGCCTACCGCCACCCGATGGGGTAATCCGACATGTCCGTGAAAGAGATTTTTGAGACCATGAGCTACGGTCCCGCCCCCGAATCCGCCGCCGAGGCGCTGGCTTGGCTGGTCGATAACGGCAGCAGCTTTGGCCACTTCATCAACGGTGCCTTTACCGAGGTTGGCGACACCTTCGAAACCCGCAACCCCGCGACGGGCGAGGTGTTGGCCGAACTGACCCAAGCGACCCAAGCGGATGTGGACGCCGCCGTTGACGCCGCCCGCGCGGCCCAGCCGAAGTGGGAGGCTTTGGGCGGGGCGGGCCGTGCGCGGTACATGTACGCGCTTGCCCGTGCGCTGCAGAAACACGGGCGGCTGCTCGCTGTGCTGGAGACCTTGGACAACGGCAAGCCGATCCGAGAGTCCCGCGACATCGACATCCCCTTGGTTCAGCGCCATTTTTACCATCATGCGGGCCACGCGCAGTTGATGGACAAAACCATGGCCGACCGCGCCCCCGTGGGTGTGTGCGGGCAGGTGATCCCGTGGAACTTCCCGCTGCTGATGCTGGCGTGGAAGGTCGCGCCCGCCATCGCGATGGGCAACACCGTGGTGCTGAAGCCCGCTGAATACACCAGCCTGACCGCCCTGTGCTTTGCCGATATCTGCCGCCAGATCGGCCTGCCTGCGGGCGTGGTCAACATCGTGACCGGCGACGGCGCGGTGGGCGAAATGGTGGTGAACGCTGACGTGGACAAGGTCGCGTTCACAGGCTCAACCTCGGTCGGTCGCAAAATCCGCGAGGCGACGGCTGGGGCTGGCAAGGGGCTGACGCTCGAACTGGGGGGCAAGTCCGCCTACATCGTGTTCGAGGATGCCGATCTGGACAGCGCGGTCGAAGGGTTGGTCGATGCGATCTGGTTTAACCAAGGGCAGGTTTGTTGCGCCGGCTCGCGCCTGATCGTCCAAGAGGGCATCGCCGATGATTTCCACGCGCGGTTGAAGGCGCGGATGGACCGGCTGCGGATCGGCAACCCCTTGGACAAATGCATCGACGTAGGCGCGATCGTGGACCCCGTGCAGGTGGAAACGATCACGAAACTGGTCGATGGGAACACCTCGGGCGAGCTCTATCGTAGCGTCGCCGAGATGCCCGCTGAGGGCTGCTATTACCCGCCGACCCTGATCACCGGCCTGTCGCCCGCCGACACCCTGATGCAAGAGGAAATCTTTGGACCCGTTCTGGTCTCGACCACCTTCCGCTTGCCGTCCGAGGCTGTGCAGATCGCAAACAACACGCGCTATGGCCTTGCTGCGAGTGTATGGACCGAGAATATCAACCGCGCTCTGGACGTGGCGCCGCAACTGGCCGCTGGGGTGGTCTGGGTGAACGGCACCAACCTGTTCGACGCGGCGGCCGGTTTCGGCGGCGTGCGCGAAAGTGGCTTTGGCCGCGAAGGCGGATGGGAGGGGCTGAGCGCCTATACCCGTCCGAACCGCGAGCCCCGCGAATTGGCCAAGGTTGAGCCCAAAGAGGGCGACGGTCTGCCCGTGGATGCCATCGACCGGACGGCCAAACTGTATATCGGCGGCAAGCAGGCGCGGCCCGATGGCGGCTATTCCCAGCCCGTCTGGCAGGCCGATGGCGCGTTGGCAGGGCAGGTCAGCATCGCCAGCCGCAAGGATATCCGCAACGCCGTTGAGGCCGCGCATGGTGCCAAAGGTTGGGCCAAGACCACCGGCCACCTGCGGGCGCAAATCCTGTTCTATCTGGGGGAAAACCTGTCGGCGCGGGCCTATGAGTTCGCCGAGCGGATTGATGCCCTGACCGGACGCGGGGACGGGACTGCCGAAGTCAAAGCTGCCATTAATCGCCTGTTCACCTATGCCGCGTGGGCCGACAAATACGATGGCCGCGTGCACGGCGCCCCGATCAAGGGCGTGGCGATGGCCATGAACGAACCCGTTGGCGTCGTGGGCGCGCTTTGCCCCGATGAGCGGCCCTTGCTGGGGCTGGTGTCTGTGATGGCGCCGCTGATGGCGATGGGGAATACCTCGGTCCTGGTGGCCTCAGAACCCTATCCGTTGCTTGCGACGGATTTTATTCAGGTGCTCGAAACCTCGGACGTGCCTGCGGGCGTGGTAAATATCCTGACCGGCTGTCACGGCGATCTGGCCAAGACGATGGCGCAGCACATGGATCTGGACGCGGTCTGGAGCTTTAGCAGCACCGACCTGTCCGGCCAGATCGAAGCCGCCAGCACCACCAACCTGAAGCGCACTTGGGTGAACAATGCCCTGACCCGCGACTGGATGGGCGAGGACGGCGAAGGGGCAGAGTTCCTGGAGGCCGCGACTCGGATCAAGAATATCTGGGTGCCCTACGGCGAATAAAAGAAAACGCCCGGTCCGGTCTGGATCGGGCGTTTCTGCATTTATTCACCAAGTTTGGCGTGAACCTCGTCGAGGTCAATCTCGCCGATGGGCATCTTGTTGCCCGGATTGTCGAAGTCGTATTTGAACAGCTCGAAATCGCGGTGGTAGATTTCTTTGACCAGATGCATCGACAGATCGTCAAAGTAATCCTCGACCGGATGGGCGCGCTTGGGGCCGTGGCCTTCGGATTCGTTGAAACGCGGGATGTTCGCCAGATCGACGGTGTTCGGCGTCTCGATCGCGTCCAGAACGCTCTGCATGCCGTCGTTGAACTTCTCGGTCCAGAAGATGTTGTCGTAGCGCCCGCCGTTCACGATGAAGGTGCTGACGTGACCTGCCATGGCCGACCAGTGGATGTCCGGCTCCATCGGGCGGCGCCAACGGATGGTGTCGCGGGTGAACAGCAGGAAGCGGCGGAACGATTTGATCTGGTCGAACTCTTGCTTGCCATCCTCGCCGCCGACTTCGATCCCGTATTTCTGGATCAAGAGAGGCACGAGGTTACCGCGATACCGACGACCGTTGCGCTGAATGCCGCAGATTTTGTCAAAGAACGACGAAAGCACGCGGGTATACGGGTTGCGCACGCAGGTGAACGCATAACTTTTGTGCGATTGCACGTTGTGCTCGATCAGCTGCTGGCTTTCATCCTGCGACCACTTATGCAGGCCGGATTTGGAGTCGTGAATGTCTCCGCCAAAGAAACGACCATGGTCAGAATAGAACATGATCTGCCCGATGGTCGAGCAAGCACACTTGGGAACGACGCGGTAAACGACGCTCTCGCTCTCGGTCATCCAGGTCCCTGGAAATCCCATACACAATCCTCCGAAACGCACTTTGCGCTCAATATTACTAATACAAAGCAAAGAATTGCGGTTTATTCAATTCCGCATCTCGCCTAACAAGGTATGGACGCGTTTTACTGGATTGTGGAGCACATGTCGCGCATTGCATTTATTCTTCTCTGCCACAAAGACCCCAAAGCGATTATTGATCAGGCAGAGCGGCTGACCGCGGTAGGTGACTACATCTCGATCCACTTTGACGCACGGGCGAAACCCGAACATTTCGCCATGATCAAAGAGGCTTTGGGGCCGAACCCGAACGTCGCTTTTGCCAAAAAACGCATCAAATGCGGGTGGGGGGAATGGAGCCTTGTGGAGGCATCTTTGTATGCGGTCGAAGCCGCGACAGAGGCCTTCCCACGTGCAACCCATTTTTACATGCTGTCCGGTGACTGTATGTCAGTCAAAACCGCCGAATACGCCCACGAGTTTCTGGATGCAAACGAGTGTGACTTTATCGAGAGTTTCGATTTCTTTTCCAGCGACTGGATCAAAACGGGCATCAAGGCAGAGCGCCTGATCTACCGCCACTGGTTCAACGAGCGAAACAATAAGTGGCTGTTTTACAAAAGCCTCGAGTGGCAGCAGCGTCTTGGCATGACCCGAGACATTCCGCACGATATCGATGTGCAGATTGGTAGCCAATGGTGGTGTCTGCGCCGTGAAACGGTCGAGGCGATCATCGATTTCACCAAGCAGCGCAAGGATGTCATGCGGTTCTTCCGGACCACTTGGATTCCGGACGAAACCTTCTTTCAGACGCTGGTGCGTCACCTTGTGCCCGCCAAGGAAATCGAAACCCGCACGCTGACCTTCCTGATGTTCAACGACTACGGGATGCCGGTGAACTTCTACAACGACCACTACGATATGCTGCTGGCGCAGAACTTCCTGTTTGCCCGCAAAATCAGTCCCGAAGCCAAAGAGTTGCGTGCCCGCTTGGGTGAGCTGTGGGCGACCGAGGATGTGGAATTCCGCATCTCGGATGAGGGGCGCAACTTGTACAAATTTCTTGCAGGTCGTGGCCGTGTCGGGCGCCGTTTCGCCCCCCGTTTCTGGGAGGCTGAGGCCACCCTTGGACGCCACCGCGAACTGCTGATTATGGTCTGCAAGAAGTGGCACGTGGCCAAGCGTCTGCTCGACCAAATCAAACAGCGCGTGGACATCGCGGGCGTCGAGTACCTGTTCGAAGAAGAGGGCACACCGCTGCCCGATCTTGGTGGCATCCAGAGCAGTCTGGACAAGCGCGCTCGCCACCGCCGCGTGCTGGTTCGGATGCTCTACGAGGTCTACGAGACCGACAAGATGATTCTCTGCATGGACCCGTCGAACCTCGATCTCTTGCAGGACTTTATGTCGGACCGCTCCACGACGCGTGTGCTCGAAATCGACTGCTCGTTTAGTGATGAATATTTAGCCGGTCACGCGAAACGCACCGGCTTGGCGGGCGATCATACGACAGACGAACAGCTAGAGCGTCTGGTCCCGACACTGAGGAACGACCTGCACCACGAACTCGACCGGATCCGAGACAAAGAATACGAGAACTACGAGCGCATCAGCGAAGAAGCCAGCCCCGAGGAAAATGCCGAAGCCTTGGCGCGTTTCCTTGAGGTTGAACGCGATACAGCGCTAGAGATTATGCAAATCCATTATCTGTTCTCTGACTGAGGCTGCCGATGTCCTATACCTACGACGACCAGAACATTTTCGCGAAAATCCTGCGCGGCGAGATCCCGAACAAAACCGTTCTGGAGACCGAGCATACGCTGGCGTTCCACGACATTTACCCTCAGGCGCCGATCCACGTGCTGGTGATCCCCAAGGGCCCCTATGTCTGCTACGACCACTTCTGTCAGGAGGCGTCGGATGCAGAGATCCTCGATTTCAACCGCACCTTTGGCAAGGTCTGCGAGATGGTCGGTGTCAAGGATGGCGGCTTCCGTACCATCGCCAACGCGGGCGAGAACGCGATCCAAGAAGTGCCTCATCTGCATTTCCACATTCTGGGTGGCCGTAATCTGGGTCGCATGCTGGCCAAGGCCGAGTAACGCGCGGTCGGTTCACCGACCATTCACGCGATTTGCCAAAGGCTCTCTGGAAACGGAGGGCCTTTTTCTATGGATATCGCGGGCGCGCTACAGAAGTTGGAAAAGCCAGAGTTGGAGGCTCTGCTTGGGCGCCTGCTATCAGACTACACCGCTCCCGCGTTCGGTGTTCTGCCCAAGCGGGAGGTGGACCTGCTGGTCTTCCGGACATTGCGGGACGCGGGGCTGATCCGGAGTGAGGCGGCGCTCTATCAGGTGATGGCCGACCTGCGGGTCAGTCGCTCCAAAGCACGCAATTTGATGTTTGATCTGGAGATTCGGCAGGCTCAGGCGGGGCAGTTGGATGATCAGGTGCGATCAGTGATCATGAACGACAGCTACTTCCGCGATGCCAATTGGTTCGTTCTGGAGGTCGAGAACCCTGTCGTGCAGGCGCATCTGCGTGAAATCTGTCGCCGCGCCCGTGTCGTCACCGACGCCAGCTTTAACCCTAGTCTGGTGCGGCTGCCTGTGTCGGGCCTGGCGAGCGTCCTCGAAGAATTCATGACCGCAGATCAGCAGGCCGAGGTCAAACGCGGGCTCTATCGCGCGGGCAAGCTGGACGACCCATCCTTCCGCGGGCTGATGAAGCGGGCCCTGTCCGATCTCGCGGGGCGCTTCGCGGGTAAGGTCGGCGGAGAGGTCATGGACGGCGCGATTGGCGCCGTCGGAGAGTTCTTGCAGCCCATTCTGTCCGGTGATCAGGAGGCGATCACCGATATCTGGTCAGGCATCTATTCCTGACGCTCAGGCGTGGTGGGTCAGTTTCAGGAAGACGTCTTCGAGATCCGCCTGCTCGGTCTTTACATCGCGAATCACGATCCCTGCGTCATGAACGGCGTGCAGCACACGGTCTGCGGTGATCTGCTTGCTGTGGTAGCGGATGACCAGCGCACCGTCGTGGCGGGTCGACACGTCCAGACCCTCGCCTTCGGGCAGGCGGTCAGGAGTGGTCTCGGGCTGGATCACCATCGCTTTGGCATCCAGACGCCCCAGCAGATTGGCAGTCGTATCGCGGGCGACCAGAGAGCCTTCGTTTATGATGGCGATCTCATCACACATCTCCTCGGCCTCTTCCAAATAGTGGGTGGTCAGGATGATGGTCATGCCTTCTTCCTGATTGAGCTTGCGGACATTGTTCCACAGCATCTGGCGCAGCTGAATGTCGACGCCCGCTGTGGGTTCGTCCAACACCAGAATATGGGGCCGATGGACCAAGGCTTTGCCCAGCAGCAGGCGACGGCGCATACCGCCGGACAGGGTGCGGGCATAGGCCTCGGCCTTGTCCTCAAGGCCAACGAACTTCAGGATTTCATCGCTGCGGCGCTGGCTGCGGGGGACTCCATAAAGGCCTGCCTGAACCTCGAGAGATCCTCGCGGGGTAAAGAACGGATCTAGGTTCAGCTCCTGCGGCATGATCCCGATCGAGGCGCGGGATTGGCGCGGGTTCTTGTCCTGATCCCAACCCCAGATGCGCACGGCCCCTTCGGTTTTCACCACGAGGCCCGCGAGAATATTGATAAGCGTCGATTTGCCCGCGCCATTTGGGCCCAACAGGCCGAACACCGACCCGCGCGGAATGGACAGGTCGATCCCCTTCAGAGCCTCTTTCGGAGCGGATTTTCCGCTGCCGCTGTAGGTTTTCCGAAGCCCTTCGATTTCGATCGCGTTGCTCACCGCTCTTGCCCCTTGCCAATGTGCCGATAGTATCGCACCTAACGCGCATAGCGCCCTGCGACAACTGTGAGGACAGATATGACCACCAAAGCACCGGAAACCAAGATCGTAGATTCCTATCGCGTTGCCTGTGATGGCGGCGAGGGCGCTCTGGGCCATCCGCGCGTGTGGCTGCAGGTCGATGAAACCAAAGGCTACGTCGAGTGCGGTTATTGCGATGCAAAATACGTGCACAAAGACTTTGCGGACAAAGTCAGCGAAAGCTGATCCGGTAGCACGTGAGGAGGCGGCGGTTCCGCCTCCGGCGGGGGTATTTTCGCCAAGATGAAGATCAGAGGGCGTTCAGGATCTGGAAGCCCTTTTCCACCATTTTCGCGCCATCCGCGCGGATCAGGGGAACGTGCTGCGCGTTCAGTATGATGGCATAGGCGTCGGTGAGCGGGGTTAAGCCGATCAGAGCGACTTCTTGACCCAGCCAGTAGGGGCGGGTCGCAGCGATTTCAGCACCCAACAGATGACCGAGCAGAGCGTTTGCGTTCTGGCTGACCTGTGCCGTGTGGATTTGCGCGGCAAGGTTCGCGGGGCGGGACATGGTCTGCTCTGCCGCCTCGGTGTCGGCCGTTGTGCCTGCATTCAAGGTGCGGGCGAGTTGCGGAGTTGCGCAACCTTGGAAACTGACGATCTCTTTGGCAGACAGATGGACCCAGTAGGTGGTGTCGTGGCCCGGCAAGCAGAGAATGCCGTCCCATTCGGGGTTCAAACTCTGGAAACCGATGGCGGCCACGCGGGCCCATGTCAGGCGGTCGCGCGGGGAGGCTTGGGTCGCTGTGGGCAGGACGCGTTGCGAGCCGTTTGAGGGCAGCGCATCGGGTGTCACGGGGCAGGGCACAGCTATGGTGTAGCTGCTGTTGCCTGCGATGATTGTGTTGTCGGGGAGGGTCTCTGTCTGCGCTGGCCCTGTCGTGCGGCCAGCGTCAAAGGTCCAGAGGGTGGCGGTTGCGCCTTCGATCAGGGCGCCGTGCCATGGGGTGTTTTTTGCGGATGAGGTCATGCCCGCGCGCCTAGCGGAAAAGGGGCGCGCGGGTCAATGTTTTTAGGCGACAGCGGGGCGCGAAGCTTCGGGCCAGAGTTCTACCACCGCGTCGTATTGTGCGAGGAAGACCTTGCCGGTCAGCTCGTGCAGGAAGTGGCTGCGCTGCAGTCGGTCCATGACGGGGCCTTTGACCTCGGACAGGTGCAGGTTGATGCCCATTTCCGACAGGCGGGTGTTGATCGTCTCGAGGCTTTCGAGGGCGCTCATGTCGATCTCGTTCACAGCGCTGCACATCAAAACCACGTTCTTGATCGGCTGATCGCAGACGACGCGGTCGATGACGTAGTCTTCGAGGTAGCGGGCGTTCGCGAAGTACAGGCTTTCGTCGATGCGGATGGTCAGCAAGCTGGGGTGCGTTTTCACGTCGTGGCGACGGATGTTGCGGAAGTGCTGGGTGCCGGGAACGAGGCCGACCTCTGCGATATGCGGACGCGAGGTTTTGTAAAGGAAGAGGCCGATGGACAGCAGCACGCCTGCCGAGACGCCCTTTTCGACGCCAAATGCCAGCGTGACTGCGATGGTGACGAAGACGGCGGCGAAATCGACGCGGGAATAGGCCCAAGTCTTTTTCAAGATCGAGAAGTCCACGAGGCTAAGGACGGCAACGATGATGGTCGCGGCCAGCGTTGCTTTGGGCAGGAAGAACAGGGCCGGCGTCAGGAACAGGGTCGCAAGGCCAATGCCGACTGCGGTGAAGGCACCAGCGGCGGGGGTCTGCGCGCCAGCGTCAAAGTTCACGACCGAGCGCGAGAAACCACCGGTGACGGGGAAGCCGCCCGACAGGGCCGAACCAAGGTTTGCGGTGCCAAGGCCGATGAGCTCTTGGTCTGGGTCAATGCGCTGGCGGCGTTTCGCGGCCAGAGTTTGCGCGACCGAGATGGTTTCCACATAACCGACGATCGAAATGAGCAGAGCTGGGATGGCGATCTGGCTCCAGAGGCCAAGGTCAAAGCTGGGAACGGCAAGGCCGGGCAGGCCGGTGGGGATGTCGCCCACGACTTTGACGCCCGCTTGGTCCAGCGACAGGCCGTAAGTGACAAGTGTGGTCGCCACAACAGCAGCCACGGGGCCAGTTCGGGCAAGCGCCGCACCGAGTTGGCCTGTCAGGCCGATCTTGGCCAGCAGAGGCTTCAGGTTGCCGCGGACCCAGAACAGGAAGGCTGTGGTCGCCACGCCGATGATGATCGTGGGCAGGTTCGCTTGGCCGATGTTCTCAAAGGTGCCGTGGACGATTTCGATCAGGTTGTCGCCGCCGCCTTTGATCCCGAGGATGTGGCGCACCTGACTGGCCGCAATGATCACGCCGGATGCGGTGATGAAGCCCGAAATCACGGGGTGCGAGAGGAAGTTCGCCAGAAAGCCCAGACGCAGCAGGCCCATTACGGTCAGCATCAGACCGGATAGAAACGCCAGAAGGATCGCAGCTGTGTAGTATTCAGGAGTGCCGTTCGCAGCCAACTGACCCGCAGCTGCAGCCGTCATCAGAGAGGCGACAGCCACGGGGCCCACCGCCAAAGCGCGAGAGGTGCCGAACACGGCATAGATCACCAGAGGCGCGATCGAGGCGTAGAGGCCCACCTCGGCCGGCAGACCCGCCAGTAGCGCATAGGCCAGCGACTGGGGGATCAGCATGATGGTAACGATTACGGCGGCCACAAGGTCGCTGGTCAGGGTTTCTTTGTTATAGCTGGTCAGCCAGTCAAAGATCGGGAAGTAGCGTTTAAGCGAGGTGGTGCGTCGTGCCATAACTTGGCCTCTCGGGAAGGTAGGAAGGGGCGGGCCTCATTTGATGCGGCCGCCCGGTAGGGGATCAGCTCGCGCTGACTTTTTCAGGGGTCGCCATCCACTCTTTACCGCGCAGCATGGCTTTCCAGTAAACGGGGGGAAGGATCTGCTCTTTGAGCAACCAAGCCAGACGGGTCGGCTTGGTGCCGTCCAGAACCCACTTGGGGAAGCTGGGCAGAAGGGTGCCGCCGTAGCCGAACTCGGCCAGAACGATCTTGCCGCGTTCGACGGTCAGCGGGCAGGAGCCGTAGCCGTTGTAGACCGCGCGGGGCGACTTGCCTTCGATGTCCGCATGGACGTTTTCAGCGACGATGGGCGCCTGAATGCGGGCTGCCGCAGCGGTTTTCGCGTTGGGGGCGTTCATCACGTCCCCGAGCGACCAGACGTTTTCATAGGTCTTGTGGCGCAGGGTAGCTTGGTCCACGTCGACCCAGCCAGCGGCATCGGCCAGAGGGGACACGCGGATGAAGTCGGGCGCGCATTGGGGCGGCACCACGTGGATCATGTCGAACTCGGTGGTGACTTCGGTCGGCTCTGTGTCGGGCTTCGAGACCTTGAAGGTCGCGGTCTTGGCGTCGCCGTCGATCGACACGAGGTTGTGGAAGAAGTTCAGGGTCGCGTCGTAACGTTTCACGTATTCTTCGAGCGCTGGGACGTAATCTTTGACGCCGAACAGCACGCCGCCAGCGTTCATGAACTGGATGTCGATGTTCTTCAGAACGCCAGCGCGCAGCCAGTTGTCGCCGGACAGGTACATCGCCTTTTGCGGCGCTCCGGCGCATTTGATCGGCATCGGGGGCTGGGTAAAGACAGCGCGGCCGCCCTTCATGCCCTTCACCAACTCGTAGGTGTAGGGGGCCAGATCGTAACGGTAGTTCGAGGTCACGCCATTGCGGCCCAGCGTGTCGACTAGACCGGGGATCGCGTTCCAGTTCAGCTTCAGACCGGGGCAGACGATCAGGCGGTCGTATTTCACGACGCGGCAGCCATCCAGCACGACGGCGTTGTTCTGGGGTTCAAAGGCTGCAACGGCCTGCTTGATCCAATGGACGCCATGGGGGATCAGCGAGCCCATAGTTTTTGCGGTGGTTTCGGGGTCAAAAATGCCGCCGCCGACCATCGTCCAGCCGGGCTGGTAGTAGTGGATATCCGCAGGGTCGATCAGCGCGATATCAAGGTTGGGCTGACGGGCACGTAGGCTCGAAGCAACCGAGATACCTGCCGCGCCAGCACCCACGATCACGACGTCGAACTTCGCGTCGCCTTCGCTGGTGGGGGTCTTGCCGCCGTTCACGATGCGGCGGACCACGCCGGCCATGTCGTAGCCTGCGCCTTTGGTGGCTGCCAGAATGTCCGAAGACGATTTCTTGTCGGCTTGCGACAGCGACCACAGGGTGGCCGAGCGGGTGCCAGTGCGGCAGTAGGCCAGTACGGGACCGGGCAGTTCAACCAGCGCTTCGCCGAACTTGGCGGCGTCTTCGTCGGTCACCATGCCAGAGGTCACGGGCATGTAGCAGGCCTGCAGGCCCGCTTCTTTGGCAGCGCGTTCGATCTCTTCGAACGTGGGCTGGTCTGCCCCTTCGCCGTCGGGACGGTTGCAGATGATGGCGCGGAAACCGGCGGCTTTGATTGCGGCCAGATCGGCGGCCTCAATCTGTGGGCTGACTGAAACGGTCTTGTCGATCTGACGCAGATCCATGGGGCACTCCTCCGAAAAACTGTCACTTCTAAATATTCAATTTCGTGAATAACACAAGCCGCGAATGCGTCTTTACCCTTAGACCTATACACTTTGACGTGTATCCATAGACGAAAGAGGGCGCTGCCATCCCAGGCAACGCCCCTAAATCATGACGCAAGGTCATGGATTGCCTTAGTGATGACCCTCCATGCCACCCGAGATTTCCTCGGTCGATTCGGCGGCCAGTTCTTCGGGCAGAACGAGGTTCAGCACGATCGCGATCAGAGCTGCGGGCAGGATGCCGCTGGTTGCCAGCACCTTGATCGACTGGGGTAGGTACTGCAACGCGTCGGGCTCTAGCTGCAGACCAAGGCCAAGGCTCAGGGCAATCGCAAAGATCACCATGTTGCGTCGGTTCCAGTCCACGTCAGACAGCATCGAAACACCGGCTGCGACGACCATGCCGAACATGACGATGACGCCGCCGCCAAGGACTTCGATCGGGCAGGTCGAGATGATCGCGCCGACTTTGGGCATCATTCCGCAGATGATCAGGAAGATCGCGCCGATGGTGACCACGTGGCGGCTCATGACGCCGGTCATGGCAATCAGACCGACGTTCTGGCTGAACGAGGTGTTGGGCAGTGCGCCGAACAGGCCCGAGACCGCTGTGCCAAGGCCGTCTGCAAAGGTCGCGCCTTGGATCTCTTTGTCGGTCGCTTCGCGGCCAGCGCCGCCTTTGGTGATGCCGGACACGTCGCCCACGGTCTCAACCGCAGAGACAAAAGCCATCAGGCAGAAACCAACGACACCGGCAAAGGTGAACTCGAGGCCGAAGTGCAGCGGGTTGGGCATCGCCAAGGTGGCTGCGCTGCCGACATTGCCGAAGTTGACCATACCCAGAAGGAAGGCCAACACATAGCCTGCCAGCAGACCAACCAGAACCGCAGAAACGGACAGCATCCCGCGGGTAAAGAACTTCAGCGCCAGCGTCACGATGATCACGGTGCCAGCGACCAGCCAGTTCTGACCGCTGCCGTATTCAGGGGTGCCAATCGCGGGTACACCGCCTGCTGCGTACTGGATGCCAACCTTGACCAGCGCCAGACCGATCATGGTTACCACAAGGCCAGTTACGAGCGGCGGCAGGGCAAAGCGGATTTTTCCAATGAAGAAGCCCAGGACGAAATGAAAGAGACCGCCAAGGAACACGCCGCCCATCAGGACCGCCATGGCATCCACGCCTTTGCCCGCGACGAGCGGAATCATGATCGGGATAAAGGCAAAGCTGGTGCCCTGCACGATGGGCAGCTTGGCGCCCACGGGGCCTATGCCGATGCTTTGGAACAGGGTCGCGATGCCAGCAAAGAACATCGACATCTGGATCATGTAGATCATCTGCGGGAAGTCGGGCGAGTTCGAGCCAAAGCCGAAGCCCGCAGCGCCCGCAACGATGATCGCGGGGGTCACGTTCGAGACAAACATCGCCAGAACGTGCTGGATTCCCAGCGGAATGGCCTTGGCGAGTGGCGGCGTGTAATTCGGGTCTCTGAGTTCGGCTGGCGTGCCGATGGATGCGTCAGACATTTGTCAGGTCCCTTCCTGATGGGGCGTGGTGGCGGCCATTTGTGGCTCTGTGTTTTTGGTTCGCCGCGCCTAGGCGCGATGGACGATGACGGGTTCCTCCAACCCGAATTCTTCTAGGTTCACCGTGGTGCCGATGCGGTCGACCACGGCGAATAGGCCGGGCGCGTGCAATGGGGTGAGCACCCCGTGCCACGTGCCGCGGTGCAGGTTTACGGTGGTGTGGGGCGGCACGATGAACGCGTGGATCGGGCCCGGGGTCGCGTCGCGCCCTTCGGCTACGATGATCAGCCATTCGTTTTCGTGCATCGGGATGAAGGCCTGCGAGCCTTCGGGATGCCGTTCGATCAGGTCGCAGGTGTAGGGCATCTCCCGCGGCACAGCATTGAACAAGCTAATGCCCGCGCGGCCTTCGGGGCCGAAATCCATGGTGGCGCGGTCGTGGTAGCGGCCGCAGAAGCCTGCGTTGATGATCTTGTCGGGGTCGCCCGCGGTAGTCAGGACGTCTCCGAACGGGGCGAAAGCTTCGGCGGTGAGGGGGAGCGCGGTGATTTCAGTCATCGTGGGGCCTTTGAGCGGGGAGGGGGGCTGTCTGCCCCTCGGCGCATGGGCGCCTCCCCCCGAGAGTATTTTTGGCAAAAAAGAAACATCAGAGCGTGAGGTCCGGATGGCGGTTCACGTCCTTGTAGAGCAGGTAGCGGAATGGCGTGTGGCCGCGCGCGATGCAGGCTTGGGGGCAGAAGGCGCGGAGCCACATGAAATCGCCGGGGCCGACGCGGACCCATTGGTCGTTCAGCAGGTAGTCTGCTGCGCCCTCGAGCACGTAGAGGCCGTGTTCCATGATGTGGGTTTCGGCAAAGGGAATGCGGCCGCCAGGTTGGAAGGTCACAATGTTGACGTGCATGTCGTGACGGATGTCATCGGGATCGGCAAAGCGCGTGGTGGCCCATTTGTCCGTGTTGGGCATTGGGGTCGGCGTGCGTTCCAGATCGCTGGTGATGAAGGCGTCGGGACGCGAGAGGCCGGGGACGCTCTGGTATTTCTTGCGGATCCAGTGGAATTGCAGCGGCTCGTCGCCGGGGTTGTGGACGGTCCAGGCGCTGTGGGGTGGGATGTAGGCATAGCCGCCCGCCGTCAGGGTGTGGGTCTGGCCATCCAGCGTCAGGGTCATGGTGCCGCTGGCGACAAAGAGAACGGCTTGGGCGTCTGGGTTCGGCTCGGGGCGGGTGGAGCCACCATTCGGGGCGACCTCGACCGCATACTGGGCGAAGGTTTCGGCAAAGCCCGAGAGGGGGCGGGCCAGAATCCAGACGCGGGTGTCCGTCCAGTCGGGCAGCAGGCTGGTGACAATATCGCGGTGGGTGCAGGCTGGGAGAACCGCGTAGGCGGTGGTGAAGATGGCGGTGCCGACGGGGTCTTCGTCTTGTTCGGGCAGGCCACCGGGGGGGAAGGCGTATTGGGTCATAGCAGGTCCTCGAGGCGCAGGCGGGCGATGCGTTCGACCTGTTTGCAGGCCTCGGTGAATTCGGTTGTGGTGTCGTTGGCGATCCGGCGCTGGAACGCGGATAGGATCGAGGCTTTGTCATGGTCGCGGACGGCGATGATGAACGGGAAGCCGTGTTTATCGGTGTAGGCGGTGTTCAGTTCGGTGAACTGGGTGCGCTCGGCATCCGTCAGGGCGTCGAGGCCCGCGCTGGACTGTTCGGCGGTGCTTTCGGCGGTCAGGCGCTTGGCCGCGGCCAGTTTTCCCGCCAGATCGGGGTGGGCGCGCAGCACTCCAAGACGTTCGTCATAGCTGGCGCTGCGGAACATGCGCGCGAGGGCACTGTGGACCCCAGCGGCACGGTCATGGGCGGGGCCCAGTTCCAGATCATAGGCACGTTCGGCAATCCACGGGGAATGCTCGAAGATGCTGCCGAAGGTGCTGACAAAGGTGTCGCGGTCCATCTGGCTGGGGCGCGGTTTGCGGGTTTGGGGATGGGTTTTCGCCCAATGCTCTGCGATTTCCAGACGGGTCGGGGTCCAGACGTCTTTGTGCATGCGGACATAGTCGATGAACCGCTTCAGGCCCGCCATTTTGCCCGGACGGCCGATCAGGCGGCAGTGCAGGCCGATCGACATCATTGCGGGGCGGCCGTTCGACCCTTCGGCGTACAGAGTGTCGAACGCGTCCTTCAGGTACTGATAGAACTGCTCGCCCGTGATGTAGCCCGGCGCGGTGGCGAAGCGCATGTCGTTGGCTTCCAAAGTGTAGGGGATGACCAGTTGGTCGCGATCCCCGACCTCGAGCCAGTAGGGCAAGTCGTCGTCATAGGTGTCGCTGACATAGGCGAACCCGCCCTCTTCGGCGACCAGACGCACGGTGTTTTCACTGCACCGGCCGGTGTACCAGCCAAGGGGGCGCTCGCCGACCACTTCGGTGTGCAGGCGGATGGCCTCGGCGATGGCGGCGCGCTCTTCGTCCTCGGGCATGTCCTTGTGTTCGACCCATTTCAGGCCGTGGCTTGCGATTTCCCAGCCTGCATCCTTCATCGCCTCGACCTGTTCGGGGCTGCGCGCCAAAGCGGTCGCCACGCCGTAGATCGTCACGGGGATGGCCGCGCTGGTGAACAGGCGGTGCAGGCGCCAGAAGCCAGCCCGTGCGCCGTATTCGTAGATCGACTCCATGTTCCAGTGGCGCTTGCCCTGCCACATGGCGGCGCCCGCGATGTCGGACAGGAACGCCTCGGATGCCTGATCCCCGTGCAACACGCAGTTTTCGCCGCCTTCTTCGTAGTTCAGGACGAACTGCACGGCGATTTTTGCGTCCCCCGGCCATTGCGGGTCTGGAGCATCGGGGCCGTATCCGATCATATTACGAGCGTAGCGGGTCATCTTTGGGGAAGTCCTTTCTTTGCGACAGCAGTATGACAGCCGATGGGCAACTGATTATCAAAAATTATTTGAAACAGTTTTTACGGCGGGTAGCTATGCGAAGAGTGCCCATGTTCGCGGCAACGCCCTAGGATCACTGCCAGCAAAAGGAGCAAACCATGGCTGACGGATATCTGACCACCCACGTTCTGGACACGGCAAAGGGCGTTCCGGCGCAGGGTCTGACCATTGACCTCTATCGGATCGAGGGCGAGGCGCGGGTGCATCTGGCGACCAAAGTGACAAATGACGACGGCCGCACCGACGGGCCGATCCTGCCTGCGGGAGAGTTTGCGGTTGGCGTCTATGAATTGGTGTTTCAGGCGGGCGCCTATCTGGACGCTAGCGGTGTGCCGCAAGAAGAGCCGCGTTTTCTGGACGTTGTGCCGATCCGCTTTGGCATCAGCGATGCGGAGTCGCACTATCACGTGCCGCTGCTTATCTCGCCTTTCGGGATGTCGACCTATCGCGGCAGCTGAGTGTCGAGCGCCTCTTTGCAGCGGGCGACCATGAAATCGCGGAAAAGCTGCACCTTGGGATCGCGGAAGCGGCGGCTGGGGGACAGGCACGCCAGCTGAGTCGCCATGGGCGGCGTGCGTTCGGCCACAGGCACCAGCGCGCCGCTGTTCAGGTGCTCGGCGACCTCGTAAACCGGCTTCATGATGATCCCGCAGCCATCAAGTGCCCAATTCGTCAGCACATCCCCGTCGTCGGACTCCAGCGTGCCTGTGACCTCGAAACGGCGCGGACCCTTTTCGGTTTGCAGGGTCCATTGGAATTCCTTGGCCCCCGGAAAGCGCAGGTTCAGGCAGTCGTGTCGATCCTCGACGAGGGCTTTGCCGTCCTCTGGCATCCCGCGTTCGGCGATATAGGACGGTGCGGCGCACAGCAGGCGGGGGATGTCGGCGATCACGCGGACCTTCAGGTCGCTGTCCGCAAGGGGGCCGATGTGAAAGGCTAGATCCAACCCCTCGGTCGTGACATCAATCACGCGATCCGATAGGCGCAGGCGCACATCGATCTCCGGATATTCCCGTTTAAACGCAGGCACATGCGGCGCAATCAGCCTGCGCCCCAGCCCCAACGGCGCTGCTACAAAGACCGTCCCGCGGGGGGACTGGCTGCGCTCCATCACGGCGGCTTCGGCGCGGTCGATCGCCTCGATAATCTCGCAAGCGCCGGTGTAGAAGACCTGCCCGTGTTCGGTCGCGTGCAGCGCCCGCGTGGTCCGGTTGAACAGGCGCACCCCCAGATGCTTTTCCAATTCGGCAATGCGGGCCGAGGCCACGGCGGCAGACACCCGTTGATCCCGCGCGGCCGCCGACATGCTGCCCAATTCATAGACACGCACGAACATCCGGATGTTGTTCACATAGCTCATGGGGCCTTCCTGCGATTATCAGGCTTGATTTGAAAGTCCTGCACCGACTTTCCTGATTATCAAGGGAATAGCCCCTTGGCTATGATCACCTCGATAACAGGAGGTTTGCCTATGTATGATCTCGCCGCTATGGGCGCGTGGTTGGAATTTGCCGTTCGCTGGCTGCATGTGATCACCGCGATCGCGTGGATCGGATCGTCGTTCTATTTCATCGCGCTGGACCTTGGCCTGCACCGTGATCGCAATCTGGCCAGCGGCGCGGATGGCGAGGAATGGCAGGTCCACGGGGGCGGATTTTACCATATCCAGAAGTACTTGGTGGCCCCCGATCAAATGCCCGGCGACCTGATCTGGTTCAAATGGGAGAGCTACGCGACTTGGCTGTCCGGCTTTGCCATGCTGTGGCTGGTCTACTATCTGGGCGCGGAATTCTACCTGATCGATCCGAATATCGCGGACCTTGCCCCGTGGCAGGCGATCCTGATTTCCATGGGCTCTTTGGGCTTTGGCTGGCTGGCCTATGACCGCATCTGCAAGACCAAATTCGGCGAGAATAACAACCGCCTGATGGTTCTGCTGTTCGTCATTCTGGTGGGGATGGCTTGGTTCTATACCCAAGTCTTCACCGGCCGCGCGGCCATGCTGCATCTTGGGGCGTTCACGGCGACCATCATGTCGGGCAACGTGTTCTTTATCATCATGCCGAACCAGCGGATCGTGGTGGCAGACCTGATCGCGGGCCGCATTCCCGACGCGAAATACGGCAAGATCGCCAAGCAGCGCAGCACCCACAACAACTACCTGACCCTGCCGGTTGTGTTCCTGATGCTGTCGAACCACTACCCGCTGGCCTTTGGCACCGAATATACGTGGCTGATCGCCAGCCTCGTGTTCCTGATGGGCGTTACGATCCGCCACTTCTTCAACACGATGCACGCCCGCAAAGGAACGCCGTATTGGACGTGGGCCGTGACGGCGATCCTGTTCATCATCATCATGTGGCTGTCCACCGCGCCCACGTTCCGCGCGGACGAGGCCGAGCAAGAAGTTCAGGCTGGTCTGGTGCACTTTGCTCAGGCTGAAGGCTGGGAAGACGTGCATGATATTGTGATGGGGCGTTGTTCGATGTGCCATGCCGAGGAACCCTTTTACGAGGGCATTCTGTGGGCCCCCAAAGGCGTGCGGCTGGATACCGAGGCAGAGATCATCCGCAACGCCCGCGCCGTGTACTTGCAGGCGGGCCTGAGCCACGCCATGCCGCCTGCAAACCTGTCGTATATCGAGGAAGAAGAACGCGCGGTCATCGTGAAATGGTACGAGGCCGCGACGAACGGTTAACCCTCTTGGCAGGTGGCGATTGCGGTCGCCATCTGGCTGATCAAAGCGGGGTAGAGGTCAGCACCCAGTGCAAGTTCCGATCCCATCGGGTCCAGCGTGCCCATCGACAGTCCCAGTTCATCCGCGATTTGCTGAGCCATCGCCGCGTTGTGCTGGGGCTCGGCAAAGATGCACTTTGCGCCTTCGTCTTCGATGTGATGGCGCAATTCGGAAAGGTGGGCAGCGCTAGGCGCTGACGCGTCGCCCAAAGCAATTGTGCCCGCGATATCAAGGCCAAAGCGACCCGCGAAGTGGCCGTAGGCAGCATGGAACATTACGACGGGCGTTTCTTGCATTGGACCGAGGATTTCGGCCGTCTGTGCCACCAAAGCCTCTAGTTCAATCGAGGCGCGCGCCGCGTTTTGCGCGTAGAGGTCCGCGCCATCGGGGTCGAGTGCGGTCAGGTGCTCGGCGATTGCAGCGACCCAAACTTCGGCATTCACTGGGTCTAACCAAGCGTGGGGATCATCGCCGGAATGGGCGTGGCCTGCGTGCGCGTCGCCGTGTTCATCGTCATGGCCGTGCTCATCATGTTCGTCTTCGTGCGTGTCATGGTCGTGCCCTTCGGCGTCATCTTTGCCGTAAGCTCGGTGCACTGTGCCTGCGACTTCCAGTAGCGCTATCGATGCGCCATCACTGCGCAGAGACGCCAGCGCATCGTCGAGCCAGAAGGTTAGCTCAGGTCCAACCCAAATGACGCTATCGGCGTTGGCGACGCTGCGGGCTTGGCTCGGGCGTAGTTGGAAATCGTGAGCATCCGCGCCTTGATCCATGAGTAGCACCGCTTCGCCGCGGTCCCCCATCACCGTCGAAACCAAAGAGTGAACCGGCGGAATATCTGTCGCAACAGTAAGCGGATTTGCCTGCGCGGTACTAGCGCAGAGCAGCGCGAGAAGGGTCAGAGTGTTTCGCATGGGGTCTCCTTGAGGTCGTTCGGAGCTTCCCATATACTAGTATGATATAATATAACAATAGGTAGTTCGAGAATGTCCGATCACTCGCCCGCATTCCACGACCACAATCACGATACCTGTACGCATGATGTCCTGCATCATGCTGAGGAATTGGTCCGCCGCGATGGTATTCGCCTGACGCCGGTCCGGCGCCGGACCCTTGAAATTCTGGTCTCCGAGCATCGTGCGATGGGGGCCTACGAGGTGTTGGATCGGCTTGCAGCTGATGGCTTTGGCAACCAGCCACCTGTGGCCTATCGGGCTTTGGAGTTTCTGGTTGAGCATGGGCTTGCCCATCGCATCAATCGTTTGAATGCCTTTGCAGCTTGCATGCATCCGGGTGAAGCCCACAGCCCACTCTTTCTGATTTGCCAAGCTTGCGAGGCGGTGGCCGAGGCGCCTTCAGATCCGGTGCGAACAGCCGTAGAGCAAGCCGCTGCGCAACACGATTTCGCCGTGGAACGTGTGAATATCGAAGTCTTGGGCACATGTCCCGCCTGCGCAGGAGACGCCAAGGAATGCTGATTTCGGCAGAGAACCTTTCGGTGACACACGGGGTTTCGCCCGTCTTGCGCGATGTGGATTTCGCGATCGAGAGAGGTGAAATCGTCACAGTGATCGGACCCAATGGTTCCGGAAAATCGACCCTGATTAGGGCGCTTCTGGGGGTATTGAAGCCATCTGCGGGGCGGGTGAAGCGAGCAAAGGGACTGCGAATAGGCTACATTCCGCAGAAGCTGTCCATCGATACATCTTTGCCGATGACGGTCCGTCGATTCTTGTCACTTCCGCATCGAATTGCAGACGCTCAAGCGCATGCTGCTTTGGCACGAACGGGCGTTTCTGGGCTGGAAAGCCGGCAAATGGTGGATTTATCTGGCGGCCAGTTCCAGAGAGTTCTCTTGGCGCGGGCGCTTTTGGCAGAGCCCGATATACTAATCCTTGATGAGCCCACTCAGGGACTGGATCACCCCGGCATTATTTCCTTCTACCAATTGATCGAGCAGGTTCGACAAGACTTGGGATGCGCGGTTTTGTTGGTCAGTCATGACTTGCACGTCGTTATGGGAGCATCCGACCGCGTTATTTGCCTGAATGGGCATATTTGCTGCCAAGGCACGCCGAGCATCGTGAAAAACGAACCTGAATATCAGGCTCTGTTCGGGATAAATGACGCAGCGGCATTGGCGATTTACGAACACCACCACGACCATACACACGACGAGCAAGGGTGCTGCCATGATTGATGATTTTCTTTTGCGCGCTCTTTTTGCGGGAATAGGTGTCGCAATTGCGACAGGGCCCCTTGGGTGTTTTGTCGTCTGGCGGCGCATGGCTTATTTTGGGGACGCAACGGCGCACGCGGCTGTATTGGGTGTTGCTATAGCATTCCTTCTCGGAATGCCTTTGACAGTCGGAACGCTTTTGATTGCTCTAGCGATGGGACTCATCGTTTCAATTTTGGCCGCCCGTGGGCACTCAATGGACACAACCCTCGGAGTCTTGGCGCATTCAGCTCTCGCGATAGGGTTGGTCGCAATTAGTTTCGTGCGGGGCTTTCGAATAGATGTTTCCAGCCTTTTATTCGGCGATATTCTGGCCGTCGGAATAGATGATCTGGTGATCATTTATACTGGGGCGTTTTGGGTTGTGGCGCTGCTTCTGTGGCGCTGGCAGTCGCTCTTGACGTCAACACTGAACCCCGAATTGGCCGTGGCTGCAGGGATTTCACCGAAGCGAGAACAACTTCTGCTGACGCTCGCTTTGGCCCTGACGGTCGCCATCGCAATCAAAGTCGTCGGGGCTCTGCTGATTTCGGCGATGCTCTTATTGCCATCAGCCAGTGCTCGGTCTGTTTCGACGACCCCAGAGAGGATGGCGCTCACAGCGGTTCTAGCGGGCGCTCTGGCCGTGCTTGGAGGGCTGTGGGGGTCGTATTGGCTTGATACGCCTGCAGGCCCCTCAATCGTCACGACAGCGGCTCTCTTGTTTGTCGTGTCTTTGGCTCTGCGGAAATTCGCCAATTAAAAAAGGCGCCCTAAGGCGCCTTTTTTCAGATTTCCAGTTCTTCCATCGGCTTGCCAGCTTCGATGTGCTCTAGCACCCAAGCAGGTTTGCGGCCGCGGCCAGTCCAGGTAATTGTCGCATCGTCGGGGTGACGATAACGGGGCGGTGATTTTGCTGCGGTCGGCTTCTTTTTGCCATCCAGCAGTTCTGCCAGCGAGAAACCCATAGCACGAGCTTCGGCTTCCAATTTCGCACGCGCTTCGCTCATGCGGCGATCCTGGTATTCGTTGATAGCCTTATCAACGTCTTTCTGAAGCTTTTTAAGCTCGCTGAGGTCGAGCGTGTCCAGATCGATATCCATTGTCGTTCCCATCCGCTATTTTCGGAGTTGTTCGTTGTGAGTGATGATATGTAATAATAACCATCATGACAAATTTCCAGAATAAATAAACTATTTTTTGCGGGGCTTTCGTGACGGAAATAGTTACCGCAAACGTATCAAAAGGATTTCTTGGAGATTTGACGCAATAAAATAACCTTGGTTCGTCTTGCACGGAATAGTGATAGTAAAAGGTTTGGCGCGATAAAAAGACAAACCTTTTAGGGTCAGGACGCATTGATTTCCGTTGTGCTGCGTGATTCACGGCTCGGAAAACGGAGCGGTGACATGAGTGATCTATACTGGTTAAGCGATACGCAGATGGCCAAGCTTGAACCTTTTTTCCC
>JAUILL010000024.1 GCA_030433335.1 Alphaproteobacteria bacterium | reverse complement strand
TAAACTCCTGATCGGGTAACACAGAGATTTTACTCAACTCAAGGGAAAGTTATACTGATGTCTCGATGCCATGTTCTTTTGGTTAATTTGAATATGAGAGACCAGCCGCAATCCTGCAGCCAGCAAAAAAGAGCGTTCAAAGCAGCGTTTTGAGAGCAACGGAAAAACAAATTCTATATTATTTCCCGGTGCCTGACGTGATAAAATTGATGCCATTTGTGAGCAATCGAAACGCATTCTTATAGGCGCACCCCATGACCTATCGTCTTCTCTGATGCTTCGAAGGAGCCAATAGAGAATCTGCCTATAATTGACCAGCGGGAGCAATTTTCACGAACTCAGATCAACTTCACCCTAACAATTTATAAGAAAATTAGGGCGGAGAATGCGTCTAAATTCAAATTTGAATCCATAAACAATGCGGCCACCTCAGCATAATCCATGCAGCCGTAAATCAGATTTCTCAAGTCGCCTCGTTGCTCGAAAATTACCTTTCTTTTCCAAGAATCCTGTTGAACGTCCCTAACAGAAATCCGCCCGTCGAATTGCATCAGGAACTCAGGGTTTCTTCTGAAAATCAGATGCCACCAGCGCACCTGTTACGCAGTTGTTACAGACCATGTGCTACTCGGAAGTGTTTTTTGCGAATGAACTGGAATACCCCATGACCGACGACATCTTTGGCGAAGGCGCGCGCGACTGGCTCGAGGCAGAGCTCGCGGATACTCTGGACGAAGACTTCGAGATCGAGCTTGAAGATGCCGTACTGAGCCAGGAAATTCGCCGGATTTACGATCGCGCCCACCCAGAGCAGATTGATCGCAAGGTCTATTTCCAATCGCTGCTACGTCTGCAATCAGAACTGATCAAACTTCAGGACTGGGTCCAACATACGGGCGAAAAGGTCGTGGTTCTGTTCGAAGGCCGCGACTCTGCTGGCAAGGGCGGCGTGATCAAACGGATCACACAGCGCCTAAACCCGCGTGTGGTACGCGTTGTCGCCCTGCCTGCCCCGTCGGATCGCGAGAAGTCCCAGTGGTATTTCCAGCGCTATGTGCCGCACCTGCCTGCGGGCGGTGAGATCGTTCTATTCGACCGCTCTTGGTACAATCGAGCGGGTGTCGAGCGGGTGATGGAATTTGCCTCCGAAGAGCAGGTCGAGGATTTCTTTAACGACGTGCCTGAATTCGAACGAATGCTCGTTCGGTCGGGCATCCGTCTGGTGAAATACTGGTTCTCGATCACGGATGAAGAGCAGCAGATGCGCTTCCTCATGCGCATCCACGACCCCATGAAACAGTGGAAGCTTAGCCCCATGGACCTGCAGAGCCGCGTCCGCTGGGAGCAATACACCAAAGCCAAAGAAGAGATGCTGGAGCGCACGAACATCCCCGAAGCGCCTTGGTACATCGTCCCCGGCAATGACAAGAAGCGGGCACGTCTCAACTGCATTGATCACCTGCTGAGCCAATTCCCCTATGGGCCAATTGAGCACGACGACATTTCCCTGCCAGAGCGTGTCTTCAATCCGGACTACGAGCGATCTGTCCTACCGCGCGACCTCTACGTGCCCTCGAAATACTAAAGCGCCAGATTAGTTGGGTTTCCGCTTTTCTTCCGGCCCTCTGCGCGGGACAGTGCAATGGCGCGATGTTGCAGGTCGCGTTAAGTCGAGACGGAGGAGATGGGCATGAAAATTTCGGTGATTGGCGCGGGCGCCATCGGGGGTTGGCTGACCGCGGGCTTTATCAAAGGCGGCGCAGAGGCCACGGTTCTGGCACGCGGGGCGACGTTGACTGCCCTTCAGAGCATCGGCCTGACCCTGACATCCGACGGGGGCACAGAGGTCTTTCCCGTCACCGCCACCACCTCTGCCGCCGATCTACGCGATGCTGATCTACTGCTCTTGGGGGTCAAGGCGCACGACCTGCCTGCACTAGCCCCTGTGATCAAAGACGCTTTGGGACCCAAGACAGTCGTCATGCCCGCAGTGAACGGACTGCCCTTCTGGTTTTTGCAAGGCTTTGGCGGACCTGCTGAAGGTCGCACCTTGCAATCGGTCGATCCGGACGGCGTGCTCGCGGAGTTAATTCCAGTGGACCGCATCCTCGGGAATGTGGTCCACGCCGCGAGCCGCGTCGAGGCCCCGGGACACATCCACTTGGTCAAAGCCAACAAGTTCCTTGCTGGGGGAACTGCCGCGTGCTTGCCCGAGGTGATCGCCTGCCTCAACGCAGGTGGTATCCCCACCGAAAAAACCGAAGCGCTCCATCGTGCCGTCTGGGACAAATTGTGGGGCAATTCCAATATGAACCCGCTCTCTGCGCTGACCCGCGCGGACTCTGCGCAACTTATGGACCTGCCGGAGACCTGCGCGATAATTCGTGCCATGATGCAGGAAATGGCAGACTTGGGCGCTCGGATCGGGCTGGACGGGTTTGACGATATTGATGGACGCATGGCCGCTACGCGCAAATTGGGGCCGATCCGGACATCAATGCTTCAGGATGTCGAGGCGGGCCGCGCAATCGAGCTGGGCCCCATCCTCGGGGGCCTGGTGGAACTGGCCAACCTGATCGATCAGCCCGTTCCGACGATGGCAGGCATCCATGGGATGGCCCAACTGCTGGATGCCAATCTGCGCGGCTGACCGGTCAGGTCAGCGCCACCCCAACGCCGGCGCGACGTGGGTCAGGATGCTCTCAAGCACGTGGGTGTTGTAATCGACCCCAAGCATGTTTGGCACCGTCAACAACAGCGTGTCCGCTTCGGCAATCGCTTCGTCCCCGCGCAGAGCTTCGATGAGGCGATCTGGTTCGTCCGCGTATCCGCGTCCGAAGATGCCGCGGAAATTGTCGATATAGCCGATCTGGTCGGACTCTTTGTTCCGTCCGAAATAGGTGCGATCCATGTCATTCATGATCGCAAAGATCGACCGGCTGAGAGAGACACGCGGTTCGAAATCATGCCCTGCGTCCTTCCACGCAGTGCGGTAGGCGCGGATTTGCTTGGCCTGCTGCACGTGGAACGGCTCTCCGGTTTCATCAACCTTCAGGGTCGACGACTGCAAGTGCATCCCCATTTGCGCGGCCCAAACAGCTGTCGCATTCGAGGCCGAGCCCCACCAGATACGCTGACGCAACCCCTCGGAATGCGGCTCGAGCCGCAGAAGCCCCGGCGGGTTCGGGAACATCGGCAGCGGGTTGGGGTGGGCAAACCCCTCACCATCCAGATGCTTCAGGAAAATCTCCGCATGGCGACGTGCCATGTCAGAGGCATCCTCGCCCTCGACCGGCTGATACCCAAAGTAGCGCCACCCGTCATCGACCTGCTCTGGCGAGCCGCGACTGATCCCGAGTTGCAGACGACCGCCCGAAATCAAATCCGCCGCGCCGGCATCCTCGATCATATAGAGCGGGTTCTCATATCGCATGTCGATCACACCTGTTCCGATCTCGATCTTGGACGTCCGCGCACCAACTGCCGCCAAAAGCGGAAACGGCGAGGCCAACTGCCGCGCAAAGTGGTGGACGCGGAAATACGCGCCATCGACGCCCAATTCCTCTGCGGCGACCGCCAGATCAATAGACTGGAGCAAGGTGTCCTGTGCTGTCTTTAGCGGGGACCCCTCTTCTGGGTTCCAATGCCCAAAAGACAGAAAACCGATTTTCTTCATGACACACCTCGCGGACAATGAACTTTTCTCTGGTCCAGAACCTATGCCGCGCCGCGGCGATCACAATGGCGAAGCGCCGCGCACAGACTGTTCCGAAATGCGCAGCAGTGCCGCTGTCAAAGCGCGCGAAGCAAATCGAGTGAAGGTTCACCGGTCACGGGCATGCCCCGACTGCGTTGGAATGCGCTGATCGCAGCGCGGGTCTTGTCCCCCAAAACACCATCGGCCCCACCAGCGTCAAACCCTTGGGCCGTCAGACCACGCTGCAGCTCGATCCGGTCGTCTTTGGTAAGGCCATAAGGGTCGGGAGGAAAACTTCCCCGCAAAGGTGGCTTGCCTGCGATGCGATCGGCCAGATGCCCGACCCCGATCGCGTAGGCATCAGAATTGTTGTAGCGCTTGATCGCCCGGAAATTCCCGGTTGTGGTGAACCGAGGTCCACCCGGCTGCGGTTGGATCGTTGCACCCGCAGGCGCACCCGGCCCTGCCTCAGCCCCCCAAGACAGTCCGCGTTGCCATCCGTTGCGCGACAGATAGGCAGCGGTCGACGCCAGAGCATCCGTCGGATCCTCGGACCAGATGTCGGCGCGACCATCCCCAGTGAAGTCGACTGCAAAGGACAGATAGGACGTCGGTATGAACTGCGTGTGCCCCATCGCCCCAGCCCAACTGCCCGTGAAATTCTGAGGCGCAACCTGTCCGCGATCCAGGATTTTGAGCGCCGCAATCAACTGCCCTTCGAAGAACTGGCCCCGACGGCCGTCAAACGCGAGGGTCGATGTAGATGAGATCACCGGAATATCTCCGCGGCGCTCACCATAAAAGCTCTCGAGCCCCCAGATCGCCGCGATAATATAGGAGTCGACGCCGTATCGCTGTTCAAGCGCCTGCAGGGTGCCCCGATGTCGGGCATAGGCAGCGCGCCCTTTGGACACGCGCTCGTCTGATACCGCGATAGACAGATAGTCTTCGAGCGATCTTTTGAATTCGGTCTGGTTGCGATCCCGCTCGACCACACCGGGCAGATATCCCGTACCGCGAAATGCACTGTTCAATAGGCTGGCGGAAAATCCCTGTGCTTCGGCCCTTTGCCGGAAACCCGCGACCCACGCTGCATAGCTGGCGTTCGGTACAGGGCGCATGCCAGAGGGCGGCGCAGCCCGCGAAGCGCCGCTGTAGGTTTGGCTCGACCCGCATCCCGCCAAGCCAAGTGCGGCGGCGGAGAGGGCAAATTGGCGTCTATTCAGGTTCATGCTCGACCTCTGACGATTGTCGCTCGGTACGGAATTGCGAAATGCGCTCTGTCTTTGGAGTGGCCAAAAGGCGCTTGTCTCTTGTGTGGCCTGCCCCTTGCGGCTTGGCAATGTTCTTTGCATAGACCGGCGTCATGTTCACACAAATCAGCAAAGTCTTGCCTGTCCGCTGCCTGTGCCACGGTCGGGCGCGTGTGACGCCAAACGCTATCCAACGAACACATCACCTTCACGAAAGTGTCATGATTGACCGCTGAGCGACCGCGAAGTGTCGTTTTTATTGGCCCGACCCAAACCTATGGCGAATATAAATAGTTGAGGCCGTCGAAGAGGCAAAGACCCGGACGCGCCGATCCACGCAGACCGCCATTCAGGCCCGGCTCTGCGCAATGACCGCCGTAGAAGCAGTCCCCATCACGCATGCGACCGCGCGGTCCCAAGCCTGCACGACATCGTGCCGGCCCTACCCAGCTGGAGGAAGTAAACGTGTTCAACAAAATCATGGTGCCCGTCGATCTGGCACATTCCGAAAAACTGCAGCGCGCCTTGGGCTGCGCTGCAGATCTGGCGCGGCATTACAGCGCCGAAATTGTCTATGTGGGGGTCGCCGCCGCGACGCCCGGCTCGGTGGCACACACGCCGCAAGAGTTCGCCGAAAAACTGGCCGCCTTTGCCGAAGCGCAGGGGACCACATCCGGTCTGAAAACCAGCAGTCATCCGGTCACAAGTCACGATCCCAGCTCTGATCTGGACCCCAGTCTGCTCAAGGCGATCGACGACACCCAAGCGGATCTGGTGGTCATGGCAAGCCACATTCCCAACCTCACAGATTACATATGGCCCTCGAACGGAGGCACCATCGCCACCCGCGCGAAGGTGTCCGTGATGGTTATTCGCTAAGGCGATTTTGGAACTTTTCGCACCTCGCTCGCGTAAACTTTACTCAAAAGACGTGTAAACAAAACTTAAGGGGGGGCCTTTATATGGCCGAAACATCAGAAAATCAGGGAATACCCGAACCAGAAGGGACGTCCCAGATTATCGAAACCGATTACGAAATCGGACAGGACAATATCGAAACCCAGATCGGCCCGTTCGGGCTCGACGTGCACAATCCGGTCTTTCTGATCTCTGGCATCTGCGTCATCGCGTTCGTCTTTTACGCGCTCGCTCTGCCCGATCAGGCGGGTGCTGTGTTCAGCTGGATGTTCGGCGCTGTGACCAAGGGCTTTGACTGGTTCTTCCTTGGCGCTGCCAACATCTTTGTCGTGTTCTGTCTGCTGCTGATCGTGCTGCCTGTGGGCAATGTACGTCTCGGCGGCGCAGATGCGCGCCCCGACTACACCTACATGGGCTGGTTCGCGATGCTATTCGCGGCGGGCATGGGCATCGGTCTGATGTTCTATGGCGTGTCCGAGCCCATGAGCCACTTTGCATCGTCCATCGGTGGGACCGCCTCCGAAGGCGGCGTACGCACGGACTGGGCTCCGCTGGGTGCGGCCGCTGGGGATGAACAAGCCGCGATCGAACTGGCTTTTGCCGCGACCATTTTCCACTGGGGACTGCACCCTTGGGCAATCTACGCGGTCGTGGCTCTGGCTCTTGCGCTCTTCTCGTATAACAAGGGCCTGCCGCTCACCATTCGCTCGGCGTTCTACCCCGTTCTTGGGGACCGTGTTTGGGGCTGGCCCGGCCATGTGATCGACATTCTGGCGGTGTTTGCGACCCTGTTCGGTCTGGCTACCTCGCTTGGCTTTGGCGCGACACAGGCGAACGCTGGCCTGAACGAGTTGTTTGGCATTCCCGTTAGCTCGACCACCGAAGTCGTTCTGATTACGATCATCACCTCGATTGCGCTGATCTCGGTTGTGCGTGGTCTGGATGGGGGCGTCAAAGTTCTGTCCGAAATCAACATGGGCCTCGCGGCTCTGCTGCTGCTGTTTGTGCTGATCGCAGGTCCGACCATCGCAATCATGACCGGCTTCGTGGATTATCTGGCCGCATACCTGAAGCATCTGCCCGCTCTGTCGAACCCGATTGGCCGTGAAGACGTCAACTTCAGCCAGGGCTGGACCTCGTTCTACTGGGCTTGGTGGATCTCCTGGTCGCCCTTCGTCGGCATGTTCATCGCCCGCGTCAGCCGTGGCCGCACCGTGCGGGAATTCGTTATCTGTGTTCTGCTGATCCCCTCGCTGGTCTGCGTTCTGTGGATGTCGGTCTTTGGCGGCGTAGCGATCCAGCAGGTCATTCTGGACGGCTACACCGCCGCGCAAGAAGCACCTCTGGAGCTTAAGCTGTTCAAGATGCTGGACGCCCTGCCCCTGACCCAGATCACAAGCCTGATCGGGATCGTGCTGGTCATCGTGTTCTTCGTGACCTCGTCGGATTCGGGGTCGCTGGTCATCGACACCATCACCGCGGGCGGCAAAGTCGACGCGCCCGTCCCTCAGCGTGTGTTCTGGTGCATCTTCGAAGGTGCTGTGGCGATCGTCCTCTTGCTATCCGCAGGTGGCCTGCAATCGCTGCAGTCCATGGTGATCTCGACCGGCCTGCCCTTCACAGTCGTCCTTTTGGTGATGTGTTGGGCAATCTGGAAAGGCCTTCTGGCCGAGCGCCGCGCGAAGTAATTCCCCTGCGGAATACGCTCTCAATCCTCTCCGGTGCGAACCGGGGAGGATTTTTTTATGTAGAAAAGAGATCAGGCGACCAGAACCTGATCCGCCGAAAAGTCGGTCACGCCGTGCAGCCGGATCACTGCAACCGCCCCTTTGAGGCCCTGATAATTTTTGTAGCTCACAAGCACATCTGTGTAGCTGCCATCCGTGGCTTCGACCGTCTCCACGCCTTTGACGCCATTGCCAGTCTGGTAGCTACTCACTTGCAGTACATCTTCGGTGACGTCGAAATCTGTGATCTCGAGATAGACTTCCCCCGAGTCTTCGTTGAAGGCATTGCGGACCTCGATATCGTAGAAGTCCGCTCCGGCGCCCCCGGTAGCGACCGCAGGACCGTCATCGTTGTGATAGAATTCAGTCATCTTGATCACATCGTCACCGGCGCCACCGTAGGCGACAGCGTCAGCTCGAATACTAAGGGTGTCGTTGCCTTGGCCGCCAAAGCCCGTGGCGCCTGTTTCAATGTTCAGGGAGTCCGCGCCTGCCTCGCCATAGGCCACTGTCCCTTCGCCATATGCCGAGAAAAGGTCCGCACCGTCCCCGCCATAGAGCGTCACGTTGCTGAAGGGTGTCGAGCTTAGGAAGTCGTCCCCCTCACCGCCATAGGCCGTGCCGGTCGAGTCAATGCCGTCTTCCTCGCTCCACCCGCTATTATACGGGCCATAACTGACGGTGTCATCGCCCGCGCCCAAGTCGACATCGCCTGATGTCAAAGTCACCGAGTCATCGCCACCCCCGCCAGAGATCGTCGCGTCTGCACCTGTGACGATGAATGTGTCATCGCCCGCTGCGCCGATCAGCGTCACGTCGTCCTGCGCGCTTTCAATCGTGTCATCACCGCCCGCGCCATCGACAGAGATCCCGGAGGCAACGGCCGTTAGCCAATCCACATCATCGCTGCCTACTGTGTCCTCGGTGACGACGACTTCAGCGGTGCCATTCTTTGTTTCGATGTAGTCCTCCGGCAGGAAAGAGCTCAGATTGTCGCCGTCTGTGACGGCCTCCAGATAATAGCCCGCCACCGGCGCGTTCGCGGTAATGCCACCGAAACGGTCCGCCGGGTCCTCCGCATCCTCTACGCCCATCAGATCAACAACACCCAAGAGCTGCAGCCCCATCGCCTCTTCGAAGGTTTCAAGCGTGTAGGCATAAAGCTCTTCTTCGGTACCTGGGACGAATATCTGCGTCTCCCACGAGGCATCGGACCAATCCACGCCCTCTGGCACCAGATAGAACCGTGCTTCGTCGGATTTTACAAAGTTGTCGGGGTCGTCCTGCGTATCCGTGAAATAGATCACTGCAAGCGAGCCGGTTTCGTCTTCGCCGATTTCGAGGGTCACGCCATCCTCGGTCGCAGCGAACGTCGCGCCTAGTTCTTCGGTCTCATCAACTTCAGTGACCTCGTCCGAGCTGTCATCCTCTGCAGTGTCGACGGGCCCATCGCCGTCTGACCCCATGAATGCCTGCACGGAAAGCCCCGAAATCAGGGCAAAAAACAATAGGAGTTCCAATGAACCAGCCTCAAACACAAAATAAAACTAACCTAACGGTACGGTCTGTTGCTGTGTCTGGCAATCATCATATCCGGCAGGTTTTCCCGACCTGACCCACTTGGCGGCGGGTTCCGCGTCACCCTGCGCCCCGATTTTGATTAATCTCGCAGGTAGCGCATCCGAAAGCCAAAGCTCGCGGATGCGCCTGTTGTTTACTGAGCGCCAAGACCAATGCGCGAGATGAACGCTTTATGGCTATCTACGAGTGTCTGGGTCTCCGGGGTTTTCTTGGCCCACTCGTCCCAACGCCCGATCGCTGCCTCGCGGAAGGTCGCGCGGTCTTCGGCAGACCAGTCATAGATGGTCACGCCCTGCTCGGGCAATTTGGCCAGCGCCTCGCCATTCTCGACCAAGGTCAACGCCATCAGCTTGAGCGCCAGCGAGTCCATAGCGCTGCGGATGATCTCTTGCTGCTGTTCGTCCAGAGCCTCCCAGACGGAGGTTGAGCAAGCCAGATGGTCCGCCGACATAGAGTGGAAGCCGGGATAGGTCGTGTGCTTGGCGATGTCATAGATGCCTAGCCCGACGTTGTTTGCCAGCGTCGACGCGTCGGCCCCGTCGATGATACCGGTCTCGAGGGCGGTGAAAATCTCGGTAAAGTCCATCACGATCGGGGTCGATCCGAGTTCAGCAAAAATCTCGGACTCCATCCCGGGAGGCGAGCGGAATTTGAAGCCTTTCAGGTCTTCGATCCCGTTCAGGGGGCGGGTCGAGTTCAGGGATTCCTGTCCGCCAAGGTAGCCGCCGACGTAATACATCCCCTCGGGCGCGTAGAGTTCGTTGATCGCCTCGATCCCGCCGCCGTTCTTGAGCCACGCGTGATACTGCAGCGGCGTGTCATAGCCCCCCATGGTGTCGGCGACGAATTGGAACGCCGGATTCAGGCCGGTCTGGTAGCTGCCATTGGTCATATCGCAGTCCAGAATACCGTTCGCTGCCGCCGAAAACGCCTCGGCCGAGGCAACCACTGCGGAACTGTAGAACATCTCGATGTCGAGCGACCCGCCAGACATGGTTTCGACGCTTTGGACAAAATCCTGAACCATGCGGCCAGAGGCGGACTCGGGGGCCTGATGGGTCTGGATGCGCAGGGTTGTGGTCTCAGCTGCGGCAGCCGTGGCGGCCAGCGCCGCGCCGCACAAAAGCGTTCCTAGTAATTTCGACATTTTCTCTCTCCCTAATCTGGGCTTTCTCCCGAAGCCCGATGTGTGGCCATGTCCCTCTCGCTCTTTGCCTGTGACGTGGTACCGACCAGACAAAGAGCGATCGGGGAAGGACCTCATTCAGCGGCCATAAGCTCTTTGGCAAAGGCCGCTTCCATTTTCCGGCGCACTGTCACTGCTTGGGTGTCCGGCGCTTCGACGTCGTCCCAACTGACCATCTGGCCTTCGGGGACGGCGCGTTTCAGTTTCATTCCATGGGCCAGACCGATAGGCAGACCTTTGATCGCCAAAGAGTCCTCGGCGCGGGCGATGCGGCCCCAGACCGTATATCCCCCTTCGCCATCTAGCATGTCGCCGGGGACCAAAGGCTTTTTGGCCACTGCCACCACGTCGGACACCAAGCCATTTGTGCGGCCCGTCGGCTCGTGGCGCAGGGCCGCGCTGGCAACACTGACGCCGAGTTCGAGCCCGATCAGATGCGAGGGCCGGTAGAGCGTGGCATAGCGGCCAGATTTATCAGTGGTCACGCCGTATTCGCCAAAGCACCGGCGCACATACTCAGCACCGCGCCCTTCTTCGTCGCTCGCCTCTAGCGTCACGTAAACGCCCCAGCGCAGATCCCCGAACACCTGACGGCCATCGCGCTCTAGACTGGAGACGACCTCGACCATTCCTGCCTCTTCAAGGATACCTCCATGGGCACGCGGTTTGAGCACCTCAGGCAGATCATGGGTTCCGACTGGCGGGAACAACAACCCGTCGCGCGGCGCTAGGAGTCCCGAGGCGTTCGAGATCGCCGCCATCTCGAGCGCCGATTTGGTGCCGTCCAGAAACGAGTTGAACATCTGGGGGTTCATCCCGCCCGCCGCTGCCTCTTCGGCGCTCAGGCCGTAGTAGTCCCAGACCGTATCAGGGGTAGAGCCTGTGAATTCCGGCAGGTATTTGGTCCCTTTTCCCGCCGCAACGACTTTGAAGCCGCAGGTCCGCGCCCAATCGATCTGTTCACACACCAGAGCCGGTTGATCCCCGTAGGCCATGGAATAAACGAGGCCCGCGCGGTCGAATTCCTGCACCAGATAGGCCCCCGCCAGCACATCGGCTTCGACGTTCACCATCACCATGTGGCACCCATGCTCCGCAGCCAGCAAGGCGTGCCGGATGCCTGCAGCAGGACTGCCGGTCGCGTCGATGATGACCTCCATCCCGCCCAAGGCGATCAGAGCTTCGCTGTCCTCGGTGATGCAGGTGCGGCCCGACGACATGGCATCATCAAGCGAAGACGTCGCCGCCGCCTCGACGTCCCAGCCCGTGTTAATCAAAGCTGCCTTTGCCCGCTCGGCGGACAGATCAGCGATCCCGACCAGATGCATCCCCGGAATGTGCCGGACCTGCGACAAAAACATAGAGCCGAACTTTCCCGCGCCGATCAGTCCCACGCGGATGGGCTGACCCTGACTTTGACGGTGGGCAAGCTTGGTATAGAGGTTCATTCCATTCTCCTGCGGAGGACAGAATGCGGTGCGGCCCAGGCACACTTGGCCGAAAACAGGTCGCACGACACCGAGGCGCAAAATCGCACCCGAACCAGTCTGGTCGTGAGAAATCCCATTTCGAGCGGCCATCACTGCCCGTTTGCCGCGTCGCACCCGATGTCCTCCTCCTCCACCGGGCACACCACTTGCCTCAACCTTAGGCAGATAAAAAACACCAGAACAAACGACTTTTAACGCATGATTCATTAGATTATCTAATCTCAATGAGCATCCCGTTCCGCGCCATCACCGCGTTCCATGCAGCTGCCCGAACCGGCAGTATGCAGCAGGCTGCAGAAAGCCTTGGGGTGACACCCTCAGCGGTGAGCCAGCAAATCCAGATCATCGAAGCCCATATCGGCGTGCGGCTCTTTAGCCGCAAAGGGCGCAAATCGGTGCTCACTGAAGCTGGCGAGCGATATTTCGAACTCATTCGCGACGAGATAGAGCGCATCACCATCGCCACAGAGCGCATGCGGGGAATGAATTCTTACACCGCGTTGAACGTTCGGATCGCGCCGACCTTTGCCACGAAATGGGTTCTACCGCGGCTCAGCGATTTTCTGACCCAGCATCCGGATATCGAACTCCGGCTGGATGCAACCAACGACCCGCCCGACTTCTCGCGCGAAAACATCGATCTGGAAATTCGCCACGGTGCGGGGCCTTGGCGCGGACTGCACGTGGAATGTCTGGCGAGCGAACCGATGGAGGTGCTGTGTGCCCCCTCCTATGCCGCTGAAGGCGCGCTGACGATTGAGGAGTTGGACCAACATCGGCTCATCCATTCGGTCAAGAACGTGGTGCAATGGGGCGACTGGTTCGAAGCGCAGGGGCATACCCCCAACCAAGAGCTTCAACGGGTGCTCTTTGACCGCGCGCATATGTCGATCGATCTTGCGGCAAACGGCTTGGGGTTGGCGCTGGAATCGCGGCTGACCGCCTCGGCCGAGATCGCGAGCGGGCGCTTGGTTCCGGCAGTTCGTGGGGCTGTGCCCGTACACCAGCGCTCTTTGTGGATGGTCTGCCCCCATACACACCTGAACCGGCGGAAAGTTCGCAGGTTCTGTGAGTGGTTGAAATCGACACTTACGGATTTCACACCTCCGGAAGCGTAAATCCTACGTCCTGCGCAGCACAGAGATACGTAATGAAATTTTCATAGTTCTGTTTCTGAACAGACATAGAACGGCATTATCGAACGCCCCAATGATAAGGGGATGACATGAAGCTGGAAGTTCAATCCGTCACCAAGCGTTTCGGCACCAAGGCCGCCGTTGACAATGTCAGCTTTACCTCCGAAGGGGCAAAGTTCATCGGCATCATCGGGCGCTCCGGTGCGGGCAAGTCGACGTTCTTGCGGATGATGAACCGCTTGACCGATGCAACTTCGGGCCAATTGTTGGTAGATGGCGTCGACGTTCTGGCCCTGAGCGGCAAGGACAAGCGTGACTGGCAGAGCCAATGCGCCATGGTCTTTCAGCAATTCAATCTGGTCCCACGCATGGATGTGGCGTCGAACGTGCTGCATGGCCTCTTGGGACGGCGCTCTGTTATGCGCACCCTTCTGAACATGTGGTGTGATCAGGATATCACCCGCGCACTGGAAATTCTGGATCGTCTTGGCATTCAGGAACAAGCCGCCAAACGCGCCGAAGCCCTGTCCGGTGGCCAGCAGCAGCGCGTGGCGATTGCCCGCGCCTTGATGCAGGACCCCAAGATCATCCTCGCGGACGAGCCTATCGCTTCGCTTGATCCTATGAATGCGCAGATCGTCATGGACACCCTCAAAAAGATCAACATCGAGGATGGTCGCATGGTGATTGCCAACCTGCACACTCTCGATACGGCGCGGCGCTACTGTGATCGCGTGATCGGAATGCGCGACGGGCGCATCGTATTCGACGGCACCCCCGAGCAGCTGACCCAAGGGGTCGCGCGGGACATCTACGGCGCCGACGAGACCTTTTCGGAAGGGGCAACCTCGACCGATATCGCAGCCCTTGGGCGCGACACTGTCTACGCAGAAACCCTCTTGGGGCACTGAGTACCAACGGCACGGCCCCTCTGGTTCGAGCCATTTTTTACAAGACCATCTTGGGAGACTACCATGAAAAAGATGATCGCGATCGCACTGGCGTCGACCGTTCTGGCCGGTGCTGTTCAAGCCGAAAGCCACGGCGAAATCAAAGAATTCAACATCGGCATCCTTGGCGGCGAAAACGCTCAGGACCGCATGAACTCGTTCTCGTGCCTGCAGAACTACACCGAAGAGGCACTGGGTGTGCCCGTCAAGCTGTTCGCCCCTGCCGACTATGACGGCGTTCTTCAGGGTCTGCTGGGTGGCACCATCGACATGGCTTGGCTGGGTGCTTCGGGCTACGCCAAAGTGTACCTGACCGACGAAAACGCAGTGACCCCCGTTCTGGTCAAAGCGAACCTTGATGGTTCCTACACCTACCACTCGATCGGCTTTGCCCGCGCTGACAGCGGCATCACCTCTCTCGAGGACGTCAAAGGCAAAACCTTTGGCTTCGGCGATCCGAACTCGACCTCGGGCTACCTGATCCCTTCGGTTGAGATCCCCCAGGAAACCGGTCACTCGATGGAGTCCGGCGACTACTTTGGCGAGGTTCGCTTCACCGGTGGTCACGAGCAGACCATCGTTGCCGTTGCAAATGGTGACATCGACGCAGGTGTGACCTGGGCTGACGGTCAGGGCAACTGGGAAGACGGCTACAACTCGGGCGCGCTGCGCAAAGCTGTGGACGCCGGTCTGGTCGACATGAACGATCTGGTTCAAATCTGGATGTCGAAGCCGATCCCCGAAGGCCCCGTCGTTGTCCGCAACGCTCTGCCCGAGGACGTAAAAGAGAAGATGACCGCTCTGGTCGCCGATCTGCACGCGAAGGACCCCGATTGCGCCTACGGCGTTGCGGCTGGTGACACTTCGGGCTTCGTTCCGATCACCCACGACTACTACGAGACCATCATCGAAGTGCGCCGCCAGAAAATCAAAAGCGGCAGCTAATTTCTGATCCCGCCCGAAGGCAGCGCGTCTGTTGCCTTCGGGCTTTTGCTATTCCGGAAAGTCCCGTTGATGGCCATGACATCTCCCTCATCCCCGACGCCGACCGAAGACTATTTGGCGCTTGTCCGCCGCAAGCGCCTGTACGGCGCAATTCTGGTCGCACTTTTCGTTGTCCTCATGGCGAGCGGTTTCAACCTCGCCGAAGGACGGAACGCAGGGGGCTTTTTCGAAGGGCTTCACCGGATTTTCGACTTCCCAGCCGAAATCTTTTCCGAAGCGTTCACCAATTGGCGCAACATGCCGGCCCATCTGGTCAGCTTCCTGCCCTCGCTTCTAGAGACCCTGAACATCGCCGCTGTCTCGACCTTGATCGGCGCGGTTCTGGGCATGTTTCTGGCCTTCCTCTCGACCCGCGGGCTGGCAAAATGGCCAGCGCTGATCCCGGTGTTCCGCCGCAGCATGGACATCATGCGCGCTGTCCCAGAAATCGTGATCGCGCTTGTGCTGATCTTCTTGCTCGGCGTCGGGCCTGTCCCAGCCATGATCGCCATCGCCTTCCACACGACCGGCGCGCTTGGCAAACTGTTCTCCGAAGCCGCCGAGAACGTTGACTTCAAACCCGTCGAGGGTCTTGCCTCGGTCGGCGGAAGCTGGCTCCAGCGGGTCTGGTTCGGCGTGGTCCCCCAAGTGGCCCCGAACTGGTCGTCCTATGCGCTGCTGCGCTTCGAAATCAATATCCGCGCCTCGGCCATTCTGGGGTTCGTTGGCGCGGGCGGCATCGGGTATGACCTGAAAACCGCGCTTCAGTGGGGCATGGGGAAATATGATCAGGTCGTCGTGATCTTTGCCCTGCTCTTCATCACCATCATGATCGTCGACCACATGTCCGACCGCGCCCGCGAGCGTCTGGTCAAAGGGGGACAAATCGCATGACCACCCTGAGCGATCCCGCGTACACCCCATCTGTCGCCGACAAAGTCCAAGGCGCTTTCAACCGCCGCAAATGGCGCAATATCGGCGTGCCTCTTGGTGTGTTTGCCTATCTGATCTACGTCTTTTTCGCCTTTGACATCATGGGCCTCGCGTCCAAGGCGCGTCCAGAGAACGCCGCAATCCTGCTGAACGATTTCTGGTCCCACAAGGTCCACGTCACACGCAACAACCGCTCTGGTGAGGTCCTGACCGCCTATGAGGGCGAACGCAAAGGCGAGTTTCCCGAGGGCACCGGACCGGAATGGGTCAGCTACGGCGAGAGCACTGTCATCTCTCTGACAGACGGAAGTGTCGTGGAATTCGTTGGCGGCAAAATCGCAGAGCTTCAAATCCCCGATTATGGCAGCGTCAGAGCCGAAATCGACGGCAGAGCGGTCGTCTTGACCCTGCCCGATAATACCACCCCGCCGGAATGGATGAACGTCTCGCGCAATCGCATGTCCCTGACCCAACCGGGTTGGCGCTTTTCGATCACGCCGTCCAAAACAGAGGTATTCCGCTACCAAGCGGGATGGGAACTGTTCTTCTTCACTATCGACAGCGCATTTTATGACAGATCTGTTGGCGAATTGGTGGCCCTTGCCTTGTGGGAACCGCGGGTCAATCCCGACCGCGCGAATATCGCACAGATGGCCTACGACATCTGGACCAACAAAATGTGGCGCCATGGGGATGTGGCATGGGCCATGTTCGAAACCGTTCTGATGGCGTTCTTGGGGACCATGGGCGCTGGTTTGATCGCACTGCCCCTGTCATTTCTGGCCGCCTCGAACTTTGCGCCTGCGCGCTGGTTGCGGCTGACGTGCCGCCGTTTCTTTGACCTCTTGCGTGGTGTGGACGGGTTGATCTGGACGGTGATCCTGTCGCGCGCCTTCGGGCCTGGTCCGATGACTGGTGCTTTGGCGATCTTGCTCACCGACACGGGAACCTTTGGCAAGACCTTCTCAGAAGCACTAGAAAACATTGATCAAAAGCAGGTCGAGGGCGTTCAGTCCACAGGCGCGAGCGCGGTCCAGCGGATGCGCTTTGGCGTGATCCCGCAGGTGCTACCGCTGATCCTGTCGCAGCTGCTGTACTACCTCGAGTCCAACACCCGTTCGGCCACAGTGATCGGTGCGCTGGTGGGTGGCGGGATCGGCCTGTTGTTGACCCAAGCGATCATCACCCAGAAAGACTGGGAAGAGGTCTGCTATTACATGGTTCTCGTGGTCCTGACGGTCATGCTGATGGATACCCTCTCTGGCTGGGTCCGCCGCAAGTTCATCAAGGGCTGATCCATGCCGAAACTGTCCCCGACCGAGCCTTTCATTCACCCCGACTGCATTATCGGCAACAGCCGTTTCGGCGCCTATACCGAGGTCGGGCATGGGAGCCGCGTGCTGAACTCAACATTCGAGGATTACGCCTACTGCGATCGCTATGCGGATATCGCAAATACGACCGTCGGCCGGTTTTCAAACATCGCCGCCTTTACGCGGATCGGGCCGACCGATCACCCCTATCGCAACGCGGCCCAGCATCATTTCCTGTACCGTTCCTCTTATTATTTTGAGGGCGCAGAGGATGATCCAGCATTTTTCGAGCATCGCGCATCGCGGCGCACCACCCTTGGGGCGGATTGCTGGATTGGTCACGGCGCGATCATCAAGCCGGAGGTCACAATCGGGACCGGCGCTGTTGTCGCTTCCGGTGCGGTGGTCACGCGAGATGTTTCGCCCTTTATGATCGTTGCAGGCGTTCCGGCCAAACCGGTCAAGATGCGCTTTGAGCAGTCTGTGGCAAACGCACTTCTCGAGATTGCATGGTGGGAATGGCCCCATGACCGCTTGCGCGCTGCGCTCGAGGACTTCCGGAAAATGCCCGCCGCTGCCTTTGTCGAGAAATACCGCTAGACCGTGTCTTCAGGCATGACCGTTAGTGCGACCCGGTCCCCCACAAACCAGCTGATCCCGTATTCGACAGGCACGCCGTCAGCGTCCACATTCACGGACACCGTCCGCAAGAGTGGCGCGCCTTCGGCCACTTTCAGCAATCCCGATCGCGGGGCGCGTGCAATCTTGGCCGTCACGCGGGTCGAGGCGCGGGTGTAGTCCGGAACCCCCATCTGCGCCAGTGCGCGGGAGATAGAGTGCTCTTCGGCCATAAGCTTCGGGAAATCAGGAAACCTCTCGGCGGGCAGAACCGAGCGAAAATGGCAGATCGGCAGGTCATCCCCGTTGGAAATCCCTTCGACCACGTGGACCGTGGTCACGCCTAGCGCCTCGGCCTCGACACTGTTGGCAGGACGGGTCTCGATCCGCAGAATTTCCCGCGAAGGGGTCCGGCCAGAGGCCGCGATATTCTGATGGAACCGGACACGTCGGCCCAACTGGTAGTCCGCTGGCGGAGCGGCCGCAACGAAAACACCGGCCCCACGCCGCGAGACCGTCAGCCCTTCTTCTGCCAGTGCTGACAACGCATGACGCACGGTGTGGCGGTTCACACCGAACCGCGCGGACAATTGTGCCTCGGTCGGAAGCTTGGAACCCGAAGGATAGAGCCCCTCGGAGATTTCGACTTTCAGAGCATCCGCGATGGTCCGCCAGACGGGATTCTTGCGTGTCATAGAATTTTCATTTGCAAACGCCTCGCTTCCGAGGCAGGATTTGTATAGTTGTATAGATAAATAGACAAGTCGTCAAGATGTCCACACTCCCTCAAGACCAGCGCAAAGCCTATATGGGGCTTTTGGCACGGAGCGCACCCCGAAGCCTTGCGGAGTTGCTCCCCGATCTGCCCGATCATGTCTGGCTGCGTGCGCCGGAAATCGGCACCACAATGGTGCGCGGCCGCGTTGGTGGGACTGGGGCGCCATTTAATCTGGGTGAAATCACCGTTACGCGCTGTGCGCTGCAGTTGCCGGATGGACGCGTCGGTCACGCCTATGTCCAAGGGCGCGACAAAGCCCACGCAACCCGTGCCGCCGTCGTGGATGCCTTGATGCAGGGCGACGAGGCCGCGCAGATCCGCGCCTCCGTCGTCACCCCGTTGCAAGCCCAAGAAGCAGCGTGTCGCCAGACCCGCACAGAAAAAGCTGCGGCAACGAAAGTCGAGTTCTTTACCATGGTCAGAGGAGAGGACTGATGTCGTCATCCCTATCCGGTGGCTTTGCCGATCCAGCCCGCGATGCGTCGCGCGCCTTCCGGTCCTGTCTAGAGGCGATGGCCCGCCCCGGCACATTGCAGTCCGTTGCTGGTTTGACGCCGCCCGCGCCTTTGTCCCCTGCCGCCGCGGCTATCCTGCTGACTTTGGTCGACAGCGCCACGCCCCTGTTTCTGGGATCGAGCCATGACACCGCCGAGGTCCGCGAATGGCTGGCGTTTCACACCGGTGCCCCATTGGTCCAACGCGCCGACGCACAGTTTGCAGTTGGGACTTGGTCCGCATTGGGTGCGCTCTCGGACTATGGGCAAGGAACACCAGATCACCCAGACAGATCGGCGACCTTGATCGTGGAGCGCACGGCGCTCGCCCCGCCCAATGCCCGCCTGACAGGTCCAGGGATCAAGGAAAGCCATGAAACCCGCCTTCCTGATCTGGACGCGCTCCGGCTGAATGCCGCGCAATTTCCCTTGGGCGTGGATTTCTACTTTACCGCAGGGCAAGAGCTCACCGCTCTGCCCCGTACCACCCGTGTGGAGGCGTTGCCATGTATGTAGCAACCAAAGGCGGCGAGCGTGCCATCGATGCCGCGCACCAATGGCTGGCCGAAGAACGCCGGGGCGATCCCTCAGTGCCGGACCTGTCGATCCCGCAGATCCGCGAGCAGATGAAACTGGCTGTGGACCGCGTGATGGCCGAAGGGTCGCTCTATGATCCCGATCTCGCGGCGCTTGCGATCAAGCAAGCACGTGGCGATCTGATCGAAGCAATCTTTCTGCTGCGGGCCTATCGCACGACCCTGCCCCGCTTTGGTGCCTCTGCGCCGGTGGACACAGACCGCATGGATATCACCCGCCGGATTTCTGCGACTTTCAAAGACGCGCCAGGGGGGCAAATCCTTGGTCCGACCTTTGACTATACGCACCGTCTGCTGAATTTCACGCTGATGGCGAATGGCGATGTGCCCTCAGCCCAGCGCAAAGAAAGTGCCCCGATCGAAGCGCCCCATATCCTGTCTCTTCTGGACCGCGATGGCCTGATGGAGCCCCTGCCCGCTTCGGACGAAACGCCGCGCGATTTGACGCGCGAGCCGTTGGAGATGCCCGCTGATCGCCCCCTGCGTCTACAGGCCCTGACGCGCGGGGACGAAGGGTTCGTGCTCTCTATGGCCTATTCGACCCAGCGCGGATACGGGCGCACGCACCCGTTTGTCGGCGAACTTCGCATCGGCACATGCGCGGTGGAAATGGAAATCCCCGAGTTGGGCTTTGCCGTCGATATTGGCGAGATCGAACTGACCGAATGTGAAACCGTGAACCAGTTCACAGGATCGAAAACCCAACCACCGCAATTCACCCGTGGCTATGGCCTTGTGATGGGCCAGACCGAGCGCAAGGCGATCTCGATGAGCCTTGTGGATCGCGCCTTGCGCTGGGAAGAGTTGGGCGAGGATGACACCGGTGCACCCGCTCAGGACGCTGAATTTGTCCTGTATCACTGCGACAACATTCAAGCGACTGGGTTCCTGGAGCATATCAAGCTGCCGCACTACGTGGACTTCCAATCCGAACTGGAACTGATCCGCAAAATCCGCCGCGATGCTGAGACCGCGATGCAAGAGGCCGCGGAATGACCCGAAACCTGATCTTGCTGACCCATGCACAGGTCCGGATTGATCCCGAAGTGCCCATCACCGACTGGCCACTCAGTGATCAAGGTGCGGCGCGCCATCGCACCTTTGACAGCCACCCTGCACTGAATAACGTCACCGCGATCTATTCCAGCCAGGAGCAGAAGGCCCGCGACGGTGCCGCGATCCATTCGGCCACGCGCAATCTGACGCCGGTGGCTTTGCATGCACTCCACGAGAATGACCGGACGGCAACCGGATACCTGCCCCCCGCAGAGTTCGAAACGGTGGCCGATGCATTTTTTGCCAAGCCAGACCAGTCTGTCCGAGGATGGGAGACCGCTCGCGCTGCGCAGGCCCGCTTTGTTGCCGCGCTGCGGTCTCTGGCGCAAATGGACCGGACGCTCGGCGATATTCTGGTTGTTGCCCACGGCGCGGTGGCGGCTTTGCTGCGGTGCCAGCTCTTTGGCATCGACATCACCCGAAAAGAAGACCAGCCCGCCGGCGGGGGATGCTGGTTCACCACTGACCTCGACCTGACCCGTCCCCCCTTAGCGTGGAGCGTGATATGACGGACCAAGCCTACAACTTCGCCTATCTCGACGAGGCCACCAAGCGCATGATCCGCCGCGCCTTGCTCAAGGGGCTGGCCATTCCCGGATATCAGGTACCCTTCGCCAGCCGCGAAATGCCCATGCCCTATGGGTGGGGCACCGGCGGCGTCCAAGTAACCGCGGCCTGCCTGACCCCCGAAGACACACTCAAAGTGATTGACCAGGGCGCGGACGACACCACAAACGCTGTTTCGATCCGCAAGTTCTTTGAACGCACCGCCGAGGTTGCCACCAGCGAAAACACGTCCGAGGCCACCATCATCCAGACGCGCCACCGCATACCCGAGGTGCCGCTCTGCGAGGGGCAGATCCTTGTGTACCAAGTGCCCATTCCGGAACCACTGCGGTTTCTGGAGCCGCGCGAGAGCGAGACGCGCAAGATGCACGCGCTTTCAGAATATGGGCTGATGCATGTGAAGCTCTACGAAGATATCGCGCGCCATGGGGCGATTGCGACGGCCTATGCCTATCCGGTAAAGGTCGAAGGACACTACGTGATGGACCCTTCGCCCATCCCGAAATTCGACAATCCCAAACTCTCGGACAATGCGGCCATTCAGCTGTTTGGCGCAGGCCGCGAGCAACGGATCTATGCCCTGCCCCCCTACACGCAGGTGGTCAGTCTGGATTTCGAGGACCATCCCTTCGAGCCTTCAAAGGCGGATCATGCCTGCGATCTCTGCGGTGCCGAGACCAGCTATCTGGACGAGGTGATTACCGATGACCAAGGCAGCCGGATGTTCGTGTGTTCTGACACCAACTACTGCACCACGCGTCAGGACGCGGGCCATATGGGCCGACTAAACCAAGGAGAGCCGGCATGACCCTTCATGACACAACGCTGGACCAGCCCCTTCTGCGCGTCACGGATCTGACCAAGCGCTACGGGGACCGGATCGGCTGCGCGGATGTCAGCTTTGACCTGTGGCCCGGTGAAGTGCTGGGGATCGTCGGAGAGTCCGGCTCCGGTAAATCCACGCTGCTGGGCTGCCTTGCAGGTCATCTGGCGACCGACGAAGGCAGCATCCAATACAAGGGCCGCGACACCCTTGCCATGACCGAACCGGAAAGGCGTCTGTTGTCGCGCACGGAGTGGGCCTTTGTCCACCAAAACCCTCGGGACGGCCTGCGGCTCGGTGTATCGGCTGGCGGGAACGTGGGCGAACGGCTGATGGCTGTCGGCGCGCGCAACTACGCGGATATTCGTGAAACCGCGACCGACTGGCTTGGCCGCGTGGAGATCGCCGCTGAACGGATCGACGACCGGCCCCGCCAGTTCTCCGGCGGCATGCAGCAGCGTTTGCAGATCGCGCGAAACCTTGTGACCTCGCCCAAGCTGGTCTTTATGGACGAGCCGACTGGCGGGCTTGATGTGTCAGTGCAGGCCCGCCTGCTTGACCTCCTGCGCGGGCTTGTACGGGATATGGGGCTCTCGGTGGTGATCGTCACCCACGATCTGGCGGTTGCGCGTCTGCTGGCGGATCGTTTGATGGTGATGAAGGACGGCCATGTCATTGAACACGGCCTGACCGATCAAGTCCTAGACGACCCCCAAGCGGCCTACACCCAACTCCTCGTGTCTTCTGTTCTGCAGGTGTGACCCATGATCCGTATCGAAAACCTTAGCAAAAGCTTTACCCTGCACAATCAGGGCGGCGCAGTTATTCCGGTCATGGCGGGCGCACATCTGAACGTCGCCCCCGGGGAATGTGTGGCGCTGACCGGACAGTCGGGATCTGGCAAGTCGACCCTGATGCGGATGATCTACGGCAATTATCTGGCCGCAGGGGGCCGGATTATGGTCGGAGAGACTGATGTAGCCAGTGCCTCGCCCCGCGAGATTATCAGGCTGCGTCGCCAGACCTTGGGCTATGTCAGCCAGTTCCTGCGCGTAGTGCCCCGCGTTCCAACGCGGACTGTCGTGGCAGAACCACTCTTGGCGCTTGGGGTTCCAACCGACCAAGCACACACCCGCGCCGAAGAGCTGCTGCACATGCTGAACATCCCCGAGACCCTATGGTCCCTCTCGCCAACCACCTTCTCGGGCGGGGAACAGCAGCGTGTGAACATTGCCCGCGGGTTTGCACACGACTATCCGGCGCTTCTTCTGGATGAACCGACCGCGTCCCTTGACGCAACCAACCGCGAAGTCGTGCTGTCCCTGATCGAGGCCGCCAAGGCGCGGGGCGCTGCGATTGTCGGCATCTTCCATGATGAGGCGGCGCGTGATCGTGTCTGTGACCGCACTGTGGACGTGACCGGATTTACACCGTCAAAGGCGGCTTGATGGGACAGGTTTTCGCAATCGTTGGCCCTTCGGGTGCTGGCAAGGACACCTTGATCGAGGGGCTCTTGGCCCAGCGGCCCGACATCCACCGTGCCCGCCGCACCATCACACGGCCCAGCGATGGGACCGAAGAACTGGAAAGCGTCACGCCAGACCACTTTGCCGCGCTGCTGGCCGAGGGAGCCTTTGCGCTGCACTGGCAGGCGCACGGCCTGTGCTATGGTATCCGGCATTCGGAATTCTTGGCGGACACCGTGATCTTTAACGGGTCGCGCAAAGCGCTGACACAGTCTGCGAACAGGTTTCCGAATTTTCAGACCATTCTGGTAACCGTTTCACCAAAGGTTCTGGCCGCGCGTTTAGCCGCGCGTGGACGAGAGGATGAGACAGAGATCGAAGCCCGTCTGAAGCGTGCCCAACTTGACCTCCCCGAAGGCATTGCCCCGATCGAAGTCCGCAATGACGGCACCCCGCAAGAGGGCATCAGAGCCCTCGTTGCAGCCATCGAACACCATTCCGTGCCCGCGTCCTGAATGAACAACGCAGCACGCCACCCGACAAACGACCAACGCGGTCAGCCTCTGGCACAGGCAAAACAGTGCGACAACTGGAGAATGACATGACCGAAACCATCCTGACCAATGCGACACTTGTCCTGCCGGATGAGGTCATTCGCGGCACGCTCTGCATGAAAGACGGAGAGATTTCAGATATCTCGACAGGTTCGTCTGATGCCACTGGCGCGATGGATTGCGCGGGCGATCTGGTGATGCCGGGCCTGATCGAACTACATACTGATAACCTTGAGCGCCACCTCCAGCCGCGCCCCAAAGTGGACTGGCCTCATACCGCCGCGATCATCGCCCACGATGCAGAATTGTGTTCGGTCGGCATCACGACCGTCTTCGATGCCCTGCGCGTTGGCTCGATTGTCAAAAAAGATGCCGAGTACCGCGAATATGCCCGCCACGTCGCGACCGAGATCCTTGATCTGCGCTCACGCGACGCGTTGCGCATTTCGCACTTCCTTCATTTGCGCGCTGAAACCTGCTCTGAAACCCTGATCGAAGAGTTAGAGAAATTCGGCCCCGAGGACCGTGTCGGGATCGTCAGCCTGATGGACCACACCCCCGGTGAGCGTCAGTTCCGCGATCTGACGAAGCTCAAGGAATATGTCTGTGGCAAGCACGGTCTGGCGGACGACCAGTTTCAGGCCCACGTGGATTTTCAGGTCGGCCTGAAAGAGAAATTCGGCAAAGCCCATGAGGCCGCGGCTGTCGCTGCATCCCGCTATTTCGGTGCGGCTTTGGCCAGCCACGATGACACAACCGCCGAACAGGTCGCTGTGTCTGCCGACCACGGTGTTTCCTTTGCAGAGTTCCCGACCACGACCGAGGCCGCCAAAGCCTGTCGCGAAAAAGGCATTGCGGTGATGATGGGCGCCCCCAACCTGATCCGTGGTGGCTCGCATTCGGGCAACGTCGCGGCCCATGCCTTGGCCGAAGAAGACCTGCTCGACATCCTGTCGTCCGACTATGTACCCTCGGCGCTCTTGTCGGCGGCGCTTCTTCTCGGCGATCTCTGGAGCGATATGGCCCGTGGCATCCGGACGGTCACCTCGGCCCCTGCCGCTGCCACCGGATTGACAGATCGTGGTGCACTGGAAATCGGCAAGCGCGCAGATGTGCTGCGCGTCAAACGGATCGAGGGCGCGGGTACCGTGCACGGGGTCTGGGTCAAAGGCCAGCGCGTGGGCTAACGACCGGTTCGACACTTCCACATGCAAAAGCCCGCCACCCCAGAGAGGATGGCGGGCTTTCTGCCTCAGTAGGACTTACTGAGGCAATGCGTAGACCGCGATCTGATCCCCGACCTGATCTTTCAAGATGGTGTTCCCGCCCGCGACAAAAGCGACGTATTGGCGCCCCTCGTGTTCGTAGACGGCGGGGATCGAGACAGAGGGCGCTTCGACAATGTCTTCCCACAGCTCCTCGCCGGTGGCTTCGTCATAAGCGCGAACTTTGGCATCCATGGTTGCGCCGATAAAGATCACGCCACCTGCCGTCACAGCAGGACCGCCGATGGTGGGCGAGCCCATGCTTTCCGGCATATAGAATCCGTACTGCTGGGACGCACCGATGGGACGACGCCATTTGATATCGCCGGTGCCCATGTCGATGGCGGCAATCTCGCCATATGGGGGCTCCCAACAGGGCATGCCGGCCCAGTTCAGCGCGGTTTTCAGCGACATGCCATAGGGCGCACCGGTTTGCGGGTGGAAACCGCCTTCGCCGTTGCTGGCGCCTTCGGTCTGCTGCTCGTAGTCTTCGCGGGTATAGAGCTGGATGTACTGCACGATGTGCGAGAAGTTCACGATGGCCGTCTGGCTTTCGGGGTCAAAGGCGACACCGCCCCACTGCACACCGCCAGAGCTGTCGGGATAGGTGAAGACGCCGCTGCCTTTCAGGGTCGGCGGGGTGTACATACCCTCGTACCACAGATCATCCCAAAGCTTGGAACAGCCGCCAAGGCTGACGGCATCAGCAATCCACCACACATCCGGCTTCTTGGACTGGTCCAGCAACGGTGCAGGCTTTGTCGGGAAAGGCTGGGTTTCGGCATAGACTTCGCCATCAATCGTGCCGTCGCCACCGGGAACGGGGCGCTCTTCGATCGGCCAGACATCCTCGCCTGTTAGGCGGTTCACCACGAACAGAAAGCCTTGTTTGGTGGCTTGGATCAGCGCAGGGATTTCCTCGCCATCAACGGTGATGTCCATCAAGGTCGGCGCGGAGTTGATGTCATAGTCCCAAATGTCATGGTGCACCCACTGGCGCGACCAGACGACTTCACCGGTCTCTAGATCCAGCGCGGTGGTCGATGTGGCATAGGGGATTTCCTCGGTCCGGTTGCCGCCCCAATAGTTTGGCGAGGGGGAGGCGACGGGCAGATAGACCAGCCCTGCCCCTTCGTCCGCGGACATGGCCGTCCAGACGTTGGCCGTGCCTGTCTGTTGGCGGATATCCTCGGGCAAGGTTTCAAAGGTCCACTGCAGCTCGCCCGTCTGCGGGTCGAGCGAGAAAACCGCGCCCGGAGGGGCTTCGGCCCAGTCCCAGTCCGATCCGGCCCAACCCAAAATCACGTGGTTCCCCACGATGGTCGGCGGCTGCAAGAGCGATGTCGGGAAATGCGCATTCACCGTGTTGTACTGGTTGGTGTCGAACACGCCGTCCTCGCCAAAATCGGTGCAGGCCTCGCCCGTGTCCGCGTCAACCGCGAACAGACGCGCGTCCATGGTGCCAAGGTATACGATCTTCTGACAGGCCTCGCCTTCGACAGGCTCATCGGCCTCCCAATAAGCGACACCGCGGTTTTTGATTGCGGGCTGGGTCAGAGGCTCTAGCGTCGACTTGGTGTCAAAGCTCCACTTCTCCTCGCCAGTGGCGGGGTCGAGCGCCAGAATGCGGTAGAAGGGCGTGCCAATATACAGCGTGTCGTTGGCGTAGATCGGGGTGGCCGACCAGACCGTCGAGGCCAGATCGCCGGTGCCATCGGACAGATCGCCCGTGTGGACCTCCCAGACCTTTTCCAGCTGACCCACGTTATCAGCAGTGATCTCGGTCAGGGGCGAATACTTCTGGGCATTCAGCTGCCCGTGAAAGCCATCCCAGGTTGCAGTGTCTGGGACTAAGGGCGCAGTGCGCTCTGGCTCAGGGATGGTCGAAGTCTCAGGTGAGGTCTGCGCAGTGGCAGCGCCCGCGCATACAAGCGCAGTTGTCAGGAACAAGGCGAAGCGTGTCATGCGATTGCTCCTTTCAAGGTTTGTGCTGTCCTGGCTGGCTTCATGCAATCAAGGACGAGGCCGATGGCCGCGATCCCCATCGCGGCGATGATCAACGGTTGATGCAGGAACCCAGCAGCAGCAGCCGTACCGAGAATGCCAAGGGCGATGAGAAACCGCAGCGCATTCCGACCAGTGCGCGAGGCGACGAGGGCAACGATGAAACCAGCGGCCGCGACCAGCAAAGATGAAACGATCACAAGCAGAGAACCACCGGTGCCGGTAATGCCTGTCAGCGGGGTGAGATATGCATATAGCGCGACGGCAAATGCGCCGATCCCTCCGGCCACAATCAAGATGGCTCCGGAGCGGTAGGATTTGAAATTTTGGGACATGGGAGTGCCTTTGGAGGGTCGTCAAAAAACAGAAACTGGTGGGCAACGAGGTGTCCTGCCATGCTCTGCAACTTGTAACGCGCGAAAATCGAGCGGGTTCCTATTTGTTCGAGATTTTTCGCTTTTGCGCCGAAGACTTACAGAGCGCGGCAGGTGTCCAGCTTTTTTTATTGGGGATCGGAAGCCCACTCAGGACCGGCGCGGTAGGAGGACCAAACTACTTTCGCTGCTCGCAACTGCCGGAGGAAAACTTTTGAACCGCGAATAATTCCGGCCCTAACTAAATATGCCTTCTGGTTGTGCAGTATTGCAAAATTTTAGCCCCAAGGGATGGTTGTGCTTTGGCCCAATCCAAGCCCAAAAATTGCGGGACCTTCATCCCCTGTCCGAATGGAAATAAAGGGATGCCAAAAAACCACATTATTTCCAATAATCTACACTGCATATTTCATCAAGCAACCAAAAGGTGCCCAAAAATAATTTTCCTCGCAAAAATGAAAACCTGGACACACCGCCATTGCATTTCTGTCTTTGGCATATTTTCTACCGATGGTAGATATATCCCTAAGAATAGCAGAATCACGCAAATTCCGAACGTTGAACGCCGGGGCCGCGAGGCACCCGAATAGCGCAGCTTTGGCGGTCGACCTCACTTTGAACCGGACAGAGGATCAGAATGCCACAGACGTATATCGATGTGCCCCTCGGGACCACAGCCGCGCAACTGCAATCCATGATTGACGCAGCCGACGAAAATACCACTTTCGTTTTGCAGGCAGGCTCCTACAGCTTTGACAGGACGGTCACGATCGACCGCAGCAACATCTCTCTGATCGGCCAGGGCGAAGGCGAGACGATCATCAATGTCACGAGCGCAATCGGCTCTGATCCCGCCATCGTGCTGGGGCTCGAACTCTACAAGACCGACATCGCCGCCACGGATGGGCTGGCCGAAGCTGCTTCGGCAGGCGACACCTCGATCACGGTCGAGTCCGGTCATGACATTCAGGTCGGCGACTATATCTACATCGCCGCCGAGAACACCTCGGAGTATTTCGCTGAAATCGGCGACACCCAGTGGAAGAAAAGCAACCCTCTGCGCACGATCATGGTCGAGGTCACGTCGGTCGATGGGGACACCATCGGGTTCGACACCCCCCTCACCTTTGATTTCGACCCTGCGATCACAGAGGTCCAGACCCGCAACCTGATCGAAGGCAATACCCTGTCAGGCTTTACAATGGTCGGTCCCTATGGAGAGGCCGATCCGGGCGCGTTCTACAACAGCAGCGGTCAGGGCCAGACCATGATCATGGTGGGCGGTACATCTGGCGCGACGCTCACCAATATTGGCATTCAAGACGGCATCAGTCACGGTGTGACCTTTGCGGGCAGCATCGACGTCACCCTTGATGATTTCTCGATGGACGGCACGCTCAACAAAGGCGCTGGCGGCAATGGGTATGCGGTCTGGATCCGCGACGTCTACGAAAGCGAGTTTACCGATCTGACGATCACGGACACCCGTCACGCAGTGCTCTTCGCCAGCTACACCACGGCCAGCAACAACTACGTGCAGGTCACCTATACGAACCGAGACATCAACTTTCACGGGGGCCGCGACCAATACAACACCGTTGTCGTCGACGAGATGGTGCGGAACGAGTCCGAGCAAGGTTACTTGGGTTGGGCTACCTTCTTTAACGAAGGCGAAAGCTACGGCGCCCCGACCGATCCCACCACGAACGAGATTACCTTTGGAACGCTCGTCGCCAGCAGCAAGGGCGACGAGGCCTATGCCCGCGATGCCGGGGCCTCTCTCTGGATGGTCGGCGGCAATGACACAGCTCACGGCGGCGCTGGAGACGACTACATCAACGGCGGCAATGGCAATGACGTCATCTACGGGTCAGACGGCAGCGACACGATCAATGGCGAAGCGTCGACGGATACCCTGATCCTGAGCGGCGCGCTGTCGGATTATGCGATCACGGCGGACGGAGCTGACCTGTATCTGACCCATGCGGGCGGACGCACTCTGGTGCGCAATGTGGAAGATTTCGTTTTCTCCGACACCACCCTAGAGGACGACGATCTGTTCGACATGGCAACGGTCGAGGCAAACCCCGACACCGGGGCCGAACCCAACCTGCCCTACGAGGACTCCGTGTCCTCGGGCGACGACACGACGGATGCGGGCGCAGATGACACCGGATCAGATAGTGGTTCAGACAGTGGCGAGGATACTTCGGGAAGCAATACGCCGGACGCTCTGCCCACATTCACTTGGCGTCAGGGCACTGTGTGGAATGGCGGCTTTACCACATATATCGACATCGAGAACACCTCTGGCGTGTACGTTGACGATTTCCGGATCGTCATCACCGACCCCAGCTTTACCGTCTCGAACATCTGGGGCGCGACTTCGACCGTACTTGCAGACGGAACACTGGTGATTTCAGGCTCTGGCTACAGTCTGGGCCTTGATCCCGGACAATCAGTGTCAGTCGGCTTCAACGGCAAAGGCACCCTGCCCGCCGACGGCACTGTCGCCTATGGCGCGGTGATTGATGGCGTCACCTATATGATCGGCGAAGACACCTCCGACACCGAGGACACCACCGGCGAGGATACCGTTGGCGCAGGCGAGGACACGGTGTCAACGGGCGATGACACGGTTGGCAGTGGTGACGATACCGTTTCGTCAGGCGACGACACCGTCAGTTCTGGCGATGATACCGTGGCTGGCGGCGACGATACTGTCGATGCAGGCGAGGATACCGTCAGCACGGGTGATGACACCGTCGATGGCGGAACCGCCGACGACACATCCATCGCACTGCCGACAATCACTTGGCGTCAAGGCAATGTCTGGAGTTCAGGCTTCACCACTTATCTCGATATCGAGAACACGTCGGATCAAGTGGTCGAAAACATCGAAGTCCGCATCAGCACTCCCAGCTTCACCATTTCGAGCACATGGGGCGCATCCACCTATATCGACACCAACGGCGATCTTGTGATCACCGCGAGCGGCTATGCGACGGATCTTGATCCCGGACAGTCGGTCTCGATCGGCTTTAACGGCAAAGGCACCGTCCCAGAAGATAGTACGATCACCTATTCTGCCATCATTGACGGCACCACCTATGTCTTGGGCGAAGACACCGCCCCAACAGGTGACGATACAGTCTCTGATGGTGACGACACTGTCTCGGCAGGCGATGACACGGTTTCGACGGGCGACGATACCGTCACGACCGGAGATGACACCGTCGCAGGCGGCGATGACACCCTGAGCGACGGCGACGATACCATCTCCTCGGGCGAGGACACCACCTCTGACGAAGAGGACACGCTCGGGACCGGAGAAGACACCGTGACCGACGGAGAGGACACAATTACCGCCGGCGACGACAGCATCAACCTGCCCGATGTCTCTTTCACGATCACCAACGAATGGGGCAATGGCTTCAACGGTGACATCACGATCACCAACGACACCGAAAGCACCGTCGCGGCGTTCTCGCTTCTGGTGCCTGAAGCAGGGTTCACCGTCCGCAATGCGTGGGGTGCGACCTACACCAATGAAGCGGACGGCGATGTGCTGTTCGACGCGGCCGACTGGACGCTGAACCTTGATCCCGGCGAAAGCAAAACCTTTGGCTTTACCGCCGACGGGATTGTGCCGACAGACGGCCTGACCATGACCATCGAAGTGGATGGCGACACCCAGACAACCGGAGGCGACACGACCACCGATACAGGCTCTGATACGGGAACAGACACAGGCGACGATACGACCGATCCCATCGACGTCGATGCCGACACGAGCGACAACACAGGCTCGCCCTTTGACGTTTCGGACTATGAGACCGTCCTCGATATGTCGATGGACTTCTACTACGCGCAATATTCGGGCGCATTGCCTGACGACTACCCGCTGGACTGGCGTGGGGACAGCGCCTTGACCGATGGCAGCGATGTGGGCGTCGATCTGACCGGCGGCTGGTATGATGCGGGTGACCACGTGAAGTTCGGCTTCCCCATGGCCTATAGCGCGACCATGTTGGCATGGGGGGCCGCCGACTATACCGAAGGCTACGAGGCCGCAGGCGCCTTCGAGGACATCCTTAACCATCTGGAGTGGGTCACGGATTACTTCCTTCGCTGCTACGACGACAACGGCACCGCGGACCTGAGCGATGATATCTTCTATGCGCAGGTTGGCGATGGCGACATCGATCACAGCTACTGGGGCGCCCCTGAAGACATGACCATGGAGCGTCCCACCTACTACGTGACCGCCGACACCCCCGGCACCGAAGTCACCGCCGAAACAGCGGCAGCGCTGGCCTCGGCCTCAATCGTATTCCGAGAGGCAGGGAACACTGCCTATGCGGACGAACTCCTGGAAACGGCAATCCAGCTCTATGATTTCGCCGAGACCTATCAAGGCACCTACACCAACGCTGTCACTGATGCGCAGAGTTTTTACAACAGCTACAGCGGCTACACTGACGAGCTATCGTGGGGTGCCGCATGGCTCTATGAGGCGACGGGTGACGACAGCTATCTGGACCTTGCAGAGAGTTACTACCCCGGCGGCTCAACCTATTGGGCTCTGGGATGGGACGACAAATCCAACGGAGTCGCGATGCTGTTGGCCGATGCGACGGGTGATGCGACCTACATCAACGATGTGGACGAACATCTTGACTACATGATGAATTCTCTCACCCGTACGCCTGGCACCGACACGAATGACGGGCTGGCCTGGCTGGATAGCTGGGGCTCGAACCGATACGCGGCGAACATGGCCTTTGTCGCGGTCGAGCGTGCTGATCTGGCCCAAGAGCTTGGCGACGACGATTATGCCGAGGAACTCTTTGATTTCGCCTCCGACCAGATCGACTACATGATGGGGGACAACCCTGACGGTCAAAGCTATGTGGTCGGGTTCGGCGATGACTACCCCTTGAACCCGCATCACCGCGGAGCCTCGGGAACCACCAATGTCGGCGATAGCGCCGACAATCTCTACACCCTAACCGGCGCCTTGGTTGGCGGTCCGGACCAGAACGGCAACTACACCGACAGCCGGACCGACTACGTCCAGAACGAAGTCGCAACCGACTACAACGCCGGATTCTCTGGTGCCCTTGCTGGCCTGATCGCAGACGACATCCTTTCATAACACCACTCTCGGAAGCAAAGATCCGGCGCGGCCCCGTCGCGCCGGATCACCCCTTTGGCAACAGTTCTTCAAAGCATCTATGGCGCACCTCAAACGCCTCTGCAGCCACAGCAATCGCCGCCACGCAATCGTCGTCAATCGCAATATTCGCAACGCACCAAGAGGTTCTTTTGTTGGTCTGATTTATGCGACAAGCCTGCCCCGGCAGGAGTACGAAACTGTCCAAATCTTTCGCAAACCCCGTGCCCACTCCCTTTAGGTAGGCCTCTTTCAAGGTCCAAATCTTGTAGAATGCGTCCAGCCCAGCAGCATTCTCCTGCAACCACGCGCGCTCTTTGGGATGGAGCATCTGGTCCGCCACCTCTTGCCAGTCGAAATCCTGCAAAAGCTCGAGATCAACGCCTATTTCCACCGCCGAACACCCCACGAGGACACGGTCCCCGCTATAGGAGAGGCTGAAATGCACAGCTTTGTCCGCCAACACTATGGGCTTTCCAAGCGGCTGTTCAGCGACAACCACGTCCACAGGCGGCAGATTCAAACTATCCGCTAGAATGAGCCGGAGCCCCGAATGCGCCGCTATAAACCGCGTTTGACGCGTTGCGCTCAATATCCGGAGCGCTCGGCTTTGCTCGTTTGATGTCAGCAAATCAAATGCGACGTCCGGAGCAATATCGGTGACGGAGAACATCCATAGATCGACCCGCACAGCGTTCGTTTCCAAATCCACAACAATCACTCAACCTGATAGCCACTCTTTGCGCCTCCGGCACGAGGTCACGGGGCAAAAACGATGATGGCTCACAGGAGAAGCGCAAGCACCAACGAGAGCAGGCGCGAGCAGATTGACAGATTTCTCGGAAAATTGGGGCATTGGGTCGGAAACCCGAGAAGAATGCGCTGATAATAGCGAACCTCCTATGTGTTCGAGGGAGAGCCAGTATCTCGCACTGAGAGCAATCAGCGCCACTCCAACGGATCGGTGGCGTCGGCCGGCACGCACGAACGCACCGGCCCGAGCTATTAGACGCTTTCAAGGAGGCCGCGGTCTCGCGCCATGGTCATGGCCGTGTCCTGGATCATGTCCTCTTGCCCGCCGATCATCTTCTTGCGGCCAAGTTCAACCAAGATATCCCGCGCAGGCAGGCCGAACCGCTGTGCCGCGCGTTTCGCGGGCAGCAGGAAGGTCGAGTAAACGCCCGCATAGCCCAAGGTCAGCGCCTCACGGTCCGCGCGGACCACGTGATCCATGAAGGGGACGACCACATCCTCGGCCAGATCCATCAGGGCGAAGGTATCGCAGCCCGTGGCAATCCCCATGCGGTCACAGACGGCGGCCAGAACCTCGATCGGGGCGTTGCCCGCACCGGCCCCAAGGCCCGCGAGCGACGCATCAATCCGGCTAGCCCCTGCCCCGATAGCAGCGATCGAGTTCGCAATCCCCAGCCCAAGGTTATGGTGCCCATGAAAGCCGATCTCGGTCTCGGGCTTCAGGGCATCGCGCATCATGGTGATGGCCTCGGTCACTTCGTGGGTCAGCATCGCACCTGCCGAGTCCGTCACATAGACCGTGTTCGCTCCGTAGCTCTCCATCAGCAGCGCCTGCTGAACGAGCCCCTCGGACGTGTTCAGGTGTGACATCATCAGGAAGCCGCTGGTATCCATCCCCAACTCACGGGCAAATGCGATGTGCTGGGGCGAGGTATCGGCCTCGGTGCAGTGGGTCGCCACGTGGACGGAGCGCGCGCCGCAGTCATAGGCCTCTTGCAACTCGGCCATGGTCCCCATGCCGGGGATCAGCAGCACCGAGATCACCGCGTTCTCCACCACATCCGCCACCGCCGAGATATACTCGGCGTTCGAATGCAGCGCCCGCCCGTGCTGGATCGAGTTCCCCCCAAGGCCCGCGCCGTGGGTCACTTGCAGATAAGGCACGCGCGCCTGATCGAGCTCCTTGGCGATCTTCACCATCATCTCGACGGGGATTTGTTCACGCTTCGCATGCATCCCGTCGCGCAGGGACATGTCGTGCAGTTTGACGGTCATGCCGTCCATCGGGCTTTTGGTCATTGGGCCATCTCCGGTTTCGGCAGGGTCAAAGTGCCATCCAGCATCCGCTCGGCGAACATCTCGGCAGTGCGGGCGGCGGCAGCGGTCATCACATCGAGGTTGCCCGCATAGGTCGGCAAGAAGTCCCCAAGCCCAGCCACCTCGAGGAAGATCGCCACGCGGTTGCCGTCGAAATCGGGGCCGTTCACCAGCTTATAGCCGGGGACATAGCGCTGCACCTGCGCGATCATCGCCTTGACCGAAGCGGTTATTGCGGCCTGATCGGGTTCACCCCCAACCTCGCAATAGACCGTGTTGCGCATGATCAGAGGCGGCTCGGCGGGGTTGATGATCGCTAGAGCCTTACCCTTTTTCGCGCCGCCGAGTTTTTCCAAGGCGTTCGAGGTCGTGTAGGTGAACTCATCCAAATTCGCCCGCGTGCCCGGACCAACGGATTTGCTGGAGAGGGACGCGATGATTTCGGCGTACTCCACCGGCTGGACCGAGCTGACCGCGGCTACCATCGGGATCGTCGCCTGCCCCGCGCAAGAGATCATGTTCACGTTCATGGGCCGGTCGCCCGCCAATTCCGCCAAGTTCACCGGCGGCACGCACAGCGGCCCGATCGCGGTGGGCGTCAGGTCCACCATCAGCACCCCCAGATCGTTCAGCTTGCGGCTGTTTTCCGCGTGCACATAGGCCGAGGTCGCATCAAAGGCGATCTGGATGCCGTCCGCCTCGACGTGGGGCAGCAACCCGTCCACTCCGGTGGCGGTGGTTTTCAGCCCCTTTTCTGCCGCGCGTTTCAGCCCTTCGGACTCGGGGTCGATGCCCACCATCCACACGGGCTCCAGCACGTCGGAACGCAGCAGTTTATACATCAGGTCGGTCCCAATATTCCCCGACCTGATCAGAGCGCATCTGATTTTGCTCATGTTGTCTTCCTCCCTCTCGGGCGATCAGTCGGTGAAGGTCACCGTGATCGAGCCCATTTCGTAAAATCTTGCGGTGATGGTGTCGCCGGCCTTCACGGGGATGGCCGCTGTGATCGCCCCCGCCATGACAAAGCTGCCAGCGGGCAAGGTTTCCCCGATGTCGTCCAGCACGCCGACCAGCATGGCGATGGCCTCGGCGGGATGGCCCAGAACCTCGGCCCCAGCGCCGATCTGTGCGATCTGGCCGTTGTGCTCCATCACCACGCCTACCGTGCGCAGGTCCAGCGCGTCGGGCCGCACCATCCGGCCACCCGGCACGTATCGGGCCGAGGAACTGTTATCGGCGATCACGCTTTCCAGATCGAACTTGAAGCCGGAAAAGCGGCTGTCGATCACCTCGAGCGCAGGCTGGACATAGTCGGTGGCGGCCATGACTTCGGCTGCGGTGACTTTGCCGGACAGTTCGGTCTTGGTGACAAAGGCGATCTCGGCCTCGACCCGCGGGTGGATCAGATCACTGACACTGATTGCGCTGTTGGCGGGCCGCTCCATCGCGTCGGTCAGGAAGCCGATCGCAGGGGTCGAGACCCCCATCTGCGCCATCTTGGGTTTCGAGGTCAGACCTGCCTTCCAACCGATCACCCGCTGCCCGCGCCCCTCAAGGCTGCGGCGCAGGGCTGTTTGAACGCGGTAGCCCTCGGCCACGGTCAGATCCGGATAATCCTCGGTCAGTTTGTGGATCGGGGTGGCGTAACGCTGCGCAGTTTCCACACGCTCGGCCAGCCGTTCGATCGCAATGTCACTCAGGGCTTTCGGCGTATCAAAGCTCATACCTGTGCCTCCCCTTTGAAACGCAATTCGCATTTGCCGACGCCAGCGATTTCACAGGTAAAGTGGTCACCATCGGCCACCGCCATCAGCGGGGCCTGCGCACCGGACAGGATGATCTCGCCAGCCTTCAGTCCGATCCCCAGCTTGCCCAAAGTATTTGCCAGCCAAGCCACCGCCATCACGGGCGAGCCCTGAACCGCGGCCCCTGCCCCCGTGGCGATCACCTCGCCATTTTTCTCCAGCACCATGCCTGCAAGGCTCAGGTCCAGATCGCGAGGATCGGCCTGCGCATTGCCCAACACGAACACCCCGCAAGAGGCATTGTCCGCCACGGTGTCCTGAATCTTGATCTGCCAGTCATCAAAGCGGGTATCGACGATCTCGAAACAGGGGGTCACGTAGTCGGTCGCGCGGATCACATCGGTCACCGTTACCCCCGGCCCCATCAGGTCGGACTTCAGGCGGAAGGCCAGCTCGCCCTCCAGACGCGGCTGCATCAGGGTGCCCAGATCAATGGTCGCGCCGTCCTCGAACAGCATCGCCTGCGTGACCTGCCCGAAATCGGGCTGATACACGCCCAAGGCGTCCTGAATGGCGCGGCTGGTCAGGCCGATCTTCTTGCCGATCACCGTGTCGCCCGCGTCCAGACGGCGCTGCAGCATCCGCAGCTGGATGCGATAGGCGTCCTCGATATCGCTATCCGGCTCTAACGCACTGATTTTCGGGGTGGGTCTGCCCGAGGTCAGCGCATCATACAGCGCATCCCCGAGGGCATCGGTTCTTGATTGGTCCAGCATTGCTCCTCCACTCGCAAAACGTGCAAGGTCCCGTTGGGGTCAAGGCTAGAGGGGCAGCCCGATACGCTCCAATACTTTGAAAGGCCGCCTTTGATACGGGTTTTGCATCGGCACCCGATACCCAAAGCGTATCGCCGCACCCCGCCAAAAGCATTGGAGCGTATCGCGGCCAATCCCTACATTCCCGCATAAGTGGTTTCGGGAGGGGAGATTTTCATGAAAACCCATCAGCTGTTTATCGATGGCGCATATGTGGATGCGCGCTCGGGTCGGATGTTCGACAAAGTCTCGCCCTCGACAGGGGAAAAGATCGCCACCGTGCACAAGGCTCTGGCCGAGGATGTCGATCTGGCCGTGAACGCCGCCGCCAATGCGCTGAAAGGCGAATGGGGCAAGATGCCCAAGGCCGTGCGCTGCGATCTGCTTATGGAGCTGGCCAACGCCATCGCCGCCCGCACCCCCGATTTCATTGAGGCCGAGGTCGCGGACACCGGCCACAGCCGCCACTTCGCGGAGAAGGTCGAAATTCCACGCGGCGCGGCCAACTTCCGCATCTTTGCCGAGATGCTGAAGCACACGGGCGGCGAGTTCTACCAGATGGACACGCCTGATGGCACCGGCGCGGCGAACCTTGAACTGCACCGTCCCAAGGGCGTGATCGGTGTGATTTCCCCTTGGAACGCGCCGTTCCTGCTGATGACGTGGAAGGTCGGCCCCGCGCTGGCCTGCGGCAACACCGTGGTCGTCAAACCGTCCGAGGAAAGCCCCGCCACCGCCACCCTGCTGGGTGAGGTGATGAACAGCGTCGGCATCCCCAAAGGCGTCTACAACGTGATCCACGGCTTTGGCCCCGGCTCGGCGGGCGAGCTGCTAACCCAGCATCCCAAAGTGAACGGCATCACCTTTACCGGCGAAACCCGCACCGGCGAGGCGATCATGAAGCAAGCCGCCATGGGCCTGCGCGATGTGTCCTTCGAACTGGGGGGCAAGAACCCCGCGATCATCTTTGCCGATGCCGACATGGACAAGGCGATCGAGGTCACCATGCGTTCGATCTTTGCCAACACGGGTCAGGTCTGTCTGGGGACCGAGCGAGTGTATGTGCAGCGCCCCGTCTTTGACGAATACGTCAGCCGCCTGAAAGCGGGCGCCGAGGCCCTGAAACAAGGCGGCCCCGAGACCCCCGGCGCAACCATCGGCCCGCTGATCTCGGACGAGCATCGCCAGAAGGTGCTGAGCTATTACGCCAAGGCCCGCGAGTTGGGCGCGGCCGTAGTCACCGGCGGCGGCGTTCCGGACTTCGACGATGCGCGTCAGGGCGGCTTCTTTGTCGAGCCAACGATCTGGACTGGCCTCCCCGAGGACAGCGCTATCGTCAAAGAGGAAATCTTTGGCCCCTGCTGCCATGTCACCCCCTTCGACACCGAAGAGGAAGTGATCGCGATGGCCAACGACACCACCTACGGCCTGTCCGCCACCATCCTGACCGAAAACCTGTCGCGGGCCCACCGCGTCGGTGGGCAGATCGAGGCGGGGCTGATCTGGGTGAACTCGTGGTTCCTGCGCGATCTGCGGACCTCTTTCGGGGGCTCCAAATCCTCGGGCATCGGGCGCGAGGGCGGCTTGCATTCGCTGGAATTCTACACCGAGCGTTCCAACCTCTGCATCAAGCTTTGATGCAACCGCGCGCCGCTTGCATGGCGGCGCGCGCCCTCGCACAGTGACGCTCATGAGTGCCGCAAACCTGAACCTTCGCCAGTTACGCTACTTCATCGCCGTCGCCGAGGAATTGCACTTCGGCCGCGCCGCCGAGCGGTTGCATGTCAGCCAGCCCCCCATCACGCGGCAGATCCAGAGCCTAGAAGAAAATCTGGGGGCGCAGCTGTTCATCCGCACCCCGCGCGGGGTTGAGTTGACCCAAGCCGGCAGCCTGTTTCTGGAAGAGGCCCGCAACATCGCCGCCCTGCTGGACCAAGCCGCCGACCGCGTGCACCGTGCCGCCGAAGGGAACCTTGGCCGCTTGGACATCGCCATCTTCGGCACCGCTATCCTGAGCTTGATCCCCCGCATCATCCTGGAGTTCAAACACCGCTATCCCGATGTGAAGATCGTGATGCACGCCGCCGACAAGCTGGGACAGATCGAGGGGCTACACAACCGCTCGCTCGATTTGGGCTTCAACCGGATGCTGGTGCCCACACCCGGACTGGTGGCCGAACAGCTGTGTTGCGAGCCCCTTTATGCCGTTCTGCCCGATCCCGGCCCTTGGTCGGGACGGGACAGCGTTGACCTGAACGAGCTGCGGGATGAACCCATGGTGCTGTTCCCCGCCAGCCGCGCGCAGGGCTTCGTGGAAAAGGTCACGGGGCTGTGCCACGAGGTCGGCTTTGCCCCCAACGTCGCGCAAGTTGTGGGGGACGGGTTCACCGCAATGGCCTTGGTTGCCGCTGGTTTCGGGGTCTGTCTGGTACCAGAGTCCATTACCAGTGTGCGCATGGACGGGGTCATTTGCCTTCCACTGGCGAACCCGCCTGCGGGGGCCACGGTGGACATCTCTTGCCTCTACCGAGAGGGTGACGCATCCCCTTTTCTTGCCAATTTTCTGGCTGTCGCCCGCGAGCTAACCGACTGAGATACCGCACATTCCCCGCACACCCGCCCTGCCCCGCGCAGTTGGCGGGCGCATCCGTTTCAGCGTCAAAACCCCATGCAGCATCGGTATCGGAACCGGCCTCAAATGGTATTTGATAGCATCGCCCCCTTTGGGCCACTCTCCTTATACGGAAGGCGCAGAGAGGACCGGACACCCGGACAAGAGCGCAAACCCCACCCAGAGGAGCCCCGATGCCTGTCATCCAGATCCACCTGATGGAAGGCCGCACGACTGCCCAAAAGCAGGCGCTCATGCGCGAAGTCACCCGCGCCGCGGCCGAGACTTTGGGCGTCAGCCCGCAGTCGGTGCGCATTCTGTTGCAAGAGCTGCAATCAGGTCATTTCGCCGTCGCAGGCGAACCCAAATACGCGGACCACGACCCCGCTGCCAACGGCCACGCCCCGCAGCCGGAGACTGTCACCAGTAATTAACACCACGTTCAGGTTTTAGGGAGGAAACCATGAGCTTTCAGGAACAGATCCACGACGTCGCCCAACTGGCGATGGTCGAACTATTTACGCCGAAATTCGAGGAATCCCTGTGGTTCTTCCACGATGTTCTGGGCATGACCCCGACCGAGGATGACGGCACATCCTGCTATTTGCGCGCCTACGAGGACCGCTATCACCACTCGCTGAAGCTGACCCGCGCAGACCACGCAGGCGTCGGTGTCGTGGGCTGGCGCGCGGCGTCCCCGCAGGCCTTGGAGCGCCGTGTGGCCGCGATCGACTCCTCTGCCCGCCCCGGCAAATGGGTCGAAGGCCACAAGGGCTATGGCCGCGCCTACGAGTTCACTACCCCCGACGGCCACAAACAGCACCTGTTCTGGGAGGTAGACTACTTCAAACCCACCCCCGAGCAGAAATCCAAGCTACTGTCCCGCCCCCAGAAGCGTCCCCTGCGCGGTGTGCCTGTGCGCCGGATCGACCACATCAACCTGTTCTGCTCGGATGTGACCAAGAACGCCGGTTTCATGCAGGAACATCTGGGCTTCCAGAAGCGCGAGAACGTGGTCTTTGGCGGTCAGGATGAACTGGCGTGCTGGCTGTCGGTCAGCCCCCTCGTCCACGAGGTCGCGTTCACGAAGGATCAGGCAGGTCCGGGCAACCGTCTGCACCACTTGGCCTTCTGGTACGGTAATCAGGGGCAGATGCTGGATCTGGCGGACATCCTGATGGAATACGACGTCCGGATCGAGGCTGGCCCCGCGAAACACGGTGTCTCGCAGGCGTACTTCATGTATGTCTATGAGCCCGGCGGAAACCGGATCGAGCTGTTCGGCGACACCGGCTATCTGATCTTTGACCCCGAATGGAAAACCCTGACCTGGACCGAAGAGAACTTCTTTAACGGTGGTGGGGTCTGGTTCGGAGGCGAGCTGCCGCAGGACTTTTTCGTCTACGGCACCCCGATTGTCGAGGCTGCTGCAGCGCAGGCCCAAGAGGCCCCTGTCACAGAACCCGCAGAATAAACGCATTGCCCGCCAGCTTGTTGGGAAGCTGGCGGGCAACTGTCCAAAACCAACCCGAAAGCAGCGGGACCACACGACACACCCACTCGGGAAACAACGTCTTGGATCAGGAAGCGGCGGTCTTCAACACACCGCTTCTGCTTCAGAGTCCGGTAGTAACTCGTTGAACTCTAGCACATTTCCGTCCGGATCTCGGATAAAGATGACCCGCCGTCGGTCACTGTAAATGACTGGCCCGTCGGTCAGCGGAACACCTGCCTCTGCCAGCCGCGCGATCAGATCGTCCATCTCTTCGACCACAAAGGCTGCATGGGTGTAGCCGGGCAGTTTGATCGGCTCGTCTTGCAGAATATTGCGGTCATCAGGCCGCTTGGCCCCGTTGAAGATCAGGTTGATGTAGATGCCTGCATCGTTGACCATCTCGTTGGCGTGATGTGCGGGAAGATTGATCTCTTCCCGCCAGCCCAGCGCGTTGTAGAACGCCAACGCGCGATCGCGATCCGTAACGCGAATTCCGACATGTTCGTAGCGCGTAATGCGAAAGCTCATGGATCAGAGCTCGGGCATTCCGACAAAACGCGGCAGATCCTTAATGCGGTCGATCCAGCCCTGAACATTGGGGTGATCTCCAACGGGGATGCGGCCCTCGTGACCGAGCGCAACGTAGGGGAAACAGGCAATGTCCGCGATGGTCGGACGATCGTGGACCAGCCACTCGCGGCCCTCCAGTCTGTCCTCAAGCAACTTCAACACGCGTTCTGCTTTTTGCACCGCCAGACCGTGGTCAAGCTCATAGCCGAACTTGTCGTGGAGCCGGGCATCGTTCTGACCACGTGCTATTTCGTTCTCGGCCATCATCAGCCATTCCATGACCTGCGCCATTGCCGAAGGCTCGGTGGGCAGCCATGCCTCGCCACCATATTTCCGCGCCAGATAGACCAAGATCGCCTGCGAGTCCCGCAGGGTCAGGTCACCGTCGGTCAGGATCGGGATCTCGCAGAACGGGTTCATATCGCTGAGCGGGGCTTCTTTGTGAGCGCCGGCCAGAAAGTCCACGGGGACCAGAGTGTAGGGCTGCTCGATCAGCGCCAGAAACAGGCGCACCTTGTAGCAGTTTCCCGACAATTCCAGATCATAAAGTTTCATACGCGTTTCCTCCCTCGAAATGCGCGCCGCAGAACCGAGCGGCGATACAATACAGAGGTAGTGTTTCCGGTTTCCTCTGGTTCCGATAGATGGTTCTTTAGAGATGCTAGTTTCCGGATTTCGGAAGGATGATCGATGGACAAGTTGCGGGCGATGAATGTGTTTGTCGGTGTGGCGCAGGCAGGCTCTTTGTCGGCAGCGGCGCGGAATATGGATATTCCGCTGACAAACGTCAGCCGACTGCTGTCACAGCTAGAAGAGGCCTTGGGCTGCGCACTGATCACGCGCAGTTCGCGCCGGCTGGATCTGACCCCCGAAGGTCGCGACTACTTAACCACCTGCCGGCTGATCCTTGACGATCTGGAGCAAGCCGAAAGCCGGTTGACCGGAGGGCTCACGGACCTGAAGGGTCCGCTGACAATCACGGCACCCGAGACCTTTGGCAAACTACATGTTTTGCCCGTGTTGACCGACTTCCTCGACCAGCATGCGGGGATCGAAGCGCGGTTGCTGCTGTCAGACCGGCAGGTTGATATGGTCGAAGAAGGGGTCGACATCGCCGTACGTATCGGTGCGCTGCGCGACTCCGGTCACCTGTCGACGATGATCGGCACACAGCGTCTGGTAACCTGCGCCGCACCCTCCTATTTGGAAGGCCATCCCCCGCTCGACGCTGTCGGCCAACTGTCGAAACATTCTTGTATCTGCTTTGATGCCCCCCCGAGTGGACTGCGCTGGGTCTTTCATTCAAACACGAAGGGCAAGAAAACCATCCGCGTCCGGCCGCGCCTGACCGTGAACTCTGCCGAAGCCGCTGTGACAGCCGCCGTACGGGGATTGGGCGTGATCCGTGTGCTGTCCTATCAAGCAAGAACGGCAATCGCCGAAGGTCGTCTGGTCCCTCTGCTCGAAGAGGCCGACGATACGCGTATCCCCGTCAATCTGCTGCGCTGGCCCCATCGCTCGACCCCACGCCGCATCAGGCAGTTTATCGATTTCGCCGCAGACAAATTGCGGGAGGCCAATGCCTAGTGCATGTGACCTCACTCCGGCATTTGCATCGGAACCATGTGTTGCAGGTTGAACAGCACCCAGAGAGTCCCCAGCACCATCAGTGCCAGCACCAAGAGGGCGAAGGCGACCAACCAGAGACGATCTTTGGGCGTCTCCCGCAGCGATAGATGCAAGAAGTACCGCATCTGCCAGAAGGCCTGCACAATCGCCAGCGCGCCGATCACCCACAGCGCTAGCGTTCTTGGTAGCCCAGCCCAGACCGCTGCGAACGCGAGTGCTGTCAAAACCAAAGCCCCGAAAAACCCCAGCCCATAGGCTTTCAAGTCCTGCTTGTATTCGGGTGTCATGCCAGTGCTCCCAGATAAACGACCGAGAAGATGCCGATCCAGATCACATCAAGAAAGTGCCAGAAGAGGCCCAATCGGCTCAGACGGGACGCGACGTCGAGGGTGGGACCGAATACCGCCAGTTGCGCCAGCATCACCATGATCCAAACACAGCCCGCCGCGACGTGTAGGCCATGAAGCGAGACCAGACCGAAGAACGCCGACAGCCAGCCCGAGCGTTGGGGGACAGCGCCCTCTGCCGCCATTTCGGCAAAGTCACGAAGCTCCATCGCCAGAAAGCCCAAACCCAGGGCCAGCGTGATCACGAGCCAAAGCGCGATGACACCCCGACCTTGCCCGTGTTTGAGCGCCAAAGTCGCCAGACCAAATGTCAGCGACGAAACCAGCAGGATCGCAGTTTCAATCGCCACCGGACCCATCGAAAAAAGTTCTGACGGTTCTGGCCCACTCGCAAATCCCCAAGTGGTCAGCATCGTGCCATATGTAGCGAACATCAGACCAAAGAGGATCAGGTCGCTCATCATGAAAACCCAGAAGCCATAGAGGGCGCGGTCTTCTGCGGTATGGGTCATGGCGCTCATTCGAAAGCCTCCCGATTGGCGCGGCCGCGGTTGGCCACGGTTTCTTCGCCGTCCCGTCCAACGGGGACCAAGGCAGCGCGGGTTTCACGGAATGCAAGGTCGTAGGCCGCGACTTCGTCTGCGGGAATGACGCGATGGATGTCAGTGCGGAAGCTGCGGACAATGATGGCCAATGGCATGACCGCAGCCGCAAGGGCCGCCATCCACCAGATGTACCAGATCAGTCCAAATCCAAGCGCCGTCGCCGCCACGGCAAACAGCGGACCAAGCATGGAATTTCGCGGCAGCGCGATATCGGTGTAGGTCGCCGGGGTGGCATCTACTGTGGCTGTGCGCTTCTTTTCCCAGAAGTCATCGCGCGCGGTGACCATAGGAATATGGGCAAAATTCCACTCGGGCACCGGCGCGGGCAAGGACCATTCCAGCGTGCGCCCGTCCCACGGATCACCGCCCTCGACCGTGAGGGCCTTGCGATAGCGGATGGACACCCAAAGCTGCAGACCCAAAGCGACCAAGGCCCCAAGCACGACCAACGCCCCAAGGCCCGAGACAAGCATCCATGGCTGGAACGCCTCGATCGTGTAACTGGCGGTGCGACGGGTCATGCCCATCAGGCCAACCGCATAGAGCGGGAAGAAGGTCAGAGAATAGCCAACGATCCACCCCCATGCCGCGATACGCCCCCAAAAGGCATCCAGCTGGAATCCGAACACCTTGGGAAACCAGAAGGTATAGCCCGCCAGCATTCCGAACAGCAGGCCGGGGATCAGCATGTTGTGGAAATGCGCCACCAGGAACAGCGTGTTGTGGACTTGGTAGTCCACTGTGGGGTTGGCCAGAATGATGCCCGTCAGCCCTCCGATCACGAATAGCATGATGAACCCGACCGAATAGATCATCGGCACGCTCATCCGCACGCGGCCCCGGTACATGGTCGCCATCCAGTCGTAGATCTTGACCCCAGTGGGCACGCCGATCGTCATGGTCGCAATGCCGAAGATCGCGTTCAGGTTGGCCGATTGCCCCATGGTAAAGAAGTGGTGCACCCAAACGGTAAAGGACAGAACCGCGATCACCACAGTCGCGATCACCAGTGACGTGTAGCCATAGAGCTTCTTGCCAGAGAAGGTCGCGAACACCTCGGAAAAGACTCCGAAGGCGGGCAGGATCAGAATGTAGACTTCGGGGTGACCAAAGAGCCAAAACAGGTTGGCGAAATTCATCATGTTCCCGCCAAGGTCGTTGGTAAAGAAATGAAACCCTGCCATCCGGTCCAGCGCCAGAAGGCTGGTCGCGACGGTCAAAGGCGGCAGTGCAAAGACCATCAGCACGGACGTGGTGAATGCGGTCCACGTGAACAGCGGCAGGCGCGCGAATGTCATGCCCGGCGCGCGCTCTTTCAGGATGGTTGTGACAAAATTGATGCCGGACAGGGTCGTCCCAATCCCCGCCAAAGCCACGGACCAGATCCAATAGTCCGGCCCCACACCCGGCTGGAACGCCACGCCGGTAAAGGGTGGATAGCCCGTCCAGCCGCCGGTCGAGAATTCCCCAACCACCAGCGAGACCATGATCAGCGCCCCGCCCGCCGCCGTAAAGGCCAGCGATAGGGCATTCAACAGCGGGAAACTCACGTCCCGAGCCCCGACCTGAAGCGGGACAATGATGTTGATCAGGCCGGTCAGAAACGGCATCGCCATGAAAAAGATCATGATCGTGCCGTGGGTCGAAAACAGCTCTCCGTAGTGATGGCTGGTCAGGAATCCTCCGTCGAGGCCATCCGCCTGCTGTGCGCGCATGACGACCCCTTCGAGCACGCCCCGCACCAGCATGATCATCGCAAAGGCGATATACATGATACCAATACGCTTGTGATCCAAACTGGTCAGCCAACCGCGCCAGAAGACGCCCCAGAGCCGGTAGTGAAACAGACAATAGAGCGCGACAATCGCCCCGAGAACGACCACGCCCCCTGCCCCTGCTGCGATCAGATCAGAGCTGTCGGGGTTCGCCAGCGCAGGTTCAAAGACAACATCGCCCCAGCCCATCCGTCCAAGAAGGTTCATTCTACGTCTCCTTCGCTCTGGACCGGCTGATAAGACGGGCTGCCAGTTTGATCTGAGTCTGCCACGCCCTCGGCTGACATGTATTTTCCGATGATGCTGCCAAAGAGCCCGGTCTCGACCTCTGAAAACCAGACCGATCCCGCTGGTGCGCCTGTCCCTGCAAACATTGCAGCCGCTTCGGCAGGAGTGCTGCTTTGACCCAGTTGCGTGTATGCTGCGGCGTCCAGCGCCGTGCCACTACTGCGTGCGGCCGCGACCCAATCGTCGAAATCTTCGGGTGTCATCACCTGAGCGACAAAACTTTGCTGATCAAACCCTGCGCCGGAGAATTGCGTGTTCACTCCCCGATATTGGCCGACCTGATCCGCCCGCAAATTCAACTGCGTTTCCATGCCCGGCATGGTGTAGATTTGGCTGCCCAGTGCGCCGATCATGAAGCTCTGCATCACAGTATCAGAGGTCAGATGCAGAGAGACCGGCCGCCCCTCTGGCATCGGCATCGCGTTCAACGCGGCCACGCCTTGTTCTGGATAGATAAACAGCCATTTCCAATTTAGCCCGACGACCTGCACTTCTAACGGGGGGTCACCTGCAATCACAGCCGTTGGATCCAGTTCATAGGTCGCTTTGGCCAGTTGCCACCCTAGAACGCCGACAATGAGGACGGGAACGCCCCACATGAGCGCCTCAAGGGGGCCGGAGTATGCCCAATCGGGCCGGTATCGCGCACCACCTTTGCGCCGATACCGCAGGATGATCAAAGGCGTCCCGATCAGAACTGGCAGAACGACGATCAGCGAAATGACGGTAATCGAAATCAGATGCTCTTTCTGGGCATCGGCCACGGGACCCGCTGGAGTCAGAAATGAAATCCCGTCCGGAATGCAGCCTGCCAGAAACAAAACAGAGAGGAGCAATGGGACGAGCCGAACATGCGCACGGAACGAGGCTGCAATCATCGGGCACCTTAAAATCAGTCAAACATGTAGCGCTAACGCCTTGGACTTTCGAAGAGTTCCAGTTGATGTTGCGGTGCGGCGAAATAGACCTGGCCTGAACTTCCGAACACTCCGATGCCTGCGGCCGCCAAGACACAATTAATGAACGGAACTCATGGGTGCTGTGCAGTTCTGCTGGATTATCCCGAACCGCCCTTGTGACTACCTCCTTCCCCAGACAGCGGCACCGCCGCATTTCAAAGAAGGAGAATTCATATGTCGCTCAAAAACACGCAAACCTTGCCCAACGGTGTCGCGATCCCCGAACTCGCACTTGGGACATGGATGATCGAAGACGACGTTGCAGCCGATGCGGTCAAAGCCGCGCTGGACATCGGCTATCGCCACATCGACACCGCCCAAGCCTATGGAAACGAACGCGGCGTAGGCGAAGGGGTGCGCACCTCTGGCATTCCGCGCGAAGAGATTTTCGTGCAGTCCAAACTCGCCGCAGAAATCAAAGACTACGAAGGTGCAAAAGCTGCCATCGACCAGTCACTGGAGAGCATGGGGCTGGACTATATCGACCTGTTCATCATTCACAGCCCGAAGCCTTGGGCAGAGTGGGACAGCGAGGACCGGTTCTTTGAGGGCAATCTTGCTGCGTGGAAAGCAATGGAAGAGGCGCTTGAGGCAGGCAAGCTGCGCGCCATCGGCGTCTCGAATTTCCAGCGCGACGACCTCGACAACCTGATCGAGAACGCGACCGTCAAACCGATGATCCTGCAGCTCTTGGCCCATGTCGGGAACACGCCGTTTGACCTGATCGACTACGCCAAATCCAAGAGCATGTTGGTCGAAGCCTATTCGCCGATCGCCCACGGCAAAATTCTGGACAATCCAGAAATCAAGGCGATTGCAGAGAAAAACAGCGTCACCATTCCACAGCTGTGCATCCGGTACATCCTGCAGCAGGATATTCTTGCCCTGCCCAAAACCGGCAACCCTGACCACATGAAGTCGAACGCTCAGGTCGATTTTGAAATCTCGGCTGAGGACATGGAGACCCTGAAAGCGATCACAGCCAAAGATTACGGCGATGCATCGATGTTCCCGGTGTTCAGCGGTAGCTGAGCGACGCACACGATGATAAATGGGGCGCTCCATTCGGGGCGCCCTTTGCTGTTCAAATGGGTCACTCAGAAATCGAGATCGTGACGTTCAACGTTGTGTCGGCAGCCAGAACCGAAAAGTCCCCGTCAAATTGACCCAAGCGAACCAACCCGCGAGACTTCTGAAAGGGTTTCACAAATATCGCGAGGTTCTGCCAGGGCGCATATTGCGTGATATCTCCTGCATTGGGCGCGTAGCTGTCCGGCATTCCCGTCGCGTCCAGCGTCCGGCCCAAGTCCGCAACTTTTTCAATCCCGTGATAGTCCGAGAGCGTCAGGTCCAACGGCAGCATCCGCGCAAAGTCACGTGCTGCGGGGCTGTCATCGAGCGTGGCCGTGAGCACCGTGTGCCCGAGGTCAAATGTGATTTTCATGTGTTTCTCTTGGGCCAAAGCTGCTGCGGGAAGTGCGTTCAGAGCAACCAGAAGGCCGACTGTTGTGATAGACGCTGCAAATCCTTTTAGGCACTTATCGAACAGTTTCATTTCCGATCTCAAACGTTTCTCCAGAGCTCGCGTTGATAGCTGGTGTTGAATTCCCCCCCACCGTATCAGCGGTAAGGAACCAGTTCACCAACCAAGTGAACCTCCATTCATGAGACGACCTCATTACTCAATCCTGTTTGTCGCACATGATGGCGAAGGGGCTGAACCCTACTCTGATAGAGGCAAGGAACAGGAGATCACAATGAAAGCCCTCTTTTTCGCGACAACCCTTTTTGCCTCGGCCGCCACGGCACAGCAGGTCGAAATCACCCGACACGAAGACCGCGCTGGACAGATTGGCGCCGCAGAGACCTTTGTCGGCACAGCCTATGTCGCCCCCGTGTTTGGCCCCGAGATGCGGGAGGTAACCGCTGGCGCAGTTACCTTCCTGCCCGGTGCACGGTCGGCCTGGCACACCCATCCGGTCGGGCAGTTTCTGGTGGTGACGTCGGGCACCGGTTGGACACAGGAACGCGGTCAGCCCAAACAAGTGATCCGTGCTGGTGACGTGGTCTGGGCCCCCGCAGGTGTCGAGCATTGGCACGGTGGAACCGACAGCACTTCCATGACCCACTTTGCCATTCAGGCCGCCGCAGATGGGTCCGCTGTGGAATGGGGTGAACTGGTTACGGACGCAGAGTTTGGCAGTTAACCGCCCCCCAGAATTCATGAGGTTGGTGTAAATATCCATCGACCTCATGAGCGACCGACATATATCATGGAGACCGTTTTGACCCGTATGCCAGAGGCCGTTACAGCTCCTATGATCCGCGAGAACATCACCGACCTGATCGCTTTTGCCGCCGTCGCGGAAGAGCGCAGCTTTACCCGTGCAGCCGCGCGATTGAATGTGTCGCAATCCGCTTTGTCACACACGATCAAGGGATTAGAGAAACGTCTTGGCCTGCGCCTTTTGACGCGCACCACGCGCTCGGTCGCTCCGACCCTAGAGGGCGAGGATCTACTCGCCACGTTGAACCCCTGCTTTGAACGCATCGAAAGCCGACTGCAGGCGCTCAACGATAGGCGCGATGAACCGACGGGCACGGTCCGTATCGTTGCTGTGGAGTATGCCATCGAGTCCATTCTCTGGCCCAAGCTCTCGCCGATGCTCAAGAGGTATCCGGCGGTGAATGTCGAGCTGGTGATGGAATACGAATACACGGATCTTGCCGTGTCGCGGTGCGATGCGGGTGTGCGGTACGGCGACCAAGTGGCCGAGGGGATGATTGCCATGCGTATAGGTCCTGATGAGCGAATGATCTGTGTCGGCGCCCCTTCTTATTTCGCTGTCAGCGACGACCCCAAGGAGCCGAACGATCTGACGGCACATGCATGCATCAACCTGCGTTTGTCCAACCACGGAGCACTCTATGCGTGGGAGTTCGAGGACAAGCAAGGTAACGACATCCGCGTCAAAGTCGAGGGTCAAGCGACGTTCAACACGATCAACGCAGTGCTCCGCGCGGCGCTAGATGGACATGGGCTGGCCTGCGTGCCAGAGCGGTTGGCGCAGCCCTATCTGGATGCGGGGCAGCTGCGCAGCTGTCTGGACGACTATTGCCCCTCTTTCCCCGGATTTCATCTGTACTACCCCAGTCGCCAGCGATCTTCCTCGGCGTTTCAAGTCGTGCTCGACGCCCTAAAGGAGAGCCATTGATGAAGGGTGCTCATCACTGGCCTGCGCGTTTTCCGCATTACTCTAGAACGGATCGGCCCCACCTATGTCGCAGGACACCGAACAGGAAGGAACCGATCATGAAATCGCATCTCGCCGCTTCTGCCCTTGCGTTGATGGGCACGACTGCATCCGCACAAGAACTTGAGGCCACCCTGCCCGAGGCTGTAGCCGCTGTTGCGCCCGCGTTGCAGGACTATGCCGAAACAGGCCTTTTCGGGCAGGTCTGGACCGCTGACAGCCTGAGCCAAAGGGACCGCGCCTTGGTCACCTTTGCCGCAATGGTCACCCGTGGCGAAGCCACCCAGATCGCTCCTTTTACCGCTTTGGCGCTGGACGCAGGCGTGACTCCGGCAGAGTTATCCGAAACCATCACGCATCTTGCGTTCTACACCGGTTGGGGAAACGCCACTGCGGCTGCGACAGCCATGGCACCGGTTTACGCGCAGCGCGGGATCGCCCCGACTGATCTGCCCGACGCTGACGTAGACCCGCTTCCCCTTGATAAGGAGGCCGAGGCAGCGCGCCAGAACATGGTCCAAGACACCTATGGCGAGGTCAGCCAAGGCGTTGTCGACTACACCGAAACCATGCTGTTTCGCGATCTATGGCTGCGCCCCGATCTTGCGCCGCGCGATCGGTCAATGATCACTGTGGCGGGGCTGATTGCCGCCGGTCAGCCGGAGCAGATGACCTTTCACTTGAACCGAGCCATGGACAACGGTCTCACCCAAGCCGAGGCCGGCGGCATGTTGGCGCATCTGGCTTTCTATGCGGGCTGGCCCCGCGTGTTTTCGGCCATGCCCGTGGCCAAAGATGTCTTTGCCAATCGTTCGGAATGAAAATTGCGGGCGCGCAGCTTGGTAGCCGAGCGTAGCTTTCGGAGAACACAATGAAGATTACCATTCTCGGCTCTGGTTTAATGGGCGCTGCCTTGGGGCGCAGTTGGGCTGCAGCCGGTCACCACGTCACCTTTTGCTATTCTCGGTCCAAGGCCAAATTGGATCGGCTCGCCCGCGAAACCGGTGGCTCTCTTGCGGGGGATCGCCATGCCCTGCGCGCTGCCGTGGCGGGTGCGGATGCCATCCTTTTGGCAGTGCATTGGTCCAACGTCGATGATGTGTTGGAGCAAGCGGGTGATGTGTCGGGCAAGATTATCTTGGACTGCTGCGTGCCATTGGATGACGCGAATGAGCACCTTGTTTTCGGCCCCGCCACCTGTGGAGCCGAGGAGCTAGAGAAAATAGTGCCAAAGGCGCGCTGGGTGCATTGTCTCAATACAGTGCCATCCGAAGCCTTTGGTCCTGTCAGGCAGGCACGCCCCACCCCTGCCCCGCAGGTCGTGATGTATGGTCGGGATGTCGATGCCAAAGCTGCCGCGACACAACTGATTATCGACGCGGGCTTTGCCCCGCTTGATGCGGGCGGCCCCACAACCGGTCGCTACGTAGAACCCTTTGCCATGCTGACGGCCGTTCTGGCCTATGAGCAACCGGGCGGCGCAGCGCTCACCTACCGATTTGAAAGACTCTGAAAGGAAGGACCGATGAAAATCACAAGATCGGGCAGCACCCCCTCTATGAAGGGCCCTGAGGACTGGTTCACCGGCACCGTCCGCATTGACCCAATGTTCCAAGCCGAAGATCCAGGCCGTGTCGGAGGCAGCCATGTGACATTCGAGCCCGGCGCGCGCACTGCATGGCACACCCACCCCGCAGGTCAGACCATCATCATTACCTTTGGCCATGGCCGCGTGCAGCGCGAAGGTGGCCCCGTCGAGGATGTGAGCCAAGGCGACGTGGTCTGGTTTCCTGCGGGCGAAAAGCACTGGCATGGGGCCGCCCCTGACACCGCAATGAGCCACATCGCCGTGCAAGAAGCCATCAACGGCGAGGCTGTGACATGGATGGAAAAGGTTTCTGACGCCGACTATGACGGCGCATAATCCAATGTGGCGGTGCCTTTCTGCGGTGCCGCCACACGCCACCAAGCCAGCGCTGCAGACATCAGAAATGACACACTGTGCGCAGGCAATGACACATAATGAGACAATTTTGTCAGATTGAACGCGGTGCCGGAACAGTAAGACATCCTTGACGGTTCATTTCACGTCCACGTGAAAAACCGTGAGACTGTTTGGAACAAGTACAAAGATGTCATGAGCTCTCTAGGGTCAGGATTCATAACCAGAACATGACGACTGCCGCTAATGCGCATGCTGACAGGAAGACCTTCGGACACCTGTCGTAGCGTGTTGCGACCCGCCGCCAATCCTTGAGGCGAGCGAAACT
>JAUILL010000080.1 GCA_030433335.1 Alphaproteobacteria bacterium | reverse complement strand
TTTCGCTCGCCTCAAGGATTGGCGGCGGGTCGCAACACGCTACGACAGGTGTCCGAAGGTCTTCCTGTCAGCATGCGCATTAGCGGCAGTCGTCATGTTCTGGTTATGAATCCTGACCCTAGGAGCTGGCAAATGAGTGGGCTCATTCTCAAGCTACAGCCCCGCGAGCGCGTTCTGATCAACGGAACAATTATCGAAAATGGCGATCGCCGTGCGAGGTTCAACATTCTGACCCAGGACGCGCGGGTGTTGCGGATGAAAGACGCGTTGCACCCGAATGAAGTGAATTCGCCAGTGCGCCGCGTTGCGTACATAGCCCAACTTGCCATCATCGGCGATGCAGATCCCAAAGAGGCGAAAAAGCAGCTATTGAATGGCATCGAAAGCCTGAGCCAGATCCTCACGGATCATGATAGTCGGGTACAGCTAAATAAGGCGACTGAAGCTGTCATCGCCGATCACTTCTACAATTGCATGAAGGCCCTGCGCCAACTCTTGCCCCGCGAGGATCGCCTTTTGGCGTATGATGGCGGATGAGTATCGACGCACTCGTCCCGATGGATGGGTTGGCGGGCTATCGCTTCCTCCAGCGCACCAGAGAGCAGCAGGAGGACCTGATTGCGCAATCTCCGATGTCTCAGCGGTTAGAAGCAGCCTTCAGAGAACGCATCGGGACGATCGAAACCGCCGCCCAACTGGTAAATGATCGAGAACTGCTACAGGTGTCGCTCGAAGCGTTTGGCCTTTCGGAAGATCTCGATTCAAAATACTTCATTCAAAAGGTACTCGAAGAGGGCACGACAGACACCTCTGCCCTCGCGAATAAACTGGCCGACCAACGCTATCAGGACCTGTCCAAAGCGTTTGGTTTCGGGGATCGCACAACTCCGCGTACGCAGCTGTCGACCTTTGCGGACGAAATCCTCGCTGAGTATCGCAGCAGCAGTTTTGAAACCTCGGTCGGCGATCAAGATCAAACGCTGCGCATTGCCTTGAACGCGGACCGCCTGATCGAGGAGATTGCCGTGTCAGAGGACTCCGAACGTACAAAGTGGCTGAGCGTCATCGGGAATGAGGCTCTCTTGGAGTTGGTTCAAGGGGCACTTGGCCTGCCCGAGGATGTCACCTCTCTGGATCTGGATCGCCAAGTCGAAATCTACGACGAGAAATTGCAAAGACAGTTGGGAATTGGGATCGAAGGCCTCGCGGATGAAGAGGCCCGCGACAAACTGATTGAACGCTATCTTCTCAGAGCCTCCGCCGAGTCCATTGACAGCACGACACCCGGCGCTTTGGCTTTAACTCTGCTGACGGGCTAGCGCCTTTGAGGCGCTAAGATATCCGCGAGTTTGCGGAAGGCGCCATCCGGGCCAAGTGCATTCCGCTCTGCGACAAAGGCATCCAGCTTGGGCCACAGGCGGATCGCTCGGTCCAATACCGGGTCGCTTCCGGGACTATGGAGACCAGCCCGGATCATCGGCTCTGCCCGCGTATAGGTTCCCAGCGCGCCGCGAAGTTCCGCGATCATGTGATTTTCGAGCACGCTTGCCGCATCAGGCAAGCTACGTGACACGGATTTCAACACATCAATCGCCGGATACCGGCCACGTTCTGCGATCTGTCGATCAAGGACTATGTGACCATCCAAGGTCCCTCTCACGAGATCCGCAATCGGTTCCTCCATATCACTCCCAGCCACCAACACGGTCATCAGGGCCGTTATGTCGCCCTGCCAGTCCATTCCGGCTCCGGCGCGCTCCGCCAGCCTCATTAGCGCGGGCGTCATACTGGCGGGATACCCACGCAGCGAGGGCGCTTCGCCACCGGCGACGGCGATCTCGCGATAGGCCTCGGCAAAGCGGGTAATTGAGTCCGCGAGCAGAAGCACTTGGCTACCGGTGTCACGGAAGTATTCGGACACGCACATCGCCGCAGGCAAACAACCCAGCCTCAACAGGGGCGATTGATCAGAGGTCGCAGCGATGATGACGGACTTCGACAAGACCTCTTCGCCAAGCACATCTTTGACAAAGGCCCCGACTTCACGACCGCGTTCGCCGATCAGAGCAATCACCCGAACGTCAGCATTTACGCCACCTGCCAGTTGGCCCAACAAGTGGGACTTCCCGACGCCAGAACCGGCAAAGATGCCCATTCGCTGTCCGCGGACCAACGGCAACACCGTATCAAAGACGTTCAATCCGGTGGACATGCGCTCGCCAAAGCCACGACGCCGCGCAGCTGCAGGGGGAGACTGATCAAGAGAAACAGGTCGCGTGCCCCCCATCAGCGGCCTGCCATCTAGGGGCCGCCCCCAAGGGTCGATGATCCGACCGAGCCAGCTTTGATCCGGCGCTATCCGGCGCGCGCCACGATATTCACTCGAATCGCCGATCGCGCAGCCTGCGGGCGATCTTTCTGGCAACGCGATGAGTTCATTTTCTTCTAACCCTATGACCTCTGCCTCGAATGTATGCTCGGCAGAATGGACACCGACAACGTCACCGAGTCGCGCACGGTGATTCAGACCGGAAATCCTCAAAACACCTGATTTCACTGAGGAAATGCGGCCACATTCTTTGACGGCGCGTAGGGTGCCGATCTGGTTTCCCAAGGTTACAAGGTTAGTCATCGAAAATCCTCGAACAGGTTTATGCAAACCGTTTCTAAAGGAATCGCGGTTAACCCTTGATTGAAGCTAATCGAGGGAGAAGCCCCGATGTTTGAAAATATCGGCACTTTCAGAGTGGCAACGGATCTGATGTCCCACGCCACCGCACGACAGAACGTCACGGCCCTGAACATCTCGAACGCAGAGACTCCGGGCTACACAGCGCGTGAGATGCGTGATTTCGAGATGTCCTACAGTGCCCGGCAGCCAATGGCGATGAACAGCACGCGGGATGATCATTTCGGTAGCTTTATTTCATCAGCCAAGAGCAATTTTGATCAGATGGACACAAAAGCGCCTGTGGATCTGGAGCAAGAGCTCTTGAACAGCGCACAAATCGAAGGTGACCATCAACGCGCGTTGAATGTCTATCGGTCGACGCTTGGAATCCTTCGGTCCAGTCTTGGCAAGATGTGAGGCAAGCTGATGACCGATCTCACTCAATCCATGTCGATCTCATCCGATGGCCTACGCCTGCAAAGCCAGCGCCTGCGCCATGTCTCTGAGAATATCGCGCACGCGGACACTCCCGGCTACCAGCGGAAACTACTTTCGGTGAAAACCAAGGAATTTACCCTGTCGGCCGATCAGGGCCCGCAGGCGGGCCGCGTGATTCTGGACCAAACGCCAGTTCAAGAAATCTATGATCCCGCGCACCCCATGGCCGACGAGAGCGGACACTACCGCGGATCGAACGTCGATCTAGTCATCGAGCTTGCCGACGCACGGGCGGCGCAGCGCTCTTATGAAGCCAATCTGAAAATGTTCCAACAAGCGCGCGAGATGTCGTCGAGCCTGCTCGATCTTCTCCGCAAGTAATCCAGAAGGATAAGGTGATGGATATCAGTTCCGTTTTTGCCAATCAGAAATTCAGCGCAGCCAAAGAAATCTTGAAGCCAGCCCCCCAAGCAGATGTCCCAGAGCAGGTCATCTCAAAGGTCCAAAGCTTTGCTGACGCGCTCAAAGCAACCGAGGAAACCGCCGTCAGCGCAATGGCGGGCAAGACCGACAATGCGGCATTGGTCCAAGCGATCGCACAGACAGAACTCGCGGTCGAAACAGTCGTCTCCGTGCGCGACAAAGTCGTTCAGGCCTACCAAGAGATCCTGCGCATGCCGATCTGATGCCCGAAACGGTCATATTTGACTTGATGCGGCTCGGGCTTTGGACAGCCGTTCAAGTCTCGTTGCCAATTCTAGCCGTCGCTCTGGTCACAGGCTTGGTTGTCGGTCTTTTGCAAGCGCTCACGTCCCTGCAAGAGATGACCCTGACCTTTGTTCCCAAGCTGTTGGCCATCGTCATCACCTTCTGGATGAGCATGGATTTCATGACCGCAAGCTTGGTCAACCTCTTCCAGAACGAGATTATCCCAATTGTCGCGAGGTCCCACTGATGGATTCGTCTACTTTAGCACCGTTGTCTCGCCAGCAAGGTTTGCTGCAGGAGATGTCGGTGATCGCGCAGAATATCGCGAATGCGCAGACCACGGGCTACCGAGAGCAAGGCGTTCTATTTTCAGAATACCTCGCACCTGAAACTGTCGATGGTGGTTTGTCGATGACCAAAGCCCACGGGCGCTTGGTGTCGAACACCCAAGGCGCATTGTACGAGACGGGTGGCCAGTTCGATTTGGCGATTGACGGGGACGGTTATTTTCAAGTCGATGACAACGGGCAACCGCGCCTGACCAGAGCGGGCCATTTTGTGCCCGACGCCTTTGGCACCCTGCGCAGCCCCGATGGTTTCGCCCTGATGGACCTTGGGGGAACGCCGATCCAAGTCCCCCCTGACGCCAGAGAAATCGCGATCGCACCTGACGGCACGCTTTCTGCAGATGGACAGCCGCTTGCGAAAATCGGCGTTGTGAGCCCAGAGAACCCCGGCAATCTGAGCCGCTCTGCCGGCGCCGTTTTTGCCGCACCGGAAGGCATTTTACCAACCGAAGGAGGTGCCCTGCGCCAAGGGTACCTCGAGGCGTCGAACGTCGACCCGATCCGCCAGATGGCCCGCATGGTCGAAGTTCAGCGTGCCTACGAAATGGGCCAGAGCTTTCTACGCTCCGAAGACGAACGCATGCGCAACGCCATCGACACCCTCACACGATAAAGGATTCAAAAGATGCGAGCCTTAACTATCGCAGCAACCGGGATGAGCGCCCAACAAACCCGTGTCGAAGTGATTTCGAACAACCTCGCTAACATGAGCACCACGGGCTACAACGCGCGCCGCGCCGAGTTTTCTGATCTACATTATCAACAGATCACACGGGCCGGCAGCATCAGTGGCAGCGACGGTAGCGTCGTGCCCACCGGCATTCAGCTTGGCCTTGGTGTCCGACCCTCTTCTGTCTCGGTGAATTTGGCGCAAGGCGCGCTCACCGAAACGGGTGGCGACTTGGACATTGCAATCGAAGGCGCAGGCTATTTCGAGGTCACCCTTCCGTCCGGTGAGCCGGCCTATACGCGAGACGGCGCTCTAAAACGTTCCGCTGATGGGCTGCTCGTGACGTCTGACGGGCACGCATTGAACCCTGACATCATGATCCCCGTGGATGCGCAGAGCGTCCACATAAATGCCGACGGCGAGGTGTATGGCTATTTCGCAGATAATGCCGAAGGCCAACTGCTGGGGCAAATTGCCCTTTCGAATTTTGCGAACCCACGCGGCCTAGAGGCGCTCGGCTCCAACCTCTTCCGCGAGACCGAGGCCTCTGGCGCACCCTACAACGCTGATCCCGGTGAGGAAGGTTTGGGGACGCTGCGCCAAGGCTACTTGGAAGACAGCTCTGTCGATCCGGTACGGGAAATCACAGCGCTGATCGAGGCCCAGCGGGGCTACGAGCTCAATTCCAAGGTCATTTCGGCAGCCGATCAGATGCTTGGCGCGACCACTCAGGTGCGCTGATGCGGTTTGCAGGACTTCTCTTTGGACTTTTGTGCGCCATGCCGGCACAGGCAGAGACCCTTGTGGCAAGCCGCACCCTGCCTGCACGGACGGTGATCAACGACGGCGATTTCACAATTGTCGGCGGCGATACACCTGGCGCAGCGGCAGCTATCGCAGATGTCCTAGGCAAGGAAGTCCGAGCGACGATCTATAGTGGGCGCCCACTTTACCTTTCGGGATTGTCAGCCCCTGCACTTGTCGAGCGGAACCAACTCACCACGCTCGTCTACAAAATCGGTGCACTGAAAATCTCTGCCGAAGGCCGAGCAATGGAGAGGGGCGCAGACGGAGACTTGATCCGTGTGATGAACCTGTCGTCGCGCACAATCGTGCAGGGGGCAGTTCAGCCCGACGCAACCATATCAGTATCTGGTAGAAATCAATGATTAAACATCACGTATATTGTGTCATGCTCTGCGGCGTCACCCTCCTATCAGGATGCAATCGCTTAGATCACCTTGGCCGCGCACCAACATTTTCGCCGGTCGAAACCGAAAACCCGGAACATGCCGCGATGCTCAGCCCCGGCATACCTCTCTACACCGCAGCACCTCATCGGCGAGGCGACGAAGCCTCTCTTTGGGATGCGGGTCAGAAATCCCTGCTCGGCGACCGACGCGCCGAAAAGCGAGGGGATATTCTTACCGTCGTCATCGAGATTGATGATGAGGCCGAGATCTCGAATTCGACCCAGCGTTCGCGTGACGGATCAGAGAACCTGTCAATCCCTTCGCTCTTTGGCATCCCTCAGCGGGTGCAGTCCGATTTGCCAGAGGGGGCAAGCCTTGCCGACGCGGTTTCGCTGAGTTCTTCGGGCGAGAGCGCGGGCAAGGGCTCGGTTCGCCGAAATGAAAAGCTGACCCTGAGGATCGCCGCAACGGTCACAAATGTGATGCCGAACGGCGTTCTCGTCATTGAAGGACAACAGGAAGTACGTGTGAACTTTGAGCTCCGCGAGCTTCTTGTCGAAGGGTTCGTGCGCCCCGAAGACATCTCTCGCGGCAACGAGATCACGTATGACAAGATCGCTTCGGCACGGATATCGTATGGCGGAAGAGGTCAGATTACCGACGTTCAGCAACCGCGATACGGTCAGCAGATCACCGATATTATCTTGCCTTTCTAGAGAGTTACGATGAAAATTCTTCTTCCTGCCGTTCTATCGCTCGTTGGCCTAGGGGCTGGCGCGGGTGCAGGCTACTTCATGCCTGTTGATTCCTCGCAACTGCCCTTTGGCAAAGGGCATGACGAGAGTTCGATCGACATGCTCGAACATACGGAACATGCTACCGAGATCGTAAAATTGAACAATCAATTCATCGTTCCTGTCATCGAGGATAACGGTGAAAGCTCGCTGGTCATTCTGAGCCTTAGTCTGGAGGTGTCTGAAGAACAGAGCGAACGGGTGTTTGACCTTGAGCCCCGCATTCGCGACGGGATCATGAAGGTTTTGTTCGAACATTCGAGCCATGGAGGCTTTTCAGGGCGCTACTACAGCGAAGACAAGATGTCGGTGCTGAGGAAATATCTCCTCCAAAGCGCACAAAGCGTAATGGGCGAGGGCGTGCAGAAGATCTTGATTACCGATCTCGTCCGACAAGCGGCCTAACGCTTCTCCTTAAAGATACTCTCAAGCGCGAGGCGCCGTCCCAGGGCGCGTCGCGCTTTTTGCTTTGCGCCCTCTTCCAAAAGCGTCGCCTTCGCCAGATTTAGATTGAGCGACGCGATTTCCCGCCTCCGCCATTCCCCCCACGCATTTCCCATTACCTGTAGTTTCGCTGTCGCCTCCGACGGTTGCAGCATCGCGACCATCCGTAGTTCACCAATCTTGTTGGCAAGTCGATGCACATCTCCAGAGCGTGCTCCGGCCTCAGCGATATCCCGATCCGCAATCATTTGCGCAAGCTCGACGAGGGTTTTCTGCTCTGGTGTCATGACACCTCCGTAAAGGGCGTTTTCCGCGCGCGTTCACGTATGCTGTCAGCAAAGCGAATAGCCATCGCAACTGCCGCATAAAGATCCGGAGGAACTTCTTCCCCGATTTCACAAAGGGCGTTCAGGGCACGTGCGGTCGGGATATCTTCGTGAACCGGGACGCTGTTTTCGATTGCAATTTCTTTGATGCGCAGCGCTATTTGATCCTGACCCTTGGCAACGCAAACAGGTGCACTCCCCTTTTCTCGAGACCATTTCAATGCAACGGCAACGTGGATTGGGTTCACAATCAAGACATCCGCCGTGGCCGCGTCCTGCAACATCCTGCTCGAACTAATTTCAAATGCCCGCTGCCGGCGTTTTTGCTTAACTTCAGGACTGCCTTCGTTGTCCTTATGCTCGTCTTTGATCTCTCGATCGGTCATCATGTGTTCTTTTAGAAAAGCATGCTTCTTGACGATAAAATCCAGTGACCCGAATATCAGAAAGCACAAGGCCAGTATTGCTAGTAAGATTTTCGTTTCTTGCAGATTATCTTGGACTTGAAAAAGCAGGTCGCTCTGTAGAAGGGAAAAGAAGTCCTGATACAGGAATATCGATAGAATAAATCCAATTCCTAAAATGACACTGACTTTCGCCAAAGCGATTAAAAATTGAAGCAGTCCTTTGGATCCGAATTTCTGAGCAGCATTTCGACCAGGATTGAGCCTTTGCCAGTTGAACGAGATGTTTTCGAGCCTAAAGTTGATGCCCTTGAGCAACCCGCCAACCAAAAGAGCTATGACCACCGGTAACGCAAACACCTGAAGAAGCCAAAGAATCTGCTCAAACCAGAGATCTTTGTTCTGCTCGATGTCCAGGTGGGAGGACGTGCTGAACCCCTGCCAGAAACCACGGAGCAAGATACCTCCGATCTTATCGGCCAGAAAAATCATTGAGACGGTAAGCGAGAATAGGGTCGCAGCTGATAAGAGGTCAGGCGAATCCGCCGTTTTTCCTTCTCGCTTCAGGCGGTCTAATTTTTGGGTACTCGGTTGGTGCTTCTTTTCATCTTTCTCGGCCATATCTAGAGTCCGAACAGACCTGAGAGTTCCGAAAGCCAGATCGTGACTATCGTTTCAAAGAAAACGACATTGAACATCATCGCAAGCAATACGGAGAGAGGTGCGAATACGAGCATGACCATCAATTGCGGCATGGCGCGGTTGATGAAACCGCTGAGAAGGTTGAAAATCACTGAGAAGAATAGAAATGGCGCTATGACTTGAAGTGATACTTCTAGGGTCAGGACGCATTGATTTCCGTTGTGCTGCGTGATTCACGGCTCGGAAAACGGAGCGGTGACATGAGTGATCTATACTGGTTAAGCGATACGCAGATGGCCAAGCTTGAACCTTTTTTCC
>JAUILL010000095.1 GCA_030433335.1 Alphaproteobacteria bacterium | reverse complement strand
GGCTCTGCCTCACTTTGTGTGGCGCAACTATCCTGAAACTGGAAAATTCAGGAGGGATAATTGTGAGTTCGAAGCACCATTGGTCGCCCGGGGGCGAAGTTTCGGTTCAAAGCGTCGAGCGAAGTGATTCCGGCGGGTGGATTGTATCGGGCAGTCTGACACCAAACGGCATTTGCCCGGACTGTGGATTGCATTCACGCCGACGTCACGGATGGCGGCGTCGGCGGCTGCAGGATTACCCCGCCCATGGAGACGGGGTTACGGTGGCTCTCTGGGTTTGCCGTTGGCAATGTTTGACGCCCGCTTGCCCACGTCGGACGTTCTCGGACCAGATCGCCTCGATTGCGCGTCCTTATGCGCGGCGCACCTCGCGTGTCGGGGGGATTGTCAGCCATCTTGGGCATGCGACCGGCGGGCGGCCGGCCGAGCGGCTCTTGCACCGTTTGGGCCTTGGGATCAGCGATGACACAGTGCTCAGGCAGTTGAAGAAGCGTGCTCAAGACACCGCCGCGCCGCCGACAGTCATCGGGATCGACGACTGGAGCTGGCGGAAGTCGCAGACCTACGGCACGATCATTGTCGATCTGGAGCGGCGCGTGGTCATCGATGTTCTCGAGGATCGAGATGTCGTCACCTGCACCAACTGGCTGAAGCGACATCCCGAGGTGGAAGTGATCAGTAGAGATCGCTGCGGTCTTTACGCCCAGGCCGCACGGCAAGGGGCACCGCAGGCGAAGCAAGTCGCTGACCGGTTCCATATCGTACAAAACCTGCGGCAGGCCATAGAGGAGCAAATGAACCTTCATGGCCGTGCGACCGGCAGGGCGCTGCTGTCCGACGCCGACAACATCACCGCCGCCGGCAACCTTCTGAAGTCACGCCTTGCGCACAGGACGTCTCGGGAAGAGATTTTCGCCACCATTCATGCACTCCGAAATCAAGGGCTTTCCTGCAGCGAGATCGGGCGACGAACAGGGTTCCCGCGTCGTAGCATCGCGAAATGGCTGCAGTTCGAAACACCACCGGACCGCAGGCGGGCCGCTTTGAAACCAACTTCGCCGTGGTACTTTGAAGAGTTCCTGAGCCAAAGCTGGAAGGAGGGCATTCGAACTGGCAGCGCCCTGTTCCATATGATCCAAGAGCGTGGTTACGAGGGGAGTCAGTCGCATTTGCAGCGGCTGCTGGCGGGTTGGCGCAGAGCCGAACAGCAAGCGAGCGACCCCAAGGTAGAGCACGAAATCCTTAAGCCAGTCCGAGACCCGGAAACTGGGCACGCGATCTCCCCGGTCATCGCGGCCGCGCTGTGCATCAAGCCGCGCGGAAAGTTCACCCCGGATCAGGCGCGGAAAGTCGACACGCTCAAGACCGGCTCTCCCGCCTTCGCAACGATGCGCAGCCTCGCCATGCGGTTCAACGGTATCATGCGTGGCCGCCAAGCAGACCCGCTCCCTGCATGGATCGACGACGCGATCGAAACCAACCTGGCGCCCATCATGCGCTTCGCCCGCACCTTGAACCGGGACTTCGATGCGGTCAAAAACGCAATCGAGATGCCTTGGAGCAACGGCCAGGCGGAAGGTCAGATCAACCGCCTGAAAACCCTCAAACGCGCCATGTACGGCCGGGCTGGTCCAGAATTGTTGCGGGCGAGAATGCTACCGTTCTGCCACACAGATTGAGGCAGAGCC
>JAUILL010000079.1 GCA_030433335.1 Alphaproteobacteria bacterium | reverse complement strand
GGGAAAAAAGGTTCAAGCTTGGCCATCTGCGTATCGCTTAACCAGTATAGATCACTCATGTCACCGCTCCGTTTTCCGAGCCGTGAATCACGCAGCACAACGGAAATCAATGCGTCCTGACCCTAGCAATGACGGTGCCCACGGAACGCGATCTGGCCAATGCGAAATTATCGAACCGCAAGATCGATCCACTGGGTGATTTGACGCGATCTGTGACCACAGACAGATTGCCAGCTATGGTTCTATCAGACCAAACAAAAACCGGTGCAAAGGGTCACGAGCTTTATGCCTCTGCAGGCATACAAGGTGACGCGGATTACTTCAGCTATTCCAGTAAGAAGGTCCCGGTGGATGAGAAGGCAAACTACTGGGACAGCAAGAGGGTGGTGTTGCAGATCCCCGATATCGATTTGACACCTCCACCGGCCGAGAACCCAAAGGCCGTGTTGAGACGTGACTTGAAGTTCGAGGCCGGCCATTCTGACCCTGTCTGGAGACCCGGCTACAAGGTCCGTTATTTTGTCCAGTCCTTTAATCGGGTCGAAGTGCAGCCCAAGAAAGTGCTCGTCCCTCCGCCAGACGGAATGAAAGCGGATTCCGAAGGATACTTCGGAGACAAAGAGAATTATGGTTTCATAATTTCTGTGCCGCTTCAGGTTTCTCCTAGTCCCAACCTCGCCGAAGGCTACCGCGTTTACCGCCAGTTTTTAGGCGAGTCAGAGGCCACCGAGATCGCATCCGCAGTCCCCGACCGGTTCCCCGGAGAAAGCTATGCGTTCGACCCTCCGCTCGATTGATGAGGCCGATTTGTTCCCTCTCGAACTGTGTCGCTTGCGGGGGAGGGCAAAACTGGCGTCAAATCGGTTCTTGCGCAGTCGCGTCTTTTCCAGTCAAGACGCTTCAAGCAAACCGCATAGGTGATGGATCATGGATTACGGCAAATCGGGCAACCCCAAAAAGGGAAGCAACAAACCGCGCCACCAAGAGCACAACGCAAAGGGTTCGGAGCAAAACCCCTTCGGAAAAAAGCCCTCAAAGGCAGAACTGCTCGCTCGGATGAAAGCAGCTGCGCTGAAAGGCAAGGACGACGCTCCGCGCTGATGATTAGATGTTCCTGTGGGCGGTGCGAATATGTCTGGCTGCCCAGTCCCGCGGGCTCAGAACCTGCAGGATGATTGGAGGGGGCCTTTTTTCGTTCATTGGGAGGCTACCAAGATCTTAGGAGATCTCGAATTTTCTCAACGCGCGGCGCTCGCAGATGTTTTGTCTACTAAGACAGGCAGTGCGGAACAGGTAAGGTTGGGGTTGGTTTCTAGAGCAGGATTCATGGGCTTGTTGGCAGACAGCAGTTCCAAGTCCTTTTGCCCGGTGTATGCACTGATTTCGACCGGATGCCCAAAGGCATGAGCGTCAACGGGATAGCGCCTTCTTCAGGCAAATGGCCCCTCGGCCTTTTCCAGAGCCTCTTCGCTGCGGAAGAGCAGCAGGCAGGGTGAAGTGCGTTCCGGGTTTGGTGCTGCGTCGGAAATTAGCCCTGAAAGGGCGGAGCATCTGACTCTGCACCAAAGCAGGAACTGCATGGTCGCTAATAGATGACGCGACATTGGGAGCGAGGCTCTTGATTTCAATTCGTCGTGCATCCTAGCCTGATTTATTTTTGAGCGCTGCGTGGCGATTGGTGTTCGACCGCGCTAAATTGCGATCCGCGAGCCAAACGCTAATCTCGACGTCACTCATGAGCCGCGACAAAAGCAAGCACTGCCGCATGACGCCAACATGTCTCTCGATCTAGCCTTTTTCCTGCTGGATGCGGGCGTGCATGATTGTTTATTGAGGTGCCATTGCTCCGGGCGCAATAGATAGTGACACGCCGGGATATCGCCTCGCTGGATGCTCCGAATTATAGTCTCGGGCGCGAAGGACGAGGAATTTGTCCACTGTCGTCTTCGCATCCATGTCCTCGGACCGATGGCGGACACTTCCCGCAATATTTAGTAGTTTCCTCCCGCAGAAAGGCGGCGACGAAAAGGCGAAGGCATTTTCGTGCGCCTCGAAAACCATCGACCGCCCGGCAAAGCATTGCGAAGCAATCTGGCGAGAGGGTTCTTTGTCTCGTGAAGGTAGGCTCGGACGAACACGATCATACTGTGGCATGGGCGATCCTCCGCAACCTTCGCATTGGTCAAGATGCCTTCGATAGAGACGATCTGTTGGTCTGGAAATGCGTCACTTGTTTCTTTCCATTTCTTTGCGCCTCCAGTCGGTTTGGTCGTCCTTTCCCGCGTTGAAAGTCAGCGGGACGTGCGTGGCTGTAGAAGCCGACCATTCGCGCTGGTTCAGGTTTTCAGATCCCGCCGGACTGTGTCATGGAAAGCGCCGTAGCCGAGTGCCTGCAACTCGTCGAATATCTTGGTCAGAGGCGGCCGCGTGCGCTTCGTTTTCCTAGCTTTTGCCCTAAAATCTCGTCCTGGTACGGAAACAAGTTTGCATTTTTGTTCACACAATCTCGGAGGGTATCGCAGCGCCTTACATCCATCGGTCGAGCAACCGGTACCAGATCGTGGTCGCCACGATCCCCGCGCGGTGGGTGATCTTTGGCGGGAGGTCAGGCGCGGGGCCCACGGGTACAGGCAACGTATCGATTGAATTGCCTGCGGCGATCGCCTCGCCAAGCAGAAGGCCAAAGGCGGTGCCCATCGCCACGCCACGACCCGAGTAGCCGTGGGCGGTCCAGAGATCGGGCTCGGGCTGGAGGATACGGGGCATGAAGTCTCGGGTCAGCCCGATTTTGCCGCCCCAGCGGTGGGTGATCGCGGCCCCTTGGAGGGCGGGGTAGATGTCGGTCATCGCCTTCTCGACATGGGAGAAATCAATGTCGGATGTCGGGCCGTCGACCTTGCCGCGAGTCCCGAAAACGATGCGGTTGTCAGGTGTTTTGTTCCAGTAGAGCAGAATGCGGCGGCTGTCCGAGGCGCAGGGGCCATTAGGGAGGATGGTGTCGGCGATGCGCGCGGGCAGGGGCTCTGTGGCGACGATCTGGGAGTGGGTGCTGAGCATTCTATCGGCGACGCGGGGCTCTAGCCCGCCGGTCCAGGCATCGGTCGCGATCACAACCGTTTTCGCGGTAATCCGGCCCGCAGGCGTGTGGAGGTGCCATCGGTCGCCCATCCGGGTTTTCGACGTCACGCGCGTCTTGCCATAGACACGCACGCCAAGCGATTTGGCAGCCCGCGCCAGTCCTCGGGCGTAGGCAAAGGGCTGCAGGACACCGCAGGCGCGGTCGATCAGGCCGCCGACATAAGCCTCTGACCCCAAGGCCTCTGCCGTTTGCTGACGGTCCAAAAGGTCTACGCCCGAGATGCCGTCCTTGAGCCATGTCGAATACCGTTCTTGGACGATTTTCATTCCGGCGTTGTTGTGTGCGGGTAGGACCCAGCCGGTTTTCCGGAGCTGGCAATCAATGCCGAAACGCTCGACCAAACTGTAGAGCATGTCGGCATTGCGCGCGCCGAACTCGAACATCGCGTCGCCCGTGTCACCAAACTTGGCCGACAGCGCGGTGCGGCCCATCTTGAAGCCGCGAATGACGGCGCCGGAATTGCGGCCCGATCCGCCCCAGCCCGGCCCGCCGCCATCCACCAGAACGACGTCCCGTCTGGCCTCGGCCAAAGAGATCGCACAGCAGAGGCCGGTGAACCCTTCGCCGATGATGGCGATCTCGGCGGTGGCGTCGCTGTCCAAGGGGACAGAGACATCAGCCTCGGTAGAGGTCTCCATCCAGAGCGAGGGGAAACGGTTAATGCAGTCCTTGTCGATATACATACCAATGGCCCTTGAGGGGTGGAAATCAGGAAAGGCCCGGCCCTGTAGACTGGTCATGCAGGCGCACGGTGGTGTCGTAGTGGTAATCCAGTTCGGCCTTGGCCGTGTTCGCATCTCCGCGTCGCAGGGCGTGCAGGATACGCAGGTGATCGTCATAGGCCGCGACGGGGCCATTATCCTTGCCGATCTCGTCGGAGCGGATCAGGCGCACGCGGTCCAGAAGTTTACCTAGTTCCTGCACCAACGTGTCATTCCGGCCGATGCGGGCCATCGCCAGATGGAACTCTGCATCACCTGCCGAAAATAGGGCGCGGTCTTTGGCATCTACCAGCGCTTTCTGGTGGGACAGGATGCTGTCCAGAGCGTCGAAGTCCGAGGCGGTGCCATGCGCGATGGCCAGATCGACTGACAGATGTTCCAGCGCAGCCCGCATCCGGTAGGTCACTTGCACCGCCTTGTAATCGTACATGCGGACGCGGTAGCGGCGGCCATGGCGCTCAATCAGGCCCTCATGTTCAAGCTGTCGCATGGCGTCACGCGCGGGCAGGCGGCTGGCTCCGAACCACGAGGCGACCTCTTCTTCGCGTAGGATATCCCCCATGCGAAAGCGGTGGGACAGTAGCCTGCTTTTGAGCTGCGCGTGGATGTCAGCGGCACGGGTCAAAGGCTGGGAGAGGGGCGTCGTGTGATCGTTCATGATTTGATTCGGTATACTGAGATCGGCGCTGGGGCAAATTTAATCCGTGTTGAGGTACCTATCTGCGCAAATTTGACATTTCAGTATACTTAAGGAGCGTGCGCATTGTGCAGATGCGACTGCTATCTGATTAATCGATACGCAACGCTTGGATTACATGTGCTGCATATTCAGCAATGTTTTGAATGTCCTGCCTGTTGTTCAAAGCTGACCCCAAGAGGGCTTGTTCCAGCGTTGCGCTGATCCCACTGCCCTCGATCAAAGGGATCGGCCTTCCAGCAGGGTATACTGAAATGAAATTCACCAAGATCGCACTGACCACAGCCGTTCTGGCATTCGGAGCCCTTCCGGCCATGGCCGAAACGCTGAAGGTGGGTTCGACCCCGACCGGCGTGCCTTTTACCTTTCTTGATGTCTCCAGTGGCGAAATCACCGGCATGATGGTCGACGTGGTCAAGGCGATCGGCGACAAAGCGGGCTTTGAGGCGGATGTGCAGTCTACCGACTGGGTGTCCCTGCTGCCCGCGCTACAATCGGGCCGCATCGACATTATCTCGGCTGCGATGTCCATCACCGAAGAGCGTAAAAAAGTCGTCGATTTTTCCGACCCCATCTTCCCCTACGGCGAAGGTCTGGTGGTCCGCGCGGATGATGACACGCGCTACACTGCTGGTCTGACCGAAACCGCGGGCAAGACAATCGGCGTGCAGCAGGGCACGAAATACCTGACCGATCTGGAAACGCTCGAGGGCATTGGCGACATCAAGGTCTACGAAAACATCGCCGACATTATGAAAGAGGTCGAACTGGGCCGCATCGACGTGGGCTTTGCTGACCAGCCGATTATGGCCTACCAGATCGGGCAGGGTAAATTCGCCGAACTAAAGATGGCCGAAGGCTATGAGCAGCAGTTCGTCGCGCCTCTGGGGCTGGCGATTTCCAAGGACAAGCCCGAACTTCTTGAGCGCATCAACACCGGCCTCGCCGAGCTGAAGGAAAGTGGTGAGCTCGACGCCTTGATCGCCAAATGGAATCTGGATTGATCGCTGGATACCCTAGATCATGACGAACTTTTTAACGGATGCGCAGGCTTACCTGCCCATCCTCCTTCGCGGGGCGGCGACCACTGTCGGTATCGCGTTTTGCGCGCTGGTGATTGCGACGCTGTTCGGCCTTGTGCTGGCGCTGATGCGGTACTCGGGCAACCCGATCCTGTCGTGGACCTCGCGCAGCTTCGTGAACGTGGTGCGCGGCATCCCGATCCTAGTGCAGCTGTTCTACATCTACTTTGTGTTGCCGGATTGGGGCATCGATCTGACCGCGTTTCAGGCTGGCGCGATCGGCCTTGGCCTCGCCTATTCCTGCTATATGGCCGAGAATTTCCGCGCGGGCCTAGAGGCGGTGGACAATGGCCAGATTGAGGCTGCGCAGTCCATCGGCATGGGCTGGGGCCTGACCATGCGCCGCGTGATCCTGCCCCAAGCCTTCCGCACGGTCCTGCCGCCCTATGGCAACACGATGATCATGCTGCTCAAAGACACCTCGCAGGCCTCTGTCATCACCGTGGCAGAGATGACGTTTCAGGCGAAAATGCTGGCGGCTTCCACGTTCGAGAACCTGACCGTCTACACGCTGGTCGCGGGGCTCTATCTGACATTGTCGGTGCCGCTATTCATTCTGGCATCCTGGCTTGAACGGAGGTTCGGCAAGAAATGATCGACATCCACGCACTCCACAAAAGCTATGGCGATCTGGAGGTCCTGAAGGGCATCGACCTGACCGTCAAAAAGGGCGAGGTCGTCTGCCTGATCGGCGCGTCTGGATCCGGGAAATCGACGCTGCTTCGCTGCGTCAACGGCCTGGAAGTTTATCAAGGCGGGGCGATCCGCGTGGACGAACGCCTCGTCGAGGCAGAGCGTAAATCCATCCGGGACATCCGCACTCGCGTGACCATGGTGTTCCAGCGGTTCAATCTGTTCCCGCACCGCACGGCGCTGCAGAATGTGACCGAAGGCCCGATCTACGTCAAAGGCGAGCCCCGTGCCGAAGCCGAAGCCTATGGCCGAGAGCTTTTGGCGCGGATGGGGCTGGCGGACAAGGCCGATGTCTATCCCGACCGCTTGTCCGGCGGACAGCAGCAACGCGTCGCCATCGCTAGGGCTTTGGCTATGCGCCCTGAGGCGATCCTGTTTGACGAGCCGACTTCGGCCCTCGACCCTGAACTAGTGGGCGAGGTGCTGGCCGCCATGCGCCAACTGGCCGAAGAGGGTATGACCATGCTGGTCGTCACCCACGAGATGGGCTTTGCAAAAGAGGTCGCAGATCGGGTGCTGTTCATGCACGGCGGACTGATCCTAGAGGAAGGGCCCGCCGCGCAGGTCTTGGGTAATCCGCAACACGAACGCACGCGGGACTTCTTGAGCCGCATTCTGGAACACGGCTAAATCGACCAATTCGGTGGGCCAGCTGGGGCCGCCGCTTTGATCTACGCCGACCTCGTACAAAATCGGCTTGCGAGCAACTTCTGTGGTTGCCGCCGTTTGTGCAAGTGCCTTTGACTTCTGAGCAAGGTGATCGGGTGCGGTCTTCTGTCAGGCCTGTTCGTGTGGCATTTCCAGAAGCCGCTGGCCGGGATGGTGATCTGCGGAACGGGTCCACATCTTTATCTCGAGCTTGTGCGCTCATAGTTGCTATCTGGTTTTCCCGATCCGGATCATTTCGATCTTTTGCCCATTAGGTCGTCGACCTCTCACACCTCCTTCACCAATGCCGTTTGTTCCAGGCTGCGCATCCTATGCGGCGGCAGTCGGCGTCGGGATCCTGTAATCCTCCTGTTTCGTCATCATGGCCCAGATGACTCGCGCCATCTTGTTCGCTAGCGCGATTGCGACCAGCATGCGCGGCTTCTTCGCAAGCATCCGTTCCAGCCATGACCCCTTTTGGATGCAAGATCGCCCCAGTCGATTAAGCCGGGACATTGCACCTATATTGAGCAGGCCTCTGATGTCAGCTTGTCCGGCTTTCGTTATCCGGCCCAGCCGCTCCTTGCCGCCCGATGCATGCTGCCGTGGCACAAGGCCGAGCCAGGCCGCGAAGTCTCTGCCGCGCCGAAACGATGGCATATCCGGCGCGAATGCTTCAAAGGCCAGAGCCGTGATCGGGCCGACGCAGGCATGGTTTGAAGGCGTTTGGCCAGTCCCGTTCTTTCAGCAAGCAACTGCGCTTTCTGTGTCCTCGCGTCGATGCGGACCGTTTTCTCGGCGATCTGCTCCAGCAGATCTCTACATTCGTCCCGCACAAGGGAAGCGCGCCATCTTCGGTATCGAGAAGGGCATCAATGCGGCTGAGTTGCCTTATGCCTGCCGGGAGGACATGGCCGAATTCATAGAGAAGTGCGCGCAAGGCGTTTACCAACTCGGTTCGTTGATGCACTAAGCGTTCCTTGGCTCGGAACAACGCAGCGCGCGATTGCTGCTCTTCGGTCTTGGGCAAAACGAACCGCATCTCCGGCTGTCGTGCCGCAATGACGATCGCCTCCGCATCAGCTGCATCGTTTTCTGCCGCTTCACGAAGGGACGCACATACTGAGCTACTGCCGATCTCTTGGACAGGATCTGGCATAATTTAAGCTACTTTTTGCACCCGCTGATCCGGTTTGCTGATATCATTTCTCTGCCAATAGACCAGCGCCGGTGGCCTGCCGTCCAAGGCAGAATGCGGGCGCTGGTGGTTGTAGAAGGTCATCCATTTCCGGATGGCTGCCTTTGTCTCTGAACCGGTTTCCCAAGCGTGCAGGTAAACACACTCGTATTTCAGGGTGCGCCAGAGCCTCTCGATGAAGAAATTGTCGAGGAAGCGTCCTTTCCCATTCATCGAGATACGCACGCCGGATCGTCGCAGCCTGTCCGTTTAGGCGAAGGACGTGAACTGGGATCCTTGGACGCCCTTCTAAGAGACAAGCGGCGATCTGAGACTGATTGATCTGCTTCTGGCGGCGCATGATGGTGCCGAAGACTTCTCGGGCGAGATAGCGCTTGAGACTGCGAATGGCTTCCAGCTTCGAGTTTCCGGCAGCGATACGTTTGGCAACATAGGCCTAGGTGCGCGGGTCGAGCCGCAACCGCCCAATGGCAATAATGTGGATCGCACTATTGGCTGCGCGATCACCGCCCCTATTCAGCCTGTGGCGGACAGTTTTACCAGATGGCGCAGGCACGGGACTGACGCCGCAGAGTGCTGCAAAACTTGCTTCGGATTTTAGGCGCTCGGGATTATCGCCTGCCGTCAACAGGAGCTGCGCCGCGCTGTTCAAGCCGATGGCAGTCTGTTCGAGAAGCTCAGGGGCAAGATCTTTGACGATGGCTTCGATCATATCATCCAGGTCGGCGATCTCATCATGCAGTTCGAGGTAACGCCGTGCCAACGATTTGAGCGAGATGCGATAGGCCTCTTCGACCTCCCGATATGCCGTGAGGTCCGGACGCCAGCCAGCCAATGTTCGGATCAACTGCATTCGTGTCATTTTCCGCAGGGGATCTCGCAATCTGTCGGGGGAACAGACGATCGTCGTTTGGATCATTTGCAAGGCATGTCCCGCCTGGATGCCATCAGGCAGATCGGCGTTGTCGAACAGACCTATTATCGCTGGCGCAAGCAGTATGGCGGGATGGGTGTAGAGCAACTGAAGGAACTCAAGCGTCTACAGAAAGAAAACGAGCAGCTTAGACGAG
>JAUILL010000023.1 GCA_030433335.1 Alphaproteobacteria bacterium | reverse complement strand
GAAAAAAGGTTCAAGCTTGGCCATCTGCGTATCGCTTAACCAGTATAGATCACTCATGTCACCGCTCCGTTTTCCGAGCCGTGAATCACGCAGCACAACGGAAATCAATGCGTCCTGACCCTAGCCAAGAAATGTCGTTTTCGACGCGGTCTAAATACCTTCGAATAGAACCTGCTTTGATGTTGTGACCATTTTTCAAATCCTGACCGGAGGAAAGGCATGGGGTGATGACGCCCTTTGAAACCTGGGAAAGGATACGAGATGAAAACGATCACGAGCATGGCAGCGACTTTTGCGCTTCTGGCCGGTGTGGCCGCGATTGCGGCACCGGACCGCAGCCGCGCAGCTTTTGAAGCGTTCAATAAAGGTTTGACCGATCTGACGGCACCAGACTGCGATACTGATCCTGTTGCCTGTCTGGATCGTCGGGAAGACGATCTTCAGGCAGCTCTGGGAGATATCTCTCGCGGTGTCTCCGAACTCAAAGCCGAGCAGGAGAATGCGCAAGAAGCAGCGCGCAAGGCGCAAGCTCTCTCCGCGCGCAATGCTCTCTTCGCGGAAGAAGGGCGCCGGCTGCTGGACACGCAGATGAGCGGCCCTTACTCGTTCATTGGCGTGAGCTATCCGGATCGCACGGCGCTGGAGGCGCAGGTTCGTTTTGTGTGGAACGAGAAGCAGACACTCGATGCGAGCGCGGCCGAGGCGGCAACGGTTGCGCGCCATTTGTCGGAAGCACGGGCCAAGGTGAATGCGCAGGAGGCCCAGGTTCTGGCGGCCCTCGAAGTTATTCCTTCGAAGTGTGCGCTTGTGCGGGCAAACAAGATCGTCGGTGGAATTGCCGAAGATCTGTCCTCGATCGACGATGTTCTTGCGTCGAGCCGGGCTGCGTCCAATGCCAAGGACGCGCTTTTGCGGACCACCCGGGAACTTCAGGCGGATGCTGATAGCGGCCTAGCAGGTCGCTGAAGAAGCCGGGCCTGGCGCTCGTTTGAAGAACATGTTTCTCCCTTCTTGATATCGACGGGGGAATAACGTCATGCGGGGATCGGATGAAGCAAGCGGGTCGCTGTTCAGCTACGTTGATCTGGAAGCCCGCATTCCGGCTCGCCACCCGCGCCGGGTCGTCAACGAAGCGCTGGCCAGCCTTGATGCCGATTTCGACGCGCTCTACACCGATTTCGGCCGCCCCTCGATCGCGCCCGAGAAGCTGATCCGTGCGAGCCTGCTGTACATCCTGTTTTCGATCCGCTCGGAGCGGCAGTTGATGGAGCAAATGGATTACAATCTGATGTTCCGTTGGTTCGTGGGGCTCGGGGCCGATGACACCGTCTGGGTCCCCACCGTCTTCACGAAGAACCGCGATCGGCTGCTGAACACCGACATGTCACGCAAGGTCATACGGGCGATGACGATCCCGGCGCCCCGCCCAGCCCGAGCAACACCCCGACCTCCGACAGCACCGCACCTACCGAGACGCCTCCGATGACCCGCCCGACCCACCGCAGCCGCAATGACGAAGTCGATTTCCGCGGCGAGAAACGCTCGAACGCCACCCATGCTTCGACGACCGATCCCGACGCGCGGCTCTATCGCAAGTCACCCGGCACCGGTGCGATGCTCTGCTTCATCGGCCATGCCTTGATGGAAAACCGGGCCGGGCTGATCGTGCAGGCGGATCTCACCCGGGCCGATGGCACGGCCGAACGCCGCGCAGCACTGGATATGATCCATCGCCATTCACCGGGCTCCACCCGGCGACTGACCCTCGGGGCGGATCGCGGCTAAGACGTCGCCAGCTTTGTCGCAGATCTCCGCCAGGCCTGCGTCACACCTCATGTCGCCCAGAAGCGCCGACATTCCGCCATCGATCGCCGAACGACACGGCACCCCGGCTATGCCCTCTCCCTCAAGCACCGCAAACGCATCGAAGAGACTTTCGGCTGGGCGAAAACGACCGGGAGCATGGCGCAGACGATGCTGCGGGGCATTGAACGCGTGCGCGCCCGCTTCATCATGACGATGACTGCCGGCAATCTCGCCAGATTGCCGAAGCTCATCGCGGCGTGAGACGTCCAGCGGCCTGCGGGGCGTGCTACGGCGGCGCGAGAGGGTCAAAGCACGGCTGGCCTCCGGGGAAAGTACTCTGCAGAAACGACTATTTCAGCGGCTTGCTAGGGATACCCGATGGCGACCGTAAGCTACAGCAAGATCGTCGACGTCTCCGAGACTTAAACACCTTGGCTTACTTGGGGCAGACGGGAACGTGCAATCGCAGTATGGAATTTAGCCCCGTGGATTAGTCCTACATCATTGAAGTCATACTCTGGGTGATGAAGCGGCTTGCTGTCCCTACCATTACCCAGAAAAACAAAACAGCCCGGTACATGTGCCAGAAACTGCGCGAAATCTTCCGACGCAGAGATAGGATCGTGGAGGTTTGCAATTTTATCCTGGCCGAAAATAGTGGCAGCGGCATCCATCGCTGCTTGAGTCAGGATAGGATCATTGATGGTCGCAATGAATTCCCGACGATAGTCAAGTGCCGCAGATACTCCGTAGGCCGAGGCTGTCCCTTTCGCAATCTTTGCCATGTTTGCTTCGATTTCGGCCGATACCTCGGACGTGAAGCTGCGCGCATCGCCTAAGATACGGGCCGTGCCAGGTAGTGCATTTCGAACACCGTCGGCTAGGATTTCTGTCACCGAAACCACACCGATATCAGTTGGCGAGAGTCGTCGCGAAACGATGGTTTGCAGGTTCAAGACCAAAGCGCATGCGGCCACCATCACCTCTTGAGTTCTGTCCGGACGGGAGGCATGACCACCACTTCCGGTCAAAGTGATTTCAAAGGTGTCTTCGGCGGACATAACAGGGCCGGACTTTGTGCGGAATTGGCCAACGTCGTAGCCGGGCATATTGTGAATCCCGTAAATCTCGTCGAACGGAAACCGTTGTAGCAATCCGTCCTCGAGCATCGCCAAAGCGCCTTGGCCCCACTCTTCGGCAGGCTGAAAGATAAATCTGACGGTTCCGTCAAAACCTCCCTCTTCCGAAAGCAGTTTGGCGGCCCCAAGAAGCATTGCGGTATGACCGTCATGACCGCAGGCGTGCATGGTGCCATCGTGGCCAGAGGCATAGGGAACACTCGTCGCCTCTTGGATGCGCAAGGCATCCATATCGGCACGCAAGGCGATGCTGCGATTGGATGTGCCCCGCGTCAGAGTTCCAACCACGCCGGTACCGCCAACTCCTGTTGCGACCTCTAGCCCGAAGGCCCTGAGGCGATCTGCGACCAACTTGGCGGTACGGTGCTCTTCGAAGCCGAATTCCGGGTGGCGGTGAAAATCACGCCGCCACTCGGTCATTTCGGCCTGCAATTGGGTTAGATCGGTCATGCGCATAGTCCCCTGACAACATCCATCATAACTTCGGTGCCAGCGATCAAATCGTGCTCTTCGGTGAATTCCTGCGGGTTGTGGCTGATGCCGCCTTTCGAGGGAACAAATATCATCGCCGACGGACAAACCCGCGCCATCATCTGCGCATCGTGTCCCGCGCCAGAGGTCATACGGCGACAGCCAATTTGACGGGCAGTCGCAGCAGTCTCGATCCTTTCCACAAGGTCTTGATCGAAGAGAACAGGTTCGAACCTTGCCAATCGCTCTGCCGAAACGAGGTATCCGTTCGCCCTGAGCCCATCCAGCAAGAGCGCCAAATCCTGTTCAAGTTGTTGAAGACGTGCGTCGTCAGGATGGCGTAAATCTACGGTAAAGGTCGCGCGTGACGGGATCACGTTGATCGCGTTTGGGGCAAAGCGCATCGTCCCGACAGTGGCAACAGCATCGGGCATAGCGCGTGCGAGCCCATCGAGTGCTGCGGTGATCTGGGCCGCTGCAACGCCCGCATCCAGACGCAGGCGCATGGGCGTCGTGCCCGCGTGGTTCGCGGTGCCGTCGATCACGATCCTCTGCCAAGAGATACCTTGCAAGGTCTCAACGGCACCAAGGTTCACGCCTTCGGCCTCTAGCACTGGTCCCTGTTCGACATGTAGCTCTACATAGGCGTGTGGCCGTAGGTCCATCGGATCTAACTGGCCCGCATAGCCGATCCGCCGCAGCTCGTTCCCCAGCGCCTCCCCATCAGTGCCAACCGTGGCTAGGGCCGCATCAGCTTCCAGACCTCCAGCTACAACAAGGCTGCCCATCATATCAGGGGCAAAGCGCACACCTTCTTCGTTGGTAAAGGCGACCACGGCGATGGGGCGTCCGATGCTGGTTCCAGCGGCCTTCAGGGCCTCAATCACTGACAGGCCCGCCAGCACCCCATAGCAACCATCATAAATGCCGGCATCAATCACGGTGTCGATATGCGAGCCCATCACAACCGGTGCACCCGACACACCGTCAGGAGCCCACCGGCCGATGATGTTACCAATCCGGTCGATGCCGATCTCCAGCCCCGCCTCTTGCATCCAAGCGCACAACAGATCCCGACCGGCTTTATCTGCGTCACTGGCCGCAAGGCGGGTCAGCTTTCCCTCATGGCGCCCGGTTCGCCCCAAGGTGTTTAGCCGCTCAATCAATCGCTTTGCGTCGATCACAGGCATCATTTGCTGTCTCCGCCAGTTTGCGCTGCGACCTCTGCAGGGCTAAGTCCAACGATTTTCTGATAGAGAGCGGGGTCTGTCGCGCCCTCTGTATTAATGAACAACAGTCGCGATGAAGCACCAAGTCCGATTTTATCGGCCAGCTCGGGGTTGCCAAGAACAGCCATTGCCCCAGCCAGTCCGACCGCACCGCTTTCCCCTGCCACAATCGCCGGATCATCCCGCTGTGGGTTTGCGAGAAGGCGCATGACAGCAGGCGCGGCCTCTTCACCAACAGTCATGAAGCCGTCAGCAACGCGGGACAGAACGCGGAACGCCGTGAGCGAGGGCTCGTAGCATTCAAGCATGGCCATGATTGTCGGTTCGGTTTCCGCGGTTCTGACGGGTTCTCCTGCGCAGGCGCTATCCATCAGGCAAGCTGCGCGGTCGGGTTCGACCACGGTCACATGTGGACGGTGTTCCCCCTCTATCACAGCAAAATGGCCCGCAATTGCGGCTGCGAATCCACCGACGCCGGCCTGTAGGAACACGTGGGTCGGACGATCAGGCAACTGCTGCAACGCCTCTTGGACGATGGCGGTGTACCCCTGCATCACAAGACCGGGGATGTCCTCGTATCCGGACCAAGAGGTGTCAGAGAGCACCGTCCACCCCTTTTCGGCCGACACCCGAGAGGCCTCGGCCACAGAGTCATCATAGTTCCCTTTGACCCTGATGATGTCCGCCCCAAAATGCGCAATCGCTTGAATACGGGCGTCACTCACGCCGGAATGAACCAGAATAACAGCCCGCGCGCCCATGATCTGTGCCCCTTGGGCCACCGAGCGGCCGTGATTGCCATCTGTCGCACAGGCAAAAGTCATTTGCTCCGCGATGGCCCTGACTTCGGGCGTCAGCAAATCCTGTGCAGGTACACTACGGCCAAGGCGCTTGCTGGCCTCGGCCTGAACCAGACGCATCAAGGCATATGCCCCACCCAGCGCTTTGAAACTGCCTAAACCCAGCCTGTGACCTTCATCCTTGATATGGATATCTGCCACCCCGAGTTGCCCCGCCAGAGCAGGCAAATGGTGCATCGGGGTCGGTTCTGAGTGGTCTCGCAGATCCAATATCTGACGCACTTCGGCAGCGCCTTCGATCGAAAGGACTGCGGCATCCTGAGGCGCCAAAGTGGATTGGTATTGGGGCATTTTGTTGAAGAAATAATTCATCATTCATTCCGTTTTATGTGTTGATGAAATTAAACCTCACCTTGACTGAAAATTGCGCTGGATTTTTAGTCCATTTGTGCAATTTTCGCTCGCATGACACCCTTGGACTCATTCGATCTGGCGATTTTGCGCATCCTGCAGCGGGATAGTGCAACGCCTCAACGCCTTGTGGCCGAACAGGTAAACCTGTCGGCCCCATCTGTGCAGCGCCGTATTCGCCGGATGGAGGACGCAGGCGTGATCGCTAGAAATGTTGCGGTTCTGGATGGTGCGAAACTGGGACTACCGCTGACTATTTTTGTGCAGGTGGAACTTGAGACAGAAACGCCAGACAAAATCGACCTGATGAAGTCGCGTTTCCGGAATGCCTCTGAAGTGCAGCAATGCTTCTACGTCACAGGCGAGGTGGACTTCATGTTGGTGGTCGTTGTGGAAAGCATGGCCGCCTACGAAGATTTCACGCGGCGCGTGTTCTTTGACGGCGGCAATGTGCGCAAGTTCCGGACCTTTGTCGCAATGGATGCGGTCAAGACCGGACTTGCGCTAGGGATTTAAGAATTCGCGACCCAATTTTTATGCACAGTCGTCTAGAACTAGGCGCAACGCAGCCAACATCTGGTCGATTTGTGCCTCGCTCGAGATCAGTGGCGGGCAAAAAACCAGAGCATCCCCAACCGCTCGCAGGATTAACCCGTGCTTATGTGCAATCTCAAAGGCCTTCAGGCCTGCGGCACCCGCTGGACCGTCTGGCACTAGCTCGACCGCCCCCAGGAATCCGGCTCCGCGCGAAGAGAGCACTGCTGCATGGTCCTCTAGCAGCGTCAGTCCTGCACGTAGTTGAGCGCCGCGGGCTTCGGCATTGGCAACCAAGTCTTCGGTTTCTATGATACGCAGGGTCTCCAGCGCTACAGCGGTCGCCACCGGATGCCCTGTATTGGTAAAGCCGTGCCCGAAACTGCCATGTTGCGCGCTCTGCCGCACGAGTACGTCGTGCAATTCGTCAGACACAATAACGGCCCCTAATGACTGGTAAGAGGATGTTAGCTGTTTGGATAGCACAAGGATGTCTGGCGTAATGCCATAGTACTCCAGCCCAAACATGCGGCCCATGCGGCCAAAGCCAGTGATGACTTCATCCAGCACCAACAGGATATCGTGTTCCTTGCAAATCCGCTGGACCATCGTCCAGTACCCGACAGGCGGCGGTAATACGCCACCAGCGCCCATGACCGGCTCCCCAATAAAGGCAGCGATTGTTCCTGCTCCTTCATGAGAGATCAGCTCTTGCATCTCTTGACCTAGGCGGGTGGTGAATTCGACCTCTGTCTCGTTGGGGCGGGCCTCTTTGCCATAATTCGGCGTGGTCAGATGGCGCACGGGAATGGCTGGTAGGTCGAAATCATCGTGAACGCGGGCCAAACCGGTCAAGCTGCCAGAAGCCACCGTTGATCCATGATACCCTAACCGCCGCGCCAAGAATGTCTTTTTACCCCTCCGACCAAGAGCGTTGTTCACATACCAAACCATCTTTACCGCTGTATCCACGGCTTCTGATCCGGAATTGGTGTAAAATACATGGTTCAGAGTTTCGGGTGTCAACTCTACTAGTTTTGCAGCCAATTCAATGCCCGGACTGTGGGCCTTGTGCGTGAAGCTGTGGTAGTAGGGCAGGCGTTTCATCTGTGCATAAGCCACGTCTGCCAGCCGATGTTCACTGAACCCTAAACCCGCAGACCACAGTCCCGAGACACACTCGAAATATCGATTGTCTTGGGCGTCGACCACAAACGGCCCATCGCCGTGATCGATCAAAAGCGGACCACGGGATTGATGGCCCGCAAGATTGGTAAATGGATGGATGTGATGATCCAGATCCAGTTGGTGCAGTGCGTTCAAAGTTGTCATGATGTCCCCCCTTTACGGGTGCCCCGGACCGCCCGAGAAAGGCGGACGAGTACGGGCAACCGGCGGTTCGTCAAACGGCGGATGTCAGGGGGACACCCAATTATGTTGGGATCAGGCGACGGCCTGCGCCCCGGTGATCTCTACGACAGATCCACACAGATATCCGGCCTCTTCGCTGGCCAGAAAGGCGACAAGAGCGGCAATCTCTTCGGGCTCACCGATACGGCCATAGGGAACCAGCGCGTTCAGATCATCTATGCTGCGATTGGACCGTGCGAGGTTTGACTCCAGCATGGGGGTTCGCACCTCGCCTGGTGCCACGCCATTCACACGGATCTTGTCCGCCGCATAGTCACGGGCAAGGTTCTGGGTAAAGGCGACAACAGCGGCCTTTGTGGTGTTATAGGCGATGTGCCCCGGGGCAGGATGCAGCCCCCACTGGCTGGCCGTATTCACGATGGCACCGCCGTTGTGGCCTTGCATCACAGGGATAACCGCCTGGCACATATGGAACAGCGCATCGATATTCACCGCGAAAGAGGCGCGCCAGTCCTGCGCAGTCAACTCCATCAGGGGGCCGCGGCGCATCAAACCCGCGTTGTTGCACAGTACATGGATACCATCGGCCTTGATAGCGTCTACAAAGGCGTGGATGGCGTTCGCATCAGTCAGATCCACATCATGGGCGGTCCCGCCGATTTCAGTGGCCAAGGCATTTGCGGCGGCGATGTTAGTGTCAAGGATGCGCACCAGCGCCCCTTCGGCTGCCAGACGGCGGCAAATCGCGTCGCCGATCCCGCCCGCGCCACCCGTGACAACAGCCACTTTGTTTTCAAATCTCTTCATTGCAATCACCTCATCTGGCTTGCGCCGTTAACGTCCAGAACTGCCCCCGACACAGAGGCCTGAGAGGGCCGCAGCACAAAGCTGACCAGCTCCCCGATTTCTTGGGTGTGGGCCATCCGGCCAATGGGAATACCCGACAGGGCAGCGGCTTCTCCGTGCTGCGCGACATAGGCGTCGGACATCTCGGTCTTGACCCAGCCCGGTGCGATCGCGGTGGCTTGGATATTCTCGGGGCCAAAGCCCCGCGCAATGCTTTGGGTCAAGTTGATTAGCGCCGCCTTCGTCGCGCCATATGACATTGCCTCGGCGCGGTAGCCCCCTTGGCCTGCACGCGATGCGATGTTGACGATACGCCCGCCGCCAATCGTCCTAAAATGCAGGATCGCGGTACGGCACAAATCGGCAGCGGCCATCAAGTTCACCTGTAAATCGCTCTGCCATACTGCATGCCACGCCTCTAGCGGATCGCTTACCGAAGAGGGCGTCAGTTGGCCTGCATTGTTCACCAGAGCATGGATTTCACCAGCCTTTGCGATGGCGTCTTCCCACAGGCGGGTCGGTCCTGCCGGAGTTGACAGATCGCCTTGCACGATCAACGCATTACCTAGCTCTGTTGCCAGCGCTTCGGCTTTGGCAGCGTTGCGGCCATAGTGCAGCACGACACGCGCCCCGTCCCGCGCCAGTTCCCGCGCAATGTCCTGCCCGATAGAGCCTGTGGCCCCCGTCAAAAGCACCGTTTTTCCAGAAAGATGCATCAATTTCCCCATGTATCTGAAAGGGTAAAGCCCTGTTGGTAAGGGTCGGTCGGGTCCATGCCCATTTGGTAGAGCCCGGTGATCCATGCCTGTCCCGCAACTGCGGGGATCACTGCGTCATAGGGACCTACGCGGGTCAGCCCGTCTATTGCGCAGGTAAACCGACTGCCTGTGATGGATTCATGGATGAACGTCTGGCCCGCAGCGATCTGCCCCTTGGCATGCATCACCGCCAGACGCGCCGAAGAACCCGTTCCGCAAGGAGACCGGTCGCATCGCCCGGGACGGACTACCACGGTATTCCGCGCGATCAGCGTATCCCCTTCTTGCCTGATTGGGCCGACAAACTCGGTGTTGGTGATCCCAGGAATGTCGGGGTTTTCGGGATGGCTGACGGGTAGTTGTTCCACTGCCGCTTGTTTGATCCGCTCGCCCAAAGCGCACAGATCACGAGCCTCGTCCGGTGTGATTGCAAACCCCAATGCGGCGGCGTCCGCGATAGCATAGGTCATACCCCCATACGCCACGTCCACCTTGATCGAGCCAAGGCCAGAAACCTCGATCATTGCATCCAGATGGTAAACAAACGCTGGTTGGTTCACCAATCGGACCGAGGTCACCTTGCCCCCTGAACAAGCGCAGCGCACACGGATCAATCCTGCGGGGGATTCCAGTACCAGATCTGCATGCGGTTCAACCATCGGAAGGATGCCGGTCTCTAGTAGCACCGTAGCGACACAGATGGTGTTCGACCCAGACATGGCCGGATATTCTGTCGTCTCTAGAATGACATAGCCCATTTCCGCCTGCGGGTTGTTCGAAGGCAGGATTATGTTGGCATTATGCCAGACTGCGCCGCGTGGCTCGAACAGAACCATACGGCGAATGTCGTCCAGATGGGTCTCCAAGTAGACGCGCTTGTCGAACATGGTCTCACCGGGGACGTGCGGAACGCCCCCCGTGATCACGCGTCCAACTTCACCCTCGGCGGGGCAGTCGACAACATTCAGGGTTCTGGACCAACGCATCGGGTCAGTCTTTCAGATACCAGCCCCAGGGCTTGTGGGCGTCCCAGGTGGTGATCTGCTTGATCTCGAGATAGTTGTTCAGGCCCCATTCGCCCAACTCGCGCCCGATACCGGATTGCTTGTATCCGCCCCAAGGTGCCTGTGTGAACGTGGGCTGCGAACAGTTGATCCACACAATCCCTGCGCGGAATGCCAGCGCCACGCGTTCTGCTCGTTCCAGATCCTTGGACATGACCGCCGCCCCAAGGCCGAAACGGCTGTCATTTGCCAAGCGGATCGCCTCTTCCTCGGTTTTAAAGGATTTTACGCAGACTACGGGGCCAAAGATTTCCTCGGTCCAGATGCGGGCGTCTTCGGGCATATCGGCAAAGATGGTTGGCTGAACATAGCAGCCCGCCTCCAATCCTTCGGGGACACCGCCGCCAGTGACAAGGCGTGCCTCTGTCTTGCCGATCTCGATCCACTCCAACACCTTTTCATGCTGGCTTGGGCTGACAAGCGGGCCAAGAAGGACGCCGTTTTCCAGACCGTGACCGATCTTGATCTTCTGGGCCTCCTCCACCAGTCGCGCCATCACCGCGTCATAGGCTGCCTCTTCGATTAACACACGAGAGGTGGCCGAGCAGACCTCGCCTTGGTTCCAGAAGATGCCGAACATGATCCATTCGACGGCCTCTTCAATGGGCGTATCCGCGAACACGACCAGCGGCGATTTACCCCCCAGCTCCAGACTGACGGTTTTGATGTCCCGCGCGGCGGTTGCCATGATCCGCGAACCCGTAGGCACCGAGCCGGTAAACGCCAGTTTGTCGACCCCTACGTGTTCGGTGAGCGGCTGGCCAGCTTCGGCACCGAAGCCGGTAATGATGTTCAGAACCCCTGCGGGCAGGCCAGCTTGATTGGCAATTTCCCCCAGTTCCAGTGCGGATACTGGCGTGATTTCGGACGGTTTCAAGACGATGCAGCACCCCGCTGCTAGCGCAGGCGCGACCTTCCACGACGCCATCAGCAGCGGGAAGTTCCAAGGAATGATCGCCCCAGCAACGCCCACCGGTTCTTTGACCGCCTTGGAGGTAAAGCCCTCCATCCCCAGCTCTACTGGTGTTTCAGCGCCATCCAGCCCTTCGGCCAGATCGGCGTAGAAATGAAACACGCCAGCGGTATCCTCGATATCCCAGACCGCCTCGGGCAGGGGCTTGCCGTTGTCCTGCACCTCGATCCGCGCCAATTCGTCGTTGCGCTGCGCGATCATGTCGCCCATTCGGCGCAGCACTTTGGCACGCTCGGTGCCGGACATGCGTGGCCAGGGACCGCTGTCAAAGGCGCGGCGTGCGGCTTGAACTGCCCGATCCACATCTGCCGCCCCGCCACGGGCGACACGGTGAAAGACCGACCTGTCCGAAGGGTCCACCACATCGAACATCTGGCCACTGGTGGCATCAACGTATTCGCCATCGATAAACAACTGGTTCTTCATGGAAATCCTCACATATGTCGGGTCACGCCACCATCGACGCGGATGGATTGGCCGGTGATATAGCTGCTGTCCTCCGACAACAGAAAAGCGGCGGTTTTGGCTTGTTCTTCTGCGCGCGCCAGACGGCCAAGAGCGCTGAGGTCCGCGTACTTCTGAGGCAGATCGAGGCTGTCGGTAAAGCCGGGCAACAGGCAGTTCATGCGGACATTGTCGGGGCCGTAGCGATCGGAAAACAACTTGGTAAAGCTGGAGACACCGACCCGATAAACGCTAGATGTCGGAAAGGTCAGCGACGGTTCAAACGCAGAGAATGTGGTGATGTTCACAATCGAACCGCCCCCTTGGGCTGCCATCACCGGGGCAAGCAACTTGGCCATACGGATCACCGGCTTTAGCACCATGTCGTGGGCGCGATCCCAATCCTCTTCAGGGATATCCAGCAGATCGCCTTTGGGCGGGCCGCCCACATGGATCAGGCAGGCGTCGATCCGTCCGTAGGTGGTCATAGCCAGATCAAAGGCGGCTTGGGTGTCAGCAGCGTTTTCAGCGCGGCCTCTGTGGGCCACACCACCAAGCTCGTCCGCAAGCGTCTCGCAACTGTCTGACGGAGACATAAGTGCCAGTTTGTAGCCGCGGATGTGCATTTCGCGGGCGGTGGCGGCACCCATACCGCGGCCGCCGCCAATGATAAGACAGGTTTTTGTCGTCATGCTGTCCTCTTAAAATCTATTGATACGGTAGGGGTGCAGGTCGATCTCGGGGCGTTCGCCCGCAATCAATTGACCCATAAGCTTTGCCGTGGTCGCGGCGTTCGTCAGCCCCAGATGGCCATGACCCGTGGCAAAAAAGACCCCCGGCGTTTTGGCGCTGGCCGACAGGATCGGCACGGTGTCAGGCAGGGCGGGGCGGTGCCCCATCCATTCAGTGATTTCTTCGACCTTCAGATTGGGCAGCGCTTCCTTGGCGCGGCGCACGGTGATTTTGGCACGCCTCCAGTTTGGCGCAGCATCAAGGCCCGCCATCTCGACCGTACCACCGATACGGATACCACCCGCTGTGGGCGTCACCATAAAGGCCCGCGCGGGCCAGATGATCGAATGGTCCAGAGAAATCCCCGGTGCCATGATCTGGGTGTGGTAGCCGCGCTCGGTCTCCAGCGGGATCGGCTCATGCAGCAGATCAGCCAGCCGCGCGGTGTAGGCTCCGGCACACAAGACCACCTCGTCCGCATGCAGGGTCCGGCCATCAGCAAAGCGCACGCCCGTGATCCGGTCGGCCACGTCAAATCCCACCACATCACCGGCCACAATCGTGCCGCCAAGGCCAGAAAACCGATCCGTTATACGGGTGACAAAGCGATGGGGATCCTTCATCGAACGGTTGTCGGGGAACAGAACTGCCATGCCGATCTTGGGATCGATCTCGGGCTCCAATGCCTGCAACTCGGAATGCCCCAGAACCTGATGGTCAAATCCAAAGCGTTCTAGAATTTCGATATGGTCACGTTCCGCCTGAAACTCGGCCTTATTCTGATAGAGCGACAGGCAACCGGTGTCGGTGATCTCGTCCTCGGCTCCCAGTTCACGCAACAGGGTAATTGTGTCGCCCAAAGCCCGTTCACAGATCGCCGCGCCCTGAGCCTCTAGTGCGCGCAAGGTCGCGGGCCGGGACGCCAGCAGGAAACGCCAGAACCACGGGATCAGACGGGGCATATAGGCGGGGCGGACTGCGATCGGGCCTTCGGGGTCGAGCAGCCAGCCGGGGATTTGCCGCCAGACCGAGGGGCGTGAGGCGGGCATGAACTCGGTCACTGCGATCGAGGCCATATTGCCGAAAGAGGCCCCCATGCCAACCGCTGCACGGTCCACCAGCGTCACCTGACGCCCGCGTTTTTGCAGATCAAGGGCAATGGCCGCACCGATCACACCGGCGCCAATCACAAGGGTAGAGGTCATTCTATTCACTTCGACGAAGGGGGAAATGCGGGGGACTCTGCGGTCCCCCGCAGTGGCTTACATTGCCAGAATGGGGGCCATTGCCTCGGCGAACTCGGCCTTTTCGGCGTCGGTCAGCGGCCCGAGCGGGGCACGGCATTCGCCGACAGGCATGCCCTGAAGCTCGCAACCATACTTGATCTTCTGAACGAACTTGCCGGATTCCAGAATGTTCATCGCGCGGTAAAGCTTCTTCATTAGCTCTTTGGCCGCAGCCAGATCGCCGGACTTATACAGACGGTCCAGCTCACAGCACGCCTTGGCCATGCAGTTCGACGGGCCGCAAATCCAGCTGTCCGCACCCCAGAACATGAAATCCAGCGCGATATCGTCAGAACCCGAAACCAGCTGGATTTTACCTTCGTAACGCGAAGCAATATCGATGGCCCGCTGCATCACGCCCGAGCTTTCCTTGATGCCAATCACGCGCGGGTTGTCAGCAAAGTGGTCCATGAGGTCGAACGAGATGTCCGACCCATCTTTGGCCGGATAGCTGTACAGAACGATGTTCACGTCAACCTCGGCCAGCACGGTCTCGTAATGACGGATCAGCTCTTCTTGCGTGGGGCGTGTGTAAAAGGGCGGTGCCAGCAGAACGTTGTCGTAGCCGATTTCCTTGGCCATCGCGGTCTGTGCGATGACCTCGCGGGTGGCAGGGGCGTTGGTCCCTGCGATCAGAATTTCATCATCGTTGGCGAAATCCTTGACGAATTGCAGGACAGAGCGGCGCTCTTCGGTGCTTTGGCTGAAATATTCGCCAGTCGATCCGTTGGGCACCCAGCCGGTTACGCCGCTATCGCGAAAATGGGTCAGCAGTTTGCCAAAGGCGTCAAAGTCGATCTTGTTATCCGCATCAAAGGGGGTCACGAGCGCAGGCATCACGCCCGAAAGTTTGACGTTGTAAGTCATGGTCTTTCCTTGGTTTGAAAATTAGTGGCCGACGATCTGGCTGAGGAAGGCCTTCGTCCGCTCATTCTGGGGGTTGTCGAAAAACTGTTCGGGGGTGCCCTGTTCGATCACTTGACCATCCGCCATAAAGATGACGCGGTCCGCGACACGGCGGGCAAAGCCCATTTCATGTGTGACGCACACCATGGTCATCCCCTCTTCGGCGAGGCCGACCATCACATCCAGAACCTCCGAGATCATCTCGGGATCGAGGGCGGAAGTGGGTTCGTCAAACAGCATGATTTCCGGGGCCATGCACAGAGCGCGGGCGATGGCCACACGCTGCTGCTGTCCGCCTGACAGTTCTCCGGGAAACTTGCGCGCCTGATCGGGAATTTTGACCCGTTCCAGGTAACGCATCGCAGTTGCCTCGGCCTCGGTGCGATCAATTTTGCGAGACAGCATCGGGGCAAGGGTGCAGTTATCCAGCACCGACATGTGGGGAAACAGGTTGAAGTTCTGGAACACCATTCCGGCCTCGCGGCGGATCTCGTCGATATTGTCGACGTTGTCATCCAGCGGCGTGCCCATGACCGTGATCTCGCCGCTCTGGTGTTCTTCCAAACGGTTGATACAGCGGATCAACGTGGATTTCCCCGACCCCGAGGGACCGCAGATCACCACCTTTTCGCCTTTGGCGATTTCCAGATTGATGTTCCGCAGGGCATGGTAGGCGCCATAGTATTTGTGCATCTGGCTGATGCGAATGGCAGGTTGTGTCGTGTCCAGCATGTTGGGCTCCTTCAGCGGGTCCCGACGCCAAGACGGCGTTCGAGATACGCGCCATAGCGCGAAAGGGAAAAGACAAAGACGAAGAAGAGAAGCGCGAGAAAGACGTACATCTCGAGGGTCGCGAAGCTCCAATCAGCGGTACCAGAGGCTGTCCGACCAGAGGTCATCACATCGAAGAACCCGATGATGGTCACCAGCGTGGTTTCTTTGAAGGTGATGACGAACTGGTTGATCGTCGGGGGCAGCGCATTGCGGAATGCCTGCGGTAGAATGATGTAACCGATGCGGTGCCAGTACCCCAGACCAAGGGCCTTGGCGGCCTCTTCCTGACCAGAGGGCAGCGACTGGATGCCACCGCGGATGATCTCGGCCTGGTAACAGGCAAAGAACAGCGAATAGCCGATGATCACACGATATAGGCTTTCGCCAATGGCCCACTCTGGCAGGGCAAAGGGCAGTACGATCGCGAAGGTGAACATGATCGCCAACAGAGGTAGCGATCGGATCGTATCGATGATCAACCCCATCGCGCGGGCCACCCAAGGCAGGCTGGACTGACGCAGCAGGGCAAAGCAGATCGCCAACGGCATTCCGATCAGACAAACGGCGGAAAAGATGAAGACCGTCAGGGCCAGACCACCCCAGTTGCGCTCGACCACCTCGGGTAGTCCAAAGAAGCCGCCGCGCATCAGAATGTAAAAGGCCGTGAAACCAGCCACCCAAAGGATCGGCAAACGACGGGCCGACCAGAACCACGGGACGCAGGACAAAACTGCCACAACCACCATGATCAGACAGGCCAGACCGGACCGCCATTGTTCCTCGAAGGGGTAGAGGCCGAACAGAACAATCCGCCAGCGGGTTGCAATGATCGACCAGCAGGCGCCATCGCGGTTGGCACGGCAGGCATCGCCCTGATCTACACCCCAAACCGCATGGACCAGAGCCCAATTGGCAAGCCCGTACAGAACCCAGAGTGCCAGAGCAGCCAGAACCACAGTAACTGTACTGTTCACGGGACCATTGAAGTAGCGCGTTTTCAGATTGCCAAAGACAGATGGCCGCGCAGGAAAGGAAGTATCGCTCATGGATCAGATCCTCAGTTGCGTGCCCTTGAGCTTGATTGCGTCGTTCACGCGGTTCAGCACCCAGGCAATCGAGTAGTTGATGATCAAGAAGCCGCCCATCAGCATGAAAATCAGCTCCATGGTTTGTCCGGCCTGATTGATCGAGGTCGAGATCACCATGAAGAAGTCGGTGAAGGAGACGGCGATACCGACGGTCGTTGCTTTGAACAGCCAGACGTACTGGTTGATCAGCGTTGGCATCACGATGCGGATCGCGAGCGGCAGTCGGATACGGCTGAATATGTGCCAAACTGACAGTCCCAGAGCCTTGCCGGCCTCGGATTGGCCTTTAGGGATGGCATTGAAACCGGCGCGAATAATTTCAGCGATATAAGAGCCGCCATAAATCGAGATCGCCAGAATACAGGCCATCAATTCGGGTGAAATCCGGACGCCGCCTTTGAAGTTCAGCCCCTTGGCCTCGGGAATGCTGGTCAGAGTGGTATTGCTTATTCGGCCGAGCCACAGTGCAACCACGAACCCGAGCAGAGCCAGCAACCAGACCGCGCGCTTTTCGTGACGGGCACGGGTGGTGTCGATGTTGCGCCAGCGGCGCGGGGTCAGGCGCACGATCACCGCGATCATCAAGGCAATCCAGACAAACCCCGCAAAGACCGACCCGCCGGTGACATTCAGACCGGGCACGTAGAAGCCCCGACCCGTCAGAGCGACCGAACCAAGCAGCAGTTCTGCTTCGCGCGGCGAGGGCATCGCCAGCAGCACGGTGTACCAGAACAGCAGTTGCAGGATCATCGGGATGTTGCGAAAGGTCTCGACATAGATAGCCCCGAGCAGTTCGGCCATCCCGTTTCCCGATGTCCGCATAACCCCGACCGTGATCCCGATCACTGTGGCCAGCGGCAGCGTGATCGCCCCCAGAAAAAGAGAGTTCATCACGCCGATCAGGATCGCCTCGGCATAGGTCAGGGTTGCGTCGGTCTCGATCAACGAGAACCCGACACGCCAACCTGTTGCTCGCTCCAGAAAAGCAAAGCCACCGGTCAGCCCTTGGGCGTCCATGTTGGTTTTGGCGGTGATTGCCAGTGCGGCCAAGACCGCTAGGATTGATCCGACGAACAACGCCTGCAAGGCGCCGTCTCGGACATGCCTGTTCTTCAGGAGTGCGACCATGCCGTTCTCCGGGTGTACAAATGGATATCAGGAAAGGGAGAATGTGCTGGCCGGATGTAGGGGGAGCGCCGCATCCGACCAGCCTGATCGCGTCAGATCAATCGATCTGCAGCGGGTAGAAAACGCCACCTTCGGTATAGAGAGCGTTCACACCACGATCGAGTTTGTAGGGCGAGTCCGCACCCATCGATCGCGCATAGATTTCGCCCATGTTCCCGACTTCCTTGATCATGTTGTAAGCCCAGTCGTCGGACAGACCCAGACGGGTGCCATAGCCCGGAGACACCCCGAGGAAGGTCGCGATCTGCGGGCTGTCAGGGTTGGCCTTCATCTCGTCTACGTTGGCCGAGGTGATGCCGTTCAACTCTGCGAACCATAACGAGGACAGCATCCAGTTCTGAACATCCAGCCAGTCTGCGTCGCCTTCGGGGATGATGATGGCTTCGGCTTCCAGCTCGATCACGTCGGGCAGGATAACGTGCGCGTCAGCCCCATCGGGCGCATCGACACGTCCGGTAGCCAGGGCAGGCGCCCATTCTACCCAACCGTCGCAGCGGCCTTCGTAGTACGAATTGCGGATTTCGTCGCCATTCTCGTAGGTCAGGATTTCGATATCCAGCCCATTGGAGTGGGCATAGTTGGCAATCGACCGTTCAACCGAGGTACCGGCGTTCACACAGATGGTTCCGCCATCCAGATCCGCGACCTTTTCCGCACCAAGCGATGCGTGCGTCATCACCTGGAACGCCCCGATGAAGTAGGGGGTCGAGAACGCTAGGTTCAGCTCTGTGTCGCGGCTCTGGGTCCAGCCAGAGGTTTTGATAATAACGTCAACATCGCCTGACTGCAGGGCCGGCCAACGCTGCGCCCACGACACGGGCACGATCTCTAGGTGGCCTTCGGAGGTTCCGAACAGACCCGCAGACAGCGCCTTGCAAAGCTGAACATCCAGCCCCTTCCAGACGCCTTTGTCATCCACCTCAGCAAAGCCTAGGAACGAACCATTGTGTCCGGTGCAAAGCAACGACCCCCGATCCAGAACGGTCTTCAGTCGGCTGTTGTCAGCAACCTGAGCCTGAGCGGATACCGCAGCCAGACCGGTCAGAACGGTGCTAGCCAGAAGAGTTTTGATAGCGATTTTCATTATTATACCTCACTGTCGACTTTATGTCTGCAATACAGACTGTCGACAAAAAGTCGTCACGTCAATCAATTTAAACGACCGGTTGCGCTATCGGTGAAAATTGCCCGGAGCATGGTTAGAAATCGAGCCATGCGCCGGACTGCAGGCTGGGTGGCTTACATCAGTTCATGGGCGTAGGGGCCCCAGGTATCCCCAAGAATGAAGCCCTGAGGGTAGGGGTCCGTCGGGTCCAGCGCGACCTGGGTCATGCCATAAATATGGGCACTTCCGGTGATATTGGGCAAAACTGCGTGCTGGCCACTCGCCAGTTTGGTTGTGCCCTTATGCTCGACACGGAACTCCGAACCGATGATCGAGCGTGTCGTAAACACGTCGCCGGTCTTGGCCAGACCACGGGCGTCCAACGTTGCTAGGTGCGCAGAACTTCCCGTCCCACAGGCAGACCGATCGACACGTCCAGGCTTCAGAACCGTACAGGTGCGATAGGCTCCGTCAGGTTCTTTTTGACGAAAAATCACATAGGCCAGCGCGTTCAGGTCGGGATTTTCCGGATGGCGAATCGGAACCTGACTTTCAAGCTCGGTTTTTAGGTAGGTGCCTGCGTTCACCAGATGCATGGCATTTTCGGGTGCGATCGTGAAACCCAGCTGATCGATGTCGATCACCGCATAGAAACACCCGCCGAAAGCAATGTCGGCTTTGATCCGGCCATGACGTTCAGTGTCGATCCCAACGTCCAGTTCCTGCACAAACGAAGGCGTCATATCCAGACTGACCCGAGTGCAGCGCCCGTTTTCCATCTGCGCACGAGCTGTCACTAAGCCTGCGGGCGTATCAAGGCGCACGATATTCTCGCCCTCTTTGGCGGGACGCATTCCGGTTTCCAGCAGAACGGTGGTCAGGCACATCGCATTCGAACCGGACATTGGGTGGGCGCGATCTGCTTGTAGAACGATCATGCCCGCGTCCGCATCTGGACGCAGGGGCGGCATCAACAGATTGATGGTCATCGGGGAAAAGGCGCGCGGCTCTCGGGTCAACAAACGGCGCAGGCTGTCGTCTACCGTGTTGATGTGTGTCATCCGCTCCAGCATCGTGGCGCCGGGGATGTCCAGCACCTGACTGGTGACGATGCGGCCGATCTCTCCGCCGCAATGGGCGTCGATGGTTTGCAGGGTTTTTTGCCATCTCATGTCAAAGGATCTCCAAGCCGCACACGTGGGTGGCGGGCGGTCCGCTAGGGGACAGTTTCAGGGGAGGGTATAGCCGCGCGTACGCAGAACACAAAAACTGTCGACATTTTGTCGTCTTGTGTCAATCTCGATCTTGCGGGAAAAGCTGTCCTTGGCGGGGCAACCGAAGCCCCATATAAGAACATCTTGAAAACATAGTGAGCACGCATGGCCGAAACACCGAAACCCGAGAAGCTGACAGGCAGCGCCAAGGTTTACAAACAACTCCGCGAGGACATCCTACGAATGGATCTGGCACCGGGACAGGCGCTGGACGAGGTCGGCCTTGCCGAACGCTTTTCGCTGTCTCGTTCGCCCATCCGCGAAGCGTTGGTGAAACTGGCCGGAGAGGGGCTGGTCCAAGTCTTACCCAACCGTTCCACCATCGTCTCGCCCATCAATTTTCAGGATATGCCACGGTTTCTGGACACGTTGGACTTGCTACAGCGCGCAACCCACCGACTGGCCGCAGAAAACCGCACCGATGCCGAACTCGCCGAGATCGAAGCCGCCCGCGAAGCCTTTCTTGAGGGGTCGCGCCTGAGCATCGCGACCAACAACTCGGTTCCACACATCGAGCGGAACTACGATTTCCACATGGCCATCGCGCGGGCCTGCCGGAACCCCTATCTGATTCGTTTCTACGGACAACTTTTGGACGAGGCCAAGCGCCTTGGTCACATGCGGTTCCAATTCAAAAGCCAAACCACGAACCTGACCCCCGAAGATCTGGACGCGCAGCACAAACAGATGGTCGAGGCGATCGCGCGCCGCGATGGGGCCTCCATCGAAAATCTGGCGCACGAACACGCCAACCTGTTCCGTGGCCAGTTCATGGATTACGTGATGGCGAACCACACTCAGCGGGTCGCCGTAGAGTACTGACGCCTAGAACCGCGTCGGGGCATATGGCGCCAAATCCACTGAGGGTTTGCGCCCGCTGACCAACTCGGCCACCAGTTTGCCGGTCGTCGCCCCCAAGGTCTGACCGACCTGCCCGTGACCAAAGGCTAGCACCACATTGTCTTGCGCTGGCGAAGGTGCAATCACCGGCAATGTATCGGGCATAAAAGGCCGCGGCCCCATCCACTGCTCTCCGCCCGCCGTCACCAAACCGGGCAGTACCTTGCGCGCCTTGTCTGCAAGCATATCGGCGCGTGCAAAATTCGGCTTGGGCGCTTTGCCCGCGATTTCGATTGTACCGCCAATCCGCAAGCCACTGGACAGAGGGGTCAGAACAAAGCCCCCATTCGCATAGAGCACCGGTCTGGTCACGTTGACTGATGGGTTTGCCACCTGATGGTGATATCCCCACAGCGCGGCCACCGGAACACGCAGCCCCAGGGCACGGGCCAAAGCGCCGCTCCATGCACCGGCTGCCAGAACCAGCTTATCGACCTGACGCCGGACACCGCCACCAAGGGTCACTGCCACCGCAGTCCGTCCGCGCGTTTCGATGCCTGTCACCTCGTCGCTCAGTAACTCGCCACCGCGCGCCACAAACAGCTGCTGCAAACGCGTCAATACAAAGCTCGGATCAGAAAATTGCAGCCAGCCCTTTGCCTCGACCGCGCACATGATCGGCCCGCCAAGACAGGGTTCCATGCTGTGCAGTTCCGACCAGGGCACGAACCGGTGGGAAAAGCCGTGCTCGGCCCGAAGCCCCCATGCGAACTGGTCGGCCTCGTAGTCTGCCAGACTGTTCATCGCGATCAGGTTTTCCGATTGCACAAGCGCCTCGGACAAATTGGCATCCGACAGTTGTGCGGCCCAATCCTCTTGAGCGCGGTGCAGCAGAGGGGTCATGGCCGCTGCGATTTGTTTGACCCGCGCAGGACGACCCGCCAACAGAAACCGGACAAGCCACGGGAGTTCGGTCGCCAATGAACGGGGACGCACATGCAAGGGACCGGCAGGGTCCAGTAGCCACCCCGGCACCTTGCGCAAAGTACCGGGGCGTGAGATCGGCACAATCTCTCCAATGGCCAGCAAGCTACAATTCCCGTAGCTGGCGGCGCGCTTGATCTGACCGGGATCAATCAGGGTAACTGCATAGCCTTCGGCCTGCAGGGCAAGCGCGGACGCGGTGCCGATGACACCGCCACCAATGATGGTAACAGAGGACATGGATTAGCCCTTTGGTGTGTCGTTCAGAACGCCGCCGACTGCCCAATCGCTACGCTCGACATCAGTAAAAACAATCTGGGTGTGCTCGGGGGCGCAGCCCGCGATCCGTGACATCTCTTGGGTGAACACCTCGGACAGTTCCTGTTTTTGCGCACGGCTGCGACCTGCCAGCCATTCCACACGGACCACGGGCATCGGGTAATTCCTTTTGTTCGGGGGATGCAGCGATACGCTGCATAGGTTGCATATCTTATGTCGACATAATATACACGCAACTGGACCTGTCAATTCCGGTCCCTCGATTTTCCCGACAATTGCAGGAGCCACAGATGATTACCGGCCAAACCAAGGTGCTCTATATGATTGCGCACCCCATTGCGCATGTTCGTACCCCCGAAATCCTGAACCCTCTGATGAAGGCACGGGGCATTGATGCCGTAATGGTGCCAGTCCACTACGCCCCCGAAGATTTCGGTCTTGGCTGGCGAGCCATGCAGCGCACACGCAATCTGGCTGGGGTTGTCATTTCGGTGCCGCTCAAGGAACAGGCGCTCCAGTTGGCCGACGAAGTACTGGAATCTGCACAGCGGATCGGTGTGGCCAATGTGGTGGCACGCCGTTCCGACGGGCGCATGGTCGCCACCAACCTAGACGGCATGGGTTTCCTGAAGGGCGTGTTGAATAATGGCGCTGATGCGGTAGGTCGCCATGTGCTGCTGCTGGGGGCAGGCGGTGCGGGCAAAGCCATTGCGATCACCCTAGCCGGTGCAGGGATTGCATCGCTGCGGATATTCGATACGGACAAGGGGCGTGCCGCAGCATTGGCGGCAGAGGTGCAGCGTCTTGCACCGGACCTGCCCGTCGCGCATGGCACGAACGCGTTGCAAGAGGCGGATCTGGTCATAAACGCGACGCCCCTTGGACTACATCCGGAAACGGACCCGCTTCCTCTCGATATCTCGGACCTCCACGCGGGGGTGATTGTGGCGGATATCGTGATGAAGCCCCGTGAAACCGCGCTATTGCAAGCAGCGCAGGCGGCGGGCTGTCAGATCCGCTATGGCGCGGGAATGCTGGACACGCAGCTAGAGCTGATGCTGGAGCACTTCGGCCTGTAAATGGCAAGGAGGCGGCCCGAAAGCCGCCTCTCTGTTTCCGTGAGCGGCCGGAAACTAGACCAAGAAGCCCTCGGAATAGGGTTCTTCGGTATCAATGAAATGAGTGGACAGGCCAGTGATATAGGCACGCCCTTCGATGCTGGGGATGATCGCAGGCTGCCCGTTATTCAAATGGGTGTGCTCCTCGATCCGCCCGACGAAACTTGAGCCGATCAGGCTTTCATGTTCGAACCGGTCCCCGATCTGCTGCTCTCCTTTGGCAGCGCGAAGGGCCACCCGCGCCGATGTGCCTGTGCCGCACGGAGACCGGTCCACAATCGCGGGTGTTGCCACCACCACCGAACGGGCATCGCCGCCAAACTGCGCCTTGCCGCACCACATTACATGATGGGCGCCCCGAATGGCCGGATTGTCGGGATGCACGACATCGATCACTTGCGGCAGGGCTGCGACCAAATGGCGAGCCATCTGCTTCAGATCATCAGGGGCGTAATCGTTGCAATCTGTATAGTTCGTCTGGCAAGGCACGATCGGGTAGAAATTCCCGCCATAGGCAATGTCGAAATGGATGCGCCCCAGTTCGGGGTGATCCAGCTGTACGTCCCGCGCCAGCACAAACGACGGCACGTTGTGGAACCGCACTGCGGTGACTCGACCGTTTTCCAGCGTGTAGTATGCCTCGACCACTCCGGCAGGGGTGTCCAACCGCAGAACACCCGGGGTTTTGGGTTTCAGCAACCCACGCTCGATCACAAAGGTGGTCAGCCCCACAGTCGCATGGCCGCACATGGGAATGCAGCCCGAAGTCTCGATATACAGAACGCCAGTGTCGCAATCCTCTCGCGTCGAGGGCACAAACATCGCACCGGACATCACCCCGTGGCCGCGGGGTTCACACATCAGACCGGTGCGGACCCAGTCATGGTGGGCGATGAAATCGAGCCGCCGGTCGCTTTGGGTTTCGCCGACCAGATCGGGTTGGCCCGAAACCACCAACCGCACCGGCATTCCGCCGGTGTGCCCTTCGATGCAGTCGAATGAATAGCGCATGAGATTTACTCCGGTTGTGCGGCTGTCGAGGAATAGGCCGCATAGGGGACCCAGCCGCAATCCACAGGAAGCAATGCCCCTGTGATGGCCGATGCCGCATCGGACGCCAGAAAGAAAACCGCATCGGCTATCTCTGCAGGCTTGACCCAACGGGGCAGAGCGCATCGGTCGAACACAGCCTGCGGGTTCCGTTCGCCCGCGTCGATGCGGGCCTGCATTGCGGGGGTAAGTGTATAGCCGGGCGCAACCGCATTCACGCGCACACCCTGACGGCCAAGCTCGCAGGCCAGAAGTTCGGTCACGCGGGTGATCGCAACCTTAGACATGGCGTAAGCCGGATGGGGCATAGGCACCAAGGAATTGAGCGAGCCCATGTTGACGATCGCCCCCGTGCCGCGCTCGGCCATGTGGCGGCCAACACTTTGGCAGACGCGGATCGTTCCGCTGGTGTTGATGTTCAGAATGCGGTCCAGTTCAGACAGCTCCATTTCCATCAGGCGCAGGGGGCTTTGCAGAACACCCCCTGAATTGACCAGCACGTCTATGTGGCCTTCGTGCGCCAGAATATCAGCTGTCACAGCCTGGACCTGCGCCATGTCGGTCACATCAAGCGGCAGGAAACGCCCGCCAATCTCTGAGGCCACTTTGGTGCCAGCTGTTTCGTTGATGTCTGCCACGATGACGCGCCAGCCAGCCTGCGCCATGCGGCGGGTAGAAGCCTCTCCGATGCCGCTGGCCCCACCGGTTACAAGTGCTGTTTTCATTGTCATTTCTCCAGTCTTCCAACCAAGGGCGCACAGCGTTCAACTGCGATACGCACGGTTTCGTCGGGATCGCGTTGCCACCAATCCAGTTCCGAAAATATCTCGAGCTCGAAGACCCCTTTGTATCCGATGTCGTCTAGCCAACCCCGAATGCGTGGCAGGTCGATCACCCCGTCACCCACCATACCGCGATCGAACAGATTGCGGGTCGGAACCAGCCAGTCGCATAGGTGAAAGGTCAGGATGCGCTCGGGACCAGCGCGGCGCAGTTCGGCCTCGAACTGCGGATCCCACCAACAGTGGTAGACATCGGGGACCAAGCCCGCCGCGTCCCCTAGTCGGTCACACAGGTCATTGGCCTGTGCGATGCAACTAATCACACTGCGGAACCCGCAATACATGGGGTGCAGCGGCTCGATCCCCAATTTCACACCAGTCTTCAGGGCGTGTTCCGACAGCTCTTGCAGGGCGTCCGCGACACGGGCACGATGCCCATTCAGGTCGCGGTCGTTTGAGGGTAATCCGCCGACAACCATCACCACCGATGGCGCCCCAATGGTGGCCGCGTCATCCAGAATACGGCGGTTTTCATCGAGCGCCTTTTCGATGCCAGCCCGATCATTCGCGTCGAACCAAGCAGAAGTGCACAATGAGGCCACCCACATCTGCGCATCCCGAAGGTGCCGCGCGGTCTGCGCGGCGCCGTAGTCATCCAGATACTGCCGCCAACAGGCAATCCCGGGCACCCCGTGGCGGCGATAACCCTCGATCGCCTCGGGCATGGACCACGACTTGGTTGTGATCTGATTGATAGCGAAACGAGTTAGGTCGGTCATGCGCGGGCCTCTTGGGTTGCTGCTGCGTCAAAAGCGCCAGAAGAATCGAACACCGCCTGATAATTTGCTTCGGCAAATCTGCGCGTAATTTTGCCGTCTCGCAGATCACGAGCGATCAAGGCGACGTCCCGCTCCAACGGATTGCCAAAGCCACCACCGCCTGCTTGCTCATGGCGGACGACAGTGCCCGCAGGCACCTGCCGCGTCAGCTTCGAGGGCAGCTCTTCGCGGGCATGATCGGGGTTCAGAATATTCTTGGACGTGTCGGCGGGCTGACCGCCGAACAGACCATAGGGCGCGGTCTCATAACGGTCCGCGCGCATCTGCAACATCGCCTCTTTGGCCAGCAATCGATACTGGCGCGTCAGCCCAAGACCGCCGCGATACTTACCTGCGCCGCAGCTGTCAGGCCGCAAGGAATACTCCTCCATCATCACAGGATAGCGGGCTTCCAGCGTTTCGATCGGAAGGTTGGACATGTTCTGCGAGGGGTTCGTGACCCCTTCGACGCCATCTCGGTTAGAGCGGCCGCCCCAAGCGCCGTTGATCATATCGACCAGAACAAAGGGCTCGCGGGTTTCGGCATCATATCCGCCAAAGGCCACGACGGTATTGCCACCTTCTCCAGCGGCCATAATCCGCGCAGGGGCGATCTGGGCCAGACATCCCAACACAGTATCTACCACCCGATAGCCCGTCAGCGCGCGTGCGGCCACTGCGGCAGGCATCTGCGGATTCAGGATCGAGCCTTCGGGCGCGGTCACATCGATGCATCGATAGACACCGGCGTTGTTGGGCACATCAGCCTCTAGCGCGCAGCGGACCGATAGGTAAGTGGCTGATTTCACGAACGATAGTGTCGAGTTGATCGCGCCGCGAACCTGTGGCGACGACCCCGCGAAATCGACGGTCAGATGATCGCCCTTGACTGTGATCTTTACCTTGATCGGGATTGGATCAAAGGTGATGCCGTCCCCGTCAATGGTGTCCTCGAAGGTGTAGTCGCCGTCTTTCCAACCGGCAATCGCGCTGCGGGTCAGCTTTTCGCCATAGTCGATCAACTCGTCGAAATAGTCATTCAGGGGACCAGCGCCATAGCGATCGGCCAGTTTCAGAAACTCGCGCTCACCGATGTTGCAGGTGGCGTATTGGGCCTCTAGGTCACCAAGCACCAGATCGGGCAAGCGCACGTTTTTCTCGATGATTTTCAGCAGAGTTTTGTTGGGTTTACCCGCTTCATAGAGCTTCATCGGGGCGATGCGGACGCCTTCCTGATAGATCTCGGTAGAATCCGACGCGTTCGATCCGGGCACTCGGCCACCCACATCTGTGTGGTGAGCAACCACGATAGAGAAGCCTTGCAGCGCACCTTCGGCGAAGATCGGTTTGAACATGAAAATGTCAGGCAGGTGCATCCCGCCCTCGTAGGGGTCGTTCAGCACCACCACATCGCCAGGCACCAGATCATCTGCGAACTGATCCAGAACAACTTCCATCGCATCAGGTACGGCGCCAAGATGCAGCGCCACGGTTTTCGCCTGCGACAGGATGCGGCCCCTAGCGTCGCACATGGTCACCGAGTAATCCAGCACGTCCCGCACGATCGAGGATCGCGCAGTCCGCATGACCGCGTAGGCCATGTCGTCCACGATGGTATCAAGGCCGCTTTTGATGACGGCAAAAGTGACCGGATCGATTTTCCGAGTGTTCATAGGGGCCTCTCAGTCAAAGTTGACAAGGATGTTGCCCGCCGCATCGGGCGCGGCAGTGGCATGGGGCGGAACGATGATGGTGGTGTCAGGACTTTGCAGGACCACGGGGCCAGACATGGCCGTCTGCAGCGCGGCCCGTTCGACGACGGGCGTCTCCACCCAACCGCTCTCGCGAGAGAAATGGATTTTGCGGGTCTCTTGACCCGCTCCGGCGGCGGCAAGCTGACCCGATTTCAGAGCTTTGAAATCAAGGTTCTGCCCCGACAGACCCATCGCCCGCAGGCGCAGGTTCACAACCTCGATAGCATCCTGAGAGGCGTAGCCGTAGGTGGCAGCATAAACGCTCAGGAATTTTTCGCGAATGGCGGCGGGATCGAAATCGGCAGCGTCCGATATTTCGACCTGCAATTCGCTGTCCTGACCGCGGTAGCGCAGATCGAATTCGTAGACGAAGCCGATGGCATCCTCTGCGTACCCTTCTTCGGCAAGCCCCTTGATCGCTTCAGCGCGCAGATCAGCCATTGTGTCCGCCACCGTCTGGGCTGACGTTGTTTCCAGCAATCCGGGAAGGGGGCGCAAGAAATATCGTTCAACGTTACCTGCTAGCATCCCCATTGCAGTGAAAACGCCGGGCGCACGAGGGAACAACACGCGCCGGATGCCAAGCGCCTGCGCCAGATCGCAGGCATGCACCGGGCCAGAGCCGCCGATGGCCAGCAATGTAAAGTCACGGGGATCGACGCCTCGCTCGACTGTTACGGCGCGGATCGCGCGGGCCATGTTGACGTTGACAATCTCGCGCACACCAAGGGCAGCTTCTTCGATGGTCAGACCAAGAGGGGTGGCGATGTCACGTTCTAGCGCGTCGCGAGATTTCTGGACGTCCAGCGTCATGGTGCCGCCCGCCAGCTTTGATGGCAGGAAGCCAAGCGCGACGTTGGAGTCTGTCACCGTCGGCTTGTCGCCGCCTTGGCCGTAGCACGCAGGTCCCGGGAATGCGCCCGCCGACTGGGGGCCAGCGTTTAGCAGCTTGCCTGGATCCAGCCACGCAACCGATCCCGCGCCAGAGCCGACCTCGGCCACGTCGATGGTGGGGACGCGCATTAGATAGCCATCGGCCTTGATGAACCGGCTAGGGGTCGAGATGCCCGAACGGAATTCGTATTCGCTGGTGCGGGTGACTTCGCCCTTGTGAACCAAACTGGCCGAGGCCGTGGTCCCGCCCATGTCGAACACGACCAGATCAGGTTCACCGACCGACGCCGCCAGTCGCGCGCCGCCCACCACGCCGGCCGACCGACCGGACGAAATAAAGAACACAGGCCGATCTTGCGCGACCTTTGCCCCCGAAAGGCCCCCATTCGAGTTTGACACCAAGAGCGGCGCCGACAGCCCCATATCGCGCAGACCACCTTCGAGCCGCGTCAGGTAATGGCGCAGCGAGGGCAGCACATAGGCGTTCACCGCAGTGGTCGAGGTGCGTTCGTATTCCTTGATCTCGGGCAAGACCGAGACCGATGCCGTCACCCAGATGTCGGGGAAATGCGCGGCAAAGGTGTCCAATGCCAATTGTTCGTTCGCTGGGTTGAGGTAGGAGTTCAGAAAGCAGATCGCGACAGACTCGATCCCCTCGGCTTGGAAGTATTTCCCGATCTCGATGATCTCGGCGGGGTCCAGCGCAACCAGCACTTCGCCCTTGGCGTTGGTGCGTTCGTTGACCTCGGTCCGGTAACGGCGTTCAACCAGCGGCTCGCCCTTGGACCATGTCAGATCGAACATGGTGGGGGTACGCACGCGGCCAATCTCTAGCACATCGCGGAAGCCCTTGGTGGTAATCAGACCGGTTTTGGCGCCCACCTTTTGAAGCAGGGTGTTCGAACCCACCGTCGTCCCGTGCAGCACTTCGGTCACGTCGCTAACCGTCAGTCCTGCCTGTTCCAGAATTTTGGCAATGCCGGTCAGGACAGCCTCTTCGGGGGCTGCGGGGGTCGAGGACACCTTGGTAATAAACACCTGTCCATCACTGTCTAGCAGTACGAGGTCCGTAAAGGTTCCCCCGATGTCTACGCCAATACGCGCCTGTCGCATGGGTTTCTCCTGATCCTGAAATGCATGGTCAACGTGGCGTCGACGCAACGTCGACCCGTTGTCGACATTATGCGTATTCAGCGATAAATTGACTGTCAAGCATTTGTCGACCTATTGTCGCCATTGATCAAAGCAAGGACGAATGAATGACGAAATCAGCAGATAAATCGGGCCTTGCCCCAAAGGCCACGGGCGCAGCGCGGGTGCATGAACAGTTGCGCCAAGACATTCTGAACGTTGTTCTGAAACCGGGCTCACCTTTGGACGAAAGCAGTCTGTCCCAACGATTCGATCTGTCCCGTTCGCCCATCCGAGAGGCACTTGTGCGCCTGTCCTCCGAAGGGTTGGTGCATATTCTGCCGAACCGCTCCATCGTGGTTGCGCCCATCGACTTCGCTAGTGTGCCGCAATTTCTGGATGCGCTGGATCTGATCCAGCGGGTTGTCACCAGATCCGCAGCACGGTTTCGCACAGCAGCCGAGTTGGAAGAGATCAAGCAACTGGCATCGGACTATGAGACCGCCGCAGCAACAAGTCTGGCCACCGGTGACAGCCTACCCATGACCGAAGCAAACTACGCTTTTCACATGGCAATCGCCTGCGCCGGGCGAAACGAATACTACACTGCGTTCTATGGCCGCCTATTGGACGAGGGCCGGCGTATCCTGCATTTCCATCTGGCCTACATGCTATTGGACCCGCAAATCTCGGTCGAGAAACTGGGCTATGGCCATGACGACATGATCCGCGCCATCGAGGTCCACGATCTGGACGCAGCAGAACAGGCTGCACATGATCACGCAATGCAGTTCAAGGGCAATTTCATGAGCTATCTGATGCAGTCGGTCAGCACCGACATGCGGCTGGATGGATAAGGGGGCCCGAAGGCCCCCACCATTCACCCCTGGGCGGGAACATCCCAGAGGTTCAGCGACGTCCCGATCCCCTTGGCACGGGCATTTTCCAGCACCGCATAGCTCCAGCCGATGTCAAACACCGACATCCCGCAGGCGATAAAGATCACACGGTCCTCAGGCGAAGTGCGGCCCTGCTTAGTGCCGTTCACCACGTCCCCTAATCCTGTCGAAGCAGGCAGAGCAGGCAGTATGCCCGCATCGATCAGCCGATAAAAGGGGCCGCCGATGACGCCGCTGTAATAGCCCTCTTTGTTGCCAGAGCCGATGGCATCCTCGACATAGGCTTCGTGCAGCGGAGTGTGATCGTAGACGATCTTTGCATCCAGCAAGAAGGATTCATCCGAATTCATCGGGCCCGAGACCAGCACGGTCGCACCTTTTTTGATCCAATCGTCCTGTAGGAACAGTGGCTTGAGCCGCGACGCCGCAACGGTGATGACATCTGCATCTTCGACACCGGCTTTGGCATCGTCGACACCAAACGCCTCGATACCATAGGTTTCGCGCACCCACGCTGCCAGTCCCTGCGCCTTGTCGAGGAATACGTCAAAGCAAACCACCTGCTGCACCTGTTTCAGCTGGGTCATCACGGCGGTTAGGCAGGCCTTGTTGATGGGACCACAGCCGACAACCGACACGACCTTGGCATCGGGATTGGCAAGATGCTTGGCCGCGACACCGGGAACCGCGCCTGTGCGAGCGGCGCTCAGCAGGTTGGCTGACATCATCGCCAGAGGTGCGCCGGTCTCCTTGTCGTTCAGCATCATGGTCAGGATGGACCTCGGCAGACCCTTGGTCATGTTCGCGTGGTTGGACCCGTACCATTTGTTCCCACAAACGTCGAAGCGCCCACCCAGATAGCCGGGCATCGCTGCAAACCGACGATCGGGACCAGCAACCGGCATGTTGGGAAAGGGACTTTCCTTAGGGAACACGATATTCATGCCATGATTATTGTGGTTCGCGCCACCCATCAGGTAGTCGCCATGCCCGAGCAAAGAGAACACCTCTTCGCAGGTATCGACACAGGCGGCAGCGTCGTTCACGCCAGCCGCAATCATGTCAGGTTCCGACAGGTACAAAAAATCAATGCGGGTCGACGGTACGGCAGCTTGGGTCGCCACAGGGGTTTGGTCAGTCATCATAGGCCCTTTCATGAATAGGGGGTCAAAACCGCAGCAGCGGCGTGATGTCGTACAGGCGGCAACCGGGATTGGCGGCGTTCGCCCGCATCAGGAAGTTCAGCTTTTCGATCCGTTCACCGGACCGAGGCGCACCGTTTTTCTGGAAAGGCACATGAAGCCCGACCGAGAAATCCATCACCACGTCATCCACAACGCCTCCTGACCGCCCCGAGGGCACGACGATCATGTTATGGTCACGGGCAAAGCCATAGGCCTGAAGGGCCTCGGTGACGGTACCGACTTGGTTTGGTTTCAGAATAAATCCATCGCAAGCATGCTCACGGTGGGCGCGTTCCAGAAACTCCAGTCGGGTGACAGTCAGATCATCGCCAAGAATGATGGTGCGGGGCATGTCGCGCACAGCCTGAACGTAACCGTCCCAGTCATTCTCATCCAAGAGATCTTCTATGAAGACGAAATTGTACTTTTCTGTCAGGCTCTTGGCATAGGCGATCAGGGTCGCCGCGCTGACCGGCTGCCCCTTGAGCAAATAGGTGCGGGCGTCGGCGTCATAGACTTCGCTCGATGCGCAATCGAGGGCAAAGGCCACCTTGCCACCATAGCCGCAGGCGTCAATCGCACGCTGCATCAGGTCCAGACAGACCTCGGGGTCGTCAGAAGGCGCGGCATACCCATAGGATGAGGCAACCTGCGGCTTGTGCCCTAGATGGGCGGTCAGCACCTCACCGAGCTTTTCGAACACAGCGACGGCCATCTCGATGGCAGCGTCGATGCTGCTGGTGCCGTAGGGTACGATCAGGAATTCGTTGAACCCTTGGGTGAAGCTGTCGTATTTCCCGCCGTTGATCACATTAAAACAGGGCACAGGAACGGTCCGGATTGGTCCGCCCGCGATCATTTCATAGAGCGGCACATCGCGCGCATCAGCTGCAGCACGAAACGCCGCAATCGAGGTCGAATAGATCGCGTTCCCGCCCAAGCGGCGCTTATCTTCGGTGCCATCCAGCGCGATCATCGCCGCGTCGATACCCGCCTGATCCGCGATATCCATACCGATAAGCGCCGGGGCGATTAGCTTTTCGACGTTTTCAACCGCCTTGTGAACCGACAGTCCGTGATAGCTCGCGGGATTGCCGTCGCGCAGAACGTGGGCCTCGTACATGCCGACCGACGATCCGGTGGGAGCTGCACCGCGCCCCTTGGCACCGTTACGGGTCCGGATTTCCACCTCGACGGCGGGGCGGCACTTACAATCGATGATCTGTTGCGCACGGACTGAGACGATAGGATCGGTCATTGTGCTGCCTCCAGCGCGGGAACGTACAAGATATTGAGATCACACAGGTTCGTGCCCGTATTTCCGGTAAAGACCCCACCGCCGATGGCATCGAGTGCCTCGTAGCAACTGTGATCTCGCAGCGTCTGGTGCAGGTTGATCCCGAGGGTTTCCGCCGCGCTCAGGCTGGCGCTATCAGTGATGCCACCCGCGATGGGGGCAGTGCCGTCGGTGCCTTCGCTGTCGATGGACAGCAGGCAAGCACCGCGGGTTTTGGACGCCGCGATCGCAAAGCTGACGGTCATTTCCTGACCCGGCCCGCCATGCCCCTTGATCACCGCGTTATCCAGAATGCGGGTTGTGACTTCGCCCGAACTCAGCAGCACGCAGGGTGGTTTAATGGGGTTGCCGTAGGCCTGAATTTCCCGCGCGAGCGAGGCCATAAACGTGCCTGCATCGCGGCTTTCTCCCTCTAGGAAAGAGGACAGGATGATCGACTGCAGTCCCATATCCTGCGCCACATCCCGAGCATAAAGGCAACTGTCGGGCAGGGTGTTCAGCAGAAAATATGTGTGCTGTGGAAAGGCTTTGGGCGTTTCCTTGTCCGGTCCGGCATTCATCAGATAGTCGACAACGGAACGGGGCAAACGATCCGCCACGTCATAGTTCACAATGGTTGCGCGGGCATCATCCAGCGTGGTCGCATCCGGTCCGATGGGGGTACTTTTGTAGGCGGCATAGGGTTTGCGGATGTCGCCGGTGGCAGGGCTGCCAACCGCATCGGAAATGCCGAAACCGATCATCTCGGCCCCGCGATCCTGAATACGCTTGGCCAGCATCCCGCCATTCAATGCCGAGATATGCCTGCGCACTGCGTTGATTTCATAGATGCCCGCGCCGGATTTCAGCAAGACATCCGTGGTGTCGATTTCATCCTGCAGGCTGATCCCCTCGACAGGGCAGGACATCAGCGCCGAACTTCCCCCCGAAATCACACAGATGAACAGATCGTCGGGACCGGCCAGATCGACAATATCGATGATCCGCTTTGATGCCTCGAACCCGACATCGTTGGGCAGCGGGTGCCCCCCGACGACCACTTCGGTCTTGTTGAAGTGGTCGGACTCTTCGAGGATTTTGACGATTGCGATTCCTGCGGTCAGACGGTCACCAAGGGTGTGATCCACGGCCATCGCCATGTGGTTACAGGCCTTGCCCGCACCAAAGAGATAAACGTTTCGTTTGGCCCTCAAATCCCACTGACGTTCGCCGATCTTCAGAATGTCGCCCTCCAACGACATCATCTCGCGCATACGGGTGTAGCTATCCAGCCGCTGAAGCGTGCGGTCAGCAATTTCCAGGACAATTTGACGAGACACACGGTCTCCGGTCGCCAGCAATGCGCTGGCGTTACGGATTTTCTTCATCGGGCAACCTGTCTGTTCAGGGGTATTGCCTGGGGTCGATCACCCCGGGCTTGCCTCAAGTGTTAGGTTGTCGACATAATGTGTGTCAATATATTGTTGGACAATGGACAACTTGTGATGAACCCGCAACGCGACCTCACCAAGCAACGGATTTTATGATATTAATTGAATTATCCCACGCAAACGACGGGGAGCGCGTGCCGAAAAAAAATCCGCCAAAAGGCGGAGTTCCCGGAATTCATCTCTCGGATTTCGGTCCTATTCCGGCGCCGCCGAGGTGGCGAGATGGCTCTCCAGAATCGCACCTTCGCTGCCGAGATGGGTTGCGAAAGCGGCCTGCGCGGCCACCGGATCACCGGACAAAAGCGCCGCGACCAGCGGCTTGTGCTGCTCGAAGATCAAAGCAGGCTCCCGGATCAAACCGTCGCTGGAGCGGATATAGATTTGCACCTGATGCTGGATCTGATCGTACTGGCTCCGCAGGCGTCCGTGGCCTGACAAATCCACGCAGGTCCGATGCAAAGCCATGTCTGCGGCCGCGATCGACGCCTGACTACCCTCTTCGCACGCTTGTTCCAGATCGGCCAAACGGGCATCCAGAACATCTTTGATCGGAGCCATTCCAGAATTCTTTACCCTGTCCGCCACGAGCTTTGCCGCAAGTGTTTCCAGACTGGAACGCAGGGTATACAACTCCCACGCATCGCGCGGGCTTAGGGTCATGACCGACCAACCTACATAAGGAAACTGATTAACCAAGCCTTCTTGGACCAACTGATGCAATACAGTGCGCACGGTCGTCCGTGACACACCCAACTGCTTGGCCAGTGCCACTTCGGTCAACCGTTCGCCAAGCGGAACATCCCCGCGCACGATTGCCTGCCGCAACAGATCTGCGGCCTCGGTCTCGGTACTTTTGCGTTGGACTTTGGCGACGGTAAAGGACATGCCCCTAGCGTTAACAGGCAGCCAATTGGTCGACAAGAACCGTATCGCAGGCGCCTACGGTCGCTTAAACTCTTGGCCAGCGATCAGTCTGAAACCAGCCACGTAGTCGATATCGTGGTCTTCGATCCGAGTACCAAGATTAATCGCCTTTTGCAGCCCCCCGCCGATGGGGCGGGTTACGATCGGCAGGCGGTCTGCCTGAAGAGCCACCAGCCAATCGGGCAGTACAGTCACTCCGCGACCTGCCGCAACCAGTTGCAGCATCAGGTCAACGGACTCGATCCCCACATGGGCCGCGGGGCGGCGACCCGCAGGTGTCAGAAAACGGGTAAAAATATCCAAGCGGTTGGGCGTCACCGGCACTGTATAAAGGGTCTGATCGCGTAAATCGTCAGGCTGGATACGGTCGCGTCCCACCAAAGGGTGATCCGCAGGCAACACGATCACCAGTTCATAATCAAACACCGGCGTGAAGGTGACATCGGGCAGGGCCATTGGGTCGGGGGTGACCAGCATATCAATCTCGTGGGCTTGCAAGGCCGCGATCCCGTCAAAGCGGAAAGCGGTCTTCATCTGCAAATCCACCGCTGGCCACGCCTGCAAGAACGGGCCGACCACATGCATCAGCCACTGCTCGCAAGGATGACACTCCATCCCGATGCGCAACGACCCGCGCCGCCCTTTGGCCATGTCGGCCAGCACGGTCTCGGCGTGTTCCAGTTCAGGAACGATGCGCTCGGCCAGTTCCAGCAGGTATTGGCCCGCCTGTGTCATTTCTAGCCGCCTGCCTTTGCGCCGCCAGAGTTTGACCCTGTGGCGATCCTCTAGCTTGGCGATGGCGTGGCTGATTGCGGACTGGCTCAGGTTCATGGCCCCTGCGGCGGCGGTGACGCTTCCATAACGGGCCACGCTGCGCAGGATGGTCAGGTGTTGGCGGTCCAGCATTATGCATTTCCTTCATGGTTTGATGAGAACATGCCATTTTTTCTCATGTTAGGAAATCGCTAATCTGCACCGCACAGCACAGGAGACCGCGATGAGCTTTGACAGCACCCCCAGCCCCTTTGACACCGTGATCCATCGCAGCACTGACTGCATGAAATGGGGCGCGCAGTCGCGGCAACTGACGCCCGCGCAGGCGGCGGCTGATCCCCTGCCCATGTGGGTGGCTGACATGGATTTCCGAGCGCCGCAGCCGGTGATTGATGCCCTTGTCGCCCACGCACAGGAGGGCGTTTTCGGCTACCCCAACGGGGCGCGGCCATACTATGTGCAAGCGGTTGTGGACTGGCAGGCGCAGCGCTTTGGCTGGGACGTCGCACCCGAGTGGGTGGTGCAGACCTCGGGCATCATCACCGCGATCAAGGTTGTCGTGCAGGCCTTCACCGCCCCCGGTGACGGGGTGCTGATCCAGCCGCCGGTCTATGCCCATTTCCGCGATGACGTGCTGTTGAATGGCCGCTTTCCGGTGAACGCGCCCTTGGTGCGCACCGAGCAGGGCTACCGTTTTGATGCTGCTGTGTTTGAGGCCGCGATCACCCCCAGCACCCGCCTGTTTATTCTGTCAAATCCGCACAACCCCACCGGCAACGTCTGGTCTCCCGAAGACCTGACCGCGATGGGAGAGATCTGCGCACGTCACGGGATCATCGTCGTCTCGGACGAGATTCATCAGGATCTGGTGCTGAACCCCGCATTGCGGCACACGCCCTTTGCCAGCCTGTCGGACGCCTTCGCGCAGAACTCGATCACCTGCAGTGCGCCTTCCAAAACCTTCAACCTGCCAGGTCTGCAAAGTGCCAACGTCTTTATCCCGAACCCCCGTTTGCGCGACAATTTTAAACGGCAGTACGACCGCAACATGTTCCCGCTGGTCAATGTCATGGGCATGATCGCTGCCGAAGCCGCCTATCGCCACGGTGCCCCTTGGCTTGATCAGTTGCTGAAATATCTGCGCGCCAGCCACACCCATTTTGCGGCTGGCGTGCGGGCGATGGGGCTGGATGTGATGCCTGCGGACTCGCTCTATCTGGCATGGATGGACTGTCGTTGCTTGGGGATGGATGCGGAACAGCTTGAAAATTTCATGCTGACCAAAGCGAGGTTGTGGTTGGACAAGGGGCAAAAGTTCGGTCTTGAGGGGCACGGGTACATGCGCGTGAACCTCGGATGTTCCCGCGCCACCGTGGACGAAGCGTTGGCTCGCTTAAAAGCAGCCCTATGACCTACCGCGCCGCAGAAATAACCGGCGCGGGTGTGCTGACGCTTGTTGTGTGCGAGGACACCGCTCCCGCACCAGACGAGGTTCTGAATGCCGTCGAGGCCTGCGGGATTTGTGGGGCAGATCGCAGCGACATTTCAACCACCGATCCCGCAGTTCACCGTGTGCCGGGCCATGAGGTGGTGGGCAAAATCATCGCATTGGGCGTCGGTGTTCCCGAGATTTGGAAGCTTGGGCAGCGTGTCGGGGTGGGTCGATTTGGTGGCCACTGTGAAACCTGCCCCCAGTGCCGCGCGGGAAAGTTTCACCTGTGCCGCGGCTTTGTTGCGCAAATCGGCTGAGGGATTCACCATATGAATCCAGCATGATAGCTGGATAGCATGAGCAGTTGGACCCCTACGAAGTACAAGACCACGAATTGGTCGGCTTACAATGAAGCACTGAGGCGGCGCGGTTCGCTGACGATCTGGTTCGATCCCGACATGGTGTGGAAGCCCCCTCCGACCAGGAAACGTGGGCGGCAGCCGAGTTTCAGCGATGCCGCGATCCAGACTTGCTTGACCATGAAGGTGCTGTTCGGCATGCCTCTGAAACAGACGACAGGCTTCATGCAGAGCCTTCTTCGGCTGGTCGGGATGGACTGGGCCGTGCCGGACTTCAGCACCCTATGCCGCCGCCAGAAGATCCTGAACGTAAGCATCCCCTATCGCGGCGCTACAGGTCCACTGAACCTACTGATCGATAGCACCGGCATCAAGGCCGAGGGTGAAGGCGAGTGGAACGCTCGCAAGCACGGAGGCCCCAAACGACGTATCTGGTGCAAGATACATATCGCCATTGATGAGGAAACGCTGGAGGTGCGGGCCGTCGAGGTCACGGGCAGCAACATCGGTGACGCACCCGTCCTGCCTGACCTGCTCGATCAGATCCCGGCAGACGAAGAGATTGGATCCGTGACTGCCGACGGCGCTTATGACATCCGCAAATGCCACGAGGCAATCGCTGCCCGTGACGCCGCTGCTGTCATCCCGCCCCGCAAGAACGCGAAGGCGTGGAAACCGACAAGCCCTGGTGCCGTCGCTCGAAACGAAGCCCTGCGCGCCTCAAAGTATCTGGGTCGTGCCATCTGGCGACGGTGGAGCGGATACCACCGCCGGAGTCGCGTCGAGGCCAAGATGAATTGCATCAAGCTGCTCGGACAATCCCTGATGGCCCGAGACTTCGACCGCCAGGTCGCAGAGCTGCTAGTGCGTATCGCCGTGCTCAATGGTTGCACCGCCCTCGGCGTACCCGTCACAGAGCCCGTAGGATAGGTCCGTCCGGGGAAAGGGGAGCCACGCTCAGACCCCGATTTATGCAACAGTGCCGCATCCAGGCGGGACATGCCTTGTCCCATCAGCACCTCAACTTGGCGCAGTTTCGTAACAATCTCTTCAGGTTTCGGTCGTTTGTTAACCATCTGTGGTCCTCCGTTTCCTAACTATAGGGGTGGACCAGTTCACTGGGGGAGGCTCAATACGTCAGGTTTCGATTTCTACAGGCGGCAGGGTAGAGCGCAATTGCTGTTTCAGGCGGCCAGTTGCGGAACAGAGTGGGGCTGTTCTCCAAAGAAAATCGCTTTGCTGAACAGTTGACCTAATCCTAAGCGCAGACAGCGGGACCGAGGACCTGTTGTTTCACGACATCAAGTTTCGAACTGCCGCCATTTCCGACCCAATCTCCGAAAATGGAAAGGCAGTATCGAAGTTGTCAGAGGCTGTCTTTCACGCGTTTCCATGTGTTCTGAATGTGCGTAGCCATCGCAGCACCAAGGGCTTTGCCGTCTCGGGCTTTCAGTGCCGCAACCATCGCTTCGTGATCTGCCACGGCGCCGGCCCAGTATTCGGGCTTCTCGTTCCCGATGTAGCGGATGCGCTTGAGCCGCGCCTGAAGGTTTGACTGCATCTCTTGTAGGGGCTCGTTCTTGGAAAGCTCGGTGAGCCGCGAATGGAATTCCTGGTTCATCTTATAATAGGGCATCCGATCACGCGCGTAGTACCGCTCCATCATCTGGTTGTGCAGATCGATCAGCGCGGTGACTTCTTCATCACTGGCGCGGGCGCAAGCCAGCTCTCCGGCGAGTTGTTCAAGATGTCCCAGAACTTCGAGCATTGATCGGACGTCATCACGGGTCAATTTGCGCACGGTACTGCCGCGAGAGGGGCGGACAATCACCAACCCTTCCGCGGCAAGGGTTCGCAGAGCCTCGCGGAACGGGGTGCGCGAAACGCCCAACTTATGAATGAGATCGGCCTCATCGATTCGTGCGCCGGGCTCCAGAACACCCTCGATAATCAGATCTCGGACCCTGCTGACGACCTGATCGTGCAGCGATCGATTTTCGATTTCCAGTGACGGTCCCATAACAACCCATTGTTTCTTATTATTTCTTGTTCCGATCTCGCCGGTGCTGACCAATTTACCAACAAATTCATTGCCCGTCGATACTTTGTATTTGTATACATGATACATGATACATGATACATGATGAGGGTATCCGAAAGGGCACCTCGTCTCTGGAGGAGGAAAATCATGAAACATACACGCACCCGCCTGACTGCGGGCATTTTGGCTTGCACTGTGTCAGCTTTGGCTCTGCCGGCGATGGCGGAAACCTACATCGTCGCGGTGGGGGCAGCGTCGAACAGCCTGCAAGGCCGCAGCGCGGCAAAGTTCGCCGAAGATTTGCAGGCCGAACTTGGTGATGCGCACACCGTCGAATTCTACGCTGATGGTCAGCTTGGCGATGAAAAGGAACTGATGCAGAAGCTCCGGCTTGGTACGGTACAGTTCACATTGATCTCTTCGATCATGACCAACGTTGCGCCGGAGTTTGCTCTGTTCGACATGCCTTTCTTGGTGCAAGACCGCGCGCACCTGAAAGCGATCAACGCCGAGATCGTTCAAACCGATCTTGCCCCAAAAGCAGAAGAGGCCGGTCTCAAAGTTCTGTCGACTTGGGAGAATGGGTTCCGCCAGATCACCAACAACACGCGGCCGATCAACACGCCCGCCGATCTGGAAGGGCTGAAAATCCGCACGCCCTCTTCCGAATGGCGCGTCGCGATGTTCAAGGAGTGGGGCGCTAACCCGACACCGATGGCGTTCTCCGAGGTGTTTGTCGCGCTGCAAACCGGAACCATGGACGGTCAGGAAAATCCGCTGACCAACATCACGGGCGCGAACTTCCAAGAGGTTCAGAAATACCTGAGCCTGACAGGCCACGTCTATTCGCCCACCTATCTGACCACGGGCCTTGGCACCTGGAATGACCTCCCCGAGGACGTTCAGGCAGCGGCCACCACTGTTGCGGGATCCGTTCAAGATTGGTCTCTGGCGCAGGGCGAAGCGGCCGACAACGAATTGGTCGACAAGGTTAAAGCGGCGGGCATGGAAGTGAACACCGCCGACAAGGCGGCCTTTATCGAGGCCTCTGCGCCAATCTACGCCAGCTTTGCGGACTCCGTGAAGGGCGGCGACGAGCTTGTCAGCCGCGCTCAGGCTCTGGCCGAATAATCCACCCTGCAGACGCATCGGGCGGCGCTGCGTTGCCCGATGCACTCTAGAAGGAGACCGGGATTTGGTTGCAACATTTGAAAAATTGCTCTTGTGGGTGATCGAAACGATCTGCCTCGTGCTGTTGGTGACGCTGGCGGTCGCGGTGATCTACTCGACGACCATGCGCTACCTTGGCGCCTCGCCGTCTTGGTATGACGAAATCGCCAGCGTGCTCTTGGCCTGGCTGACCTATTTTGGCGCGACCTACGCGCTGTTCCTGCGGCAACATATGAGCTTTGGTGGTCTCGTGACAGCCCTGCCGCGCCAAGCCGCCGTCGCTTTGGCCCTGTTTTCCGAATTGTTGGTGATCGCGTTTTTCGCGGTCGTGGCGTGGTACGGCAACGCAATTCTGGCCGTGGCCAAATGGGACTCGCTGCTCAGTATCCGCTGGATGACGTTAGATATCGTGCAGTCGATCATCCCGATCAGCGCAGTTCTGATGATTATCGGAACAATCCTGACCATGCCACGGGCCCTGCGTAATGCCGCCGAAGGCATCGACGCCGACCACGCCGAAATTGAGCACGCAATTGCGGAAGCAGAACGCGAAAACGCGGCCCAAAAGGACGATCGGACATGATCCTATTACTGACAACCGTCGTGTTGATCGGGTTGATCCTGATTAACGTGCCCATCGCTGTGGCGATCGGGATCGTCGCTCTTGGCGGACTGGTTCTGACGCCGGGTGGCGCGACACTCTATGATATGGCGATTGCGCTTTATTCGGGTGCGACCTCGTTCCCGCTCATTGCGATCCCGCTGTTCATTCTGGCCGGTAATCTGATGAACACCTCTGGGATTTCGGTGCGCCTAATTAACTTTGTCTCTGCGCTGATTGGCTTTGTCCGTGGCGGCTTGGGGATGGTGAACATCGGTGTCTCCATGGTCTTTGCCGAGATTTCGGGATCTGCCGTGGCAGACGTCGCAGCCACAGGCACCGTTCTAATCCCCGAGATGAAGAAGCGCGGCTATTCCCGCACTTTGGCGGCGGCGATCACATCATCCTCGGCTTCGCTGGCGATCATTATCCCGCCGTCTATCCCGATGATCTTGTACGGCGCGATTGCCGAGGTGTCGGTGTTGAAACTCTTCGTCGCAGGCATCGTTCCCGGCATCATGGGTGGCGGTCTTCTGATGCTGGTCACATACCTGCTGGCTGTGCGCTATGACCTGCCGCGCGCCGAAGGGTTTGACCTCTGCCATGTCTGGCGCAGCTTCAAAGAAGCCTTCTGGGCTTTGACCATGCCTGTGATCATCCTTGGCGGCATCTTCTCCGGCATCGTGACCGCGACCGAAGGCGCAGGGCTGGCCGTGCTGGCCTCGCTTGTCATCGGGATCTTCATTTACCGTGAGCTTGATGTCTCGAAGCTGCGCAAAGTCATGCTCGAAGGCGTCAGCCAGACCGGTGTTGTGATGCTGCTGGTAGCCACGTCTGCTGCGCTGGGTCTGTTCCTGACCCAAGCACAAGTACCGCAACAAATAGCGCAACAGATCACCGAATTGACCACCAATCCGCTGATTGTTCTGGCGCTCTTGAACCTGTTGCTCTTGGTGCTTGGGATGTTCCTGCACGGGGCGGCAGCGATCATTCTGGTGGTCCCCGTGGTCATGCCGTTGGTGAACGCCGTCGGCATCGACCCGATCCATTTCGGGATCATGGTGACGCTCAACCTTGCGATCGGTCAGCAAACGCCGCCTGTCGCGTCGGTCCTGATCACATCCTGCTCGATCGCGAAGTCGGGCATCTGGGAAACCTCGCGCACGAACCTGCCGTTCATCGGCGTCCTCGCCTTCATCCTGCTACTGGTGACCTACGTCCCGCAGGTGTCGCTCGCTCTGACTGGGTACCTTCAATGACACACGAAAAACCACGCATCGCCATCATCCCTGGAGACCCGTCAGGGATCGGACCAGAGCTGATCGCCAAGCTTCTGAATACCGAAGGCGTGACAGAAAGCGCTGATATCGTCCTGATTGGTGACGAGCATGTCTGGCAACAAGGCGCCGCCCAAGCGGAATTGCAGATTGCTCTCCAAGAGATCGCCGAGGCCGACATCGCGACCCAACAGGGCCTGTCATGGCTGCCCATGTCGACCATCGCGCCAGAGGATGTGAAGGTCGCCGAAGTCACGGTTGCGGGCGGCACCTGTAGCCTTCGGTGTCTCGACAAAGCCTTGGATCTTGCGACCGCAGGGTTGGTGGATGGCGTGCTCTTTGGCCCGTTCAACAAGGCCGCGCTGACGTCTGCTGGTCTGAATGCCGAGGATGAGCACCGCTATATGGCCCGCTACCTAGGGTTCACAGGCTATCACAGCGAAATCAACGTCTTGGACGATCTGATGACCACCCGCGTAACCAGCCACATTGGTCTGAAAGAGGTTGCTGAACGCATCACGCCAGAGGCCGTGAACAAAGCCATCGCTTTGGCCGAAGGCACCCTGCAACGCGCTGGCAAACAGCGGCCTCATATCGCCGTGGCAGCCTTGAACCCTCACGCGGGGGACAATGGAAAATTCGGCCGAGAAGAGATCGACATCCTCGAGCCTGTGGTCAAAGCGGCGCAGGACAAGCAGATGAATGTCACCGGTCCCTGGCCGTCGGACACTGTGTTCCTCAAGGCCAAGCGCGGCGAGGTTGATGCCGTCGTGACCATGTATCACGATCAAGGCCAGATCGCGATCAAGCTCATGGGCTTTGAACGCGGCGTGACCATTGCGGGCGGCTTGCCGATCCCGGTCGCGACGCCGGCCCACGGCACAGCCTTTGACATTGCGGGTCAGAACAAGGCCAATGTTGGGGCGACGCTCCAAGCGTTCAACTTGCTCTTGCGGATGGCCACCAATCATCGAGCCAATCGCGCAGAGTCCTGAATTTATCAAACGATCTGAGTTGCGACCGAGTGAGAAGGGTAGGGGGCCTAAGGCCCGTCGCCTTTGGGAGCGCAACTTGGGTCGAGAGGAGAATTACCGAATGAAAGTATTGATTATCGGCGCCGCTGGCATGGTCGGGCGCAAGCTGTTGGACAAAATTGCCTTGGAACCCGCCATTCTGGGGTCAGAGGTTGCCGCGCTGACGCTCGTCGACGTGATTAAACCCACAGCGCCCGCCGCACTGGCCACCATCGCGACCTGCAAGGCCTTGGACCTGTCCACCCCAGGCGCGGCAGATGAGTTGATCGCGGACCGTCCGGACATGATCTATAACCTTGCCGCCGTGGTGTCGGGCGAGGCGGAGGCCGACTTCGATAAAGGCTACCGTGTGAACCTTGATGGTGGCCGCGCGCTTTTGGACGCCATCCGCGCCGAAGGCCTGAAAGAGCCGTACCGCCCCCGGTTTATCTTTGCGTCGTCGGTCGCAGTGTTTGGCGCGCCTTTCCCCGAGAAGATCGGGGACGAGTTCTTTACCACGCCGCTCACCAGCTACGGCACGCAAAAGGCCATTATCGAGCTACTTATCGCAGATTACTCGCGCCGCGGTATCTTTGACGGGGTCAGCATTCGCTTGCCGACGATCTGCGTCCGTCCCGGCAAACCAAACGCGGCGGCCTCGGGCTTCTTCTCGAACATCATTCGCGAGCCATTGGTGGGCCTCGAGGCTGTGTTGCCCGTAGATGAAAGTGTGCGCCACTGGTTCGCCAGCCCCCGCGCGGCTGTCGGGTTCTTTACCCACGCTGCGACACTGGATCTGGATCAGGTCGGCCCCCGCCGCAGCCTGATGATGCCAGGTCTGTCGGCCACCGTGGCAGAGCAGATTGCTGCGCTAGAGAAGGTTGCAGGACCAAAGGCCGTTGCGCTGATCCGCAACGAGCCGGACCCTGTGATCAAGGAAATCGTCGCCGGCTGGTCCCGCGATTTTGCCCCGAAGCGGGCCATCGCGTTGGGCTTCACCGCTGAAAGCGACTTCGAAGAGATCATTCGTATCCACATCGAAGACGAGTTGGCCGGAAAGATCGGAGTTTAACGGATGAAACAGCCTCTCTACACCCGCCACAATTGGCCAATCGCTGCGGCAATGATCAACTATCCGGGCATTCTGCCCGATGGCACCCGTGTCTTTGACCAATCCGCCGAAGATTGGGCCGAGACGCTCGAAGATATCGTGGACGCGGGGTTCACCGAACTCGACCCGACGGATTCATGGCTGCGCATCGCGGACCTGAGCGAAGAGCGCCTGCAGGAATTCATGGATGTTGTTCATGCCAAAGGCCTGACGATCCCTGCGATCTCGACCTCGCGCAACAATCTGATCTGCCCCGAGAATGGCGAGGCGAACCTCGCTTATGCGCACCGCGTGATTGACACCGCGGCGAAAATAGGCGCGACCTCGGTCTGCTTTGGCTTCTTTGGTCCGCTGTCTGATGCGCAAAAGCAGGCACTGTGGTTCTGGACAGTGCCGAACCCTCCGATGTCCGAAGACCCCGAAGAGTGGAAGCTCGCTGTGGCTCGCACACAAGAGCTTGGGGACCATGCGGCCGAGCTTGGCATCGAAGTTGCGCTCGAAATGTACGAGGACAGTTTCCTTGGCACCGCTGATAGTTCCGTGAAGTTCGTCCAAGATGTGGATCGACCGAACGTGGGCATCTGTGCGGATATCGGCAACTTGGTTCGTCTGCACCGTCCGGTCGAGCATTGGGCGACGATGATCGACAAGATCGCGCCCTATGCCAAATACTGGCACGTCAAAAACTATTCCCGCACCGAGGACGCCGTGACCGGCGCGATTGTGACCGCCCCAACCGCGCTCGAATTCGGGATCATCAATTACCGCGCCGCGATCCGCAAAGCGATGGAATACGGGTTCAACAGCCCCTTCCTTTGCGAGCACTACGGCGGCGATGGCCTGAGCGTGTCTGCCACCAATATGCGGTACCTACGCCGCATCCTGCCGCGAGAACGCAAGCAGGCTTAATCCGTACCAGCCCTGCCAGAGTGCATCTGGCGTGGCTTTTTTATCCGGAAATTCAGGGGCACCTATGACTGACAGCCACACCAAAAAGCTGATGAATGCGCCCGAGGCGATCATTCCCGAGATGATCGAAGGCATGATCTACGCCCATCCCGACATACTCAAACTCGAAGGTGCAACGGGCCGCGCTGTTGTCGCCGTGGATGGTCCGCGGGACGGCAAGGTTGGGATTGTGATTGGCGGCGGGTCAGGGCATGAACCGGCCTTTGCAGGGTATGTCGGGCGCGGTTTGGCGGATGCGGCGGCGGTCGGGAATGTCTTTGCATCGCCTTCGCCGGAGCACATCAAAGAGGCTGCGATGGCTGTAGATGGCGGCGCGGGTGTGGTGCTGCTCTATGGGAATTACACTGGCGATGTCTTGAACTTCGACATGGCCGCCGAAGAATGCGCGGCCATCGGGATCGACGCCCGTTCCGTAGCGGTGATCGACGATGTGGCAAGTGCGCCCAAGGATCGGGCCGAAGAGCGGCGCGGGATTGCGGGCGACTTCTTTGTGTTCAAGGTCGCAGGGGCTGCTGCGGATATGGGGCTATCACTGGATCAGGTCGAAGCGGCTGCGCAGAAAGCCAACCGCAACACGCTTTCAATGGGCGTGGCTCTGTCCGCCTGCTCTATGCCGCAAACCCTAAAGCCGAACTTCGAGATTGGACCCGACGAGATGGAAATCGGGATGGGTCTGCATGGAGAACCCGGCATGCGGCGTACCAAAGTCGCGAGCGCGGAAGCCGTCACGGACGAGATGATGGGGCTGATTTTGGATGAAATGGCTCTGGATGCTGGCGCCGAGGTGGGCGTACTGGTGAACGGGCTTGGGGCGACTGGGTTGATGGAGCTTTACCTAATCAATCGTCGCGTCGCACAAATTCTCGGGTCGCGCGGGGTCAAGGTTTGGCAAACCTGGGTTGGCGAATACTGTACTTCGATGGAGATGGCCGGAGCGTCGATCACGCTGATCCAGCTGGACGATGATTTGAAGCAGTTCCTAGCACATCCGTGCCGGACTCCTGCTTTGACGGTCGGGTCTGCGCCCGAACCCATCGCTGGCGCAACGCTGACAAAGCGTGACTATGTGCAAACGTCTGAGCGCAATGGCGTCGAAAGTTCTGCGTTGGCGACCGATGGCACGATCACGCCCGCAATGTTCAGAGCTATGATGCTTTCCGCAGGCGCCGCCATCGCGCGGGACAAGGACTATCTGTCCGAACTCGACGGAGTTATCGGCGACGGCGATCATGGTGTCACCATGGACATCGGCTGGACCGCAGTGGCCAAGTCGTTGGAAGCGGCCCCTGAAAGCGACACCATCACAGAGACTTGTGAAAAGGCGGCCAAAGCATTTCTGGAGGCCGTCGGCGCGTCCTCGGGCCCGTTATACGCGAGCGCTTTCACAAGCGCGGGGCGGGCGGTTGCGGATCGCTTGAATCTGAACGCTGATGCCATGTCGGCATGGGTGGGTGGGATGCTGGACGGTATCCTAAGCCGTGGCGGCGCGAGTGTCGGTGACAAAACCATGATTGATGCGTGGCACCCTGCTGCAGCGGCGGCCCGGGAGGCCGCCGGCTCTGGGGATGCTATTTCCGTGCTGGCCGCAGCGGCCAAAGGGGCGTGTTCGGGTGCAGAAGCGACGCGCGATATGGAAAGTCGCCGTGGGCGGTCCAAGAAGCTGGGGGAGCGCTCGGTCGGTCATGTGGATCCGGGGGCGGCATCGGCCCATGTGATCCTTCAGGCGATGCTCGACGCGCTGCGGTCCTAAGCCCGTCCCGCTTGCCATTGCTCGAAATCGCGCTCTGCGGTTTCGAGCGTCTCGACGTTCAAGGTCCGTGTCACCAAAGCACGGTTCAAAGCGCGGACCCGTTTATTGATCGGGGTTTCGCTGTCAGATACATCCTCGACCCCGAGTTTGTCGTAAAGCGACAGCAGCCGGTTCTGCACAGTCCGCAAGGACATCCCGCGGCGCTCTGCGATCATCCTGTCTTGCAGGCCAAGTCCCAAATCCACCAGCACCGCAAATTCGCTGTCATCCAGTGTATTGCGCGGCGAGGCTGTCCGCCGTTGTAGACGGTGGATTTCGCGGTCCACCATAATCTGCCCTTCGACCAGCACAGCGCGCAGGGCTAATTTTAGCCGGTCGCGCGGGGCGGTTTTCAGCAAATACCCATAGGCGCTATCCTCGGGGACGATGGCGCTGATCCCGCGCAGATATGCCTCGTCGGCGTAATTTGACCAAAACAGAATGCGGGTGTCTGCGCGCTCTTGCCAGAGGGTTTGCGCGGCTTCAATTCCATTGCGCTGCGACATGCGCAGGTCCATGACCACGGCGTCAATCGCCATCGCGCGGGCCTCGCGTTCAGCTTCTAACCCGTTCACTGCGTGGAAAATCTGGGTGACTTCGGGCAGGGACTCGACCAGCACGTCCTCCATATAGGAGGCATGGAACTGGTCATCTTCGACGAGAAGAACTTTCATCACCAATCCTTCAATTCTGAGGGCGCGCAGGGATGCGCAGGGTGGCGCGGACGGTGGTGCCTTGGTCCGGTAGAATGTCCAGATCGGCCGAGATCAGACGTGCGCGGGTCCGCATGTGAAGCACGCCAGATTGGCGCGACGGCGCAGCCGGAATCCCGCAGCCATTGTCCGAGACTGTGACGGTCAAGGTCGCCGGCGTTGGCTGGTCGATCCGTACGGTGATCCGATCCGCGCCAGCATGGCGGGTCGCGTTGTTGATCGCCTCTTGGGTGATGTGGAACAGGGCGCTGCGGACGGTCGTGTCCAGCGTATCGGGTAGACCTTGGGTTAAGTCTTGCACGTCTAGAACTGTTTCGTCGTCATGGCAGGCGCGCTCCAGATGCACCCGTACCGCATGGGTAAAGCCGAAGAGGTCGAGCAAGGTCGGGACCGCCATGTCGATGATCCGCCGCAGCCCAGTGATCGTTTCCCGCAAATGATCGGCAAGGGCGTCACGTGGCAGGGGCGTTTCGGCCGTCACCTCGCGCAAGAGCCGCGACAGATCGGCGAGGGTCTGGTCGTGCAAGTCCATCCCGATCCGTTGCCGTTCCAGTTCCATTGCTTGGGTCAACTCGAGCGCGCCGCGCCGCAGCCCCTCTTCGCTGCCAAGTCCAGATGCGGGCGCTCGGTTCCGGCGCTCGGCCTGTTCAGCGAGGTGAAGGATGTGAAACCATGGGGCCAGGACGTCGGCGATCTGCTGTGCTTGCGCCACGGTTTGCGGGCTGTAGCGCGCGATTTGTGTGTCAGACAGGTTCAAAGAGCCGATCAACCTGCCCTTGCAGCGCAAAGGAACGTGAACGCGGCTCCGCAAGCCGTGGTTCAGGATCGGTTCGCAGGCCGCTCCGGGATAGGTGAAACGGGCGTCGTTGATCGCGTCGTCGGTCAGCATGTAAGGGCACTGTTCGTACAGGACTTCGCGGATCGGCGCATGGTCGATCCGGCCCGAAGCACGGGACCAGCGCGTCCGAATTCCGACCTCATGGCTGACCACCCAGCCGGGGCGATCCAAGAGGCAAATATCGCAGTGAACAAAAGGAATTAGCGCTGCGATGTCGTCCTTGATCGACGGCAGCGCCTCTCTGATATCGGTCTGTTCGGCTAGTCGCGCAGACATGCGCGCCAGAGCGCTGTCGCAGCCAGCGTTTTGCGCTGTGTGCAAGGTCATGTGATCTCCCCTTCGCGCAAGTTCCTCTCTCCAGAGCGTTGCGCGATCCCGCAAGTGTGCGCCCCCCAGCGTCAAAAGGAAATACCCAAACCCGCAGGTCTGTTGCGGGTTCCCGCAATAACTCTGCGGCTGGCTGCCTTTACAACCTTTAGGCGCAATCGCACGATTAGGGCAGGTTTCGGCACAAGGCGGGGGAGACGCTGGCCGGGACCGGCAGAGCGCTACGGCGCAAGGGAGGAAAATCAATGAAATCCATTTTAATGGGGGCGGCAACGCTCGCCCTGATGGCTGGCGCTGTGCATGCAGAAGGCCACAGCGCTGCCACCGCGGACAAACGTATTGCCCTGTCCAACAATTATGCGGGTAACTCTTGGCGGCAGGCCATGTTGCAAACCTATGCCGAAACGGCAGAGGCAGCTGTGGCCGACGGAGTGGTCGCCGCAGCCGATGCGTTTACCACGTCCGAGAACCAGACGACGGAGCAAGCGGCGCAGATCCAGAACATGATCTTGCAGGGCTATGACGCGATCTTGCTGAACGCCGCATCGCCGACCGCCCTGAACGGCGCGGTCAAAGAGGCGTGCGATGCGGGCGTCAAAGTCATCAGCTTTGACAGCATCGTGACAGAGCCTTGTGCTTGGCGGATTGCTGTCGATTTCGTCGAGATGGGCCGCCAAGAGGTTGACTATCTGGCCACGCGTCTGCCCGAAGGCGGCAACCTGCTGGAAATCCGCGGGCTGGCGGGCGTGTCCACTGACGATGCCATCAGCCAAGGCATCCATGACGGCATAGCGGAGCATTCACAGTTCGAAATCGTCGGTTCGGTCCACGGCGATTGGGCGCAAGACGTGGCGCAAAAAGCTGTCGCAGGCATTCTGCCCTCTCTGCCTGACGTGGTTGGTGTCGTGACCCAAGGCGGCGATGGCTACGGCGCGGCCGAAGCGTTTGCCGCGGCAGGCCGACCCACGCCGCTGATCATCCTTGGCAACCGTCAGGACGAGCTGAAATGGTGGGCCGAGCAGCGTGACGCGAATGGCTACGAAACCCTGTCCCTGTCGATCGCGCCGGGCGTTGCCTCGCTCGCGTTTTGGGTCGGACAGCAGATTCTGGCGGGAGAAGACGTGCCCAAGGATCTGACCGTGCCCTTTCTGACCATCACTCAGGATGATCTGGATAGCGCCCTGGAAACAACGCCCGAAGGGTCGGTGGCGAATGTCAGCTACACCCTCGAGGACGCTCAGGCAGTCATCGCGGGCGCCAAGTAAGCGTGTTTCGAGTCCCTGCCTTGCGTTGATGCGGGGCAGGGGCCGGAATGGCGGACAATCGGAGATCTCATGTCAGTTTTGGAACGGACCCCCGTCGTGGTCTTGCGCGACGCGGCAAAACACTTTGGCCCGGTCAAGGCGCTGAACGGCGTGTCCCTATCGGTGGCCCCGGGCGAGTGCCTTGGGCTTGTGGGGCACAACGGCGCGGGAAAATCGACGCTGGTGAACTTGGTAAATGGGACGTTTCCAGCGTCCTCGGGCGAGGTCACGTTTCCGGACGGCACCCAAGGTGTGCGGTCCGTGTTCCAAGAGCTGTCTCTTTGCGCGAACCTGTCAGTGGCCGAAAACCTGTCGATTGCGCATCCAGACCTCAAGGGCTTTGGCTGGCGCGGTCCGGCGCGGGCGGAAATTTTGGCTAGTCTGGATCAGGTGTTCCCCGACCATGGCATCCACCCTGATACCGAAGTGGACCAATTGACCATCGCAGAGCGGCAGATGGTCGAGATCGCTATTGGCTTTGCCCCACGGGGCGGGGCTGCACGGTTGGTAATTTTGGATGAACCCACATCGTCTTTGGACGAGGGGATCGCGCGCCAGTTGCTGTCCCATGTCAAAGCGTTCTGCGCGTCTGGCGGGGCGATAATCTTTATCTCCCACATGTTGGGCGAGATTTTCGATGTGTCCTCGCGGATCGTCGTATTGAAAGACGGGGTTGTTGTCGCGGACCGCCCTGCTGCGGAGTTTGACCGCCAAGGCTTGGTCGATGCGATGGGCCATGTCGCACCCGAAGGCCCTCAGACAGAGACGGGTCGCGCCGCCCTCGGCGAGGTTGTGATCCGCGCCGAAGGACTGGAAGCGCGGCGCGGCGAGATTGTGGGGCTGTCAGGTTTGGCTGGCCATGGCCAAGCGGCGGCTCTGGCGCGGCTTTATCTGGCGCAAACGTCGGATTGGCGGGCAGGGCGCGGGGCGCGTGCTGTGTTCGTGGCGGGCGATCGGCCCCGCGACGGAGTGCTGCCGCTCTGGTCCATTCTGCGGAACATGTCGGTATCTGTACTGGCGCGTGATGCCAAAGGCGGCTTGGTCGATACAGGTGCCGAGAGGCGTTTGGCCGAGGTTTGGCAAAAACGGATCGGCATTCGCACGGGTGATCTGACCAATCCGATACTGTCCCTGTCGGGCGGCAATCAGCAAAAGGTGCTGTTCGCACGGGCACTGGCTTCGGATGCAAGCGTGATCGTGATGGACGACCCCATGCGCGGCGTCGATGTGGGTACAAAACAGGATGTCTACGCCATCGTCCGCGCCGAGGCCGCCAAGGGCCGGACCTTTCTATGGTATTCGACCGAGACCGAGGAAGTCTGCCAATGCGACCGAGTCTTTGTCTTCCGCAACGGCGAGATCAGCGCGGAGCTGACCGGTGACGACATCACCGAAGAAAAGATCCTCGAAGCCTCGTTCGAGATGATGGAGGCCTCGTGATGTTGGCGCGTTATCGCATTTTGCTGCCTGTGATTTCTTTGGCTGTGTTGCTGTGCCTGACTTTCTGGATGCAGCCGCGCGCCATGAGCTATTTCGGGCTGAACCTGCTGTTCAATCTGGCGGTGCCGATCGCGCTGGCCACGATTGCGCAGATGATGATCATCATGGTGAATGACATTGATCTGTCTCTGGGGGCCTTTGTCAGTTTGGTGGCCTGCGTGACTGCAACTTGGCTGAACGACGCACCGCTGATCGGAGCGTTGATCCTGCTGGGGTTGATTGCGAGCTATGCCGCGATGGGTGCCGTGATCCACACGTTGGAGCTGCCCGCGATCGTCGTGACGCTCGGGATGTCCTTTGTCTGGGGCGGGATGGCGCTGTTTCTACTTCCGACGCCCGGCGGAGCGTCTCCCAGTTGGATTCGCACCTTGATGACGATCAAACCGCCGCTGATCCCTATGGCCGTAGTCGCCGCGATCCTGATCGCCGCGCTGACCCATATCCTTGTGATCCGGTCCAAGATCGGCACCGTTCTGCGCGGGGTAGGGGGCAACACGCGATCCATCGCGCGGGCGGGATGGAACGTCACCGCGTTGAAGGCAACCGCTTACGGCCTGTCGGGGCTGTTCGGTGTGCTGGCGGGCATGGCGCTTGTTGGGCTGACGACTTCTGCCGACGCCAATATCGCCTTGCGGTATACGCTCTTGTCCATCGCGGGCGTGATCCTCGGGGGCGGTGAGTTCACGGGGGGCAAAGTCTCTCCGGTAGGCGCTGTGATCGGGGCGCTGACCCTGACGCTGGCTGCCTCTTTCCTATCCTTTCTCAGGCTGTCGCCGGACTGGCAGATCGGCGCCCAAGGCGCGATCCTGATCCTTGTTCTGACCGCGCGCCTTCTGCTTTCGCGCAAGGGGGCTGCAACATGACCATGAAACCTTGGGTTTGGGGGTGGGCGGCGGCTGGTCTGGCTTTTGTTGTGACGCTGATGCTGACCTCGGGCCGCGGGGCTGGAGAGCTGGCCTACGCCGCTCTTTCGTTTGGAGCCTTTGCCGCGATCGTCGGGCTGGGACAGATGTTGGTGATCACGCTAGGGCCGGGCAATGTGGATTTGTCGATCCCCGCCTGCATGACACTGGCCGGAACGCTGGCGTTGAAAACGATGGGATCAGACCCGAACACCGCGTTTTTGGGGTTGGCCGTTGCATTAGCCACAGGCTTTGGCGTCGGCTGCGTGAACTTCCTGCTGATCTGGCTGCTGCGCTTGCCGCCGATCATCGCAACCCTTGCGGCCTCGCTGATCTACCAGTCGCTGGCGATCTGGTCGAACCGTGGCCTGAGGATCAAGCCGCCCGAAGGCCTGGCTGATTTCGCGACGGGCCGCTTTATCGGCGTGCCAAATGTGGCATGGGTTGCGCTCATCCTTGCCGTGGTCGTCTGGGTCATCCTAGAGCGTGCCGTCTGGGGCCGATGGCTGCTGGCATCAGGTCAAAACGCTCGCGCCGCCCGCTTGGCTGGGATTCCGGTCGAGGCTGTGCGTGCCGCGACCTATCTGTCTGTCTCGGTTTTTGCAGCGCTCGCGGGGTACCTTCTGGCCAGCTTTTCTGGCGGAGCGGCGCTGAACATGGGGGCCGAATATCTGCTGACCTCGATCGCCGTGGTCGTCATTGGCGGATCGTCTATCGCGGGTGGGAATTCCAACGTCCCCGGCGTGCTTGGCGCGGCGCTCTTCATGTTCCTCGTCGTGTCCATGCTGAACAGCTACGGCGCGGGGGCAGGGATCAAGAGCGTCCTGACCGGCACAATCATCATCGCAATCGTTATCGCAGCCAGCACTCGGAGGAGCCGCCAATGATCACCCTTCCACCGCACCTCGAGGTTTTGGACGACCGATTCCGCGCCCTAACCCATCCGATGTCTCAGCTGGAGCGGATTGCCCAAGGGTTTACTTGGACCGAAGGGCCGGTCTGGTTCGGCGATCGCGATGTGCTGCTCTTTTCCGACATCCCTTCGCGGCGGATCATGCAATGGTCCGAAAAAACGGGCGTTTCGCTGTATCGCGCCGAGTCTGGTTTCAACAATGGCAATACGCGAGACCGCCAAGGCCGCTTGATTGGTTGTCGCCATGGGGCACGCGATTTGGTCCGGACGGAAATTGATGGCTCGATCACTGTGCTGGCTGATCAATTTGAAGGGAAGCGCCTAAACTCGCCGAACGATGTGGTGGTGTCTTCGGACGGCGTGATCTGGTTTACGGATCCGACTTACGGCATCATCTCGGACTTCGAAGGCTACCGCACCACGCCAGAGCAGCCCAATCAAAACGTCTACCGTCTGTCACCCGAAGGTGCACTGACCGTCGCGGTCAGTGACTTTAACCAGCCCAATGGCCTGTGCTTTTCGCCTGATGAGACGATGTTCTACATCGCCGAGAGTGGGTCCAGCCACGACGACTCTGTTCCTTCTGTCATCCGTCAATTCAGGGTCGAGGGCGAGGTTCTGATCGACCAAGGCGTCTTCGCCACGATCGACCAAGGGCTCCCCGACGGGATGCGGTGCGATGCAGCCGGTAATCTCTGGTCCTCGGCGGCGGATGGAGTTCATTGCTTCGCCCCCGATGGCACGCTCTTGGGCAAAATACTTGTTCCGGAAATCGTATCGAATTTGTGCTTTGGCGGAGCGGACGGTCGGCGGATGTTTATTACGGGAACGACTTCGGTTTACCGTGTCTTTGTAGATACCTGCGGCGCTGAGCCTTGGACGAGAGGTCGTGTTCAGTAGGCTTTGCATCTGGCACTAAGTTTTTTACGCCCAACTGCTTTGCTAACGGAGCTATCCGCCTGAACTGGCGTTCTGTCGGCAACATCGTGCGCCAAGGTTCTGGAATGCGGGTGGTCGAGGGGCGCTTAAACACTGGCTACATGCTTAAAAAAATGGGCATGCGTGGATGTGTGTCTCGCGCCTTGCTGCAATGCAGCAGGATTTTGTTGAATGGCGACAGTGGAAAGCTTAGTATGAAACTATTGTAATGCTGCCTCTCCTCCTCCCTGGTGGCATTTCGAAAATTCAGGCGGCGCACATCTCTCCTCCCTTGTGCGTCGCCTTTTCTCTCTCGGCTTGCTGAATTTCTATTTTTGAACTCCACTGGAGGGGGAGCCTGATTCAGGCGCGGGACGACCATGCGCGGCGAATTTCTGGGATATTGAGGAGGAATCAGCGTTGGGGTCAGGCAAAAATGGAGCTACGAATCTCAGCCAAACTGATTCCGCATTTAAGTGCGAAGCGCACCTAAATGAGAATTATCGCATCGTAATAATGGCCAAACCGATCAGCGGAGTTGTCACGTTAATAGGATAGCGATTGCCTCCTCGCTGTTTGCTACGTAGGTCACGGCGATGCAGACACCTTCCATCAGCTACAAGCGGCACCGGTTCCCGACTTCGATCATTGCCCACGCGGTCTGGCTGTACGTCCGGTTCAATCTGAGCCTGCGGGAGGTCGAGGAGATGCTGCTCGAACGTGGTATCGACGTCTCCTATGAAACGGTTCGGCGCTGGACGGCCAA
>JAUILL010000078.1 GCA_030433335.1 Alphaproteobacteria bacterium | reverse complement strand
GGAAAAAAGGTTCAAGCTTGGCCATCTGCGTATCGCTTAACCAGTATAGATCACTCATGTCACCGCTCCGTTTTCCGAGCCGTGAATCACGCAGCACAACGGAAATCAATGCGTCCTGACCCTAGCCCCATTGGACAAAATGAAGGTGTACATCAAACACATAAAATAGGTGCCCAGTGGCTCGTACCAGCGTTGCTCTTTTTGAACCCAATCCACAACATGCCATTGGGCTGGCACGCATGCTCGAGCAATTCAGCAATCTTGAGGTACATGTCTTCCACAGCGCGACCGATACCCTGTCGGACCCGCGACACGTGGATGTCTATGTCTTGGGGATGGATGACATGGGCGAGGCGGAATCCGCATTTCTAGAGCGACTGCGCGCAACAGAACGCGGCACCCGTGCCGGCATTGCGCTCTGCTCTGCGAAAACCGAAAACGATCTGGTCACTGCCTTCGAAACCCATGACTTCGATAGCTTCGTGTCCAAGGACTGGGTCTCACCCGCGCAGATGTATTTGGCCATCACTGCTGCCTTGCGCAGTGCGCGCTGGCGGTTGAACCACAAGTGCGCCCTGCATGGGATGGCCAATCTGCTCTGCTCGGGTTCAGAAGACATTCCAACCGCTGCAGAATAAGTTGACCTGAGACGGACGGGCCGCGCATTCAGTCGCGCTCAATCCTCAGCAACAGGGACGTGAAATAAAACCACTTGTGGCAGAGGTCCGCACATTGTGCATGTGCAGCGGGCTTCCTACCTGAAGGTTATGGTTTATCAGATTTCACACCCCATTGGGCCCGTACTTTTTCTGGACGATGTGTCCGCAGGGCAGATGCACCTCGCCGCGCTCTTTATAACGGGCGGCGATGCGCCCGCTGGGGTGTCTGTCGAGGGACAAGATTTCAATCCCGAAGAGATCGCTAGATATGATCAAGCCACCGTTTGGCGCACGCGGTTCAAACTGCCTGCGGACGCGCCTTCGGAGTATAGCTGGAACGGCACGAGCTACCCGATCGCGGGGGATCTCAGCGGCGACTTACGGTTGGGCTATGTGTCCTGCAATGGCGAAGAAATCGGCGACATGGAGCGTGAGGGCTCCGAGCGGAATGCCATGTGGTCGCGTCTGCGAGACCAGCACCGAGAGCGGCCTTTGTCATTGTTGCTCCATGGTGGGGATCAGGTCTACGCGGACGAAGTCAGTCGCGGGCACCCCCTGAGCGATACCTGGCCAGATGACATTCCCAAAGACCCGTCGCGTGCAGACCTGACTGATTTGACCCACCATCTGAGAGAGCGGTTTATGGCGCGCTATGCGGCGCTTTATGCGGCACCCGAATTTGCGTGGCTGGCAGCGCGAATACCCTCGTTGATGCAGTGGGATGATCACGACATTTGCGACGGTTGGGGCTCGCTCAAACGATCGCGCACCTATTCACCTGTAGGCCAAACCCTTTTTGCTGCGGCCAGAGAAGCCTTTCTGGTCTTCCAGCATGCGACCAAGGACAACAACCTGCCGCCGCGCTTTGCCGATCCGACGGGCCAGCATCTGGGCTGGACACTCAACACTCCCAGCCTGCGGATCATCGCGCCGGACCTGCGCGGAGAGCGCACGCGCCGGCAGATCATGGGCGAGGGCGGTTGGGCCATGATGGAGGATGAGGCCGCCCGCGATGCCGAAGGACACACCTTCCTGATGTCGAGCGTGCCTCTGCTAGGGCCGCGCCTGTCGGTGCTAGAGGCGATCATGGTCGCCATCCCGAGCATGCAGAAATACGAGGATGACCTGCGCGATCAGTGGCAAAGCCGCGCCCACCGCGAGGAATGGCGCAGAATGCTGCGGCTGGTCCGGGACATGGCCTTGAGCGAAGGGCATGACATTACGGCGCTTTCGGGCGAGATTCATTTGGCCACCAGAGCGACGATGGATCTGGGGCAGGGGCTGGAGTTGAACCAGTTGGTTGCCTCTGGCATCGCCCACCGCGCGCCGCCCAAGGCTTGGGCCCGAACACTTGGGACATTGGCTTGCTTTGGCGAGAACCCATTGCCGCAGCACCCGATCACCATCCGGCGCCTGCCGGGACAGGCAAACCGTTATGTAGCAGAGCGAAATTACCTGCTCATCGAGCGCAGTTCCGGTCGCTGGGAGGCGCGTTGGGACCTTGAGTCGAGCGGGATGACGCCCCCCCTGCCTTTGTAAGATTGGTTCAAGGCCGACGCGCCAAACTCTCGGCCATTTCCAACATCCGTGCCGAAAAGCCCCATTCGTTGTCGTACCAGCCAAAGACGCGAACCTGATCCGCGCCTACAGTCTGGGTTTCACGCAAGGAGAGGCTCAGCGACGCCGGACTACCGCGAAAATCCGTCGAAACGCAGGGATCATCGAACGGTTGCACCAAGTGGGACTCCGCAAAGACTGAATTCAGCAGCTCATTGAACGGCACATCGGGTACTTTGGCCAGTTGCAAGACAGCATCCACAGCCGACACGGAAATCGTCGGAACCCGCACCGCTGCAACGCTCAGGCGACCGTCAAAGGCGGGCAAAACCTCGAAAATCTGGTGCGCCGCGCTGGTCGTGGTGGGCACCATAGAGACAGCAGCCGCCCGCGATCGTTCAAACGTGGCACCTGGTTGATCGACGGTCGGCTGGCTGCCTGTGTAGCAATGGATCGTCGTCACATGGGCTTGGCGCACGCCAATGACCTCGTCCAACACTCGCAGGAGCGGCGCAATCGCGTTGGTCGTACAAGAGGCATTTGACACGACCCGCGCTGAACCCAGTTCCTCTTCGTTTGCCCCGAGCACGATTGTTTTGTCCGCAACTGGCGAAGGCCCCGAAATCAGAACATTTGCCGCCCCTGCAGCAATCCCCGCTTCGACGAACCCCCGTTGTTTCACCAATCCGGTGCATTCTAGGACGACATCGACACCGCTTAGGTCGAGCGCCCGCAGATCGGGTTCTTGGTAGAACGGGAGGCTACGCCCTCCGATGACCAAACTGCGCACCGCAGTCCCGACAGGCTGGGGAAAGCGACCGAAGACGCTGTCATATTGCAGGAGATAAGCGCAGGTTTCGAGAGGGGCGACATCGTTGATCCCGACAAGCTCGAAAACCGGATGGGGCTGCTCTGACCAGAGTTGGCGCATAATCGAGCGCCCAATCCGACCAAAGCCATTGATAAACACGCGAATAGGTTGGGTCATAATGTTCCCCGCAGATGTCTGAACAGCGCCACCTTTGCCACGGGCTATCGCAAGCCAGGCCGGATTCTTCAACCGAAATGAAGGGGTCTAAGGCACGAGCCGCGTGGACAGATTGACTTTCGCGGCCCCGCTTGCTTTTCCAATGAGACGCGAGAGAAGGCAAAGAGGACGTATGCGCATGAACTGGTTTCGGTTCCTAAAACCCAAGCCGACAGCGCAGCGCGTCATCGTCCATCTTGGCAGTGCCAAAACCGGAACCACCACGATCCAGCAGACCTTTTGGGAGAGTTCCGAGCGGCTGGCGCGCAAGGGCGTGCTCTATCCGAAGCTACCGGTCTGGCACCCCCATCACTTATTGACGATCCCCGCCATGGGCTTCTTGCAACGCTCTTTGGTGGATCGCTTCGACAACAGCTTCGATCAGGCAATGGAGCAGTCACGTGAAGCGTGGCGCAATGTTTCAGGGACAGTGCAGCAACACAGGCCGCATACCGTGATCTTGTCGAGCGAGTTTCTTTTGACCGCGCAGAAGGCAACGGTTTTTGCGGAACTCTTCGATGAATTTCTGGGGCAGAGTTTTCAGGCTGAGTTTCTGGCGTACCTCCGTCATTCCTCTGATTTCTTCGTGTCTTCCACCCAGCAAACACTCAAGGCAAGCTGCATCCCGCCCATTCGGACCCGTCCGAAGCTGGAAATGCTCGACGTGTATGCCAAGTTGGGCAAGGTGACGGTCCGTGCATTCAACCGCGACAGTCTCATTGACGGGGACGTAGTCCGTGATTTTACAGCGCAGACTGGTGTGCAGCCGAGTTGGCTGAAACGGCATCCTCACAACGCGAATATTGGAATGTCCGCAGAGGGCATGATCCTTTTGCAAGACTACCGCAAAGAGCATCATGCATCCCGCGAGAACGTCTTTACCCATGATACAGAGGCATTCTTGAAACGGCTTCTTGCAGAAGAGAAAAAACGCGCCGGACAGCTGACGGCGGCAAAACTACGACCCGAATTCGCGCAGTTTCTGGATCGCGCGACCCCAGATTTGCTGCACCTGCGGGACTGCTTCAGTCTCGACCTGATCCGCGATCACGGCGTGCCAGACAGCGACATGCGGGACGTCAAAGGTGTACGGGACGTTGCTGAGATGGTGGTCTTTGATCGCGATGCTCTAGAAGAGCTGCGAGACGCGATGCGCAATCAAACCCCGATAATATGAGTTATGTTAAATTAATGGCATCTAGGCGTAGCACGAACTATCCCTCAACACACCGGACTCTCAAAAGTTGGTTGGCGTGATGCGCCTGATGGCATTGCGTTCCCGCTAGCCACCTGACACATTTGCCAAAAACTAGAACCAGAGGCCCATCGATGCAAAAATTTCTTCTACTCGCGACCGCTCTCATTCTGTCTGGCTGCGGCGTTCCTTTCGTACCGTTCATCTAACAGCGCTACGCATTATCTGCGGCGCTTTACGTTGCCGCCGCGCTGGCCAGGACGTCCTGCTGTGCTGCGGCCACGCGTTTTGACAGCCTCTTCCTGTGCGGCCTCGATCGCCGACTGGCGCGCCATGGGATCGTCCGCAATCGCGAGATCGACAGCCTCCAGACGCTTCAACTCGTCCCGCAGGCGTGCCGCTTCTTCGAACTCGAGGTTCTCGGCCGCTTTGCGCATGTCGTTCCGCAAGCCTTCCAGCACAGCCTGCATATTGCTGCCCTGTTGCTTCTTGTCGATGGTCGCTGTGACGCGCGACATGTCCGTGTCGCCTTGGTATAGGCCGGCCAGCACGTCATCGACGTTCTTCTTGACCGTCTCGGGCGTGATCCCGTGCTCTTCGTTATAAGCAATCTGCTTTTCACGGCGGCGGTTGGTTTCGGCAATCGCGCGCTCCATGCTGCCGGTCATCCGATCGGCATACATGATCACCTTGCCCTCGGCGTTCCGCGCGGCACGACCGATGGTCTGAATAAGTGACGTTTCGGAGCGCAAGAAGCCCTCTTTATCCGCGTCCAGAATAGCAACGAGCCCGCATTCGGGGATATCGAGACCCTCGCGCAACAGGTTGATCCCCACCAGCACATCAAATGCCCCGAGCCGCAGATCGCGCAGAATTTCGATCCGTTCGATGGTGTCGATGTCGCTGTGCATATAGCGGACACGGATGCCCTGTTCGTGCAGGTATTCGGTCAGATCCTCGGCCATACGCTTGGTCAGAACCGTGGCGAGCGTCCTATAGCCCTCTTGCGAGACGCGACGGATTTCATCAAGCAAATCATCGACCTGCGTATCGACGGGGCGGATTTCCACGACAGGGTCCAAGAGCCCTGTCGGACGGATCACCTGCTCGGCAAAGACGCCGCCGGATTGCTCCATCTCCCACGCGGCGGGGGTCGCGCTGACGAACACCGATTGCGGGCGCATCGCGTCCCATTCCTCGAACTTCAGCGGTCGGTTATCCATGCACGACGGCAGACGGAAGCCATGCTCGGCCAGCGTCATTTTGCGCCTAAAGTCACCTTTGTACATCGCGCCGATCTGCGGCACCGACACGTGGCTTTCGTCCGCGAAGACGATCGCATTATCGGGGATGAATTCGAACAGTGTGGGCGGCGGTTCTCCGGGCGCCCTGCCCGTCAGATATCGCGAATAGTTCTCGATCCCGTTGCAAACGCCGGTCGCTTCCAGCATCTCGAGGTCGAATTTGGTGCGCTGCTCCAGTCGCTGCGCCTCGAGCAGTTTGCCATCCCCGACGAGCTGATCCAGCCTCTTCCGCAACTCTTCTTTGATCCCGATGATCGCCTGTTTCATCGTCGGGCGCGGCGTCACGTAGTGTGAATTCGCATAGATACGAATGCGTTCAAAGGTGTCAGTTTTTTCACCCGTCAAAGGATCGAATTCCGTAAGCGCCTCAAGCTCTTCGCCAAAGAAGCTCATCCGCCATGCGCGGTCTTCAAGGTGCGCTGGCCAGACCTCCAGTACATCCCCACGCACGCGGAAACTCCCCCGCTGAAAGGCATGGTCGTTGCGCCGATATTGCTGCGCGACCAAGTCGGAAATCACCTGCCGCTGATCATACTCCTGCCCCACGTGCATGTCTTGGGTCATCGCATTATAGGTCTCGACCGAGCCGATACCGTAGATGCAGGACACCGAGGCCACGATGATCACATCATCCCGCTCCAGCAGAGCCCGCGTGGCCGAGTGGCGCATCCGGTCGATCTGTTCGTTAATCTGGCTCTCTTTCTCGATATAGGTGTCGCTGCGGGGCACGTAGGCCTCGGGCTGGTAATAATCGTAGTAGGATACGAAATACTCGACTGCGTTCTCTGGAAAGAAGCCCTTGAACTCGCCATAGAGCTGCGCGGCCAGTGTCTTGTTGGGCGCCAAAATGATCGCGGGGCGCTGGGTCACTTCGATCACCTTGGCCATGGTAAAGGTCTTACCTGTGCCGGTCGCCCCGAGCAGAACCTGATCCCGCTCGCCATCCAGCACACCGCCCGCCAGTTCCTTGATCGCTGTCGGCTGATCGCCCGCAGGCGAAAACTGGGTGTGCATCACGAACTGCTTGCCCCCTTCCAGCTTCTCGCGGCGCTGTGGAGCAGCATTCTGCATCGAGAAATTATCGGGGCGATTGTTGTGCATGGACGTCTCCGTTTGGTCAGGGCATATCTTGTCCTCTTTTTGTTCCACTTCAAGGGCACAGGCAAAATTGCGCGCGGATTCTGTAAGGAAAAGGATGGGCCGCAGGTTCGCTTCCTTAAAAAGTGCGATTGGCGGCTCTCAGGGCGCCCTGCCCTAACCTTCGCCCTTGCACAAACCCCGCAATTTCTGGATAAGAAATCGAACTCCAAGGAGGCATCCCATGCGCGCACGCATCTATCGTCCGGCCAAGACGGCCATGTCATCGGGCACCGCGAAAAGCAAAGAGTGGATTCTTGAATTCGCCCAAGCCAGCGCCCGCGAAGTTGACCCCCTCATGGGCTGGACCTCTTCGGCAGACACCCAGAGCCAGGTCAAGCTGCGCTTCTCGACCAAAGAAGCCGCGATGGAATACGCCCAAGAGCACGGCATCGACGCCCAAGTGACCGAGCCCAAGCCCCGCAAAGCGAATATCCGCAAAGGCGGCTACGGCGAGAACTTCGCCACCAATCGCCGCGGCGCGTGGACCCACTAGGTGTAAATCGGGGTAAAGTTGTCGCGAAATCGGGGCAGAGATCTCGCGAAGTATCGTTTGAACTGAGCGAAACCCCAGATTTAGGCGAAGCCGCCCGCTGATCGCAATATCTTGATTTCTGTTTTGACGCCGTTGAAGCACCCCAAAACATGACCTCTTCAGGGCGACCCCACCGGTCGCCCCTTGCATTTCCAGACCTGTCAGAGTGACCCAGATGACCATTACCCACCTCGTAACCCACAGTGGCGGCTTTCACGCGGATGAACTGCTGTCCTCGGTCATCTTGACCCGCCTCTTCCCCGAGGCCGAATTGGTCCGCACCCGCGACACCGCATGGATCACCCCCGGCGAGGGCAAGATCATCTACGACGTAGGCCGCGACTACGATGCCGAAGCGCGCATCTTTGATCACCACCAGCGCCCCGTGCCCACCCGAGAGGACGAGCAGCCCTATAGCTCTTTCGGTCTGATCTGGAAGCACTACGGTCTTGAGTACCTGCGTGCGCTAAATATTCCCGAGACGGATCTGGAAGACATCCACGCCAGCTTCGAGAAGAGCTTCGTGCTGCCCATCGACCTGATGGACAATGGGGCCATGAACCCGTCGGTGGCTGGCCCTCTGACCTCGCTGACGATTTCTGTTCTGCTCGAGAGCCTGAAGCCGGTGTTCGACAACCGCAGCCCCGATGCGGACGATCAGGCCTTTGCCAAGGCCCTGCCCATCGCAGGCGCCTTCGTCGAAGCGTCGATCGCCAAGAAAGCGGCCAAGCGCCGTGCAGAAGCCATGGTGACCAAAGCCATCGCGGATGCGGGCACCTCGCGCATTCTGGAGCTGCCCATGGGCATGCCCTTCCGATCGGCCATCGACGCAGCAGGCGCGGACCACTTGCTATTTGTAATCAATCCACGTGACAGTGATTGGTCCATCGGCGGCATCCGCATCAGCGGCGACAGCTTTGAGCAGCGCGCCGATCTGCCCGCAGCTTGGGCAGGCCTGACGGACGAAGCGCTCGAACAGGCGAGCGGCGTCAAAGGCGCCAAGTTCTGCCACAACGGCCGCTTCATCGCGGTTGCCAGCAGCCGAGAAGCGGCCCTGAAGATGGCCGAACTCGCCGTCGAAGAGGCTGAGCGCGAGGCCAGCGCCGCCTGAGCCATACGTGGGACCATTCTGTAGGAGCGTGCCGTGGACTTTCTACTGAACGGTGATAAACTTGGCCGCACCACAATCCTCTTGGCCCACGGCTCCGGCGCACCGGTGGACACGCCATGGATGAACAACGTCGCGGAGAACCTCGCAGAAGAGGGCTTCCGCGTCGCCCGTTTCGAGTTCAGCTACATGGCCGCCCGCCGCACGGGTGGCTCCAAACGGCCACCTGCGAAGGCCGAAACCTACGCGCCCGAGTTTCTGGCGGCGATAGAAGCACTGCCCTACGACGGCCCTCTAGTCATTGGCGGCAAGAGCATGGGTGGCCGGGTGGCAAGTCTCGTTGCTCGAGACCTCAATAACGCCGGAAGGATCAAGGGCCTCCTGTGCCTCGGCTTTCCGTTTCACCCGCCGAAGAAACCAGACCACCGTCGGGGCGAGAACCTCGCAGACATCACATGCCCGACCCTGATCTGCCAAGGCACCCGCGATCCCTTCGGGACTCGCGAGGAAATCGAGACCTACACTCTTTCAGATGCGGTCACACTGCACTGGCTGGAAAATGGCGACCATGACCTGAAACCGCGAAAGCGGTTGACGGGCAATAGCTTAGAAGACCACCTCCAGGCCCTCGCGAGCCAAACCAAGGCTTGGGCGAGCTCCGGCGTCTGAGCTGCGTCAAGTGTTGTAGAAGAAAGTTGCCAAGGCGATTTCCGCCGTTCCATGGAAAAACACCCGTTCGCCGGCGCAGAATACCGACGCCTGAACATAGCGCGAGCGCCTTTCTTGTCAGGCGTTTCGCGGTTGCTGCGCTGCGGGAAGGATCTTCGCTAGTTT
>JAUILL010000077.1 GCA_030433335.1 Alphaproteobacteria bacterium | reverse complement strand
CAGTTTCGCTCGCCTCAAGGATTGGCGGCGGGTCGCAACACGCTACGACAGGTGTCCGAAGGTCTTCCTGTCAGCATGCGCATTAGCGGCAGTCGTCATGTTCTGGTTATGAATCCTGACCCTAGAAACTCTGCAGTCATCCATAATGTTGCTTAACTGCGCAAAAGGATGCCAAGCGTGGTGAAGGGCGTCGAAAGGAGTCGGGCGCTAAACTCAAAATTCTAGAATGAAATTTCTCGGGCTCGTGTGTGCGGAGATATCAGGGAAATAGAGTGAAAACTCTGCTCTTCTTCAGGATCGATCGGGCATCAGAGAGTGTTGCAGCGTTCAGGACGGTACGAAAAGGCCAAAGAAACTGGCAGGCATATGACAATAAACACTCCTACGAATGAAAAGAAATGTGCACGCTGGGGAACGCGCTTGGCCTTCTTGGCAGCAGGATTTGCAATGGCGTCTTGGGCACCTTTAATCCCTGCGGTCAAACAGCAGATTGGTCTGAATGCTGGCATGTTTGGTGTGGTCTTGTTGTGCTTGGGTTTAGGCTCACTCTTTGCGATGCCCATCACCGGTATGATGATTGCGAAAATCGGGGCGCGGAGGATAATTGCGCTCACGAGTTTCGCCGCGGCTTCGATCCTTCCATTCCTGACCCTTGCGCCGAACGGAGGTGTCTTGGCGGCGTTTTTATCGGTGTTTGGCGCAGCCATCGGTTCCTTGGATGTCGCGATGAACGTAAACGGTGCAGAGGTCGAGCGGGCTGAAGGGCGAACGCTGATGTCCGGCTTTCACGCGGTTTTCAGCATTGGTGGATTGCTCGGTGCTTTGTGGTCGACCATGTTGATTGCGTCTGGTCATTCAGTGGTATCGACTGCGCTGCTCAGTGCAGGTATTGTTGTTAGCATCAGCGTGATGGCCACTCGCCTCATTCGTGACAGCGTTTCCGATGCTGGGACTTCCTTTGCGGTGCCGACTGGCATGGTCATCCCACTCGCGATCATGGCCTGTTTGACATTCTTGCTGGAAGGCGCGGTTCTGGACTGGGGCGCTCTGCTGCTGGTCGAGCGAGCGGTAATGGGGCCAGAGACAGCAGGCCTAGGATTTGTTTGGTTCTCGGTTGGGATGGTTTTGATGCGTTTGTTTGGGGACGCTGCAGTGTGGCGCGCCGGTGCCTTGTCAGTTTTGGTTTCGAGCGGCGTGCTGACCGTTTTGGGGTTGTTGATTGTTCTTCATGGCATATCCGCTGTGGAGGTACAGGCTGGCTTCTTCTTGATCGGAGTCGGTGCCGCCTGCATTGCGCCCATCGTCATAAGCGCAGCCGGACAACAAACCGCAATGCCGCAAGGCCAAGCTGTCGCTGCGGTCACGACGGCGGGCTATGGAGGTCATCTGATGGGACCGGCCTTTCTAGGTATAGTTGCGCAAAGTGTGGATGTTGCTTTCGCGTTTTACGTTCTCGCTGGAATGACTGCACTCGTCCCCATCGGAGCAATCTTGTTCAAACGTATTTTTTAGTTCGGCGGTTCATGGTTTCTCGTCCCAAGCCGTCCAATTTCGTCTTTCTCAACACCGAAGACCAAATTTTCTCTGGCCATCGGGAACCAAAGAACGTGGAGCTCCACCCAACGATGACCCGTGCAAAAGCTACAGTGTGTAGAGCCATTTCGACGTATTTGAACGCCGCGGTTCTGGTGTTTTTGGCCAACTTCAATCTACGCAAAGATTTGTGCGCCTCGCAGATGTCGTCGGAGGTCGTTTGTTGGCCGGCAAGACGATGCAGAATTATTAGCACCCAGGCTTGTTCGGGAAGTGCATTTTCCAGAATTGACATATATGCACATTTTTCGGTGAATGTTGGGTAGAGCTGTAGTCAGAGGGAGTCTCGGAGTTGCGGTCAATAAAAACAATCCACGTGATTTCGGCCCATGCCGAAGGTGAAGTCGGGGATGTAATCGTGGGCGGTGTATTGCCCCCTCCGGGAGAGACAATCTGGGAGCAAAGCCGATGGATAGCGCGTGACCAGACTTTGCGGAATTTCGTCTTGAACGAGCCTAGGGGAGGGGTCTTTCGCCATGTGAATCTCTTGGTGCCGCCTAAACACCCAGAAGCACAAGCGGCTTGGATTATCATGGAACCGGAAGACACGCCGCCGATGTCCGGCTCTAATTCTATCTGTGTGGCGACTGTGCTCCTGGATAGTGGCCTCATCCCCATGCATGAGCCAGAGACACATCTCGTCCTCGAAGCGCCAGGCGGGTTGGTGCGCGTGCGAGCCGAATGCCACAATGGCAAAGCTGAGCGAATTTTCGTGCGCAATGTTGCCTCGTTCGCGGCGCAACTGGATGTGCCTCTGATCGTCGAAGGGTTGGGTGAAATCACGGTCGACACGGCTTATGGGGGCGACAGTTTTGTGATCGTAGACGCTGCCGCCATGGGGTTTGATCTGGTCGCGGCCGAGGCTCATCAGATCGCGAAGTTGGGCGTGCAGATTACCAATGCCGCGAATGCGCAGCTTGGATTTAGTCATCCAGATAACCCGGATTGGAAGCACATTTCATTCTGTCTCTTTGCGGGTCCTCTGCTTCAATGCGCGGATGGGCTCGAAACAAGCGCGGCGGTCGCGATCCAGCCGGGCAAGGTAGACCGTTCGCCCACCGGAACTGCTCTGTCTGCTCGAATGGCGGTTCTACATGCCAGAGGCTTGATGGCTGTCGGTGACCGTTTGACCGCTCGATCCGTCATCGGATCTCGATTTTCTGGCAGTATTCTGTCCAAGACCCTTGTCGGTGGCAAGCATGCGATCCTTCCTGAAATTTCTGGCAGGGGATGGATTACGGGCATCCATCAGCACATGCTGGACCCGTCGGACCCTTGGCCCGAAGGGTACCGCTTGTCGGACACTTGGGGCGCGCGCTAGAATCTACCGCGCCAGCCAGCCTCCATCCACATTCAGGATCGCACCGTGCACGTAGTCCGAGGCAGGTGCCGCGAGGTAGGTCGCTGTGTCTGCAATGTCTTGGGGATCGCCCCAGCGGCCTGCGGGGATACGCTCCAAAATCGCTTGATTGCGTTCGGGATCAGCGCGCAGTGCGGCGGTGTTGTTGGTTGCGATGTAGCCCGGCGCGATGGCGTTAACGTTGATGCCTTGGGCCGCCCATTCGTTTGCAAGCAGCTTGGTCAGACCTGCGACGCTGTGTTTCGACGCCGTATAGGAGGGCACGCGGATGCCCCCCTGGAATGACAGAAGAGAGGCAATGTTGATGATCTTGCCTGTGCCTTCGCGGGCAAAAACGGCCTTGGCAAAGGCTTGGCAGGTGAAAAACAGAGCCTTGGCGTTGATATCCATAACGTCGTCCCAGTCCTCTTCGGTAAAGGCCACCGCGTCGGCCCGCCGGATGATCCCTGCGTTGTTCACCAGAATGTCGATCTGCCGGGCGGCAAAAACATCCCTAGCCGCCATGGGGTCCGAGAGGTCTAGCAGCAGCTCTTCTCCGCGACCCATGAGGTCCACGGTTTCGGCGCAGCTTCGGCGGCCCGCGGCGATCACATGAGCACCGTTTTCGGCCATCGACAGGGCGATGGCTTGGCCGATGCCGGTGTTCGCGCCAGTCACAAGGGCGGTCTTGCCCGAGAGGGAAAAGCGGCTCATCGCAGGTCCTCAGCCTGGATGAAGTCCATGTCGGTGTAATCGACGTTGTCGCCCGCCATGGCCCAGATGAAGGTATAGGCCCCGATGCCTGCGCCCGAGTGGATCGACCACGGCGGCGAGATCGCGCCTTCTTCGTTGCCGATGAACAGGTGGCGGGTTTCCTGCGGCTCGCCCATCAGGTGCAGCACGCGGGAGTCTGGGGCCATGCCGAAATACAGGTAGGCCTCCATCCGGCGATCATGGATGTGCGAGGGGATCGTGTTCCAGACCGAGCCATCGTGCAGCGTGGTATAGCCCAGGATCAACTGGCAGCTTTCCATCACCAGCGGGTGGATGAACTGCTTGATGGTGCGCTTGTTGCTGGTCTCGGAGGCGCCCATGTGGACCTCTTTGCACTCGGCCATGGTGATCAGGCGGGTGGGATAGGCCTGATGGGCAGGGGCCGAGGTGATGTAATAGCGGCCTGCGCCGCTGAAGGTCACCGCGCCTGTGCCCATGCCGAGGTAGAGGACTTCGCCATGTTCCAGCGTGTGGGTCTGGCCACCCGCAGTGATGGTGCCGGTCTCGCCGATGTTCACAACGCCCATTTCGCGGCGCTCGAGGAAGGTGGCGGTCTTGGTCTCGGCGACCACATCAAGGGTCAGATCGCCCCCCGCAGGTACCGCGCCGCCCATGACGAAGCGGTCGTAATGGGTGTAGAGCAGGCGAATTTCGCCTTCCGCGAACATGTCTTGCGCCATGAAGTTCTCACGCAAGGCGGCGGTGTCCATCCCCTTGGCGTGCTCTGGGTGGACGGCATGACGGGTCGTGACTGTCAGGGTCATAGGTCTTCCTTTTGGGGTTGGGTCACAGGCCAAGGGCCCGAGGCAGTGCCATCGAAATTGCAGGGACATAGGTCACCAGCAGCAGCACTGCGAAGAGAAGCAGGTAGAAGGGGCCAAGGGCGCGGATTGCCCGCTCGACCCGAACGCCAGCGACACTCGCGCCGACGAAGAGGCCGGTGCCCACAGGCGGGGTGATGGTTCCAATGGCAAGATTGAACACCATGATGGTGCCGAAATGTACCGGATCGACTCCGACCTTTTGCGCGATTGGCAAGAGGATCGGAGTGAAGATCAGGATCGCGGGACCAATGTCCATAAAACACCCGACCACGAGCAGGATCATGTTGATGATCAGCATGACGATGATCGGGTTTTCGGACACCCCTAGCACCAACGCGGTTACAGCGGCAGGAATACCTGTGAACGCCATCGCAAAGGACAAGGTCGCGGAGGCAGCCAGCAGCAACATGATTGTGCCGGTGATCATCGACGTTTCGACCAGAAAGCGGGGCAGGGCGCTGATCGGCATGGTCCGGTGGATCACAAAGGCCAACGCCATGGTATAGAGCACGGCGATGCCCGATGCCTCGACCGGGGTGACTATCCCAAAGAGGATGCCGCCGATGATCAGGACGATCAGCATCAGGCTCGGGATGGCTTGCAGAGTGACATTCAGTGCTTCGCGGGCCGAGGGGCTGGGGGACAGCGGATAGCCGCGCCGTTTTGCGATCACGACAGTCAGGACGATCATGCCCACGCCCCAGAGTGTGCCTGCCACGGCACCTGCCATGAACAGCGCTGCGATAGAGGTGCCCCCCGAGATCAGCGAGTAGATGATGAACGCTGTGGTCGGCGGGATCAGCATGCCAGTGGGCGCGGAAGCGATATTCACTGCCGATGCGAAGTCACGATCGTAGCCCTCTTTGGCCTGAATGGGCACCATGACGCCGCCGATCGAGGTGGACGCCGCGATGGCCGAGCCGGAAATGCTGCCGAACAACATATTTCCCGCGATGTTGGTTTGCGCCAGCGATCCTGGGATACGGCCCGCGATCAGCTTGGCAAAGTTCACCAGCCGGAAGGCGATCCCGCCCGAGTTCATCATGACCCCCGACAGGATAAAGAACGGCACCGCCAGCAGGGAAAAACTGTCGAGGGCCGCGACGATCTTTTGTGCCGCCGTAAAGACGGCCATGTCAAACGGCAGCACCAGCGCCACGGCGGCAAAGGCTGCGGCGACAATCGCGACGGCCAGCGGCAGGCCCAACAGGGCCAATACGCCAAAGACGGCAATCAGGATGAAAGAGGCTTCTCCGGCCATGGGTCAGTCTCCAGCGGCCACGGCACGGTCTTCTGCGTCGGGCAGATCACGGGTGCCGGTGATCAAATCGTAAAGGTTCAAAAGGCAATAAAGGATCATCAACACGCCGCCGACGGGCAGCGCCACGTAAACCCAGCTCATGGGGATTTGCATGACCGAGCTGACTTGGCGGGCGGCGATCGCGGTCGCCTTGTAGCCGCCGTAGATCAGGGTGACGCTGGCAAAGGCCATCAGACCCAGCGGGACCAGAAATTCCAGAACCCGCTTGCGCCATCCGGTGCTAAATTCCCGCAGCAAATCCACGCACATATGGGTGCCTTGGCCCGTGGCATAAGCCGCGCCCAACAGTGACAGCCAAATCACGCCATAGCGCAGGATTTCCTCGGAGTAGGTCGAGGGGGCATTCAGGGCATAGCGGCTCAGCACTTGCCATGTCAGCACCCCAACCAGCGCCAGCAGGAGGGCTGCGCACAGCCCTCCAACCGCTCGATCCAGCAGATCACGCAGACGTTTCATTTATTCCGCCGATGCCACAGCGCGGATGGCTTCGAACACGGCGTATTTCTCGGGCTCCGCCTTGAGTTCGTCATACATCGGGGCGACGGCCGCTTGGAACTCCGCAACGTCGGGATAGAGGAATTCGATCCCGAACTGCTCTTCGCATTCCTGTTTCGCTGCGTCGATCGAGGCACCCCAAGCAGCTTTGTGGAACTCGGTGGATTCTTTGGCGGCTTCCATCACGGCGGCGCGGTGTTCGTCTGACAGACGGTCCAGAGTGGCGGCGCTGATCAGCATGATGTCGGGGATGCGGGTGTGCATGTCATAGGACATGTATTTGCTGACCTCGCCGTGGCGGGCGATGGTCAGGGCGAATTCGTTGTTTTCTGCCCCATCCAGAACCCCCTGCTGCAGGGATGTGTAGACCTCGGCCTGCGACATGGCCACGGGGGTCGCCCCCAGCATTTCCACCATCTTGATCGAGGTCGGGCTTTGGAGAACGCGGAATTTCAGACCCTTCAGGTCCGCAACTCCATTGATCGGCTTCTCTGCGGTGTAAAAACTGCGCGCGCCGCTGTTGTAATAGGTCAAGCCCACGAAACCGGTGTCGCGGCTGGCCTCATAGATCGGGCCCATGATCTCTGCATCGTCCATCGCCGCGTAGAAATGCTCTTCGTTGTCAAAGAGGTAGGGCATGGGAAAGACGCCATAGACGGGGGTAAAGCTCTCCAAAAGTCCGCCTGACACCTTGGTCATGTCCAAGCTGCCCGCCTGCACCATCTCGACCAGTTCACGCTCACCGCCAAGCTGGCCATCGGGGAAATAGGTGACGGTCACTTCGCCGTCAGTTTTTTCCGAGACCAGTTCGCCGAACTTCCGCATCGCCTCGACCGTGGGGGTAGCGTTGCTGGCATAGGCAAAGCGCAGGGTCTCGGCCATGGCGGGGGTGACTGCGACAGTTGCGGCCAAAAAGGCCAGCATGGATAGGGATTTATTCATTGGTTCTCTCCTCCTGAAACCAAAAAAATTTCCTGAAAACGGATTAGATGTAGGATCGTAGAAATTCCGACAGGCACAGCATCGCCATCGCCTGTCCGTAGGGCATCGAGGTCAGGGGGATCTGGCGGTAGTAATCCAGATCGCTGCCCATCGCGGTACCAAACGACACCTGCTGCAACTCTCCGTCGGGGCTGATATTGTCGATCACGCCCTTCACAGCGCGTTCGGCCACCGGCAGATATTCAGCGGGTAAATAGCGTTTGCGGATGCCCTTCATCAGGCCGTAGCCGAACCCCGCGGTGGCCGAGGCCTCCAGGTAGCTATCAGGATCATCGAGCAGCGTGTGCCATAGCCCGCTGGTGTGTTGGCACCCTTTCAACGTCCGTGCCTGCCGTTCCAGCAGGGAGAGCAAGTGGCGGCGGATTGGATCACTGGGGGCGAGGTCCAGCAGCTCGATGAACTCAGGGATGGCGATCGTGATCCAGCTGTTGCCACGGGCCCAAAGCGCACGGGCAAAGTTGTGATCTCCGTCAAAAGTCCAGCCATGATACCACAGTCCTGCCGAGTTATCTGACAAGTACTGCGCGTGGACCAAGAACTGGTATTTCGCCTCTTCCACAAACTCGGGACGGTTCAGAACGAGCCCGATCTTGGCGAGCGGCATGACACTCATCATCAGGGTGTCGTCCCACATCTGCTGGTCGTTCACGCTGTTGTAGACGATGTGCTGAAGGCCGTCTTCGCGGGTGCGAGGCATCTCATACATGACCCACTCGGCCCAGGTTTCCAGATAGGGCACCCAAACCGGATTGGGGTCTTGTTCATAGAGGCAAGCCAAGGTCAGGAAGGGCGCCACCGTGTTGATGTTCTTCGTCGGGGTGCCTTCGGACAAACGCTGATTAAACCAATCAGTTATGATCTTCAGTGCCTCGGGATTTCCCGTCTGCTTCCAGTAATTCAGTAGTCCATACAGACCAATTCCGTGGGTCCATTCCCAACCTGCCCACCCTTTGGTGTCGATGACGCGCCCGTCCTCCAGGCGCAGCAGAAACTCGCCGGTTTCGTCGGTGATGTTGATCAGGTTATCGGTCAGCCGGTCGATCAGTTCGATCACTCCGGCGCGGTCGATAAAACGATCTTTCTGCCGCAAAAGCGGGTGCATGGTCATGGTCAGAACTCCTCCGGAACGGCGTTGATTATTTTCGGAATGCCGTTTCGAAAATTAAGAATGCATAGTCCAAAAATAAAATCAATCCCTATCTTGTCATCGGGCTTTCTGCTAGTTGTCGTATAAATAACAGGGGGATCGGGCGCGCAGATGGCTGTCTTGACTTGGTTTCCCAATAAAAACAGAATGCTGTTCCAGAATTTTCAGGACACCGAACATGGCTCAGAAACCACAAAAGACCGAAAACGCCGCCGCTGTTCTCAAGGTCTTTGCCGTTCTCGAATCGCTTGTGGATGAGAAACGCGCCGGTTTGGCCGAGCTGGCGCAGACCGCTATGACGTCAAAAACCACGGCGCACCGGCTGTTGCAGACCATGATCGAACTGGGATATGTGGAGCAGGACCCCGAAACCGAGAAGTACAGCCTGACGCTCAAGCTGTTTTCATTGGGGGCGCGGACATTGTCGGGGCAGGCGGATCTGCTGCGGGTGGCCGACCGCGAAATGGGTAAGCTATCCCGTGCGACGGGCGAGTCCATCAATCTCGGGGTTCTGGATGGCACCGATCATCGTGTGGCGTACATCCACAAATACGACTCGGCCTATAGCCTGTCGATGCACTCGACCCTTGGTAAACGGAACCCAATTCACAGCACATCGCTCGGCAAGGCGCTGTTGGCATGGCGTGATGAAGAAGAGATCAGCGAACGGCTCAAGACTATGGAGTTGGTACAGCTAGCGCCTAAAACAATCATCGACAAAGACGCCTTGCGGGCCGAATTGGCGCGCATCCATGCCCAAGGCTACGCTGAAGAAGTAGAAGAATCCGAAGCCGGCGTGCGCTGCATGGCGACGCCGGTTCTGGACCACACGGGCAAGTCCATCGGGGCTATCTCGATTGCCTTCCCGCTGTTTCGTTTCGATGAAGGGAAAAAGCCGGAATACGTCGCGCTGTTGCGAGAGGCCGGACGGGCGGCATCTGCATCACTGGGTTTTTCAGGCGAAATTGGCGAGAAGTAGACCTAGCTCAATCGCTAGACAGCAATTGGCTACTCGTCTCTAAGCTCCTAG
>JAUILL010000076.1 GCA_030433335.1 Alphaproteobacteria bacterium | reverse complement strand
CAATGATGGTAGTGTCGTCCATGATGGTGGTGCTCCTTTGGTCGGTGGCTTGTGTCGCAACAACAAACCAACCAGATGCACCGCCGTCATTCAAATCGCCCGAACACCAGATTCACTCATAGCTCCCATCGCGGCGGAATGCGGTCTTGGCGATCTGCTGGAACCCCTGAGTGCCACGAAAGGGGGCTCTGATGTCTAACGAAGTCCTGCTCATCTTCCTCGAAGAATTGCGCGAATTGAAAGAGCAGTTTGACGGCCACCTACTGTCCCTGCGCAAGAACTATACCGATCAGGCCAGTATCGATGGGGCGTTCCGCGCACTGCACACCATCAAGGGCAGCGGGGCCATGTGCGGTCTGACCGCCCTCTCAGAGTTTGCCCACGCCTTCGAGACCCAGTTCGACGAATGCCGCAAAGGCAATGCGCCGGTCACCAAAGACGTCATCCGCCTCTCGTTCGAGGCCAGCGACCTTCTCCCCGATTTGGCGAGCCCCAGCGATTTGACCGCAGCCAAAGCGCAGACAATCCTGAGCGGGCTGACCACCGCGATGGAGGGGGCAGAAGCACCGATCCCAGACGCCACACGGGTGTTCAGCTTTCGCCTGATGGGCAAGGTTCTGGAACTGGGGGCCAATCCCGCGTTGATCCTGCAAGAGCTGCGCGATCTCGGCGCGACCGAGATTGAGGCCGATCTGAGCGCCGTTCCGCTCTTGGACGAACTTGATCCCGAGAGCTGCATGATCGGCTGGAAAATGAAGTTGCCCACCTCGGTCACTCAAGAAGCGTTGCAACCTGTATTCATGTTCCACGATGTCGTTTTTGACGACGCCGGAAATGATCAGCTGGCGACGCAAAGTGCGTCAACGCCCACCGCATCGGCTGCCGGAACAACTACGACTGCCGCCAGCACTCAGGTCGAATCTTCGATCCGCGTCGGCACGTCCAAACTCGATAGCCTCGTGGATCAAGTCGGCGAGCTGGTGATTGCCGAAGCCCGCCTCAGCGAATTGGCGCGCCTGTCCAAAGACGCGAACATGATTGCGCTGGCCGAGCAGATCAACCGCCTGTCGCTTGGGCTGCGCGATACAGCCATGTCGATCCGCATGGTGCCCTTTGGCACACTTGCGTCGCGCTTCGAACGGCTGGTGGCTGACCTGTCCATGACGCTGGAAAAAGACGTGGAGTTCGAAGTCAGCGGTCGCGGTACAGAGCTCGACAAAACCATGATCGAGAAATTGGCAGACCCGCTGGTGCATATCGTGCGGAACTCTATGGATCACGGGATTGAAGATGCACAGACCCGTCTGGCGAATGGCAAACCCGAAACCGGACATATCCAGATCTCTGCCGAACACATCGGCTCTGAGGTCATTGTCACCGTACGGGACGACGGCATAGGGCTGGACGCAGACCGCATTCACGCCAAGGCCATCGAGAAGGGCATCCTGCTGCCCGACGAGCAAGTCAGTCAGGATCGTCTCTTTGGTCTGATCTTCGAACCTGCGTTTTCGACCCAAGCAGAAGTGTCTGAACTCTCTGGTCGCGGCGTCGGTATGGACGTTGTGAAAAAAACCATCGACGGGCTGCGCGGCAAGGTCGAAGTCACGAGCAAAGCTGGCGAAGGCACCGAGGTGACCCTGCGCCTGCCCCTGACCCTCGCGATTGTCGAAGGGCTCCTGATCGAAGTGGATGGCGAGAAATACACCATCCCTGTCTCGGTCGTGAACGAAATCGTTGATCTGCCCACCGAGAAGTGCGCTGGCACGCCCGCAAGTGACTTCCTGAATGTGCGCGGGGATTTTGTCCCCTTTGTGCGCCTGCGCAGCGTCTTGGGATGTCCCGCGCTGAACACTGGGCCGCAGGTGCTGATCGTGATCACCGCCGCAGGCGAGCAAGTGGGCATCGTCGTCGACCGGATCATTGGCAAGAACCAGACGGTCATCAAACAGATGTCCCCGCTGCACGAAGAAATCACCCAGATTTCGGGCGCTACAATCCTTGGCGATGGCACGGTGGCCCTGATCCTTGACCCCATTCACCTGATCGAAGTGGGCCGTGACGTCCGCGCGGCCATCACCGCAGAGGAGGCCTTGGTATGACCATGCAATCCGGCGCCGACGCCACCTTTTTGCTTATCGTCATTGGCGGGCAGAAGCTTGCACTCAACACCATCATGATCCGTGAAATTCTGGATCCCCTACCCGAAACCCGCGTGCCTTCGGCGCGGCCCTTTGCGGCCAAGGTGGTGAACATCCGCGGGACCGTCGTGCCCCTCGTCACGATCAACGAGATGCTGAACCTGCCGCCCACAGAGCGCACGCACAAAAGCCGGATTGTCGTGGTGAACGTGACCACACCACGCGGGCCGGTTCAGATCGCACTCGCTGCCGATGCGGTACTTAGCGTCACCAGCATCAAGGCCGGCGCGATCGAGCCCTTGTCACGTGTCAGTCAGAATTGGCCCGCCGAGTATTTGGTTGGCCTGTACCGCGATGACGATGCTTTCGTCATCGTGCCCGACCTCGAACAGATTATCTCCAATAACCTCGCCAAGCGTAGCGAAGCACAACCGGTGAAAGGAGCGTAAGATGCGCTTTACCATCAAACTAAAACTGATCCTTGCCTTCGTGGGCGTCCTTGGCCTTGCGGGCTACGCGATGCAAACGACCATGACGTCCTTTGCGCAGCTATCAGAGCGCGTCGATGTTCTGGTGAATGTCCGCTCCGAACAGCTCAAGGCCGCAGAACGCGCCAAGGCGCAGCTTTTGCTGGCGGAAGAGGCGCTGCGCGATGCAGCGCTGGCGACAGAACGCAGCGAACGGATCCGGTTTCTGGACGAAGCCGCTTTGGCAGACGGCAACATCCAGAACTTCATGAACCAACTGCGCGCGTTGGACCAAGGGGACCTGACCCAATACGTGATGGCGTTCGAGCCCAAGTTGATGGCCGCGACGAACAACCATGCCTCTGTAATCTCGCTCCTGCGTTCGGGAAATACAGTAGAGGCGACAGACACTCTGCTACACGCCGGCCGCGTCGCCTTCCAGGAGGCCCGCGATGCGGCAAACATCCTGAGCGATCAGGTCCAGACCATCATGAACCAGCGCGTCGAAGAGTCCCGCGCACTCTATCAGGACGCACGCTCGTTCGCGCTTACCCTGATCGGCATTGCTGCCGCGCTGGGTCTGGGTGTCGCGGCCTATATGGTGACTTCGATCTCTCGGGGCTTGAACCGCGCCAACGAACTGGCCCGCGCTGTGGCCGAAGGTGATCTGACCCGCACCGTGGATGTGACCACCAATGACGAACTTGGCGACCTGCTGCACACCAGCAACGAAATGGTCGAGCGTCTGCGTACCATCATGGCGGATGTCACCGCGGCTGCGGACAACATGACTTTGGGCAGCACCCAGGTTGCCGCGACCTCTGAGCAACTGAGCCAAGGCGCCACCGAACAGGCCGCCTCGACCGAGGAAACCAGTGCATCGGTTGCCCAGATGGCAGCGAACACCAAGCAGTCCGCCGAAAATGCCACCGAGACCGAGATGATGGCCAACAACTCTGCCCTGTCGGCCCGTGATAGCGGCAAGGTTGTCGGCGAGGCTGTCGAAGCCATGACCACCATCGCCGAGCGGATCATGATCGTTCAGGAAATCGCCCGCCAGACAGACCTGCTGGCCCTGAACGCAGCGGTCGAGGCAGCGCGTGCCGGTGAACATGGTCGCGGCTTTGCGGTCGTCGCGTCCGAAGTGCGCAAACTGGCGGAACGCAGCCAAGAAGCAGCTAACGAAATCTCGAACCTCTCGGGCCACACGGTGAAAACCGCGACCCGCGCAGGCGAGATGCTCGATAATCTGGTCCCCGAAATCGAGCGCACCTCGACACTGGTCTCGCAGATTTCAGGCTCGATGCGCGAACTTGCGGTCGGCACCGACCAGATCACTACAGCTGTGCGTCAGCTGGATCAGGTCACTCAGGAAAACACCGCGGCGTCCGAAGAGCTGTCTTCCTCGGCTGTCGAACTGTCGAGCCAGGCAGAGGCCCTGAAAGACGCGATCAGCTTCTTTGAACTGCCCCGTAACCGCAGCGCCAAGCGTCGCAAAGCGCCTGCTCCTGCACGGTCCAAGTTCAAGGCGAAATCCGGTGGGTTCGACTACAACCTCGGCAAGATCAAACCCAAGAAGAAAACCACACAGCAACCCAAGCGCATGGAAGACAGCTTCGACTTTGATCTTGATGACGATCTCGAAGACGACGCTGACGACCAGTTCGCCCGTTACGCCGCAGAGTGAGGCCCAAAATGGTTGTCGATGTTCCCTACCTGACCCTAATGATCGAAGACGGCGTCTACGCCATCGACATCGCGCACGTGCGGGAAATTCTGGACATGCGTCCTTTGAACCGGTTGCCCAATGCACCCCACCATTTGCTTGGCATGATCGACCTGCGCGGAGAGTCTCTGCCCGTCGCCGACATGCGGGCCATGATGGGCTACGGGCCAGGCATCGACGACCTGAACACCCGCTTTGTCGTGGTCGATATCTCAGGCCGGACGATCGGCCTGCGGTGCGACAAGGTTCGCGAAGTCATCCGGATCGACGAAGGCAGCTTTGCTCGGATCGAACTGGATGACCTCATGCACTGGTCCGACAAAGCCACAATGGGGACGGCGCGCTACAACGGCGCCCCCATAACCCTGATCGATATTACCAAGCTTTTCGGCTCCACTGCTGGGGTGACCGATTTTGCTGCAGAATAATCCTGAGGTTTGCGACATGAACGCAATTGCCACTGATTTTGAAACACAGTTTGCACTCAGCGCCCCTGCCACGATGGTCGGAAAGTTCCGCGAAAAACTGGCTGAAATCGCCGGGATCGAGATTGGCCCCGAAAAAGAGTCTCTGGTCCGTCATCGCCTGAACAAGCGGATCAACCAGACAAACGCCGGTGACATCGACAGCTATCTGGATCTGGTGATGCATGATCCGGACTGGGAAGAGGAACTGATGGTCGCCATCGATATGATGACCACCAACACCACCTACTTCTTCCGCGAGGAAGCGCATTTCGATTTCATGGCCGGCACTATCGTCCCCGACCTCACAGAGAGTGCCAGCGACCGGCAATTCCAAGTGAATGTCTGGAGCGCCGCCTCCTCCGAAGGCGCAGAAGCCTACACTGCGGCGATGGTTCTCTCGGAACTGAAACTGCTTCATCCCGGTATGGAGTATTCCATCATCGGCACCGACATCTCACCGTCTATGGTCGCGACCGCGAACGCCGCAATCTACCGCCAAGCGCAGATCGACAAGATTCCCGAATACCTGCGCCAGCGCTATCTGCTGGTCGGCAAAGGCGAAGACACCAAAGACCGCGTGCGCTTTGTCAAATCGATCCGGAGCCGCGTGAAGTTCGGTCAAATGAACCTCAAGGATGACCACTATCCCGTGCCGCCAGATGTGGACATCGCATTCTTGCGCAACGTCTTGATCTACTTCGGCCCAGAGGATCAAGCCAACGTCATTTCGCGCGTCGCATCCAAAATCAAGATCGGCGGCTATCTCTTTGTCGGCCATGCAGAATCTATGATCGTCAACCATCCGAGACTGGTGCAGATCGCGCCGAGCATCTTTCGCAAGATGTAAGACATTCCAGAAGTTAAAGCGCGTCGACTTCTGGACTCTATGAGGCACCCCCGATCGGGGGTGCCTCATTCGACAAAAATTCCCAGCGGAGCTATCGCAGTAAGAAATAGGGTTAGCAGGAGAACGGACTCTGATGGACGCAACTCTCTTGAAGTAAAAACTCAGGTAGACTGAGCTTTCCCGAAGCAGACTCTACGAGCGATTGCGAAGAGTGCCAGCGATCCGCTCCGCTCAGGTCGCGCCGCACCGAAGGGCGCGATCCTTGCCTATTGTCCGCTTCCTCTTACTGACAAGGGTACTTGCGCGCAGGCAGAGAATGTCTGCTATCCGCCCGTCTCGGTCTGAACAAGTACGACGTACCTACTCTTCCCAATCAAAATCTTCAATTTCTTCCCATGGGACGAGCTTGACTTGGTTCTGTTTTTTACCCTTGTTAGGCGGCCCTTCCATTCTTACCGATTTGAGCTTCCCGCTCTTTTTAAGCGCGCGGAGCTCACTCAGATCGTCCACAATAATCTCTGCCCGTATTGGCCCCCTCTTTTTGAATGTCTTCAATTGAAACTCAACCTCGGTTCCGTCTTTTCTAGTTAGCTTCCGTTTCATGGCGTCTCTCCAATTAGACTACGGCACGACCTCGAAGCGATAGAGGGCTTCACGTTGTTCGCAACCCAAAAGCGAAGCAGGCCCACCATGGGCATGGCTTGCCTAAGGTTCGGCGCAAAGCAGCCATTGATTGTGGACGCAGCGAATTTCGGCTCTCCGGCCTCCAAGTCATTTGAGTAAAGTGCAGCATCTTTGGTTCAAATCGGAGATTTCGGGCGGAATACGGTCATTCGCTGCAAATGCGATAGGCTGGATATTTTTTAGTACAAGCTGACGTTCAAAGAAGGCGATGCAAGCCTACAAAACCGTCCCAGCAAAAGCGGACAAACGACGTTTTGCACACGCGGAGAGAGCGTCATACTCCAAGTACTATTCGCGAATAGTAAATGGCCCAAATGACCGGGAAGGCTCTCGATTTCAACAATAGGTGGTCACTTGGGTTGCATTTGAGGCTAGGTGATACTCCAAAAAACTACTTTAAGTATTTCAAAGTCCGTGTTGTTTCGACATAGTTGGCGAAAATATTAATGCGAAACTCTTTTCTATGAGGTCATTGTGGCAATCGTCCGGCGAAGATGTTTTATCTCCTATCGCCATGCTGATCAGCGTGAAGTGGATCAGTTCATTCGAGACTTTGATCATGAGGCGGATACATTCATCGCACGTGGTCTCGGAAACGAAATGCGCGGTGAAGTGGTGCAAAGCACCAACACAGACTATGTGATGCGCCGCATCCGTGAACTGTATCTCTCAAACTCGACTGTCACTTTGCTGATGCTTGGAAAATGCACTTGGGCGCGACCCTATGTGGATTGGGAGCTTCAGGCATCACTTCGATTTGGAGAAACGGCGGTTCCGAATGGGCTGCTGGGAATCAAGCTCCCCAGCTACCCTGATCAAGGCGGCCTTTTTCCCAAGCGGTTCAACGACAACTTGCGAGGAGAAGCACAAGCGGATTGCTACGCTCGGCACATGAAATACCCGGCCACTACGCAATCCCTAGTGAACGCCATAGAAGCTGCTTTCCAGAGACGACAGACACACTCGCATTTGATCGTTAACCCGCGAGAGCGAATGCACAACAATAGGCAGTGCTGATGCTCAATCAATCAACTCCTGATGCTACACCTAACATCATTTCCATTGTGCTAACGGACGATTGGACACTCAGCATTGACGTCGCGACCGTACCAGTTGTCGTAGCATTGGCTGTTTTGGTTTTCGTATTTATTGCCTGGAAACTATGGACTACGCGCCGCATCTCTGATTTTGAGATCGACGGCGCTGAAGTCGGCATCGGCGACTTCAAGATGGCTTTCAAGCCAAACGACACCGATAGGCAAATTGCCTATTCGATTTGGGTGGAGCTCAGCACACGGAAGATAGGCCTCCCTATCGACCTCGATCATGATGTGCTCTCTGAGGTCTACGATTCCTGGTACAATTTCTTTGGCGTTACACGGGAGCTAGTGAAGACCATTCCGGTCTCGAAGGTTCGTAGCGATAGCACTGGGAAAATCATCAAGCTCTCAATCGAGGTTCTGAACGAAGGGCTACGACCACACCTTACACAATGGCAAGCACGATACCGTCGTTGGTATGAACACAAAATCAAAGACAACTTTGAAATGTCCCCACAGGACATTCAGAAGGATTTTCCAGAGTATGATGCTCTGTCCCGCGACCTACTCGCAGTCAACAATCAGCTGATAAAGTACCGTGAAAAAATGAACGAGCTCGTTGCGGGGCGGTAGTCATGCTTGCAGTATGCAACACTTCACTCCTGCATGCGCGAGTGGTTGAAGGGAAAAGTCGATCAGACCGACCGAGGTGCGTAAACTTCCGCCGTCAAAAGGCCCATCTCAACCCAGAGAGTGACCACAGGTTTTAGAAGAATTGACCTGCCAGGAAAGACTACCCGAAAACTCCACCTTCAAATGGTCCATTTTTCAGCAGGCAGAGCACCGAAACGGTGCAGGTCCATCAGTCAGGAAAACCATCGGCGGGTTTTCCCGGTTGGTTCAGGAGCAGGAGTGTAGGGCATCTTGAAAGGGCCAATACATGTTTGATCACCTCCAAGCCGTTTTGCTTCCTGCATGCCAACACAGGCACGAATAACCGTGTCCACGCCTTCTTCAGTTTCCAGATGTAGGGCGTATCCAACACTGCAAGTTACCCAGAGGTCATGAGCAATCTTGCCCCATTCGTGATCCTTAATTGAGCGCCGAAGCCCATCCACAAAGTCAAATGGCGTCTCGACCTTGTCTCCTTCCCAATAATCGCGCCATTTTCGCTCTACGCCGTAAACTACAGCGTAAAACGTATCGTCTCCACATCTGCCAACGTCCGCGTTATTATCGCGAAGCTCCAACTTCAGAGACTTTTTTACTCTATCTAGAACTAACTCCCCCACCTCGTCGCCAAATCGACTGTTGATTTTTGTAAGGCCATCAATGTCAAACATAATGACTGATGCCTGCCCCTTTTTCCTCTTCTGAAATATACGTGTTGTGAGCTTTTCTTCGAGAAACCGACGCCCTTCTTCTCTTTCTGAGAGGCTGTCCCGAAATCTATTAGCTGTCTCGTCTCCGAGTGCTCTTTTGTTGAGCGCGCGAGCGATTGCTTCAGCACACCGTTCAACACCAGATTGACTATTGAGCGCCAATAGATCGGTCAAAAGGGGAGAGAATTCGTTGATATGCTTCCGGCTAACGCGATGCCAGATTGGTATTAATGAGCTCTTCTGCTCCAACATCGCACTAAAAAGCGCTGCCAGCTCAGCGCGGGTCCAACCACTTTCGAAGAACGCCTCACTGAGGACAACAACTCCAATTTTGGATTTCCTAAGGCCGTCACTTACCTGGCTGAAGAGGCTGTCTCCAGGTGAAAAAACGTACTCGTCATACCATACTTTCAACCCAAACTTACCTAGCTGCTCTGCAAGAGGTCGAACAAAATTGACCTTGTCAGCGGATGAGTGGCTAAGAAATATATCGTACTTTTCTGTCATGGACGCTCGTTTCCCCAGTTGCCGCTTATATTGTTGAAAGTCGCAGTTTGCTAAGGCTTTGAAAGACAAGCCTCCGCATGACCTCACGCTTGTAGTGCTGTGGACTTGTACCCCACGACAAAAACCTAAGTGCCCAAAACGGTCGCTTTTGACCACCGCGACATAGCCACTAAATATCAGAAGGTTAGCATGGACAGAACCTTGGGGCAAAACCGGAAAGGTTGTTTGCACGTTTTTGTCCAAACCAGCCGCTGCCTCCAAGACAGGGCACTTCCTCTTTGATGACCAAAACTGCGCATTGCCGACCTTGGCCTGTCAAAAATGCTGAGGGAAGACTCGAAAGTCCGGTCTGATGAAGCTGCATTGCGGCATCGGCGCAATCCCGACCGGCCTCTGTGGGTGGCTCCTGCATTGCAAGTGTTTTCTGGTGATTTCTGCGGTCATTTTCGTCAGTACCGTCGTCTGTCCGGCCTGTTTATGTTTTGGCATTGCCTCCACTGGCCTTCTGTGGTTGCCGCCGATAATGCAAGAAGTTTCTGGCGCGTTTGCTAGTGATCGAGTGCGGTCTTCTGTCAGGCCTTTGCAGTGCGGTCTGTCAGAATCCGCTGGCCGGTATGGTGATCCGCGG
>JAUILL010000075.1 GCA_030433335.1 Alphaproteobacteria bacterium | reverse complement strand
CAGTTTCGCTCGCCTCAAGGATTGGCGGCGGGTCGCAACACGCTACGACAGGTGTCCGAAGGTCTTCCTGTCAGCATGCGCATTAGCGGCAGTCGTCATGTTCTGGTTATGAATCCTGACCCTAAACCGTAGGTGGTGTCGGCGGTGAATGCAATTCCATTCTGGACTATGAGTCCCAAGCTGCGGGCAGGCATGAATATCCATGCGAGAAGGATTGCCATTCAGACTGCCTTACCAAGCTATAGGATGCGCCTAACATGACACTCATTCTATGAAGAATGTGCAACGTCACGAGGGCGGCGCACCTGTCGGAATCTGGCGTAAGCCTTTATCCAAGCGTATATTTCTTGGTTAACGCGGGCGTTATTCGCCCAATGATACAAGCGCTGCCATGATCTGCATGTCCGGTTTTCCAGAATTTGCGGCAATCGTGCTTAATCTTTCATCCGGCGCACCTACTGTGAAGCCAGCAGACTCAAGAGCCTCGGTGAGGTCGGCAGGTGTTACATCTATCACCGCGGCAACTTCCGAGAGACTGCCTCCGAGAATCAGGGTCGAAAGTGCAAAGGCCGGAGGCCGTCCTGACTCGCCTTCGCTGGGAACGAGAAAGACCGCGGCTGCGACAAGTGATACAACCATTGCGATAGCAAAAGACGCCCGCTTGAAATAGGTGGTCATCGGTCTCCAGTTTTTCCAGATATGCAGAACGAAGGGAAGAATAAGCACAATGCTGAGCCATTCGTGCATGCCATGAAAGCCGCTCGGGCCGATGTGAAAGAAGAGAGCGATCCCAGAAATCAGGGATACCAGAAACAAGCCAGTGATGAAGGGGGTAGCATAGCGAAGGAGGGAAGACTGCATTCGAAAATTCCTTGTCGTAACGGGGATAGCGCAGGCGGACCTGTGTTATGGCATATGCCAATGAAACGCAGACTGGACAGAAATCCGTCGATGATTTCGGGCCAACCAAGAAGAAATTTTCTGAATATATTATTTGGAAATAAAGCTTTAGGGTCTCAGAGTGATCTGGAAGTCGGTGCTGGCGCTGCGGCCCTTGGCATCAATGACCGTGAGCTTGCTGAAGCCTTCGCCCAACTCGGGCAGGATGATCTGACGTGATCGGGGATTGACGGAAACCGGCGCACCGTTCGCCAGCCATGTGAACGGAGGCGTGCCATCCTGAAGCTTGGCAAAGAAGCCTTCGGGCATGGCTGTCAGCTTGGCTCCTTTCGGAGGAAAGACCAACTTTGGGGCATCTGGATCAGGCAGGACACTCCGGTCTCTTGGGATGAACACCCTCAAATTCGGGGAAAGGCCATTGCCAGCGACGCGCAACGTATTGGTGGGCGCCGGAGGCAGCGGGACCGGTCGGTTTGTTGCTCTTTGATAGGCGGAGAACAGGATCGGTGCGGCCAGATCGCCGCCAAAAGCACCGGGGACAGGAGTGCCATCGGGGCGGCCCATCCAGACCCCGACTACGAGCGCGCCATCAAAGCCGATTGCCCATGCATCGCGGTGGCCATAGCTTGTGCCTGTTTTATAGGCGAGTGTTCGTCGCGGTGCGCCTGGTGGTGGTGTCAGGTCCCCTAGAATGTCGGCGACTTGCCACGCGGCGCGGGGGGCCATCAAACGGTGGGCCGTCGTCTTTTGGGGGCCTTCTCGCCAATGGAGCGTCATCGGGCGACCAAGCTGTGCAAGCCCTCCGTAGAGAGTGACCAAGTCTTCGAGCGACAATCCGACGCCGCCGAGGGCGACGGCCAGCCCCGCCTGCCCGCTAGGGAGGACCGGGTTGGCACCGGCTTTGCGCAAGGCGGACATCAGTTTGGCGGGACCCAGAGCATCGGTCAAAGCCACCGCAGGAATGTTCAGTGACTGCTGCAGCGCCTCGCGCAGTGGAAGCGGACCTCGGAAGCTGCCATCAAAGTTCTGCGGTGCGTAGTCACCGAAGCGCATGGGACGGTCGTCGAAAATGGTTTCAGGATGTGCCAGCCCCTGATCAAAGGCCAACCCGTAGATCAGGGGCTTTAACGTTGACCCGGGGGATCGCACTGCACGGGTCATATCCAGATAGGCGGCACCGCCGCGGCCCTCGCGATATCCGGCAGAGCCAACGCTGGCCAGTACCTCGCCGGTGCGGTGGTCAGCGACAAGTATCGCGACAGAAAGGCCGGCATGGTGGCCTCTAATCGCGTCTTTGGCCAAAGACTGCAGCTTGGACTGCAAACCGGCATCAAGGGTCGTTCGGTGAATTTGGGCGGCTGGCTGTTCTGCAATCGCGCGATCCGCGAGATGCGCGGCCAGCATGGGCATGTCGGCACGACGCTGGGGTAAGGGCGCACTGCGTGCGACGGCGATCGCTTCGGGTGGTATGATCCCTTTGCGGGCCATGCGGGCGATGACCCGATTTCGCGCGTCGAGCGCGGGCTGGTAAAAGCGGTCTGGCCGACGCGTCTCTGGGGATTGGGGCAGGGTCACAAGCAAGGCGGCTTCGGACGGGGTCAGCCGCTTGGGCGGCTTGCCGAAATAAAGGCGCGTGGCGGCCGCGACGCCTTCGATGTTGCCGCCAAAGGGCGCGCGGGTCAGATAGAGATCAAGGATCTGGTCTTTCGAAAGCTTGCGCTCCAGCGCCCAAGCCACCCGCATCTGTCGGAGCTTGCCTTGGATATGGCCGGTGCCGCTATCCTCGATCAAGCGGGCAACCTGCATTGTCAGAGTTGAGCCGCCGGACACGACGCGCCGGTGCCATATGGCTTGCGCCACGGCCCGCATCATCGCTGTCAGGTCGACCCCATTGTGCCGATAGAAACGCCCGTCTTCATAGGCAATGAGCATGGCCAGATAGGTTGGGTCCACGGTTCCCACGTTGGCATCCAGTCGCCAGCGTCCCCCATCGACCGTGTAGGCCCGCAAGAGCTTGCCTGACCGATCGAGAACTTCGACCGAAGTTTCTTGCACCAGCGGCGGGAGGTCCGTTGCAGCGATCCATGTGTCAAAGCGATCACGCCCGCCCGCAAGTACAGTGAGCGCGGCAGCAATGACAAAGAGCGCATACCTCATGGGCGCACGGTGATCGTGCCCGTCTCCGAGACCGCTTGGTAGCGCGGGCGGTACATGTCTTGCACTTTGGCGGCGGGCGCATGGTATTCGCCTGCGGTCACGGCGCGCACGATATAAGCCAGACGGAAGCGCTCGGGGCGGGTCCAGTCCACAGCGGCGACGAAACGATCGCTGCGGAACTGAGTCATTCGCGTGTCGATGGTCTCGATCCACGACAGGCTGCTGACGTCCCCAGAGCGGATCAGGCTGGGGTTGTCGATTTCGAGACCTGCAGGCAAAGGATCGTCCACGATTAAGCGGGCTTCGTGATTTTCGGTCGGTGTGACTTCGAGGACGACGGCATAGCGTGTGCCAGACGTAAACTCGCCTGTGGTCACCTCGTTGCCGTCGAGATCGAAGATATGGCGCGCGATCTGATAACCGTATCCACCTGCTTCGGCCGGAACGGTGGGAACGCCCATCGTGGTCAGGGTCAGGTTGGTATCACTGCCGGTGTTTCTGATCGCGATGAGGTTCGCAGCGTCGGCTTCGAGAACTTGAACCAAGGGGCCGACCCACGCCTTGTCGTTGATTTCAAGCGCGTTCGATGACGGATCATCAACCAGAGCATGGGCCGCAAGCAAAGTCCAAGCCGCTTCTTGGGTCGAGCGGGGTTGGTTTGTTCGCGCAACTGCGTTGGTCAGAGTGCCTTTGTCGATCGCGTCACTGCCCGCTTCGGTCGCCAGCGCAAGGAGCGCCGCGGTGTCACGCAAGGTGGTGCCGTAATCGCTGCGCATGGCGGTGCTGACCGCTGCTGTGCCGATCATCCGCGCGGACTGAGAGAACATCTGGTCAGCGCGGGTCTGGTCGCCATAGGCTGCAAGGGCCGCACCCAATTGCGCAGCGGCAAGAGCGGTGGCGAAATCTTCGGCTTTGACGTCGGCGTAGTAGCGCAGGTCGCCCATGTTTGCAGCGCCGGCGCGGGCCAATACCATCAGCGCATAAGCGATGTCCTGCCCGCCTTCGTCGAAATCCGTAGCATAATTCACCTGATTGCGCAGGTTGTCCAAAGCAGAGCGCAGGGCTCTGTCAGGCACTTCAAAGCCCGCTTGATCCGCACGGGTGAGGAAGTCAGTGACATAGGCATCCAGCCAGAAATCCCCGCTATCTGCGTACCAAAGGCCAAAGCTGCCATTGCTGGACTGACGTGTCAGTATTTCGGTGATGGCATCTTTGATCCGTGCAGGCAAATCCTGGCCCTTTGCGTTACCCAGCGCGTCGGCGACTTCATCAAAATACAGCAGTGGCAGCGCGGCTGAGGTAATTTGCTCTGTGCAACCATAGGGATAGCGGTCCAGACTTGTCAGTAGGCCCGGCACATCAAACGTTGCCAAAGGACCAGCCGAGAGAATGGCGCGGCCAGTGCCTTCCTGCAAGTTGGCGAAGACGTCCTTGCTCAGGGTGAAGGTGTCACCGCGCGCCAGATCGAAGCGACGCGTTGCGGCAACCTCGGGATCATTCGAACGAACAGGCATTCGGAGCACGCGCTCGAGCCGCGTGCCGTCGGGTGTGGTCAGCGCCACCGAGATTTCAGGATCGCCAACCGTAGATGCCGAGAGGGGAATGGCCAAAGAAGTGCTGTCTTCAGCGTTTACCACAACCGTTTGTGGGTATTCGCCCAAAATCAGGCCGTCGCCTGCACTGAGCTCGAGCGACATCTCTCCTGCGGCTCCTTCGACATGGGTCAGGTCGAGCAGAAGCTGACTTTGATCGCCAGGGGCAAGGAAGCGGGGAAGGCTGGCGCTGAGCACGACCGGATCGTGGAAAGTGACCTCTTCGGCAGCGCCACCCACGCCCTGGGCACCCCATGCCACGGCCATGACACGTAGTTTGCCGTCAAAGGCGGGCACATCAAAGGTCACCTGCGCCTTGCCGTTTTCGTCAAGCTCGATCGGGCCCGAGAAGAAGGTCACAAGGTCCTCGGTCGGGGGCGGGCTTTGCATCGACATGGTGCCGCTTGCGTCCCCGCCGCTGCGGACAGTCCCCGTTTGCCCGTTCAGGCTATCGATCAAGCGCCCGTAGATGTCGCGAATCCCGACGCCAAGCCGGCGCTGGCCAAAAAAGTGCGCTTCGGGATCAGGGGGAGTGTAGCCTGTCAGGTTCAGAATGCCGACGTCTACCGCAGCGATCGTCGCATAGAGCGGCTTGTCCATGACGTTTGCCACAGAAATATCGACAGTCAGCGGGCTGCGTGGACGCGCCGTTTCCGGCAGTGACAGCTGGACATCCAGATCACGTTCCGCAGGAAAGACCCTGCCGAAAGCAATGCCGAGCGACCGTGACGGCATGAGGCTGTTTTCGACATCCATCGGGCGCACGACACTTGCCGAGACATAGGCGCCGGTGCCCCATCCGGCCGTCACGGGCAGAGAGATGATGTTCTCGCCCTCTTTGACTTTAACGGTCTTCATATCAATCAGGCCCTCGCCAAGGACTGTGATCAAAGCGGTTCCTGCATAACGCGGGACGAGTCGGAGCTTAGCGGTATCTCCTGCGGAATAGATGTAGGAGTCGAGCGAGAGTTCGAGCGTATCGGGCGTGCTGGCTGCATCCGCAGCCGCATACCATCCCGCGTCAAAGGAGACGGAGGACTCCAGATATCCCTGACCATCATCACGCGTCACGACGAGTTCATATTCACCCCATTCAACCTGACTGGAGATTTCGACAGGCTCTTGACCAAGGGTCGCCGTACCCGCCGCGACACGCGTGCGCGTTGTGATCGGTTCCCAGTTCCAGTCACCGTAGAGTTGATACCACTGATAGGTTGTCTCGATCCGATTGAGCGTCCAGGCCACGGGCATATCCATGGGTTGCCCGCTGGGGCTTAACGCGATCAGATCAAATGCGGCCTCGCTGTTCTCTGACAGGGTGCCCTCGAACAAGGGTTTCACCCCGATCAAAGCCGTCGAAGGCGCTAGGTTCCGGGTGATCTGTCGTTCTACGGGGCGGCCCGACCCTTCGGTCATCTGCGCTGTCACGGTCAACTGAAGCGGGCGGTCTGCGGTGGGCACAGCAGGAATTGTCACAGGCAAAGAGGCCATTCCCTCGGCGTCGGTCACTGTTCCGGTGGGTAGGGCCGAGAACGCGGGCGACAAAGGTTCATCATGCCGCCCGAAACGATAACCGGGGAAGTCATCAAGCCCTTCGCGGGCCGACACGCGCATCATGCCGCTTATTGGCAGACCTGACGCAGGAGCGCCGAACAGATAGGCTGCATCAACATCGAGGTTCGCGATTTCGCCGCCCCGAAGGACTGGCGGAAGGTTTAGGCCAAAGTCGAACCGCTCTGGCAGAAAATCCTCGACGAGTATTTTTGTGCTGGCGAGCATCGGCGCTTCGGGATCGCCGTAGGCTTGCAGTTCCCAGGTGCCTCGGGGCGCGGTGTCACTGATCGGCAGGTCAAAGACATGACCGCCCGCGACACCTACACCGGAGAGCGTGCGGCTGTACTCGACCCCATCCGGCCGGCGCAATACTGCGGTCAGGGGGAGGTTCCATATCACTTTCGCGTCTTCATCCCGCGCGAGCGCAGTTGCGTGAATCTGGTCGCCTGCGCGGTACGCCCCGCGATCCGTGACCAGAAACAAATCGACTGGCCCCGAAGGCGGGCGGCCCTCGACACCCCGGTCGGACAGATCAAATTCGGGGTCGAGCAGAGACAAGAATGCGAGGTCCGCGTTACTCCGCGCGATCACAAGCGCTGGCTCGGCCCCATCTTTGCCGCGCAGCAACCCGCTGGCGAAACGCGCATATCCGCGCTCGTCTGTCTGTGCTGTCCCCAGAACCGCGTTGGAGCGCGAGATCAGAGTCATCCGGACCCGCTCTCGTGGGGCACCATCTGACAGACCACGGGCAAACACGTGAAGCCCATCCACACCGCTCATGCTGGTCATGCCCATATCGGACAGAACGAACCATTGGGTCGCGGCAGCTTCGGGTTCGCCTTCTATGCTGGCCTGCAATGCATAGACGCCCGTGGGTTGCGTCGAGAGGGCGCGGGCCATTGGCAGGCGAGTCAGCACGCTCTGGTTCAGCTCCATACCGACATCGGCAGTGCCCTCCCAGATGCGTGCACCGATGCTGTCGGACAGGCGACGTTCTTCATAGCCGTTCAAGGGCCGTCCGAAAATCCGATCCAGAATGGCGGGCATCAGATTTCGGTTGCTGACGTGGTAGAGGGTCAGATTGACCTTTTCGGTGTTCACGGTCGTGATCGGAATAGCGGGGTCCGACCCGCGTGGCAGCACATAGGCCCGTCCGGTAAACGCCAAAGACGGGCTGCGATCACGCACGTACATCGTCAGATCGACGTCTCTTTGCAGCGTTTCGCCGCTTGCTGCCGGAAGACCTTCGCGCAGGGTGATCTTGTAGCGGGCCCCGTGGATTACGCCGGTGATACAAAGCTTGTTGCCTTCGGCATCGGCGGCAAGACCTTGGGTCGCGCTGCGTACAAAACTGGCATAGTCGACGCCGCCATCCACCAACTCTTCGGAGAACTCGGCACAAATCCGCGGTTCTGCCAGATCGCTTTCCACGGTGTTGTCGGTGATGCGGAAGCCATAGCGGTTGATCGCGTGCTCTAGCAGGTCAGCGGCGTCATCCCGAGGCTGAGCATCCTGCGCCAGACGCAGGGCAGGGATCATCCGGCGGCCTTCGTACATACCCTCGAGGGCCAGTGCCATTTGATAGAGCGCACTCGCGCGGGTGCCTGCATCTGACGCGTAGAGATATCCGTTGATCGATGCGCTCAGGGCGTCGGTGCGCAGTGACGCGCCTCGGCTGCGCTCTTTCTCGGCTGCGATGAGGGCGAGGCGTGCGTACTCGGTCCATAGGCCCGCGCGATCCGTGAGGGCAATGGCCGACCCTATGAACGACATTGCGACAGCGATCTCACCGTTCTGTTCCCGCTGAGCGGCCGAGCGGGTGTAATCCTCGACCGAGAAATTTCCGGGGGCATAGCGCACGCCGATGTCGAGCGCCAAGTCCAGCGCATTTGCGAGCATGGAGTCGTTCAGGAAGCCAAGGTCGCCGCGGGCGCTGTCGGCGGCAATCAAGGTTGATGCAGGTGTCACAACCACGCGAGCGGACAGGGCGCCGTCATAGGGGTTCTCTTGGGTGACACCGGTTTTGGGAAAGCATGCGCCAGAGCGGGTGTTGAACGTCAGCGCGATGCATTGAGGGTTCGCGAGGCAGGCCCGCTGGCAAGAGTCAAAGTCAGTATCGAAGACGGCTTGTAGATCGCCCCCGTAAAAATCTACATTTCGTGCAACATTCAGGCGTCTTTCGGGTAGGGTTTCGGCCATTGCTGCAATGGGCATAAGCAAAGCAATCAATAGAAAGAAACACCTGAACATTATTTCGCCTTCGTTTTACGAGCCTTGGGTAAAGCCTCTCATAGAGGACTTTATCAGAGCAAGTCATGAAGACAGGAACCTCTCAAACTACTTTATTTTCTTGACGTTCCTATAGGTGGGCTGTGATCTTTACGCTCTGCAAACTAGTTCGTTAGAACGCCTAAGTAGTGAGCGGGCCCAAGGGCTGATCCCGCAGCAACCTGCCACGCAGCAGAGTTTGCATATTTTCCTCCGATTTGGATCAGGTTTGGCAATTTTGTGGTCTGGATGCTGCTTTCGCTCACGCAAACCTAATGATGGTTCTCGTGCTGCAGGCTCATAAGAGCATGTCGCGGTACGCAGCGAATCGCATCGATAGTTGACTATGCCTGACAAAACAGTTGCTGCAGCCGGGACAAAACGGCCTTGTGACAGCTTGGTCAATTTTTGATCGATGATTTCGAGTAGATCGCTCGGGGCAGCTCTTTTCTAAGAACGCAAAGCGTCCAGTTCTTGTAGAACTGTGGTAAGGCCAGCCCGCCAATCGGGACGTTGGAGCGTGAAACTGCGCAAGCTCTGGCAATCCAGCCGACAATTGAGTGGAAGGCGCGCGCGCATGGGGAAGAGCGACGCTGGGATTTCATTGACCATGATATCTTGTCCCGCTTGGCGAAAGATCTCCTTGGCAAAACCGGATAGAGAGACATCCGGCGTGCCAGCGAAGTGATAGGTGCCGGTTCTAGTGGGATCGACAACCAATGCTTCAGTGATCGCCATGAGCGCATAGGCGAGGTCTCTCGCCGGGGTAGGACCTGCGATCTGGTCAGAGACGACATTCACCATGGTGCGGGTCCGTCCGATCTGGAGCATCTCTTTTACAAAGTCGTCACCATGGGATGCAAAGATCCATGATGTTCGCACGATGGCATGGACACAGGCACTCGCGCGAATGCCCTGTTCGCCGAGCAGCTTGCTGTGGCCAAAGACATTCAGCGGATGAGCAGGGTCGGAAGGGAGATGCGGAGCAGTTCCCTTGCCGTCGAACACTTGGTCGGACGAGAGATGCACGAGTGGAATGTGCAATTCTTCGCAGGTGCGTGCCATCGCGGCGGGCGCCTCTGCGTTCATGCGCATGGCCATGCTTTCGTTTTGTTCCGCGCCGTTGAGGTTTGAATAGTCTGCAGTGTTAATTACCGCTCTGGGTCTCGTTTGGAGGATGGCGTCGATGCACTCTGTGGGCGTTCCCAAATCGCATGCTGCACCGTCCAGAAAAAGCGCATCAGGCAAGTGGCGCCCGAGTTCGGTTGCGACTTGACCGGATTGACCAAAAACCAAGATCAATCGAAGGCCCTCGTGCATGGGGCGATGTGGGCAAAGGTAGGGTGCATTTTACGGTGCAAAGTGGTCCAGTGATTAGAATGGCTTAAAAAACTGTCAAACTTTTCAGAGCGCTATTCAATAAAAAATCTGACATTTCATTGCGGGCAATGGACTCG
>JAUILL010000022.1 GCA_030433335.1 Alphaproteobacteria bacterium | reverse complement strand
GGAAAAAAGGTTCAAGCTTGGCCATCTGCGTATCGCTTAACCAGTATAGATCACTCATGTCACCGCTCCGTTTTCCGAGCCGTGAATCACGCAGCACAACGGAAATCAATGCGTCCTGACCCTAGATCAAATACTACCTAGCGATGGAGTTTCTCTTCGGGACTATTTACATCCGGAGCAAAAGCTGGAGGCTTTTTCTTCTTCAAGACTCCCAAACCACATCGGCGTTGTTCTTATAGTAGAGACGTCTGATGGAAAGCTAATTATCCAAAGAAGGAGCAAACTCGTCGCTGTAAGACCCAAAACGCTCTCCTCCTCTTCAAGCGGAACTATAGAATTAAAAGATTTAGATCCTAGCACTGAATATGAAAGTTTCGAAGCAATTGTTAAGGGGATCGAGCGTGAAACTCACGGCGAAATCGGTATCGACTTTGATCACGATTGTGCCAGCGTATACTTTCTAGGGCTAGTTAGAGAGTTTGCGCGTGGAGGCTTTCCAGACTTTTATTTTTTCGCAAATTCCAAAAAATCCTCACTTGAAATGTCAGCGTTAGCCAAGAACGCTCCCGAGGCTTTTGAGGTTGATGCTCTGGAATTTAAAGACTTCAGGAGTGAGGATTATCTACGTGATCCCGAACGTCAGCGTGCCGATTTCGAAATTCGAGTACAGAATATTCTTGAGGAAATTGATGGAAGAGCAAACCTGACACTCAGTTTGGGCGTCGGCCTCGCGTTCCAAAATATTGTTCTGCGTGCTACTCAACCTTCCCCCGCAGCGCCTTAACCTCCCCCCGCTGCTTCTTCGCGTCGAGGCGGCGGCGGACAGAGCCTTTGGTGGGCTTGGTGGGGATGCGGCGTTTGGGGACTTCTAGTGATTTCAGGATCAGCTCCGCCAGCCGCTCGCGGGCGATCTCGCGGTTGCGGGCCTGGCTGCGGGTGTCCTCGACCCGTAGGATCAGCGCCCCGTCCAAGGTCCAGCGGCGCCCAGCCAGTTTCTTGAGCCGTCGTTTGACGGCATCGCTCAGCGCGGGGCTGCGCTCGGCCTCGAACCGCAGCTCGACCGCCGTTGACACCTTGTTCACATTCTGACCGCCCGGGCCGGAGCTGCGGGTAAACTGTTCGGTCAGTTCCCAGTCCTGAATGGTTATCTTGTCGTTTACACGCAGCACGGGTGCCCTCCGAACGTCATGACGTTTGCCATACGCAAACCATACGTGGTCCAGACGTGCAAATTGACAATGAAAAAGGGCCGCCGTGAAGCACTACGGTGGCCCTTCCGAAAGTTGCAGGAGGCGGGCGGTTAGGCCGACGCCAATCCGGTGATTTTAGCGCCCAAGGGCTGCCCTAGACGAAAAACCCTCCGATTGTCCCGACACCTCGCTCCAATACCTTTCTCGACACTGGACCACCTCCTTTCAATATGTTGCTCCTATAGAAAAGGGTGGCACAGTTTGTTGTGATGTCAAAAAGAATTATTGGATAGTCGCGTTCAACTTTCCGGTAATGAGGCGAAACGGAACGAGAGCGATCAAAGCGACAGCAATTTTGACCATCCAGTCAGCCACCGCGAGCGTGATCCACAGGGGTTGATCCGCGCAAACCATCATAAAAGGCATAGAATCCAAGGCCCAAGCGGTTGCTGCGTCTGATTCTGCCCCAAAGCTGACCCGCGCCGAAAACGCGATGGTGAAAAACAGGGCGGTGTCCACAATCGAGCCCACAACGGTCGAAGCCAGCGGTGCTTTCCACCACACGCCCGCACGCAGACGATCAAAAACTGCAATATCCAGAAGTTGAGCGGTCAAAAACGCAATGCCCGACGCAACGCCGATCCGCAGGGGCACGGCGGGTCCGAGCTCTAGCATAACCTGACTGCCAATCAGCGAGCATATGATGCCCGTGACAAAGCCGACGAGCACCACTTTGCGGGCCTGCGCGGCGCCGTAAAAGCGGTTCATCAAGTCGGTGACCAGAAAGGCGACGGGATAGGTAAAGGCACCCCAGGTCAGCAGACCATCGAGGATGAGGAATTGAACGAGGACGTTCGAGGCAACCACGACGGCTGCCATGGCGATCACGCCAGGAAAGATTCGGTTCATGATGTCGGTCCGTTTTTTGTCGAAGGTGACGGCAACTCGCGCCCACAGCGGGGCGAACGGACCGCGCATAAGGGGAGTCACCCCCTTATGGCAAGCTCTCCTTTGGTTAACGAAAGGTTAACGCGGAGAGAGAATGGCGGCGCATTGGCCCGGCAAGTCAGCCACGCGGATGGCGCGTTTAGGCTTGGGCTTGGGCGCGTTCGGGTCCGGCGGCGGCGGGTTCAGGATGTTATTCACCCACTGTTGCGCGTCTGCACAGCCATCCCCTGCGGGCGGCGGATCTTGGTTAATGCAGCCGGCCAAGCCAGCAGGACACGAGAGCCGCACATGGAAATGGTAGTGATGCCCCCACCACGGACGCACTTTGCGCAGCCAGGATTTGTCGCCCTTCTCTGCATTGCACATGGCGACCTTGGCACCGGGGAAAACAAAGATACGCGCGGTACGCGGGTCCTTGGCGGCAGCTTTGATCACCTCCATGTGCTGGGGGGTCCAACTGCTATTGGTGTAGGCTCCCGCAGAGCGCCGCATGGAGATCGAAGAAATACTCTCGCGTTCAGCCACGCTCAGGTTCAGCCGCTTGGGCGGCAGCATCCAAATGTCGGCGTCCAAGCCCATCTGATGGCTGGCATGGCCGGACAGCATGGGACCGCCACGGGGTTGGCTCATGTCGCCCACATAGATGCCCTCCCATCCTGGCAAAGCAGCCGCTTTCCGGCTCAGGTCCTGAACAAAATCCACCAGTTCGGGGTGCCCCCAGTTCCGGTTCCGCGACAGGCGCATGGCCTGCCATGTGGGGCCGGTTTCGGCCAATTGCTCGGCGCCAGATACACAGCCTTTGGCATAGGACCCGAAAGCCGCAGAGGGATGAGATGAGCCTGTTTTCTCGGCTCCAAATGCAAATTTCGCTACCTGGTTCAGGTCCACCCCTTCGGCAGGGGTTTCGGCAAAGGCAATGGTTCGTGCTTTTGCTGACGCAGAAGGGGCCGGATCATTCTCTGCCCCGCCACAGGCGGCAAGGGTCAGAGCAAACAGGCTGATTACGAGGCGTTTGACCATTTTGCAGGATCTCCGTCTTTCTGAACAAAGCCTATCAGGAAGAGACCCGCGATAAAAAGAACAATCAGCGGAGTGACTCCGATTTGCTGACTTCCCGTCATAAGAGTAGCCGCCGCGATCAACATAGGCGCAAGGAAACTAGTCGCCTTGCCAGCTAGGGCATAGAGCCCGAATGCTTCGGTCATCCGCGCGGGGTTCGCCTGCCTGACCAGCATGGTGCGGCTCGCAGACTGGAGCACGCCACCCGCAGCCCCGATCAGCACACCGACAAACATGAAGGCCTTGTCCGGCAGAGTAGACCCTTCGGGCACCGGCACGAGCATTACAGAGGTCCGAGAGATCGTGACCGTCAGCATCGACGCACCGATCAGCACGATGATAGACATGACGATCACCGGCTTGGGGCCGAACCGCACGTCCAGTCGCCCCCCGAGCCATGCAAAGAGTGCTCCGGAGACAATCGCCAGCAGGCCGAAAACACCGGTTTGTTGGACGCTCCAATCCAGAACACCCGCCGCATAGATGCCGCCGAACACATACATTCCGTTCAAAGCGTCCCGATACAGCATCGAGGATGCCAAATAGGCGGCGAGCGATGGGTGCTTGGGCAGGCCGCGCAGGGTCCGCGCCAAATCCTTGAGTGCCGAGGACGTCGCGCCATCGGGTGCGCGAACGGGTTTTGGATCGCGCACAAAAGCAAAGAACGGGATCATGAAGACCGCATACCAGATGGCGGTCAGCGGTCCGACAAAGCGGGTGCCCTCGCGGGTGCCAGCGTCCAGACCGAATGCCGGATCAAGACCCAAAAAGGTTTTGCCCGTGATCGCATTGTCCGCAAAGAGCGCTAGAACGATCACCAGTGCGATCAGTCCGCCAACATAACCAAAGGCCCAGCCATTTCCGGAAATGCGCCCCACTTCGTCGCGGCTCCCAAGGTCGGGCAGCATCGAGTTGGTAAAGATCGTCGCAAATTCCATCCCGATCATGCCGACCGCGAAACTGGTCATCACGAAGACCAAATTGAAACTATCTGGATTGGCGAACCAAAGGCCCGAGGCCCCTAGAACGTACATGACCGAGAATATCCAGATCCATGTCCGTCGATTCCCTGACGTGTCCGCCATCGCCCCCAACACCGGCGCAAGAACCGCAATCACGATGCCTGCGAGGCCGACGCCAAAGCCCCAAGCCGTCTGGGCCTGAGCCCCGTCATTTAGCAGTTCTTTCATGTATGGCGCGAAAATGAACGTCACCAGCAGGGTGGCATAGGGCTGACTGGCCCAGTCGAAAAAGTACCATCCCCATATGCGTTTACGCACATCAGCAGTTGCCATCAGACCCATCCATTCTTGTTGTCTCGAAAGAACAGAAATGGAGGGCGCAGTGCAAGCTATTCTTGCATTGGCGGCCAAGGTCTCACCGCCTCGGCGCTGGTCCAAGCAGCGACCCAATCGGGGATTGGCGGGCTCTCCGTCGGGATGTTCATCGCCTCGCAGACGCGGTCTGGACGGACAATCCCTTTGCGATCTGTCACGGCTGTCCGATAAAGCACGTGGCTCGCGCATTCGCCGTCCGACTTCCACATGCTTTGCTCAATATACAGGAACTTGTCGTCCCAGCAGACGCCGCGGCTGCGGATGGTGATCCGGTCGAACATGCGTACACGGCGGCGCCACCGGACAGAAACGCCTGCCATCGTCATCAACCACCCCTGCTCTCTCAGAGCTTTCCAGAGAGGTGTGCGCATCGCCAATGGAATTCGGGCCAGATCATAAATGGACAAGGACCGACCGTTGTTCAGTTCCATCCAGATATCGATGTCCCAAGGCCAGCAGATGTGGGTGGTCTCCATAGTCTCGGTCAGACCGATGGGCGGCTGTTTACGCTGTTTTAGGACGCCATAGGCTAGACGAATGAATGGGTACATGGGGGACCTTTCCGCACTGCATTGCAGCATGACGCGTCGAATTGTCGGGTCAACGCGGGACGTTGCGTCATGTGGCGGTCTTGCCCTTGGGGCCTCGGTCGCCTACCTATTTTGGAACGGAAATTGACAGGGTGCACCGATGACTTCGCTTTACCAGATCCTCATGCTGATCCTCGACGTGGTGTGGTTCATCATGATCGCCCACATCATCATGAGCTGGCTGATCAGTTTTCAGGTGCTGAACCTGTACCAGCCCTTGGTGCGCCAAATCTGGGACGGCCTGAACCGCCTGCTAGAGCCGATCTATGGACCGATCCGCAGCATCCTGCCTGCGACACCTGGCTTGGACCTGGCGCCGCTGGTGGCATTCATCATCCTGATCGCGATCCGGATCATTCTGCAGAACAATATCGCGCTGTTCCTCTAAATCTTGGGGCTTCGGCCCCTTGCCTGCCGAGTCTTGGTGTGGGACAGTCGCGCGCACCTCGAGCAGTATCCCAGTAGACACCCCATGCAGCACGCACATGATCTGTTGCGGCAGGTATTCGGATTCGATGCCTTTCGCCCCGGACAGCAAGACATCGTCGAAGCCGTAATAGGCGGCCAGAACGTGCTGGCCATCATGCCTACGGGCGGCGGTAAATCCCTGTGCTTCCAGCTGCCCGCTTTGGTGCGCGATGGCGTTACGGTCGTGATTTCGCCGCTGATCGCCCTGATGCGCGATCAGGTACGCGGCTTGCGAGAGGCAGGCGTTGGCGCAGGGGCCCTGACCTCTGGCAATACGCCCGAGGAAAACGACGCCGTCATGGATGCTCTGCACCGCGGCGAGATCAAACTGCTCTACATGGCGCCCGAACGTCTGGCTTCGATGGGAACTGAGCGTCTGCTGCGCAACGTCGGCACCAGTCTGATTGCGGTAGACGAGGCCCACTGCGTCAGCCAATGGGGTCACGATTTCCGTCCCGATTACCTGCGGATCGGCGAATTGCGACAGGCCCTGAACGTGCCGTTGGCCGCCTTTACCGCGACTGCCGATGCCGAAACCCAAGACGAAATCGTGCAAAAGCTATTCGGCGGGGTCCAACCGACCTCTTTCCTGCGTGGCTTTGACCGTCCGAATATCCACTTGGCCTTTGCCGCCAAGGACAACCCGCGCAACCAGATCCTGTCCTATGCCGCCGCCCGCCGTGGCCGCTCTGGCATCGTCTACTGCGGAACCCGCGCCAAAACCGAAGGGCTTTCCAAGGCCTTACGTGACGAGGGCCACCTGTCCTGCCACTATCACGGCGGCATGGAGCCCGACGACCGCCGCGACGTGGAACGCCGCTTTCAGCAAGAAGACGGGCTGATCGTCGTCGCCACAGTCGCGTTTGGCATGGGTATTGACAAACCGGACATCCGCTGGGTCGCCCATGCGGACCTGCCGAAGTCCATAGAAGCCTACTATCAGGAAATCGGTCGCGCAGGCCGCGACGGAGCCCCCGCCGAGACATTAACCCTATTCGGTCCGGACGATATCCGCCTCCGCCGCAACCAGATAGACGAAGGCCTCGCGCCCCCCGAACGCCGCGCCGCCGACCACGCCCGCCTGAACTCTCTTCTCGGCCTCGCCGAGGCCGTCACCTGCCGCCGCCAGTCCCTGCTAACCTATTTCGGCGAAACCAGCGGTCCTTGTGGGAATTGCGACCTCTGCGATCAGCCGCCAGAGACGTTCGACGGCACCGAGGCCGTCCGCAAAGCCCTGTCCGCCATCCTGCGCACCGGCGAGTACTTTGGCTCGGGCCATCTGATTGACATCCTGACCGGCAACGCCACCGACAAAGTCCGCGACCGCGGGCATGACGGCCTGCCGACCTTTGGCGTGGGCAAAGAATTCGATCGCCGCGGCTGGCAAGCCGTGTTCCGCCAGATGATGGGCCACGATCTGGTGCGCCCCGATCCGGAACGCCACGGCGCCCTGCGTATGACCGATCCGGCGATCCCGATCCTCAAGGGCGAGCAATCTATCAACCTGCGCCGCGACACGATATCTGTCACGTCGCGCCGCCCGGCCATCAAGATGGTGGTGTCCGAAGAAGATATGCCCCTGCTGTCCGCACTCAAAGCCAAGCGCCGCGCCTTGGCCGAAGCCGCCAGCGTCCCCGCCTATGTCATCTTCAACGACAAGACCCTGATCGAGATGGCAGAGCGCCGCCCCTCGAACCTGGACGACATGGCGCGGATTTCCGGTGTGGGCGCGAAAAAGCTGGAGCGATACGGCTCTGACTTCCTGCAAGTCATCAACGGCGAGGCCGCGGCCCTTCATCCCAGCCGCCGCAAATTGGCGGGTCGGAGCGCCGCGAACCTCTATGACGCATTGCTCGAGGCGCAGGCCGATCTGCTGCGGGGATCAGACGGATTGGACAAACCGCTGAGTTGCTCTGCCTCGCAGCTGGCCAAAATTGCTGAACTCCGCCCACGGGATAATCAAACGCTCGTCCGACTGCTTGGGGATCGTCGTGCAGAAAGATTTGGCGAAGCATTTCTGGACGTCCTGCGGGAGGCGAGCTAAATCCGAGAAAAAGACTAAGGAGACAGAGATGCTGGCCGTTCTATCCCCCGCCAAAAAGATGGACATGGAGCCCCGCGACGGTGCTACCACCACGCCCGATTTTTGGGACAGCGCCGTCGAACTCGCTGGCGTTGCGCGTGACCTGACTGCCGCCGACCTGTCCAAGCTGATGCACATCAGCGACAATCTCGGGAAACTGAACGAAGAGCGTTTCGCTAATTTTGGTGAACAAGAGCGCAAGGCCGCCGTCTATGCCTTCGCCGGTGACACCTATCAAGGGCTCGAGGCCAAAACGCTGGACGAAGACGCCATGCGCTGGGCCGACGACCACCTGCGGATTTTGTCGGGACTTTACGGGGTCTTGCGTCCGCGTGACGCGATTGAACCTTACCGTCTGGAGATGGGGAGCCGTTTGAAGACACCGCGCGGCAAGAACCTCTATGAATACTGGGGCCCGCGTCTATCGGAGGCTCTGAATGCGCAGGCCGAAGACGCGAAAACCGAGATCTTGGTGAATTGCGCCAGCCAAGAATACTTCAGCGCAGTCGATCTGAAAGCGCTGAACCTGCGCGTGATCACTCCTGTTTTCATGGAAGAAAAGAACGGGACGCCCAAGATCGTCAGCTTCTATGCCAAGAAGGCTCGTGGCTCGATGGCGCGCTACATGATGGAAAACCGGTTAACCGATGCGGACGCGCTCAAGGCGTTCGACCTTGGTGGCTATGCCTATCAGCCCGACTTGAGCGAAGACGACAAACTGGTATTTGTGCGCCCCGCCGCCTGAAGCTCTTCTTTTCGCTGATCAATTTGCGCCAGAACCTCTGCTTTTCGCAGAGGTTTTGTCAGGTAATGGTCCGCCCCCGCCGCGATCATTTTCTCGCGATCCTCGGGCAGCGCATGAGCGGTCATCGCGATCACAGGGGTGCGCGGCCAGCCCTGCGCGGCTTCTTCTCCGCGGATCGAGCGCGTGGCTTCCATGCCGTCCATGCCGGGCATCGAAATGTCCATAAAGATCAGGTCGGGGCGAATTTTCGGAAAGAGATCGACCGCTTCAGCGCCGTTGTTGGCGAAAGTAAGTTCGATCCCAGCGGCATTTACCATCTTTGAAAACAGGAGTTGGTTGGTTTTGTTGTCTTCCGCCGCAAGGACTCGGAGAGGCAAATCCTCGGTCGGCGGCGCCGGCGGGGCGACCACTAGTGCGGGCACGGCCTCCGCGATGTCTTGCAGGGTAGAATAGAGGAATTCGCGCGGAATCGGCTTTTGCAGGATGCGCTTGAAAAGATGTTTCGACGGATCATTTGCCGCCGCACCGGGGTTCGACGACAAGAGCACCATGGGCAGCCGAATGCCATCATCCTCTAGCGCCTGTGCCAGTTCCAAGCCATCCATCCCCGGCATTTGATGGTCTGTCAGTAGCACGTCATACCCCTGATCTTCTTGCAAAATCGCCAAAGCCGCAGGGCCATCAGCCACCGCCGTAACATCCACCCCCATGAGCGAAAGTTGCTTTTGGATGATGCACCGATGCCCTTGCTCGTCATCTGCAACCAGCGCCCTCTTGATCCGCTGGCCAATCGCCGGCGGCGCTGAAATCTCGCCGTTTTCTGGTAGCGGCAGGCGAAAGCCAAAGCATGTGCCCTTGTCCGGCTCGGATTCGCACCACAGATCACCTTGCATCATGTTGATCAGCCGGCGTGTGATCGCAAGGCCAAGGCCGGTGCCTTCGAATTTGCGATTTCGGTCATCCTCAACCTGATTGAACTCGCCAAAAATGTGCTCGATCATGTCCGGAAGAATGCCGATGCCCGTATCCTCGATCAGCACATGGATGTTGGATTTGGAGTCGTCTTTGTGGCCTGTCACGCGCACCATCACGTGGCCCGTTTCGGTGAACTTCACCGCGTTCCCGATCAGGTTCGTCAAAATCTGTCGGATGCGCCCCGGGTCGCCCATGAACTGCGTTGGCATGAACAGGTCATAGTCCAAGAGCAGTGCGAGTCCTTTTTCCCGCGCTTTGGGTTGCAAGAGCATCAGCACTTCGTGGATGCATCGCTCCAGATCGAAGGCGGTGTTGTGGAGCGCCATCTTGCCTGCCTCGATCTTCGAATAATCGAGAACATCGTTAATGATGACCAAGAGCGCCTCGGAGGAGTTGCGGATCGTATCCACATACAGCCGTTGTTCATCATCCAAATCGGTATCGCCAAGCAGATCGGCCATCCCCATGACACCATTCATCGGCGTCCGTATTTCATGGCTCATGTTCGCGAGAAAGCTGGATTTGGCGCGCGAGGCGGCCTCGGCTCGGACCTTCGCTTCCTTGAGTTCGGCTTGGGTTTTCTTGGTCTGCGTGATGTCCACACGCAGGCCGACGCGGCCGCCATCGGGGGTTTGGTGTTCTAGGATCCGCAGCCAGCGGCCGTCGCTCATCTGTTGTTCGCGTTCGGTCCCTGTCCGGTGATGGGACAGACGCGTCTCGAGCCATTCGTCCTCGTGCCCCAGGGCCTCGGCATACTGTCCACGATCCAATCCGAACCGCAGAATATCCTCGAAACTTGCGCCGGGGACGAGAGCCGGCGCGGTGTCCGCATAGTATTCGCGGAAAGTGTCGTTGCAGGTGATCAGGCGGTCATCTTGATCGTACAGAATGAAGCCGTCGGGCACCGAATGCACCGCAGCCCACAAGCGCATCAAATCGGTTACGTTGATCGCTAGCGTTACCATCCCGCCTTGCGGTGTGCGCTGGTCAACAAGGTTAAAGAACTGCCCGTTCCAGAGGCGCAAGGTCTCTGGCTCTGGCTGCTGGGACTGCCAGCGCTGGATCATCCGCTGGCACCAATCAGAGGGCGTTTCCCCCTGCAAATCCACGGTCCCTTCGAAGGCAAGAGCATGGATGATGCTGGTGTAGCTGACCCCCTCTTGGATCTCGGACAGACCGTCAAAAATTTGCAGATATGCCCTGTTCGCTAGGATCAGCCGCGCGTTTTCGTCAAATAGGGCAAACCCATCCTGCACCGCTTCGATCGCTTGCCAAAGGCGCATTTCGGCGACCTCGGCTTTGGTCATTGCGACGCCGAGATCAACTAGGACACGGCTGTGATCCTTGCGGATCGTCTCGACTTCGTTTCGGGACTCGGCGAGGTCGGCGGACAGTGCTTGGGCATGGCGGCCCAACTTGCGATTGGCCGCACTTAGCTCTTCTTGCTTCATCTCGAGCAAGCGTTCCGCAGCCAGCCGCGCACGTCGTTCCTGAGCCAGTCTGGAGGCCAGATCCATGAGCCGATTCCCTGTTCCGAATAGGGGCAACCTGACGGAACAGGGTGAATAGGCTCTTAAATTACGGTGACTTTAGCGCTCAATCGCCAGCGCGATCCCTTGGCCACCACCAATGCACATGGTGATCAGGGCGCGCTTGCCACCGATCCGTTCCAGCTCGTACATAGCTTTGACGGTGATGATCGCGCCGGTTGCACCCACCGGATGACCCAACGCAATCGCGCCGCCGTTCGGGTTCACCTTGGCAGGATCAAGACCCAGTTCGCGGTTCACTGCGATGGCCTGCGCGGCGAAGGCTTCGTTCGACTCGATCACGTCGAAGTCGTCCACGGTCAGACCAGTTTTGGCCAACAAGGCTTCCACGGCGGGCACAGGACCGATGCCCATGACTTCTGGCCGCACACCTGCGTGAGCATACCCGATGATCCGAGCGCGGGGTGTCAGGCCCGCGGCTGTCGCTGCCTCTTCACGCGCCAAAACCAGCGACGCCGCGCCGTCGTTCAGGCCACTCGCGTTGCCCGCTGTGACAGAGCCGCCCTTTTGGAAGGCAGGCCGCAGTCCAGCCAGCGTTTCCAGCGTCGTCGCCTTGGGATGCTCATCAGTGTCAAAGGGCACCAGATCGCGTTTTCGCTTCACCTCGACCGGCACGATCTGCTCAGCGAAGTAGCCTGCTTCGATTGCAGCGGCGGTGCGGCGCTGGCTTTCCACGGCAAAGGCGTCCTGATCTTCGCGGCTCACATTATGCTCGCTCGCCACGTTTTCAGCGGTGATCCCCATGTGGCCTGTGCCAAAGGGACAGTTCAGCGCCCCCAGCATCATGTCCTGCGCCTGCATATCACCCATCTTGGTGCCCCAGCGCGCACCCGGCACGATATAGGGCGAACGGCTCATGCTCTCTGCACCGCCTGCCAGCGCATAATCTGCATCCCCCAGCATCAGGGATTGCGCAGCCAAGATAATGGCCTGCACGCCCGACCCGCAGAGCCGGTTCACGTTCATCGCAGGCACGCTGTCGGGAATGCCCGCATCCATCGCGGCGACACGCGACAGATACATGTCGCGCGGCTGTGTGTTGATGATGTGACCATAGGCAACGTGGCCGATCTGATCCGGTGCGACGCCGGCCCGCTCCATCGCCGCTTTGGCCGTGATTGTCCCCAAAGCCGCTGGCTCGATCCCCGCCAAACTGCCGCCGAACGTGCCAATCGCGGTCCGTGCGCCGCCTAGAATTACGATACCTGTCATGGGTGCTCCCTCCCCCTGTGATTGCAGGTAAGTTAACGCCGCAAAGAGCGGCCTGTCATAAAAACGTGGGGTCAGATTTCGGGGCCGGATCGCTTGACTTTGGGGCTTGTGCGGGGGCTTAGTTCCGCTATGACGGATGAAGCCTCCACCCCCGAAACCGAAGTCCTGTCCCTGCTGCCCTCCCGCCTGCGCACCGCGCGTCGGGACAAAGGGCTGTCACTGGATGCGGTCGCCAAGCTGTCGGGCGTGTCCCGCAGCATGGTCAGCCAAATCGAGCGTGGGGAATCCAGCCCGACCATCGCGACCCTGTGGAACCTGACCCGCGCCCTGCAAGTGGATTTCGCAGGGCTGCTGGAAGGCGTGGACGAACCTGCAGGCATCGAAGTGCTGCGTAACGCGAACGTCCCGTTGATCGCAAACGCGGGCCAAGGATGTTCGATCCGCATTCTCTCCCCGCCCGAGGAAGTCGGTCGCCACGAAGTCTACGACATCCGGTTTCAGGACAGCGGGATTCTAGACAGTGCCCCTCATAAACGCGGAGCACGGGAACATTTGACGGTCATTAGTGGTAATGTTCGTATCAAGGCGGGCGATAAGGTCGAGATGCTTGGGCCAGGTGACACGGCTCGTTATCCGGTCGACCAGCCCCACACGATCAGCGCCGAGGCTGGCCCTGCGCAGGTGTTTCTGGTGGTTCAGGATGCCTAAACGCCCCGTGCGACCCCATATTTCCGCAATCCCGGAAATATTCCCCTAAAACAGAAATCCGGTATTTTGGATTTTCCTCCGTCATGCTACCCTTGTGGAAACACGGAGGTGATTCATGACGACCGCATTTCTGAACCAGATCACAGAAACCCTGCACGAGATCGAAAACGACGGGCTGTTTAAACGGGAGCGGATGATCACCTCGCCCCAGTCCGGTTGGGTGTCTGTGGGCGATCGCAAAGTGCTGAACCTCTGCGCAAACAACTATTTGGGACTGGCCGACCACCCCGAGCTGATCGCCGCCGCCAAGGGTGCGATGGATGATCATGGATACGGCATGGCCTCGGTCCGGTTCATTTGCGGCACTCAGGACCTGCACCGCGAGTTGGAGCAGCGACTGGCCGAGTTCCTTGGCAAAGACGACGCGATTCTGTTCGCCGCGTGCTTCGACGCAAATGGCGCGCTGTTCGAACCCCTGCTGGGGCCCGAAGATGCGATTATTTCTGACGCACTGAACCATGCCTCGATCATCGACGGCATCCGTCTGTGCAAAGCGCGGCGCTACCGCTACGCCAATTCCGATATGGCGGATCTTGAGGCCAAACTGATCGAAGCCCGCGAGGCTGGCGCTCGTCACATCATGATCGCCACGGACGGCGTGTTCAGCATGGACGGCTATCTGGCGAACCTGCCGCAGATCACCCACTTGGCCGCGCAATACGGCGCGATCACCATGGTGGACGACTGCCACTCGACCGGCTTCATGGGCCCCAAAGGCGCAGGGACCGCAGCGCACCAAGGCGTTGACGTGGACATCCTGACCGGCACCTTGGGCAAGGCTTTGGGCGGCGCTTTGGGCGGCTACATCGCCGGTCCCCAACCCGTAATCGACCTGCTGCGCCAGCGCGCGCGGCCCTATCTGTTCTCGAATGCTCTGCCACCGTCGGTGGTGGCCGCTGGGATCAAGGCGCTGGACCTTGTGGAACGGGGCGACAACCTGCGGGCACAACTGTTCGAGAACGCGAAATACTGGCGGGCGGGGCTGACCGACCTAGGCTTTGACCTGCTGCCCGGTGAGCACCCCATCATCCCCGTCATGCTCCGCGAGGCGCAAAAGGCCCAAGACATGGCCAACGCTCTGTTCGAAGAAGGTGTCTATGTCTCGGGCTTCTTCTTCCCCGTGGTGCCCAAGGGCCAAGCCCGCATCCGCACCCAGATGAACGCCGCCCTGACCCGCGAGGACTTGGATTTCGGCCTGAACGCATTCGCCAACGCGGGCCGCAAGACCGGAGTGATCGCATGACCCGCCCCAACACCATGAGCGCGCTGGTCAAAGCGCAGCCTGCTGTCGGCCTCTGGCAAGAACAGCGTCCCGTGCCCGAGATAGGCCCCGATGACGTGCTGATCCGCGTCAAGAAAACCGGCATCTGCGGGACCGACATCCACATTTGGAACTGGGACGAGTGGGCGCAGAAAACCGTTCCCGTCCCGCTGGTCACGGGCCACGAATTCGCCGGTGAAATCGTCGACATGGGCCGCAATGTCGAAGGGCTGTCCATCGGCCAGCGTTGCAGCGGCGAAGGACACCTGATCGGCAAAACCAGTCGTCAGAGCCGCGCGGGTCGGTTCCATCTGGACCCCGAAACGCGGGGGATCGGGGTGAATGAACAAGGTGCCTTTGCCGAATACCTGCGACTGCCTGCCTTTAACGTGGTGCCCCTGCCCGAGGAGATCAGCGACGACATTGGCGCGATTCTCGACCCGCTAGGGAATGCAGTGCACACGGCGCTGAGTTTCGATCTGTTGGGCGAGGACGTGCTGATCACCGGCGCAGGCCCCATCGGGATTATGGCCGCAGCCGTTGCACGTCACGCTGGTGCGCGCCATGTGGTGATTACGGATGTGAACCCCGACCGTCTGGCCTTGGCCGGTCAGGTCGCGGATGTGACCCCCGTGAACGTGGCCAAGGAAGACCTGAAGGACATCATCGCACGCCTGAAAATGACCCAAGGCTTCGATGTCGGGCTAGAGATGTCAGGCAACCAGCAAGCCTTGGATCAGATGGTCGAGGCGCTGGTGATGGGCGGGCGAATTGCCTTGCTGGGGATTCCGCCGGGCAAGAGCCCCGTGGACTGGTCTCGAATCGTTTTCAAAGCGATCACCATCAAAGGCGTCTACGGCCGCGAGATTTTCGAGACCTGGTACAAGATGATTGCCATGCTGCAAAACGGGCTCGATGTGAGCCGCGTCATCACCCACCGGTTTGCGAAAGACGAGTATATTAAAGCGTTCGAGACCATGCGCTCGGGCAAGTCGGGTAAAATTGTTCTCGATTGGACCTAGAAGCTCCAATTCCGCAATTTCGCGCCTGCAGCATCGGATATTTTTCGCGTGGAACCTTTCGCCTAGGCTGACGTTGTGTCCCCGAGTGGCTCATTTCAGAGTTCTCTGCCGTCAGCCTCACCCGCAATTAGCGCGGATCGGTGGCAATTCCCGCGATTGCGGGCTGCATCGCCCCAACGATGCGTTGAAGTTAAAGTCCTTTGTCAAAAAAGGGGGAGAGTTGCGAAGCCTCTTCCCCTTTCTTTATCCAGCGGTCACATGCGGTCGCACGGGCACACGCCCCTCTTCGGTCAGTTGCCAGATATCCCGTCCCTCGACGACCACTGCAGAGATTGGACCGCCGTACGCGGCACCTGTATCGATATCCACGCGGTTTCCGAAATGGGTGATCCGGTCCAGATGCGTGTGGCCATGCAGGATCAGTGGGCCAAAGCTGCCTTCGTGCTCGTGGAACGGGCCGCGAATCCACACCAGATCGTCCTGCACCTGCTGATCAAGCGGCACACCGGGGCGCACGCCGGCATGGCAAAAGAAGACCTCGTCAGTCGGGTAGTATTCACGCAGGCCCGCAATGAAATCCAAATGTTCCGCCGGGACTTTGGCGCGGCCTTCGGCATGGATTTCAGCCACCGGGCGGTCGTTCGACACATCCACGCCATACGAGGCCAGCGTTTTACGCCCGCCGATATTGATGTCCAACATCAGCCAATGCAGGTCGTGACGTAGGGGATCAGGCTGCTCGATCGGTTGCAGAAAGTGCCACATCATCCGGTCGTGGTTCCCAAGAAGGTTGATCCAAGGCCTTCCTTCCGCCTCGCCCGCCATCAGAAAATCCAAGACCCCGCGCACATTCGGCCCTCGGTCGGCGTAATCCCCCAGATGGATCACGGGCGCATCCATGTCTCCGGTCCGCGCACGGTCCAGTTCAATCAAGCGGTGTACGCCGTGCAGTTTGTCCAAGTGACCGTGGATATCGCCAATCGCGTAGCAGCGCATGAAACCTCCGAAATGAAAAAGCCTGCCGCATTTCTGCGACAGGCCGATCTCTAGCACACCTAAAAGGTGATTACTTGACGTCGAATTGAAGCGGCTTGACCTGCTTGAACTTGCCGGTCTCTTTCAGCGCCGAAACAACAGTCGCATCGATGGGAGCGTCTACGTAGAGCAAAGCGATCGCTTCGTCGCCCGATGCCTTACGGCCCAAGGTGAAGTTCGCGATGTTGACACCGTTGTCACCCAGCACGCCACCCAGAGTACCGATGATGCCCGGTACGTCGTCGTTGGTGGTGTAGAGCATGTGCTCACCGATCTCGGCGTCGATGTTGATGCCTTTGATCTGGATGAAGCGCGGTTTGCCGTCGCTGAACACGGTGCCTGCAATCGAACGCTCACGCTTCTCGGTGACGACGGTCACTTTGATGTAGCCTTCGAATGCGCCCGACTTGTCCTGCGTGGTGGTCGAGATTTTCACGCCGCGCTCTTTGGCGATGACAGGAGCCGAAACCATGTTCACGTCGGGGTTGGTCGCCTGCATGATGCCAGCCACAACAGCCGAGGTCAGCGCGTCGGTGTTCATGTCAGCCGACACGCCGTCGTACAGAACGTTGATCGCGGTGATCGCTTCGTCGGTCATCTGGCCGATGAACGCACCTTCGTGACCTGCCAGTTCGATCCAGGGGCCCATGACCTTGGCTTCTTCGGCGGTGATCGAGGGCATGTTCAGCGCGTTTTCAACAGCACCGGTCAGCAGGTAGTTGGACATCTGCTCGGCGACCTGCAGAGCAACGTTTTCCTGTGCTTCGGTGGTCGATGCGCCCAGGTGAGGGGTGCAGACAACGTTGGGCAGGTTGAACAGAACGTTCTCTTTCGCGGGCTCTTCTGCGAACACGTCGAAGGCTGCGCCAGCCACGTGGCCGGACTTCAGCAGCTCTGCCAGAGCCTCTTCGTCAACCAGACCACCGCGGGCACAGTTGATGATGCGAACGCCCTTCTTGGTCTTCGCAAGGTTCTCTTTGGACAGGATGTTACGGGTGCCGTCGGTCAGCGGAACGTGCAGGGTGATGAAGTCAGCGCGCTTCAGCAGCTCTTCCAGCTCGACTTTCTCGACCTGCATCTTCTCGGCTTTTTCTTCCGACAGGTAGGGGTCGAATGCGATGACCTTCATCTTCAGGCCGCGCGCACGGTCGCAAACGATGCCACCGATGTTGCCTGCGCCGATGACGCCAAGGGTCTTGCCGGTCAGCTCAACGCCCATGAACTTGGACTTTTCCCACTTGCCCGCGTGGGTCGATTCCGACGCCTCGGGGATCTGGCGGGCAACTGCGAACATCATTGCGATGGCGTGCTCAGCAGTGGTGATCATGTTGCCGAAGGGGGTGTTCATGACGATCACACCCTTTTTCGACGAGGCTTCTTTGTCGACGTTGTCGGTGCCGATGCCTGCGCGGCCAACCACTTTCAAGTTGGTGGCGTGCTCGAGCAGCGAGGGGGTGACTTTGGTCGCCGAGCGGATGGCCAGACCGTCATACTTGCCGATGACTTCGGCCAGCTTTTCTTTGTCTTTGCCCAGTTGGGGCATGAAATCGACTTCGATGCCGCGGTCACGGAAGATCTGAACGGCGGTTTCGGACAGGCTGTCGGATACGAGAACTTTGGGAGCCATTTTGATGGTCCTTTGATCTGAGAATTCTATGGGGAAGGTCGGGGGCGGCACGGCGCCCCCAAGGGGATCAGCTTAAGCTTGCGCTTCGATTTCAGCTTCGAAGGCCCACTCAAGCCAAGGCATCAGAGCCTCGACATCGGCGGTTTCCACAGTCGCACCACACCAGATGCGCAGACCTGCGGGCGCGTCACGGTATGCACCGATGTCCAGCGCAACGCCTTCTTTTTCCAGACGCTTGGCGACAGCCTTGGCGAATGCCGCGCCGTCCTGAATGCGGTCGTCGGTGAACTTCAGGCAGACCGAGGTGTTCGAGCGGTTTTCGTCGTTCACCGCCAGGTTCGCTACCCAGTCTTTCTGCTCGCAGAAATCCCAGATGACTTTGGCGTTTGCATCTGCGCGCGCCATCAGAGCGGGCAGACCGCCGATGTTGCGAGCCCATTCCAGAGCAACCAGATAATCCTCAACAGCCAGCATCGAGGGGGTGTTGATAGTCTCGCCGCGGAAGATACCGTCGATCAGCTTGCCGCCTTTGGTCATGCGGAAGATCTTGGGCATCGGCCATGCGGGGGTGTAGCTTTCCAGACGCTCAACTGCACGGGGGCTCAGGATCAGCATACCGTGAGCCGCTTCGCCGCCCATGACCTTCTGCCAGGAGAAGGTGGTCACATCCAGTTTGTCCCAAGGCAGGTCCTGCGCAAATGCGGCCGAGGTGGCGTCGCAGATGGTCAGACCTTCGCGGTCGGCGGGGATCGCATCGCCATTGGCAACGCGCACACCCGAGGTGGTGCCGTTCCAGGTGAAGACAACGTCAGTGGTGTAGTCGATGGACGCCAGATCTACGATCTCGCCGTAACCGGCTTCTTTGACCTCTGCGTCGATTTTCAGCTGCTTGACCACGTCGCTGACCCAGCCAGAGCCAAAGCTTTCCCAAGCGACCATGGTCGCTTTGCGGGCACCCAGCAGCGACCACATGGCCATTTCAACCGCACCGGTGTCGGATGCGGGAACGATGCCGATTTTGTAGTCAGCGGGGATGCCGAGAATGTCACGGGTTTCTTCGATGGCAGCCTTCAGCTTGTCCTTGCCCACAGCGGCGCGGTGCGAACGGCCCAAAGCAGCGTCCGACAGCATTTCCAGCTTGAATGTGGGGATTTTGGCGCAGGGGCCAGAAGAAAAACGCGGGTTTGCCGGCCGCGTTGCCGGTTGTGCGATAGCCATTGCTGGTACCCTTCCAGATAATCGCCTCTCGTTGGGGAGAGGTGTCCCGTTGACGCAGATACGAGCGTTCGCGGGCTTTCACAATAGCCAATTTGTCGCTATAGCGCCGCTTGAGACCGCAAAAACGACCATCTTGTTCCCTATAGGAAACTTCCCCTCATGTATGTGGCAACGCTTCTGACCAATCCCGCGACTCCTGTGCTGGAAACCATGCTCGTTGATTCTCTGCGCAATGCGTGGGGCGGAGGCGATATCCAGTGGCTTTGCCCTGATGTGGCGGCCGAGTTTTCACTGGATGTGATTCCGGACAACCGCTGGGACGTGTGGGAAGACCTGCAGAAGCAAGGCGTCGATCTGGTGATCCAGCCTGCGGAGGGTCGCAAAAAGAAGATGCTACTGGCCGATATGGACAGCACCATGATCCAGCAGGAATGCATCGACGAGTTGGCCGACGAGGCGGGTGTCGGTGAGCGTGTCAAAGACATCACCGCCCGCGCCATGAACGGCGAGCTGGATTTCGAAGGCGCCCTGACCGAGCGCGTGGGCCTGCTGAAAGGCCTGCCCGAGAGCGTCATCGACAAGGTTCTGGCCGAGCGCATCACCTTTATGCCCGGCGGTCGAGAGCTGCTGGCAACCATGAAGGCGCACGGTGGTTACTGTGCGCTGGTGTCGGGCGGGTTCACTGCGTTCACTGCGAAAGTGGCGGCAGAACTAGGCTTTGACGAAAACCGCGCGAACACCCTGGTCGCGGCAGATGGCGAACTGACCGGAGACGTGGGTCGTCCGATTCTGGGCCGCGAAGCCAAGGTTCAGGCGCTGGAAGAGATCACCGCGCGTCTAGGGATTACTGCGGCAGACGTCGTAGCCGTGGGCGATGGCGCAAACGATCTGGGGATGCTGGGGCTGGCCGGTGCAGGTGTGGCACTGCACGCCAAGCCCTCGGTCGCGGCGCAGTGCGATATCCGCATCAACAACGGTGACCTGAGCGCTCTGCTGTACATTCAGGGCTACGCGAAGAGCGAATTCGTCGGATAGCGGGGCGCGGCTGATGCCGCGCTGCCTTCGGCGAGGGTACTTTGACCAAGAAAGAGGGGCCCGTGTGGCCCCTTTTGCTTTGTTAGCGGAAAGGCGTTCCGTGGCTCCAAATCGTGAGGCTTTGGCGGGTGCCGTTGGTGACAGGAGTAACTCGGTGCATCATGAAGCTGGGGAACAGCGTTGCTGTTCCGCGGGCGGTGTTTGCGGCGATGCAATCGCGGCCGGTCATGATCTCGAGCTTGCCGCCTTGATAGGCGTCCGTTTCCGAAAGTTGCACGACCATCGTGAGTTTGCGGCGGCTGGCGATACGGCCTTCGCCAACATCAGAATGCCAGTCGAAATGACCGCCAGAGCTGGCGCGGTAGGTGGCGACTTGGGCGCTTTCTGAAAACTCGCTGATGTCGAAATCAAACACATCGCGGTTTGCCACCCGTACCAGTTGCAGAATTCGGTCCATCACCCAATCGGTGTCCGAGACCTCGTCCAGCCAGACCAGTTCCGCGCGGCGGTAGTTGTGATCTTTCTGGTCGCGAACCAACTTGGCATCGCTGGGGATCGCGGCATTTGCGATCTCGACGATGCGGTCACATTCGGCGGACGAAAACGCGTCCGGTATCTGGTGCACAGTGATCATTGGGGGCGTCCGTAGAAATCAAAATCGGAAGCGCTCCGCTAGGGCTCGAGCCCTGAGTCGTCTGGCCAGATTGCGACATGAGGGATGAAAGGCGACAGAATTTTCGAGCCGGAGTGCGACTATCTTGGTCTCGCCTTTTCACGCATTGCCGTTTCTTTGGCGAGGCTCAGGGCATCCCCAAGATCACTGAAGTCGCCAAAGACCTGACTTGCCTGAAGTTCGGCGAAAACGGAGTCGGATGGGTGCCGCAAAATTTGGTAGATCGTCCCGCCATTCCCTAGAGACACGCGTCGCACTCGGTTGAAGTCCTGCCACGCGAGAAAGCCGTCAGACAGAGTATGAATTCCGCGGGCATCCGCGCGCAGCACCACCTTTGCGTCCGCGATGAACCTATCGCCCTGCCAAAGGCGACCTGCGGCGACCAACGTGATCAGCGCACAGAGTGGCAACAGCACCAGAATGAGGTTCGAAAACCCGCTACGCAGACCTATAGAAATGCAAACCAGAAAAGAGGTTGGACTGATCAGAAGGGCCCCAAAAGCGAGGGTCCATGTCACGCGCGCCCAACCTGGGCGCTCGTATATGATCAGTGGCGTCACTTTCCGGTCCGGAAGCGATTCACGATGGGATAGCGGCGGTCCATCCAGAAGGCCTTGTTCGTCAGACGCGTGCCTGGGGCCGCTTGGTAGCGCTTCCACTCGTTAATGTAGAGTAGGTGTTCGACCCGTTTGACGTCCGCGTGGTCGTACCCGCGCGAGACCAGATCATCTACTGACTCTTCGTGATCGACCAGCGCGGTCAGGATCGCGTCCAGCACGTCATAGGGTGGCAGGCTGTCCTCGTCCTTTTGGTCGGGACGGAGTTCCGCACTGGGGGGCTTGGTGATGATACGGGGCGGGCAGACCTCGCCTTCGGGGCCCTTCATCCACGGGCGGTGATGAGCGTTGCGCCAGCGGCATGTCTCGAACACGCGGGTTTTGTACAAGTCCTTGATCGGGTTGTAGCCGCCGTTCATGTCGCCGTAGATCGTGCAATAGCCGGTGGCCATTTCCGATTTGTTGCCGGTGGTCAGCAGCATTTCCCCGAACTTGTTGGACAGCGCCATCAGGATGGTGCCACGAATACGGGACTGGATGTTTTCCTCGGTCACGTCCTGGGCCATGCCTTCGAACATGGGGGCCAGCGTCTCGGTAAACGCATCGCGGGCGGGCGTGATCGGGACGGTGTGGTATTTGACGCCAAGGTTTTCGGCGATCTCTTTGGCGTCCTCGAGCGAGTGTTCAGAGGTGTATTCGGACGGCAGCATGATGCAGCGCACGTTGTCCGCGCCGATCGCGTCCACGGCGACCATCGCGACCAAGGCCGAGTCGATGCCGCCGGACAGGCCCAAGAGCACCTTCTTGAAACCGGACTTGCCGAGGTAATCGCGCAGGGTGACGACCATTGCGTGGTAGTCCTGTTCCCACGCATCGGGGTGGTCGGCCAACGGGGCTTGCTCAGCTTCCCAGCCGTCATCGGTGCGGTTCAGGGTGATGTGGGCCACGGCCTCTTCGAACACAGGCAGCAGGGCCGCCAGTTTGCCGCCACGGTCCAGCACGAACGAGCCGCCATCGAACGCTTGATCGTCCTGACCACCGACCATGTTCACGTAGACCAGCGGCATGTCATTCTCGATCACGCGAGACACCATGTGGGTCAGGCGCGTGTCGTACTTGTCGCGACGATAGGGCGAGCCATTGGGGACCACCAGAAACTCGGCACCGGTTTCGGCCAGCGTTTCGGCTACGTCTTCGTACCACGCGTCCTCGCAGATGGGGGTGCCGATGCGGACACCGTTCAGCACATAGGGGCCGTTCATGTCGCCGGATTTGAAGGTTCGCTGTTCGTCAAAGACGTTGTAGTTGGGCAGGTGATGCTTCAGCAGTTGGGCGCTGATTTTGCCACCGTGCAGGACAAAATACCCGTTGTGCAGGTTCGGGCCGACCATCACAGGCGCGCCAATGCCAATCGCGGGACCATCGGCACAGTCGGCGGCCAGCGCTTGCAGCTGCTCCATACAGGCGTTCTGCAAGGCAGGCTTCATCACCAGATCCTGCGGGTTGTAGCCCAAGAGGAACATCTCGGGGCAGACAACATAGTCCGATCCGGCCTCTTTCGCCTCGGCCCAAACCTGACGCACCCGGTTGGCGTTGCCCGACAGATCCCCCATCACGGGGTTCAATTGGGCCATGGTCAGGCGGAAACTCTGGGTCATGTCGATAGCCTCTTGCGGTCATATGCAGGGGTCGCGTCCCCACCGCTTTATCAGAATGCGGCCCGAGGGAAAGAGATCGCGCGAAATCCGTTGCCCGAAGTCGGGGGGTGAATTAGGGTCCGATGTAGGTTGTTTACTGGGAACTTCCCCGTAAGAGGAGTGAAAGATGCGCGATTTCAAAAGCTTTGCGGCGACGACTGTACTTGCCGTGATGTTAGGCGGATCGGTTCTGGCACAAGACACGGGCGAGGTTATTACCAAGCAATATGACGACGGCGGCATCTATGAGGGGACGTTCAAGGACGGCCTACAGGATGGCACCGGCACCTATCGCCTGCCCAATGGATTCACATACACCGGCGATTGGGTCGCGGGTGAAATCCGCGGTCAGGGCGAGGCACGCTTTCCCAACGGATCGGTCTATGTCGGCCAATTCGCCAAAGGCAAACCCGACGGCGTGGGCAAGATCACCTTTGCCGATGGCGGCACCTATGAGGGCGATTGGGTCGCGGGTGAGATCACTGGCCAAGGCGTGGCCGACTACGCGACCGGCGTCCACTACGAGGGCGGTTTCCTGAAGGCGATGCACCACGGCAAAGGCCGGATGGAGAGCCCGGGCGGCTATGTCTACGAGGGCGACTGGGCCAACGGCGTCAAAGAGGGACGCGGCACGATCACCTATCCCGACGGCGCAGTCTATGAAGGCGAGATCAAAGACGGCACCCGCGCGGGCGAAGGCACTTTGACCATGTCCGATGGCCTCACCTATCAGGGCACGTGGTCCGACGGTCAGATCAATGGCGCGGGCAAACTGACCCTCGCCAATGGCGACATCTACGAAGGTGAATTGGTCGATGGCAAACGCCAAGGTCAGGGCAAAGTTACCTACTCTAACGGCGACACCTACGAGGGCGCGTTCGAGAACGACCAGCGCCACGGCCAAGGCACGTTCACCGGTGCGGACGGCTACGTTTACAACGGCGACTGGGTCAGCGGCGAAATTCAGGGACGGGGCAAAATGACCTACCCCGACGGCTCGGTCTATGTGGGCGAAGTCGCCAAGGGCTTGCCCGATGGCCGCGGCACCATCCGTTATCCCGATGGCAACAGCTACACCGGCGATTGGGCCTCGGGCGTGATCGAGGGCGAGGGCAAAATCACCTACACCAACGGCTTGGTCTACGAGGGCGGTTTCAAAAACGCCCGCAACGATGGCCAAGGCGTCCTGACCATGCCCGACGGCTACCGCTACGAAGGCGCGTGGGTGAATGGCGAACGTCAAGGCACCGGCAAAGCGACCTATGCCGACGGCACCGTCTACGAAGGAGACTTCGTCAAAGGCAAACGCGAGGGCACCGGCACAATCACAATGCCCGACAGCTTCCGATACGAAGGCGCATGGAAGAACGGCGAAATCAGCGGCGAAGGCATCGCGACCTACGCCAACGGCGACGTCTACCAAGGCGCCTTTGTCGAGGGCAAACGCCAGGGCTTTGGCGTCATGCGATACACCACCGGCCAGCAAACCGAGGGGCAGTGGGACAACGGCGCATTGGTGAGCGAAGAGGCTGGCGAGGCCCCGACTGACGCAGCACCTGACGTCCCCGAAGTGCCTGCAGAGAGCACCGACGCAGACGCTCCTGCTGAAAGCACAGAGCCACCTGCCGAAGACGCACCGGCAGAGACCACCGAGCCCGCAGCAGAATAAGCGGCTTTGTCAAATCACCGCGCCCTGATCCATCCGGCGCAGCAGGCTATCCGCCTCAGAGAGCACCGTTTCGCGGTGCTCTTCGTCCATCCGGTCCCATGTGCGATACATGTTGCCCATACGCGGGTTTTTCTCGAACCGCTCGCGGTGACGATCCAGAAAATGCCAGTACAGCAGGTTAAACGGGCAGGCCCCCTCACCCGTCTTTTTGCTCACTTTGTAATGGCAGGATTTGCAGTGATCAGACATCCGGTTGATGTAGCTGCCAGAGCTGACATAGGGCTTGGACCCCAATAGCCCCCCGTCGGCAAACTGGCTCATCCCGATTGTATTCGGCGCCTCGACCCACTCATACGCATCCGCATAAACGCCCAAGTACCACTCGTGCACCTCAGCCGGATCAACCCCCGCCAAGAGCGCGAAATTGCCGGTGATCATCAGGCGCTGAATGTGGTGGGCATAGGCCTCCTCTTGGGTAACCTTCACCGCGCATTCCACGCATTTCATCTTGGTCTCAGCGCCCCAATAGAAGGCAGGCAGCTTGCGCCCATGATCCAACGCGTTGCTGGCCATGTAATCCGGACCCTGAAGGAAATAAATGCCACGCACATATTCCCGCCAACCGATGATCTGCCGGATGAACCCTTCGACCGCGTTGATCGGGGCGTTGCCGTCTTCATATTCCTTCGCGGCGGCCTCGCAGACCTCCAGCGGGTTCAAAAGCCCAGCGTTGATATAGGGCGACAAGATCGAGTGATAAAGCCATTTCTGGTCCGTCAGCATCGCGTCCTGAAAGTCCCCAAATTTGGGCAACGCGTTCTTCATGAAGTCCCGCATCGCCTCCAGCGCCTGCTCGCGCGTGGTCGCGAAAAAGAAGCCATCCAGATCGCCAAAATGGCTGTCGAAACGCTCGGCCACCAGATCCAGAACCTCTTGCACCTCGTCATCGGGTTCAAATCGCAGGGGGCCGTCGTGGCTCACATCATCAGGCGCGGGCTTGCGATTGTCGTGGTCAAAATTCCATTTGCCCTCGACCGGATCATCCCCATCCATGAGCAGACCCGTTTTCCGTCGCATATCTCTATAGAAGTACTCCATCCGCAGGGATTTGCGCCCCTCGGCCCAGTCCTGAAACTCGGTGTGCGAGGCCAGAAAGCGGTCATCGTTAAACATGTGCACACTGACCGGACAGTTCTCCAGCGCACTGATCAGACGGAACTCCCCAGGCTCCGTCGCGATCACCTCATAGGCATCTAACTCTTTGGCGCGGCGCATCAACTCGCCACAAATGCTGTCGCTGCCCTCCTCTTCAAACCGCTTATACGCAACCTGCCAGCCATCATCCTCCAAGGCCTTCGCGAACTTGCGCATCGCCGCGAACAGAAATGCGATCTTCTTCGGATGATGCTTCACATAGGTCGCCTCGTCCCCGACCTCTGCCATCACCACCACATCGCGGTCCTTGTCCCCTTCGCGCAGAGCAGACAAGTCCATGGACAGCTGGTCCCCCAGAACCAGAATCAAGCGTCGTTTCTGGCTCACCACGGAATCTCCTTCATCGCGTAATCGTAAAATCCACCGGACTGTTCGACCGTCAGCCCCTCCAAGACATTCAGCAGACGCATCGCCGCGTCCTCAGCCGAAACCGCCGGATGCCGCCCCAAGTATTTGCGGGTAAACTCGGTCGCCACCGTTCCCGGATGCAGGGCAACACAGATATGATCCTTATGCGTCCGCCCCAGTTCAATCGCCGCCCCCCGCACGATCTGGTTCACCGCCGCTTTGGCCGCGCGATAGCTGTGCCAGCCCCCCAACCGATTATCCCCGATACTGCCAACTCGCGCCGACAAAACCGCCATCACCGACCGCCCCTCTTTCGGCAGTAACCGAACCGCATGCTTTAGAACCAAGGCCGGCCCGATGCAGTTCACCGCAAACTGATCCGCCATCGCTTTGGCATCCAACTGACGCACAGACTTCTCGGGCACAGCGCCATCCACCTCCAAGGCACCCGTGGCATTGAACACCACTTCAAACGACCCTTCCAGCCGACCCAGAACTTCGGCAACAGAGACCTCATCCGTCACATCCAGCCCATCCACGGATCGTGACACGCCAACGACATCATATCCGCGCCGCGTTAACTCCGCGCACATGGCCGATCCGATTCCCCCCGATGCCCCGATCACCAATGCCCGTTTCATGCGCCCCCACTTCAGCTTTCTGCTTTGCGAAAATACTCAACGGCGCGCGGCCCATAGCCTGCGAACCCCTTCTGGCATAGGCACTTAGGGCCGCTCCGGCCCCTATCAACAAATCTGCTCTTTTCTTCCCCGCATCGGCATGTATAGATGCCGCCCATGATGATGATGGGACATATTGCGTCGAACGCACCTGCTGGCCGTGCTCTTGCACAGGCCCTGTCCCTACTTCTCCTAACTCGCCTCTGAGCGTGCCCGATGGGCGCGTCCGCTCAGAGGAGTTATCTATCGCGCCCCTGTTTACCCATGAACAGCCCTCGGGCTTCGGAGAATAAAGCGAGATTCCTATGACCACTGCGACCAACCGCGTCAAAATTTTCGACACTACCCTGCGTGACGGCGAGCAAAGCCCCGGCGCAACCATGACCCACGATGAAAAGCTCGAGATTGCAGAGCTTCTGGACCAGATGGGTGTCGACATCATCGAAGCGGGCTTCCCGATCGCATCCGAAGGCGACTTCCGCGCCGTATCCGAGATCGCGCAGCGCAGCCAGAACGCCACAATCTGTGGCCTTGCCCGCGCGAACTTCAAAGATATCGACCGCTGCGCTGAGGCTGTGCGCAACGCCGCCAAGCCGCGCATCCACACCTTTATCGGCACATCGCCCCTGCACCGCGCCATCCCGAACCTTGATCAGGATCAGATGGCCGAGCGCATCCACGAGACCGTGACCCACGCCCGAAATCTGGTGGACGACGTGCAGTGGTCGCCAATGGACGCCACCCGCACCGAGTGGGACTATCTGTGCCGCGTGATCGAGATCGCGATCAAGGCTGGCGCGACCACCATCAATATCCCCGACACCGTGGGCTACACCGCTCCGCGTGAGAGTGCAGACCTGATCCGCCGCCTGATCGAAACCGTGCCCGGCGCGGACGAGATCACTTTCGCGACCCACTGCCACAACGACCTTGGCATGGCGACCGCGAACTCTCTGGCGGCTGTCGAGGGTGGCGCGCGCCAGATCGAATGCACCATCAACGGCCTTGGCGAGCGTGCGGGCAACACCGCGCTGGAAGAAGTCGTGATGGCACTGAAAGTGCGCAACGACATCATGCCTTTCACCACAGGCATCGACACCACCAAGATCATGAACATCTCGCGCCGTGTCGCGTCGGCCTCGGGCTTTAACGTCCAGTACAACAAGGCGATCGTGGGCAAGAACGCCTTTGCTCACGAGAGCGGTATCCACCAGGATGGTATGCTCAAGAACGCCGAAACGTTCGAGATCATGCGCCCTGCTGATGTGGGTCTCTCGGGCACTTCGCTGCCGCTTGGCAAGCACTCGGGTCGCGCCGCGCTGCGTGCGAAGCTCAAAGACCTTGGTTATGACGTTGCTGACAACGAGCTGATGGACATCTTTGTCCGCTTCAAGGAACTCGCCGACCGCAAGAAGGAGGTCTACGACGAGGATATCGTCGCCCTCGTTCAGGCTGGCGCCCCCGCAAGCGAGCATCTGAAGGTCAAATTCCTGCGCGTGATCTGCGGCACCGAAGCGCCCCAGTCCGCAGATCTGACCATGACCGTTGATGGCGAGGACAAGCAGGTCACCGCACAGGGTGACGGCCCCGTCGATGCGACCTTCAACGCGGTCAAGGCTCTGTTCCCCCACGGCGCACGTCTGCAGCTGTATCAAGTGCACGCCGTGACCGAGGGCACAGATGCTCAGGCCACCGTGACCGTGCGTCTGGAAGAGGACGGACTGGTTGTCACCGGTCAGTCGGCGGATACCGACACCGTGGTTGCCAGCGCCAAGGCCTATGTCAGCGCGCTGAATCGTCTGATCGTCCGCCGCCAGAAATCGGGCAAGGACACCAAAGAAGTCAGCTACAAAGACACCGTCTGATCGGTTCTTTGGCTGTTGAGTTTTGGGGCTGGCCTGCGGGCCGGCCCTTTTCTTTGTCAGCGGTGCACGTGGCGTCCGTTGCGCCGTGAGTATTTTTTACAAAGCAGAAAGAGCCAGTGCGACGAAGACTCAACGTTTGAAGAGCTTGTCGACCTGCTTCATCGCATCTTCAGTGCCCCAAGGCGCATTGGCGATGTACATGCCAGAGCCGATCATGCGGTGACCTTCGCGGACGGGCGGGAACCGGACCTCGTGGATCAGCGCGTTCGGCAGGTTCTGCGACTTCAGCGCCGTCAGCATCGGTTTGTGGGCGTCCGAGGTCAGGATCGGATACCACAGAGCGATGATGCCCACGTTCCATTTGCGATGCAGGTTCGCGATCTCTCGCGGGATGCGAGCGTAGTCTTCTTTGACCTCGTAGCTGGGGTCGATCAGGCAGAGGCCGCGGCGCGGGGTGGGCGGGCACATGGCTTGGGCCAACTCGAAGCCGTCCTGCTTGTGCACCTTGGCTCCGGTGCCGCGCATTGCCGTGCGAAGGGCGGCATATTCCTGGGGGTGCAACTCGGCCAGATTGATGCTGTCCATCGGGCGCAAGAACTGCGCTGCGATCATCGGCGAGCCCGGATAGGCGGTCGCGCCATGCTGTTCGCGGATCGCTGTCACCGCACGCACATAAGGATGATCTGCGGGCAGAGCCTTGCGGGCCAGCGCAGACGTGATCCCGGCCTCGGCCTCGCCCGTTTTCACCGCCTCTGGCGCGTCCAGCATGTACAGACCGCGCCCCGAGTGGGTCTCGATGTAGGACAGAGGTTTGTCCTTTTGCGTCAAATAGGACAGCACCGCTGCAAGAAGCATATGCTTTTGCAGATCTGCGGGATTTCCAGCGTGGTAGATGTGTTGATAGGACAGCATAGCGCCTCTTACCCGTGCAAGTGGTCCTATGGAAAGGCGGAATGGTGCTGATTTGACTGTTCTGGCCCCTTTTCCACAGCGAAATGCCCCCCTATAAGGTCACACGCCTGCCCCGTTTGGAGTCGCGGGTACCGAATTATTTAATGTGAGGCCTCCACAATGGCGTTCCTTGGAAGTTTGCAGGGCGTATTTTCATCTGACATGGCGATCGACCTCGGCACCGCCAACACTCTGGTTTACGTGAAGGGTCGCGGTGTGATCCTGTCCGAGCCCTCTGTGGTCGCTTATCACGTCAAGGACGGCACCAAGAAAGTGCTGGCAGTTGGCGAAGATGCAAAGCTGATGCTGGGCCGTACCCCCGGCAGCATCGAGGCGATCCGACCCATGCGCGAAGGCGTCATCGCGGACTTTGACGTCGCCGAAGAGATGATCAAGCACTTCATCCGCAAGGTGCACAAGCGCTCGACCTTTTCGAAACCCAAGATCATCGTCTGTGTGCCCCACGGCGCAACCCCTGTTGAAAAGCGTGCAATCCGTCAGTCGGTTCTGTCCGCAGGTGCCCGCCGCGCTGGCCTGATTGCAGAGCCGATTGCGGCCGCGATCGGTGCAGGCATGCCCATCACCGATCCCACCGGCAACATGGTTGTGGACATCGGCGGTGGTACCACCGAGGTGGCCGTTCTGTCGCTGGGTGACATCGTTTACGCGCGTTCGGTTCGCGTGGGTGGTGACCGCATGGACGAGGCGATCATCAACTACCTGCGCCGCCAGCATAACCTCTTGATCGGTGAAGCCACCGCAGAGCGCATCAAGACCAGCATCGGCACTGCCCGTATGCCCGACGATGGCCGTGGTGCCTGCATGCTGATCCGTGGTCGCGACCTGCTGAACGGTGTGCCCAAAGAGATCGAGATCAGCCAAGGCCAAGTTGCCGAAGCCCTGAGCGAACCGGTTCAGTCGATCTGCGAAGCCGTGATGACCGCTCTCGAAGCGACTCCGCCGGATCTGGCGGCAGACATCGTGGACCGCGGCGTGATGCTGACCGGTGGCGGCGCGCTGCTGGGTGAGTTGGATCTGGCCCTGCGCGAAGCAACCGGTTTGGCGATCAGTGTTGCAGACGACAGCCTGAACTGCGTTGCCTTGGGCACCGGCAAAGCGCTGGAATACGAAAAGCAGCTGCGTCACGTCATCGACTACGACAGCTGATATGGGCCGCCTTGGCGGCTGCGTGCTGGAGTAAATTTTGGCAAAGCACGGAAACAACGGCGAAGACTATTACGCACCGCTACGCAGATTGGGCTTGGCGGTGCTTATACTTTTGCTGTCTGCGATTTTCTTGGTCTGGCGGATCGACTCGCCCCGTGTGGAACGCTTCCGCATGGCGGTGATTGATCGCGTTGTTCCCAGCATGGATTGGGCCATGGCCCCCGTGACCGCGACGGTCGAACTGTTCCGCGACCTGCAAAGCTATCGCCGCCTGACCGAGCAGAACGCCGAGTTGCGCCGCGAATTGCAGCAGATGAAGGCGTGGAAAGAGGCGGCGCTCCAGCTTGAACAAGAGAACGCGCGCCTGCTGGACCTGAACAACATGCGTCTTGATCCCGCGCTGACCAAGATTTCGGGCGAGGTTCTGGCCGATAGCGGCTCGCCCTTCCGTCAGTCTGTTCTGCTGAACGTGGGTGCCCGTGACGGAATCGTGGACGGATGGGCCACCATGGATGGGATCGGCCTAGTTGGTCGGATCGCAGGCGTAGGCGAGCGCACCAGCCGTGTGATCCTTTTGACCGACACCAACAGCCGCGTACCGGTGAGTGTGCAGCCCTCTGGTCAGCGCGCGATGATTGTGGGCGACAACAGCCCTGCGCCACCGCTGGAGTTCATTGAAAACTCTGATCTCGTGCGCCCCGGTGACCGCGTTGTGTCATCCGGCGACGGTGGCGCGTTCCCTGCGGGCCTGCTGATCGGCCAAGTGGCCCAAGACCGCAACGGCCGCCTGCGCGTACGTCTGGCTGCGGACTACGAACGGCTGAAGTTCCTCAAGGTGCTGCGCAGCCAACCCGCCGAGGATATCGACACCCACGGCGGCCTCGTTGCGCCTCTGACCTCGACCGAGAGTTTTCCCGATGCCGTCGATCTGGGTGTCCCCGTCGAGGCCCCCGAACTGAGCACCGGTACGCCAGAGGCAGACGCCAATGGCGGATAGCGAGTTTCCAGGCCGCTGGGTTCTGACCCTCGGCTATGTTGTAGCTTGCGGCACGCTGATGTTCACGCGCCTCTTGCCGCTGGATTCGCTGCCGCCCTCTTGGGCCGGACCGGACCTGATCATCTGCGTGACGATGGCATGGATGCTGCGCCGTCCCGATTCGGTCCCGATGATCGTGATCGCGGCGGTGGCGCTCATGGCCGACTTCCTGTTCCAGCGCCCGCCCGGTTTGTGGGCCGCGATTACCCTTGGCCTCAGCGATTTTCTGCGCAGACGCGAAGAAGGACTGCGCGATGCGCCCTTTCCCATCGAATGGGGCGTGGTCAGTCTGGCATTTGTGATCTCCAAAGTGTTGTACCGCGTGGTGCAGACATTATTTGTGGTGCCCAACGAGCCTCTGGGGCTAACCTTGACCCAGATCGTTGTCACAATCGCAGCCTACCCACTGGTCGTCCTGACGCTGAACACCGTGTTCAACCTGCGCAGGGCCGCCCCCGGTGAGGTGGATTCTCTGGGGCACAAACGATGAGACGCAGTGAAAGGGATACGAGCCTGAGCCATCGGCGCATCACGCGGCGCGGCTTGATCGTGGGCGGACTTCAGGTCAGCTTCATCGCGCTTTTGGCGGCGCGGATGCGACACATGCAGGTCAATCAGGCCGAAGAATTTCGTCTGCTGGCCGAAGAAAACCGGATTAAGGTCCGTCTTCTGCCCCCTGCCCGCGGCCTGATCATGGACCGCGAAGGCACGCCGATCGCCACCAACGAACCCAGCTACCGGATCGTGATCGTTCCCGAAGATGCGGGTGATGTCGAAGAGGTGCTGACCCGTCTCTCGCAAATCATCGAGCTTAGCGACGACGAGTTGAACCGCGCCCGCCAAGAGATGGAGCGCACCCGTTCCGCGCCATTCCTGCCCGTGACCATCGCGGATCGGGTGAGTTGGGATGCAATCTCCAAGGTTGCGGTCAACGCGCCCGCCCTGCCCGGCATCACGCCAGAGGTTGGTCTGTCGCGCAAATACCCCCTAGGCGGCGACTTCGCGCATATCGTGGGCTACGTGGGGCCGGTGTCGGATTACGACCTGTCCAAGATTGAAGAGCCGGACCAGCTGCTGCGCATCCCGCGCTTCCAGATCGGCAAGGTCGGTGTCGAAGCCAAGATGGAAGACATGCTGCGCGGCTCTGCCGGTGCCAAGCAAGAAGAGGTCAACGCCGCAGGCCGCGTTATGCGCGAACTGGACCGCCGCGAGGGGATCGCAGGCGCGAACCTGCAGCTGACCATCGACCACAAGCTTCAAAGCTACATCCAGGCGCGTCTTGGCAGCGAAAGCGCCAGCGCTGTCGTGATCGACTGCGAAACCGGTGACATTCTGGCTATCGCCTCGGCCCCCAGCTTTGATCCGAACCTGTTTGTGCGCGGCATTTCGGTGTCGGACTACTCGATCCTGCGGGACAACGACCACCGGCCTTTGGCTTCGAAAACCGTGCAGGATGCCTATCCGCCGGGCTCGACCTTCAAAATGGTGACCGCGCTGGCCGGTCTGGAAGCGGGCGTGATCACCTCGAACGACACCGCTTATTGCCCCGGCCACTTCGAAGTTGGCGGGCGGCGCTTCCACTGCTGGAAGCGTGGCGGGCACGGCTCGATGGACCTGATCTCGTCCCTGCGCCACAGCTGCGACGTCTACTATTACGACCTCGCCCTGAAGGTTGGGATCGAGAAAATCGCCGAGACAGCGCGAAAACTGGGGCTTGGCGAGCGCTTCGATATCCCGATGTCAGCAGTCGCCGAAGGTCTGACCCCTGACAAAGAGTGGAAGCTGCAGGCACGCGGGGCCGAATGGCTGATCGGTGATACGGTCAACGCCAGCATCGGTCAGGGCTTTGTCCTGAGCACACCGTTGCAGCTGGCCGTGATGTCGGCGCGCATTGCAACGGGCCGCAAGATCATGCCGCGTTTGATCAAGTCCATCGATGGGAAACCGATTGAACCCGAAGCAGGCGAAGAGCTTGGCATCAGCGAAGACTTCCTGCGTCAAGTCCGTCGCGGCATGTTTGCAGTGGTGAACAACCGTCGCGGCACTGCCTACAAGTCGCGGATCGAGGATGAGGCCAACCGCATGGCGGGCAAGACAGGAACCGCGCAGGTCAGCAACCGCGTCGTGCGTAACGATGAGGTACCGTGGGAAGAGCGGGACCACGCTTTGTTCGTGAACTTCGCCCCCTACGAACGCCCCAAAGTCGCCGTATCTGTCGTCGTCGAACATGGCGGCGGCGGCTCGTCGACTGCGGCTCCGATTGCCCGCGACATCACGCTCGAGGCCTTGTTCAAAGGGCCGCCCCCGCCCGAGGCTTACCCCTCTGCTGACCGCGAGAAAAAGATGGAAGAGCGCCGCGAGATAGAAGAGCGCTTGAATGCCAAGGAAGCCGAAGGCAGCACCCGCGCATGAGTTATCTCGAGTATAACGTCAAATACGTGCCCTCGGGGGCGCGCAAGATCCTCTACCTGAACTGGCCCTTGATCCTGCTGATCACTGCGGCAGCTTCGGCTGGGTTCTTGATGCTGTACTCGGTGGCCGGTGGTTCGCTGCGGCCCTATGCGTGGGCCCAAATGATCCGCTTTGGCATGGGGATGTTTGCGATGTTTGTGATCGCGATGGTCCCGATCTGGTTCTGGCGCAACATCTCGGCGGTGGCCTACGGGATTTCGATCGTGCTCCTGCTGGTGGTTGAGCTGTTCGGAACCGTTGGTATGGGCGCGCAGCGCTGGATCGACATCGGTTTCATGCGACTACAACCATCCGAATTAACCAAGATCACGGTCGTCATGCTGCTGGCCGCCTATTATGACTGGCTGCCGGTATCCAAGACGTCGCGGCCCTTGTGGGTCTTTATCCCCGTGATGCTGATCATGATCCCCGTGGCCCTGGTCTTGAAGCAACCGGACCTTGGGACCGCGTTGCTGCTGATGATCGGCGGCGGTGCGGTAATGTTTATGGCAGGCGTCCACTGGGCCTATTTCGGCGTGGTTATGGCGTCTGGGGCGGGGCTGATCGCCGCCGTCTTCAACAGTCGCGGCACCCCTTGGCAGCTGATCAAGGACTACCAGTTCCGCCGCATCGACACCTTCCTTGACCCCTCGAGCGATCCCTTGGGCGCGGGCTATCACATCACGCAGTCGAAGATTGCCCTCGGCTCTGGCGGGTGGACGGGCAAAGGCTTCATGCAGGGCACACAGACCCGCCTGAACTTCCTACCCGAAAAGCACACGGACTTTATCTTTACCACGCTGGCCGAGGAATTCGGGTTCATCGGCGGGGTATCGTTGCTGACGATCTATGGGCTGATCATCGTGTTCTGCATCGCGACCGCGCTGAGCAATCGGGATCGCTATGCCTCGCTCCTGACGCTGGGGATTGCGATGACCTTCTTCCTTTTCTTTGCAGTGAATATGTCGATGGTGATGGGCTTGGCTCCCGTTGTGGGCGTACCCTTGCCACTGGTCAGTTATGGCGGATCGGCGATGTTGGTGTTGCTGGTGGCCTTTGGTCTGGTCCAGAGTGCCCACGTTCACAAACAGAGGTAAGTCCCGATGATCAACGTCCTGCTCGCTGCGCCGCCCGCCTATTGGGATGAATACGAGGCGCCGCTGGGTCGGGCTTTGGCCGCTGCGGGGCTGGACGCTGATCTGTCCATGGATCACGCGCCCGAGGATGTGGATTACATCGTTTACGCCCCGCACAAGGCATTGCAGGATTTCTCGCCTTTTAAGCGGTGCAAGGCGGTTCTGAGTCTGTGGGCGGGTGTGGAAAAAATTGTGGGGAATCAGTCGCTGACGATGCCGCTGACCCGCATGGTGGACCCCGGATTGAAGAAGGGCATGGTCGAGTTCGTGACCGGCCATGTGCTGCGGTACCACTTGGGGATGGACCAGCACATTTTGGTTCAGGACGGCGTGTGGCGGCACAGCCCGCCGCCTTTGGCACAGGATCGCAAGGTGACGGTGCTGGGGCTGGGAGAGTTGGGCCGGAACTGCGCCGAGATGCTGGTGCAGTTCGGATTTCAGGTCCGCGGTTGGTCGCGCAGTCAGCGTCAGGTTGCAGGTGTGGCGTGTTTTTCCGGCTTGGACGGGCTGCTGGAGGCGTTGCGCGGGGCAGAGATTGTGGTCCTGCTGCTGCCCGACACGCCAGATACCGAGAACGTTCTGGATGCAGAGGCTTTGGGCGTGCTGGCGCACGGCGCCAAGGTGATTAACCCCGGTCGTGGTCCATTGATTGATGACCACGCGCTGCTGGCGGCGTTGGACAGCGGTCAGGTTGGCCATGCGACACTGGACGTGTTTCGGGTCGAGCCTTTGCCTGCCGAGCATCCCTATTGGGCGCATCCGAACGTGACGGTGACGCCGCATATCGCCTCTGAAACGCGGGCGGATACCGCGTCCGAGGTGATTGCTGAGAACATCCGGCGGGCCGAGGCGGGGGAGCCCTTGCTATTCGTGGTGGATCGGGCGGCTGGGTACTAAGGGGGCGCTGCCCCCTCTTGGCCGTCGGCCAATTCACCCCGGGGTATTTTCACCAAGATGAAGATCAGGGCGCGGGATAGCCGAGTTCGGCGAAGTCCCGTGCGTAGAAGGCGCAAAGCTGGTCGAGGAGCGGGCCGGTGATGTGGTCCTGCCAGAGCCCGTGTTCGCTGCGGTTGGCGTGGGGGATTTTCTTGTACTTCAGGCCGGTTTTTGCAGCGAGGCGGGCGATTTCGTTGTCGAAATCCTCGAACCGGTAGAGGTCATCGGCGGAGGTCAGGCAGTAGAACCGGTGGGTCTGCTGGATGGTGTGGTGGCGGATGATTTCGGCCTTGGAACTGCGAGTGCCCGTGTGGTCGATCATGGTGTTTAGCGTGATTTCCGCGAAATCTTCGATTGTACCGTCAAACCCGCGCTGCTGGTTGAAATAGGCATAGGCCGAGACGAAGCGGTCCAACGGGTGGCGCACGAAGGCAAAAGTGTAAAGCCCCTGCCATTCGGGGCGCGTCTCGCCGAAGGCGCGGCCGGAAAAGCGGCCTTGCCACAGGTGCCGGCGGATGGTGGTTCCGCCGGTCTTGTGGATGTGGATCATGACGCAATCCGGGTCGTGTAGCCGGAAGTTCGCCATGCGCCGGATCAGCCTTTGGTCAGGGCGTCATAGACCTTGAGGCGTTTCAGGAGGGCAGTCATTTCGTTCAGCGGGACCATGTTGGGGCCGTCCGAGGGGGCGTTGTCTGGATCTTGGTGCGTTTCGATGAAGACCGCACCAGTGCCCACGGCCAGAGCCGCACGGGCCAGAGGTTCAACGAATTCGCGCTGACCGCCGGTCGAGGTGCCCTTGGAGCCCGGCATCTGGACCGAGTGGGTTGCGTCGAACACGGTCGGGTAGCCGGTTTCGGCCATGATCGGCAGGGCGCGCATGTCAGAGACCAGCTGGCCGTAGCCAAACGTGGTGCCGCGCTCGCAGAGCATGATATTTTCGTTGCCGGTGCTTTCGATCTTTTTCACCGCGTTGCCCATGTCCCAAGGGGCAAGGAACTGGCCCTTTTTCACGTTCAGGGCTTTGCCGGTTTCGCCAGCGGCCAGCAGCAGGTCGGTCTGGCGGCACAGGAAGGCGGGGATTTGCAGGATGTCGCAGACCTCGGCCGCTTTGGCGCAGTGCCACGGTTCGTGGACGTCGGTGATGGTGGGGACGCCGAATTCCTCGGAAATGGCGTTCAGAACCTCGAGGCCCTTTTCCATACCAAGGCCGCGCTCACCGGACAGGGAACTGCGATTTGCCTTGTCGTAGCTGGCCTTGAAGACCCACTGGATGCCCGATGCGGCGCAGGCTTCGGCGATCCCGTTTGCCATCATGCGCGCGTGGTCCAGGCTTTCCAATTGGCAGGGGCCGGCGATCAGGACGAAGGGCAGGTTCTGAGCGATCTTGATGTCGCGGACGGTGACAGTTTTCATTCGGTGCCTTCCTTTTTCAGCACAGATTCAATGCGTTCCACATCGACGGGGTTGTTCAGTTCCCAGAACACGCGGCCACGGCCCTCGACCTGCACGCAGGCGACGGACTGGCCGTTTTCGAGGAAGCGCAGCTGCTCCAGGCCTTCGAGCTTTTCCAGCGTGCCCTCGGGCCACGACATATAGGATTTCAGCGCGGCCGGACGATAGGCGTAGACGCCAACGTGGTGGAACACGGGAGTGTTGTCGCCGGTTGCGGGCTCGTCTCCGGTGTAAGGAACGACCTCTTTAGAGAAATAGAGCGCGTGGCCGTGGGTGTTGAACACGGCAGTTGTGCCGCCCACACGGCGGGCGCGGCGGTCCTCGCGGAAGTTATTCAGGGTCTCGGCGTCGCAGCGCAGGACGGGGGTGGCGACGGGTAGATCGGGATCGGCCTTCATCGCGTCAATCAGGGCGGTCAGGAACCAGACGGGGGTCAAGGGCGCGTCGCCCTGCAGGTTGACCACCAGATCGGTGTCCTCGGGCAGTTGGGCGACCGCTTCGGCGCAGCGCTCGGTGCCGTTCTTCGCGAATTCCGAGGTCATCAGGACATCCGCACCGAACGCTTTGGCGGCATTCGCGATCCGGTCGTCATCAGTGCAGACATAAACCGCATCGACGCCGGGGGTCGCCTTGGCCACCTCCCACGAGCGCTGGATCAGGGACTTGGCCACGCCGGTCGCGCCGTGCAGCAGCACCAGCGGTTTGCCCGGATAGCGGGTCGAGGCGTAACGGGCGGGGATCAGGATAACAGTTTTCATGCAACACCTGCGCGCAGACAGTCGTGGATATGGATAATGCCCTGCAAAACGCCCTCTTCGGAGGTGACGCAGAGGGTCGTGATTTTCTTGTCGTTCATGATCCCCAGCGCCTCGGACGCGAGAGCGGTCTCGCGGATCGTGCGGGGGCCACGGGTAGCAACCTGACCGGCGGTTTTCTCCATCAACCCGTTCAGATTACGGCGCAAGTCGCCGTCGGTGATGATACCGTCCAGCTTGCCATTCTCGATCAGCGCGACGATGCCAAGGCCTTTGGCCGACATCTGGACCAGCGCGTCACCCATGCTGGTGTCTTCGTCCACGAGGGGCAGCTCGTCCCCTTTGTGCATCAGGGCCGCGACAGGCAGTAGCTGCGCGCCAAGGCTGCCACCGGGGTGGAAGGCCAAAAAGTTCTCTTTTTCAAAGCCACGGATGCGCATCAGGGCGACCGCGACCGCATCCCCCAGCGCCATGGTCAGCGTGGTCGAGGTGGTCGGTGCCATGCCGATGGCACAGGCTTCGGGAGCGTTCGGGAGTTGCAGTAGATAATCCGACTGCTGCGCCAAGGTGCTGTCCGCGTTCTTGGTGATCGCGACCATCTTGATCCCGAAGCGGCGGGTGTGGGCGATGATGTCGGCCAGTTCCTTGGTCTCGCCCGAGTTTGAGATCAGGATCACCACGTCATTCTTGGTGATCATCCCCAGATCGCCGTGGCTGGCCTCTCCGGGGTGAACGAACTGCGCGGGGGTGCCGGTGCTGGCAAAGGTCGCTGCCATTTTCGCACCCACATGGCCGGACTTGCCCATGCCGGATACGATCACCCGTCCTGTGCTTGCTTGGATCAGGCGCACCACAGCGGGGATCTGGGCAGGGGGCGCATCCGCCATCTGGGCCAGCGCATCAAGCTCTGCCTTCAGGACATCCTGCGCGAATTGCGAGATTTCGTTCTCTGTCATTTTGCCTGTCTATCCCGATATCGTCTGAGGCTCATCCACTAACAGCAATTCTGATCCAGCAAAATGCTTTTCCCCAAAACCGGTGGGCGCTTTGTCTCTGCCCAGAGAACAACGATTGGACGGATCGCGCGGCACAGGTTAGTGTCGGGACGGCATGGGCCAAAGGGCGGGGCAGTGCGGACTGGAACAGGCATTTCATGGACGATCACAGTGGTTAAAGTACTGACAGACAAGACACTCTGCGGCACGTGGCGGCATCTGAAAGGATCGGTCGCGATGTGCTGTGTGTGCGCTGCAAGTGGCGCAATCGCGGCGGACTCCTCTTCGGAAACGAACTACACGATCTGGGGCACACCGGGACTGATCACGTTGCCCGACGCCCACCTTGCCCCCAATGGCGAAGCGACTTCGACTTTCACATTCATGGAAGGGACTGGCGCCGCAGCGCTGACTTTCCAGTTTTCCGACCGGATCACCGCGACCTTCCGCTACGCAGGCGTTGATGGCGCGATCAACCCGTTCCAAGGCCAAGACATCTACTTCGACCGCAGCTTCGACCTGCGCTACCGCATTTTTGACGAAACACCCTACTTGCCCGCGCTTGCAATCGGGCTTCAGGATTTCGCGGGCACGGGCCTATATTCCGGCGAATATGTGGTTGCGACCAAAACCATCGCTCCCGGATTTTCGCTCACGGGCGGGCTCGGCTTCGGCCGTCTCGGGAGCTATGACCCGATCACGACAATCGGCGACAGACCATCTCGATTGATTTCGGAAATCGGCACCGGTTCATTCGTTTTCGAAGGGCTAGGCGGGACGTTCAACGTCGACAACTACTTCAAAGGTGATGTCGCGCCATTCGCTGGCCTGAGTTGGGACATCAATGACAAGTGGCGCTTGGTCGCGGAATACTCCAGCGACGCCTTCGACGCCGAAGAGGCAGCAGGCTTCTTTGAGAACAAGACGCCGCTGAATTTCTCGTTGTCCTACGATCTTGGGGGGGACAGCAGTCTGTCTCTCTTTGCCCTGAATGGGGACAAGGTCGGGGTCCAAGCAAGCTTCCGACTCAACCCGCGCAAGAGCCCCAATCCAACAGGGACGGAGAATGCACCGCTTCCTGTGCGCGTTCGTGCGCCTGGCGAAGCAGAGCTTCTGGGTTGGACAGAGATGGGCGACGCCGCAATGCCCACGATCCGTGAGAACCTGCAAAACCAACTCGACCGTGATGGCCTCGCAATAGCCGGTTTGGATGTTACAGCTCGCGAGGCAACGCTCCTTCTTGAAAACACGCGTTACGATGCGGAACCTCAGGCGATCGGGCGCGCCGCCCGCGCTATGGCAAGCCAACTTCCCTACTCGATTGAAACATTCCACATCATTCCCGTGTCGAATGGCATGGGGGCGTCCCGTATCACTTTCCGGCGCACCGATCTGGAGAACATGCAGTTCACCACTGCGGACGCCATTCGCGAACGTATGGTCGTTGACGACGCTGCCGGAAAGATGCCCCAGTTCAACGAGGACTTGTACCCCAGCATCGACTACCAGATCGCGCCCTACTACCAGACCGGCTATTTTGACGTGCATCGGCCCCTTCGCGCAGATTTCGGTGTGCGCTTCCGAAGTACTCTGAGCCTGAACGAACACTTCAAGCTCGCAGGATCCGCCACCTATCGATTCTTCGGGGACATCGCCAAATCAACTCCCGATTATGGAGGCAAGGTGCCGCCAGTCCGGACTTTGGGGCCACTCTACTACGACGATCCTTTCGGTATTGAGTCGCTGGCGATGTATTATCAAGCTCACCCCTTCCGAAACATCTATGTCAGCGGTCGTGCAGGCCTGTTGGAAAACATGTACGGTGGTGTCTCGGGCGAAGTTCTTTGGAAACCGGTCGACAGCCCCCTCGCTCTTGGGATCGAGGTGTCGCGCGTGCGGCAGCGCGAAGTCGATCGTCGCTTCGACTTCCGCGACTATGAAGTCACGACTGGTCACGCGTCGGCATATTATGACTTTGGAAACGGCTATTTCGGACGCCTCGACGTGGGTCAGTACCTTGCCGGTGACAGAGGCGCGACAGTCACGCTCTTGCGTACGTTCGACAACGGTTGGACTTTTGGTGCGTTTGCCACCAAAACTGACATGTCAGCCGAAGACTTTGGCGAAGGCAGCTTTGACAAAGGGATCATGTTCACGATGCCGCTCAGCTACACCTTGCAAAGCCCGCGCCGCGTGACCTTCACCGAAGTTATCAGACCGCTACAACGGAACGGCGGCGCGCGCCTGAGTGTCAGCAATAGGCTGTATGGCGGATTGGCCGAATACCATCGTCCCTCTCTGGACCAAGAATACGGGAGGTTCTGGCGATGAAACGCGGCGCGCAATTGATACTAGCTGCGCTCTTGGGCCTTGGCGTCTTGGGTGCTTGCGGAACAACTGGACGGCAAGAGTCGCGACGCGAGCTCTTCGAACTTGCGTATACGACGCTTAAACAAAAAGTAACACGCGATAGCGGAGAGAAAAGTCCCACGATCAGTGACATCAGAGCTCTTACACCCACTGTTTTGGAGTCGGTGCCACTGCCGATTATCTTGGTCAGCAGACGTAAAACAGACGAGGCCGACTTTTACGCTCTGAGTGCAGGGGTAGGAGACTATCGTGTCTTTGCTTCTAGTCACGAAGTGACGATTACCCTCGAAGGCGGGGTTCTCGCAGAGACAAGGCGGTTGGGTTCGGACCTGATGTCATCGCAAAACGGGCCACTGCCGAAGCTGCTAGAAAGTCGAACCAGCGGGGATTACCAACGCGTTTTACGTACACTCGACGCCGAAGGGCACGAAATTTCTGTGATGTATGATTGCCGACTGAGCGCCAGCGACGCCGAACAGATGACGGAAAACTGCACGACACCAGGGAAATCCTTCAAGAACATTTATGAGTACGTTCCCGGCAGCAACGTGCTGCTGCGTTCAGAACAATGGCTAAATGATGAAAATGGCCATCTTACGATAGAGTACTTACGCCACTGAACTTGGCACGAAAATGAAAACCCACGGAATAAAAAAGGCGCGGCCAAATGACCGCACCTTTTGAAACCAAACCAGCTAGAATTAGTTGGTAGTGGTCGAAGTGGTCGCCGACGAGTCGTCGTCCGAATCGCTGTCCTTGCCGCCCAGAGCAACACCCAGAACAACCAGGCCGCCGATGATGGCTGCTGCCATGCCGGGGGTTACAGTTGCCGACATCGCGCTAAGTTTGGTGCTTGCGCCACCCATACCGCTTTCAGTTTGAGCAACAGCTGCGGTCGAGGTTGAAACTGCCAGAGCAGCTACTGCGGTGAGGGTAATAAACTTCTTCATCTTGCTATCTCCAAAGCATGAGGGCCCGTTCGCCCCAGACGCAAACAGGTCTAGTCTAAGAGGTGGCACACCATGGTGTATTTTTCCAGTCCCATTTGCCGGTCGGCCCGCATCACTCATCCAAGTGTTGCAAATTCGAACAGGAATGATGCAACAAGGACACGGCTCATTCGCCGCGACCTTCTCGGTGGCGCTTTCCTCCAACTTTTTGGATTTACCTCCAATGCCCATCTCAAAACGCCTTTTCGATCTGGCGCTTGCTTTGGTACTTCTGCCGTTGCTTCTTCCGCTTATCTGTCTGATTTACATCGCAATTCTTGTTAGCGACGGTGCTCCGGCATTTTTCAGATCAGAACGGATGAAAGACGCTACCACCGGCTTCACCCTGCTGAAATTCAGAACAATGAAAGTCGTCACAGAGGATACCGGCGTCTCAGGCGGAGATAAAAATGCCCGCATTTTCCCGTTGGGCAAGTTCTTGCGCAGATTCCGTCTAGATGAGCTCCCACAGATCTTCAACGTTCTGAAAGGCGACATTAGCTTTGTCGGACCACGCCCACCGCTGAGGCAGTATGTCGAAAAGTTCCCCGAACTATACGATCAGGTTCTTCGGTCCAGGCCGGGAATCACAGGTTTAGCGACGGTTTTCTTTCATAAACACGAAGAATCGCTGCTCAAAAATTGCAGAAGCGCGACGGAAACAGATGCGGTTTACTCCCGGCGCTGTGTCCCGCGAAAGGCAACTCTTGATTTGATTTACCAAGAAAACCGAAGCCTTTGCATGGACCTTTGGTTGCTCAAAAGGACCGTTTTGCGCAAATAGTCGCCGGAGATATGCGCTTTGGCGAGCAATCGGCCTTTGTAAGGTGGCTTCGAAACAGAGACTCGCGTATATCGGAAGAGAAGCTCTGTTTCTCGATTTATTGTTTGCGTGGTCTGAAGTTCAGGCATCCGGAAAATTTAAATGCTACTTTACAATTTACTAATGCGGATGACCCGCGCCCACAAAACGCTCCTGATACTTGCATTAGACGTTGTGGTCGCCCCTATTTCATTACTCCTAGCGCTTCATATCGTCGGCCTCTCTTGGGTTCTTGCGAACCAGAATGTTATCGAAGCTGCGCTCATGTTCGGAAGTGTAGCGATTGTTGCAATGGGCGCCGCACTGATTCTCGGACTGCACCACGTTCGACTAAATAGCTATGACATGGCATGCGCCGGGCTCAGTTCACTTGCTGCGCTGGCGGTTGCCGTGATCGGCGGCACGCTTGTTCAGCTTTTTGGAATCGAAATTCCGCTACGCGCTTGGATCGCGACAGCAGCCTGCAATAGCCTCCTGAGTATCGGAGCACGGGCATTGGCGCGCCAAGTTCTACTGGCAGTCTATCGGCGCGGAGACAATCGTTTACGTATCGTGATTTACGGTGCAGGTCAGACAGGCCAGCAACTTGCTGCTGCGCTCAAGACAGACCGCACCACAGAGATCATTGGTTTCGTTGACGACAACCCAACGCTCCAAAGCCAGACCGTTTCAGGGTTGCGCGTTCACTCGCCGATCAAGATCAAATCTCTTTGCGATAAAATGCAGGTAGATCGCGTTATCTTGGCTATGCCGTCAGTCAGCCTACCTCGCCAGCGCCAGATTTCACGTCGGCTCAACGAAATGGGCTGCGAAACGCGGCTTCTGCCCTCCTTTGCAGACATGATGAACCGGTCTGCAGAAAACGAAGAGCAACGCTTTGACGCAAACGCAGTGCTGAACCGCGCACGTCTTGAAGACCAGATCCCTCAAACTGGCGAGAGCTATGCAGGCAAAGTGGTCATGATCACTGGCGCCGGTGGCTCGATTGGATCGGAACTCTGCCGGCAAATCGTCGCCTGCAAGCCGCGCAAGATCGTCTTGGTCGATCACAGTGAATTTGCGCTTTACGCCATCTCCAAAGAGCTCAACGCCCTTAACCGCAAAATAAAAATCGCGTCTATCCTGCTGTCGGTCACCGACCGGAAGGGCATGGAGCGTGTCATGCGCAGCAAGGGCGTCCAAGTCGTGCTACACGCTGCGGCCTACAAGCATGTCCCGATGGTGGAAAACAATGAGATCGCAGGTCTCTGGAACAATGTTTTCGGGACAAAAATCACTGCTGAGGCAGCGCGTGCTGTGGGTGTTGAACGTTTCATTCTGGTTTCGACAGACAAGGCTGTACGCCCCTCGAATGTGATGGGCGCGTCCAAGCGTCTGGCGGAACTGGTGATTCAGGATTTGGCGACGCGTAATGGTGGGACACGTTTTTCCATGGTGCGCTTCGGAAACGTGCTGGGGTCATCAGGCTCGATCATTCCTCTGTTTGAAGAGCAGATTGCTGCGGGCGGTCCGGTGACTGTCACACACCCCGAAGTCACGCGCTTCTTTATGACGATTCCCGAAGCCTCCCGCTTGGTGTTGTTGGCGGGATCGTTCACGCGTGGCGGGGACGTGTTTGTGCTCGACATGGGGCAGCCAGTGCGAATCGCTCAGGTCGCCCGCCAAATGATCGAAGCTTCCGGGTACTCTGTACGCGACAACGATAACAAGAATGGCGATATCGAGATTCGCTATATTGGCCTGCGCCCAGGGGAAAAGCTGCACGAAGAACTGCTAATTGGGCAGGACATGTTGACCACGCCCCACCCAAAAATTCTTCGCGCGCGTGAAAGCCACCTTTCTGAAATTCAGGTGGCGTCTGCACTGAACGACCTTCGTCTCGCGATCGAGGCCGGAGATACAGATGCAGCGCGTGCGGCGGCTTTCAAATGGTCAATGCCCGATGACGACTTCGGCGGTCAGACCACCGCCCAGCTTATTTCCTAGGGCTTACCAGCGTCCAACTGCTATGCAATCAATCTGAATCGAGGCGGTCGTTGAAAGCGCGCTCAGCGCCATAACGGGCGCCTCTGTCGCACTCGGCAGGGTATCGCCGCCGGTGGCCCAAACGCCCGATACGCCATGCGCTTCGAATGACAGGATAGGTACCTCCGAGAAAGCCGCAGGATAGGTCCAAATCGCGGCTTCTGAAGAGTACAAATTCCCGAGTGACGTTGTTGCGCCTGCCAAAGTCATCGTCGTAGAGCATATTTGAGTGCCATCTGCGAAGCGAACAACAGTGCCAGACGCACTGTCGATCCGCTCGATGATTCCCCCCGTCGGCGTCACACCATCAAGCGAGACAGGCCCAAGAATATTGCCGGGCCCATAACCATAATCCGCCCTCATCAGCCGGCCTTGCGTTGTATCCGTCGCTGACACCTGAACAGCAGTACCGCTGGCGATCCCGCTTGTTGGATCGAAAACCAACGCATCGAACCACGATGAGCCATCGGAAACCTTAAGGTGGAGCGCGTTGTCACCACACAAGCCAATCTCCGCCCGTCCAGACCAGTTCGTTTGTAGCACCAGACTGCCTGTATCACTTTCCGTTGCCTTGTTTATCTTGATTTGCTGACTCGCCCCAGCATGTGTGAACAATGCTGCCTCCGACGCAACGATGAGCCGATTGGTAGCATCGGCGGTCGCCCCGATCCCGACCGAAGGCAGGTTTTGCAGGTCCATGGGCAGGGGCGACCACGCATCATTTTGGTACACAACGGCACGGTTTGCAGCACTATCCCAAGCCAACCAACCCGCAGAGGGCTGCAGGTAGATCCAGCCACTCTCGGTCCATGTCGCGACCATCCGAGGGAAAGAGGACCACGCTCCGGTCGCCGCGTCCGAAGTGAAATAGGCGTGCCCAACAATCGGAGACTCTGGCGGCTCGCCGAGCGATAGGTTCTGCAGGACCAGTTGAACTGCGCCATCCAGTCTGAGAATCGCCTCATTATGTGTGACATGCTTCTGAGCCTGAGACGGCTGGATCATCGGCAAATCGAGCCGGGGGGACGCGCTGGTCATTGGGGTTTCTCCGTGGTTGCGATGCCCGAAGCAAACGCACCCGGAGTAAACAAGCGTCCACCTTTACAATCGGTGGCTTTACCGATTTTTCACCAGAGGATTGGCGGTGGATTTAGATCAACCTACCGCCTGTCCACGAAAGCTACCTTAGTTCAGCAGATTGTTAGCTTGAGCGTAAGTCGCACCACTTGCACGGAAGACGTCGAGGAAGTTGTTGATCAACACCAGAGGCGAATCCGAGGCGTAAACAACGTCTCCGGCGTAAACTTGGAACTCTTGCGCCGCGAACAGGCCGTCGGCCCGCGTCATATCAAGCGCAAAGATCACCAGATCCTTGCTGGGTCCGTGGGTATCCAGACGCACTGCGGTGTGCGGATAGCGACGTAGAACCAACAAGCCTTTGGGGTTCGCCCGCGCATCGGCAAGGCCACCTGCAGTGGTTACGGCCTCGAGTACAGTCACAGGATGCTTGATCGGCACCAGTACCTCTCGGCCAATCGCGCCTGTAACAGCAACGTTCTGCGGAACGTCCGCGATCATCACCTTGTCACCTCCGCGCAGGGCAGTGTCGAGGTTACCGTTTTCGGTCAAATCAGACGCAAACACCTCGTAGGTCGCTCCACCCCGCATGAGGCGCACAACCGGGTTCTGGATTGAATTAGAAATACCGCCTGCATCGGCGATCAAATTCAGGACGCTATAGCTTCGGTCCGGCAAGGGGTATGAGCCCGGATCCGTGACACCATCTACTGCGCGGGCGATGTTATTTTGCCCAGGCTCTGCCGAAACCAGAACCTGAACAGAGGGCGCTATTGTCTCCATCCGGCGGGCGATGTCATCCCGCGCAGCTTCGATCGTCAAACCAGAGACCTGCACATTTCCGACATATGGCAGAAAGACACTCCCCCCCGATGACACACGAATCTGCGAAACGCGCGCTTCCTTTTGACCAGCGCCGGTCAGCAGCGAGTCCTCTTGGCTGTCCCAAATGCTAAGCGAGAGAATGTCCCCGGAACGAATGACATAGTTCGAGGCGCCACGATTTCCGCCGATCCAACCGTGCTTCAGACCCCCACCCGTGCGCGGCCATTTTTCGACCATGGCCATGCTCGCAGGCGTCAGATCCACGACCTCAAAGCTGGCGTCTTCGCTGTTCGAGCCTCTTAGAATCTCGCCCTTTGTCACTGATCCGCGGGGCACCGCACAGCCTGCGACGGCCGCAACAAGAACAAGGCTGAAAACGAGACGCAGCATAATGGAACCCTAATTCCTCTGACAATTGGCGATGTTGATGCCATTTTTTCCAGCATCGTCCAAGACAAGCTTTACGAACAGGTTTAGAAAGATGCCCGCATGACACGGGGAAACCCTCGATTTGGCGGAAAAACTCCGAAAGAAAGGCATATTTGGTGACTGCTTCAGATCCAGTGATTGTGACGGGTGCGAATGGACAGGTCGGACGCCGCATCTTGCGGGCTTGGTCCCGGAAGCAGCCTCCTTTTCCCGTTGTCGCAGTGGCGCGCTCGGCAGGCCCTGATTGGCAGGAGTGGCAGATTGGATCGACGCCTATCGTGCCGCGGGCGCGCGCCGTAATCGGCCTTTGGGGTGTGTGCTTCGGGACGCTTGAGGAAACACGGGCAAACCTCACGCTCGCGCAAGCGGCACAGCGGCTTGGGGCCGAGACCGGAGCAGATCGTGTCATTCACCTGTCAACGCAATCTGTCTACGGGCGACACTGCGATCAGGCGACAGAGGCGCAGCCGCTCACACCGGCAAACAGTTACGGTCAAGCCAAGGCTGAAATGGAGGCTTATCTCCAGTCGGCAGAAGGACCTCGCCCCATTATCCTGCGCGTTGCAAACGTGATCGGAGCCGACGCGATATCCCGTGCGCTTGCTGGAACGGATAAAGTTACATTGGATCGTTTCAGCGATGGCACAGGTCCGCTCCGCAGCTTTGTCGGGATCGCTGATCTCGCCGACTTGATTGCGTGCGCGGTCACTTGCCCGCTCGACGCCTGCCCTGACGTGATTAATGTCGGCTCAACAAGACCGCTTCACATGGAGGAAATCCTGCAGGCCGCCAATCGTTCGTTCGAGTGGCGCGATGCACCCCACGGAGCTCTGCGGGTCGCCACAGTCTCGACCGAGAAGCTTGTTCAGAGTGCGCTTCCAATCCCGCAAGCGACAACTGCGGCGGCCCTATATCAGGACTGGAAGGACCACGCAGACTGACTTACAGCGCGAAATTCTGGAGGAACGTCCGCGCATCATCGTCAGGTAGACGCTTGAGCTGGCCCTGCAGCTTCGACACCGCGATGGCCGTCGCCTCCAACTCGGGAATGGGCCGCTCGCGGAGCATGTTTTCAAGGTTGGCAAAGAACGGCGTTTCGCCTGTCATGTCGCATAGGAAGTCGTGAACGTCTTCGAACCGCTCATACATATCGCGCCGCAAATCGCTCCCATACATCTCGATATCCATCGAACGCGGAAGGTCGAGCTCAGGGGTCACCACTTCTAGGAAATCTCTCAAACTCTCTGCCACTTCCGGCATGAGTTGCGCGTTGCCCCGGCGGACAATCTCTTGCACGCCACGGTGCATACTGGGGTTCAACGGCGCGGGCGTCGTGAGGTTCTTGGGGAAGTTCAGGCAGGACTGCTCTTTGAAATCAGCGATCGTGCCACCGGCTCTGACCGCAGAAAAATCACGCAAGACAAAATCTGCTTCGGGCATAGCATTTACCCAAGGCTCGAGTATCTGGCTGTAGTCGAAGTGCGTGGTGTCGTAATAGGACTGCAAACCACCGCGGCCCAAAGGATGGAGACGCTCGCCCGCCTTGAGCCGCTCGCCGTGCCAACTTGCCAGATAATTGTCTACTCGGCGGAGGTTGGCAATGACACGAAAGTGCGCATCAGGGAACTCGTCGAGCAGTGTTTGGATCAGCCGCGGACTGATGACGCCAAAGGTCGAAAAGACTTCCGAGGCGAGGATGACCGCCTCGGGCTGCACAAATTCAATCTGCTTCTTGATTGCACGGAACATCTGCCGTGTCCGAGGCAGGCCCATGTGCTTGGCAGGCACGAAGCGGTTTTCGTCCACTTCAGAGATCATCTTGTAGGCAAAAGCGTTGTGCGCCTCTCGGGCGTTCACAGGGAGTGGAATGTCGTCGATGTCACCGATGATCGCCTTCGAGACCATAAAGGACAAACCCTCAGCCTCGATCATCGGATAGAGGATTCCAGATTGAATCAGACGCACATAATTGCGGTAGAGGAAGTCCTGAAGCTGGCTCGAACCGACTTTGTGTGGTCCGATAAAAATGACAAATTGCATATGCGCGTTGATCCTCGCGGCCGCCAATCAAGAGGAAGCCCGCCACAAAATTCACCGGCGGGCCGTTCTTTTTGACTAACCGCGATGCGCTTGGAAAGCCAGCAACGCGCGAAGTTATGCTAAACTTCGCTCAGATAATCTGCGAATTGCCGAGGATAGCCTCGATGCTCGAGATCCCTTCGAGCGTAAGACTATCTCCGGTATCGGTGCTGACTAGCACATCACCATTAGACACACTGACATGGGTCGACAAATCGAATTCTTCGTCCGCTCCGTCCGCCCAGAGATCAGAAGACAACTGCAGAATATCCCCGTCTTTGGTCGAGAAGTCAGTTATCACATCATCGCCATCACTGGCCTCAAACACAAATGTGTCCGCGCCTTTGCCTCCGGTCAGAATATCGTCATCCATGCCCCCGGAAAGCGTATCGTTATGTGCACCCCCGGTCAGCGTATCGTCACCCTCTCCTCCAGCTAGGTAATCTTTCCCCTTGTTGCCATAGAGCAAATCATTCCCTGTACCGCCGAAAAGCCGGTCATTGCCGCCACCGCCAAGCAACACGTCATCGCCGTCACTGCCATAGAGGTTGTCGCGCTTGCCGTTGCCCGAGAGGAAATCCGCACCTTCATCGCCAAAAAGAGAGTCCTTGCCGCTGCCACCTTTCAAAGTGTCATCACCCGAACCACCATAGAGAATGTCGTTCTGACCGTTCCCGATCAAGGAGTCATCTCCGGTCCCACCGCTCAGCACATCCTCTCCAGATCCACCGAAGAGCCGGTCATTTCCGTCTTCGCCGAGAAGGGTGTCGTTTCCTCCGCGGCCGTAAGCGCGATCACTTCCGAGACCTGCGTGCAGCTCGTTGTCAGCTCCATTCCCAGACAAGGTATCATTGCCCCCGCCAGAATAGACATTCTCGATAACTGTCCCGCGCGCGATCGCAAGGATGCCCTCATATCCCGCAACATCGGAGAAACTCTCTTGCGCCAAGTCAATATTATCTGCAGTCGAAAGCGAACTAAAATCGATGGTATCCGTGCCAGAATGATCATAGAGCGTCACAGCAACCGGCTCACCGTTGTAGCTGCTTGTGGTTTGACCCGTGATCGCAATTTCCAGCAAATCACCCAGAACATTCTCGAGGGTAGAGCCAATCCCGTAGACCGTATCGCCAGCTGTCGCCGAAGAGCTGCTGGCTTCTCCGTAGATGGTCTGTATTGCCAGAATGTCAGCCATCATTGCAGTGATTGGGTCCGCGTAATCGGCTGAAACCGTTGGGTTCTCTGTCTGGCTGAAGTAAGACATCACCGATACTTGGTAGCTGTCATTCGAAAACACGGCGTTTTTATTGTAGGACGCATAGCCGTTGTAGTCACCCATGTGCCCCAATCCGAGAGCGTGCCCGATCTCGTGGACATAGGTCGAGAACGAATAGCTATCGATCGTTGTGCCGTACGAGCCGAGCCAGCTTTCCGAAACGTTTACGAAAGCGCTCGTGATAGTCTCACCAGAATAGTTGGTGTTGCAGTAGGCACCGGAGTAGTCGTCCGAGAAGGTAATATCTGCAGTGTCTGTCGTTTCGACGAACTGGATATCAGCGACCATCTCCCACATCTCAAATGCCCATCGGGCAAGTTGCTGACCTTCGCTTGTCAGTTCTGTGAGATCGACTGTGATGACGGTCGTAGACGAGTTCGCCGCAAAAGATCGCTGCGGTGCTCCGTTACCCGCCCAATACCCCTCGATCAGATATTCAGCTAGTTCGTCTAGCGTTCCCTCAACTGGCTTGGCGCTCTCCTCATAGGCGGCGGTGGAATAACTTACACTATCAGACGCGACATCTGCGTCTGCTGCGGTCAAGCTAGTGGGTGCAAAGTCGCAGTCCGCGGCTTGTGGTCTGAGTTCATTGCAGATGGTGCACATGGCGTCCTTGGTCCGAGTTTTGGCTTGGTTGCAAAGAAGGATGTCCCTCTTTCTACTTTACCAAAGCTTACGGTTTATTTTGGACGGACCAATGGCAACACCCTTGTTTTAAAGGCTATTTCAGGGTTTCATTCGGACACCCCCTCCCCATTTGCATAGGATTTTCTGCCAATTATGGCAGACCTTTTACCGAGATTTTCACGTTTGAGCGGGCGCGCTATCTTGGCATGGCATGAGATCGCAGTTGGGACGTAGCCTTATATTCCTAGGCATTATTCGCACACTCCATAGGCGATAAAATACAGCCCTACGGCTATAGTTTTGTTAATTCAAAATTACGAATTTTGCCAAAAAATCGTGGAAAATGAGGCATGCATCGCTTTCCGCAGGGGGCAAAGCGAAACGGCTCCCCGATGGAGAGCCGTACAATTGTAACTACTTTTCTGGGAGGTCAGTTCACAGTCCGAGCGCGGTGATTCCCGCCTGAGCGACTTCCATATCCTGCGCAGGGGTGCCCGAACTGACACCGATTCCCCCGACGCACGCACCGTCCACCATGACCGGAAGGCCACCGCCGACGACCATCAAGCGACCGCCGATCGCGCTGTTGATGCCATGGGTCGGGCCCTCTGGCTGGCTGATTGCGCCGTACTCGTGGGTCGCCTTCTTTGCGCCCGACGCGGTAAAGCTTTTGTCGATCGCGATGGTGGTGCTGGTGACCTTGCCACCGTCCATGCGTTCGAACGCGATCAGATTGCCACCATCATCGGTAATGGCGATGCACATGGGCACGCCGATCTCTTCGGCCTTGGCGCGGGCACCGGCAAGCATCTTGGTTGCGTCCGCCAAATCCAGACGTTGTACAGTCATCATAGTCGTTTCTCCTTAGCTTGCTTTGGCCACACGGCGCGCGGCGTGCAGCAGCGGCTCGGTATAGCCCGAAGGCTGCTCGGCCCCTTTGAACACCAGATCGCAGGCTGCTTTGAACGCAGGGCCGTCATAGGCCGGCGCCATCGCGGTGTAGGCAGGATCGTTTGCGTTCTGAGCGTCCACTTTCAGAGCCATACGCTTCAGCGAATCCAGCACTTCTTGCTCCGAACAGATGCCGTGGATCAGCCAATTCGCCAGATACTGCGAACTGATCCGCAAGGTCGCGCGGTCTTCCATCAGGCCCACATCGTTAATGTCCGGCACCTTCGAACAGCCGATCCCCATATCGACCCAGCGCACAACGTAGCCCAAGATCGACTGGCAGGAGTTATCCAGCTCACGGGTCACTTCGGCGTCGGACAGGTTGCGACCGATCATCAGCGGCAGGGTCAGCAACGCATCGCGGCTGGCCTTCTCGCGGCCCTTCAGCTCTTCCTGCAGAGATGCAACATTCACCTGATAGTAATGGGTCGCGTGCAATGTCGCAGCTGTGGGGCTGGGAACCCACGCGGTGTTCGCACCGGCTTTGGGGTGGCCGATTTTGACCTCCAGCATCTCGGCCATCGCATCGGGCTTGGCCCACATGCCTTTGCCGATCTGGCCTTTGCCGACCATGCCAGCGGCCAAGCCCGCGTCAACGTTCCCGGCCTCATAAGCGGTCAGCCATGCGGCATCCTTCATCTCGCCCTTGGGGACCACGGGTCCTGCGTACATCGAGGTGTGGATCTCGTCGCCGGTCCGGTCAAGGAAGCCAGTGTTGATGAATACGCAGCGCTCTTTGACCTCTTTGATGCACGCCAAAAGGTTCGCCGAGGTGCGGCGCTCTTCGTCCATCACACCCAATTTGACTGTGTTGCGGGGCAGGCCAAGGATATCCTCGACGCGGCCATACATCTCGTTCGCAAACGCGACTTCTTCGGGGCCGTGCATCTTGGGCTTCACCACGTACACCGAACCCGAGCGCGAGTTGTTGTTCGTGGATTTCGCCAGATCATGCATCGCAGCAGCCACGGTCACGGCGGCGTCCAGCATGCCTTCAGGTGTTTCCTGACCGTCCAGCAGGACCGCATCGGTGGTCATCAAGTGACCCACGTTGCGAACCAACAGCAGCGCTCGGCCGGGGTGGATGGCGGGCTTGCCCTCGGGGGTCAGGTAGGTGACGTCGGGGCTCAGAGTACGGGTCAGCTGCTTGCCGCCCTTCTCAAAGCTTTCCGCCAGATCGCCTTTCATCAGACCCAGCCAGTTGGCATAGGCGACGCATTTGTCTTCGGCATCAACAGCGGCGACCGAGTCCTCGCAGTCTTGAATGGCGGTCAGTGCGCTTTCCAGACGAATGTCAGAGATGCCCGCGGGGTCATCTTTGCCGATGGTCGAGGTCGGGTCGATCACGATCTCGATCAGCAGACCATTCTGGCGCAGGAAGACATTGCCACGCTCAGTATAGCCCGCGAATTGCGACGGATCGGCCAGAGCGGTTTCAGCACCGGCTACGGTGACAACCAGCGCACCATCCCGCACTTCCAGCGCCTGAACGTCGGCCCACGCGCCTTTCGCCAGCGGTGTTGCTTTGTCCAGATGACCGCGGGCCCAAGCGATGACCTGTGCGCCGCGGGCTGCGTCGTAGCCTTTGCCCTCGGGTTTGCCTTCGATTGCGTCAGTGCCGTAGAGCGCATCATACAGCGAGCCCCAGCGCGCATTCGCAGCATTCAACGCAAAGCGCGCGTTCATCACGGGAACCACAAGCTGCGGTCCGGCGATGGTCGCAATCTCTGGGTCGACGTTCTGAGTGTCCACAGCGAACGGCGCGGGTTCGTCCAGCAGATAGCCGATTTCTTTCAGGAACGACTGGTATTCAGCCGCGTCGATCTGCTGGCCTTGGCGCTCTTTGTGCCAAGCATCGATCTTTGCTTGTAGCTCATCACGCTTTGCCAACAGGGCCGCGTTCTTTGGCATCAAGTCGCGCAGCATCTGCGCGTAGCCCGACCAAAACACGTCGGGGGTCACGTTCAACAGCACCTGTTCTTCGATCAGTGCGGCCAGCGGTGCGGCAACCTGCAGACCTTGGCGTTCAACATAATTGGTCATGACGTTCTCCATTTCTGAGAGGACAGATAGCTCGCCCACTCGAAATGGGTGACAAATGGAAAAAGGTTTTTCACAATGCGGGAAACATGAGGTCCAAAATGAAAAGCCCCAAAGATGGTGTCCAGTCTGTCAGCCGCGCGCTGATCCTGCTGCAAGAGTTGGCGCGGTCGGACGACGGGATGCGCGTCTCTGACTTGGCGCGGATGACTGGCCTTGCTGTGTCGACGGCCCATCGGTTGCTGACCACATTAGAGCAGCACGGGTTTACGCAATTCGAGCCTGAAACCACTCTTTGGCACGTGGGGAGAGAAGCTTTTGCAGTGGGTTCTGCCTTTGGCAAACGGCGCAATTTCGTGGCCCCCGCCCTGCCATTTCTCAAGCGACTCAGAGATGTTACACGTGAAACGGCGAATTTGGGGATTCTGGACGGCAACCAACTCGTGACCATCAGTCAGGTCGAAAGCCGAGAGATCATGCGCGCCATCTCGAACCCCGGTGGGCAGGTGCCGGTTTTCTGCAGCGGAATGGGCAAGGCGATCGTCGCCACATGGACAGACGAAGACATCAAGGCTCTGGCCGTTCGGGCTGGATTGCCCCCGATGACATCGAAAAGCCTCCGCTCTTTGGACGAGGTGTTCGTCGATATTCGCAAGACGCGTGAGCGTGGATACGCCTTGGATGACGAAGAGCATGTGACCGGGCTGCGCTGTGTGGCGGCCGAAGTCTGGTCCCCTCAGGGCGAGGCAGTCTGCGCGATCAGTGTCAGTGGACTGGCCGCCCGTATCACAGATGCACGTCTCGATTCGATTGGACGTCAGATCCGCAAAGCTGCCGACGAACTAACCCAGCAACTTGGGGGCACGCCGCCAACTCAGTCCAAATAGACGTCCGCAAGCAAGGGATAGTGGTCGGACGGAAACTCGCCGAGGAACTTCTCGCGGACCACGACGGGTGACGTGCCAACGCGGATGTTCTGCGAGAAACCCATGTGGTCAATCGCAGCAAAGAGGTGAAGGCCGCGATTGAAGTGGAAGGTTGAACCCGCGATTTTCGGGATGTTCAGACCTCGACGTGCCAGTACACGCAGGGGCCGCATCCCATCCCAAGAGTTGAAGTCCCCCATCAGCACCACATGCTCACCGTCCGCGATCCACGGGTCGATGTGCTTGCTGATCAGTTCCGCTGATTTGCGACGGTTCTTTTGATTACAGTAATCTAGGTGCATGTTCACGACACGCAGGGTCTGTCCCGTCGCCAGCACCTTGAGCTTCACCCATGACGCGAAATACGGGTAGCCGCCGACCTCGCAAGTATGTCGCATCCGCTTGTAGGTTTCGGGGAAGGCAAACGACCCCTCATCCAGCAACTCGAAGCGACTTGTCCGGTAAAAGATCGGCTGGGTCATGGGGCAATAGGTCCAGTCCCCCCGCGCCGCGAAGCTATACTCGGGGTTCCGCTCGAGGAGGTAGTCACGAGCCAGATTGAACTCGTCCCCATTCTCGGCGGCAAAGCTCTCCATCTCTTGAAAGGTGATAATGTCAGGGGCAATCGCGCGGAACGCAGTGTTCAGCGGCTCTTTGCGACGATGCCAATCCTCGATCGACCACTGGCCCGTCTCTTCCTGCAGCTTGATATAGTGCACGTTGTAGGTGGCGAGTCGAACGGAGCCGTCCGGCTGCGGGGGAATCGGATGCTTTTCGGAATGCAGCCAGTGCGATCCCGCGATCAACACTGCGATCAAAACCAGTACTGCGAGAATCAATCCTAAAGTCGAGATCATTATCCTACCCACTGCAATATCGGAACTTTCGGTGTCTCAACTACCCAGACGGAATAGCGTTCCGACAAAATGCACCGCCGCCTCCAAATGCCCTCGGCGACATCATTCGGGCAGCGGAAAACTAACGAGCGGGCAAGAGACCACCTTTTGGGTGTTTTTGATCTGAACTGATGGATACGCCCATCAGGATAATTTTTATCACTTAGTGAGATTACCGATACATCTTGAAGCGATGTTACGATCCTGCGGGCGTATCCGACCACTCTTCGGCCCTCTCCGGGTAGTCGAAAACGCAATCCTTCTGACCAATGGCGGTCAGGACGGCGCCCTCAAACCCCAGCAATATAAGGGTGTCCCGAGCAAAAGGAGATCGGTCGGGACAGGATCGGTTCACACGGGCCGGTTCTCACCAGAGGGAAAATTTGGGGGCCGCAATGTTCGGGACTGTTACAAAAATCACTATCAAAGCTGCCGCAGTGTTAGCTGTGATTGCAGGACTAGCAACACCGGCCTTCGCTGCCAAACCTCCTTCGGCAAAGCAACTCGCACAACTGTGCGGTCAGCCTCCGATCGTGCAGGTCGTCGAAAATATTCAACCTGCACAGATCACTAAATCGCAGCCCGCAAGCTTCAGCAAAAAGATCAAAGCAGGCTGGCGCATTCAGGGCCTCGCCGAGCTCAAGCGGGCCTTCAAAGCGAATTTCCAGTGGGAAATGGTGAACACCAGCGCCGGTAGCTGCGTCCGCATCAAGGCAATTCAGGTTCAAACCGGCACGATCCAGCCCAAGATATGGATCAACCCGCGCATCCGACGCAACAGCTGCGAATACCGCGTTACTCTTAGCCATGAACAACAGCACGTGCAGAACCACAACACCTATATCCGCAGCTTTAGCAACGACGTGCGCCGCAATCTGGCCAGCCGTCTGCGCGGCAACGGTGGGATGGTGATCAAGGCAGGGAGCGACCCGCGCGCCGTAAAAGACGCCCTGATGCAGCGGACCTTGAACGTGCTGCACCAAATCAACAACCAGCACGACGCCGTCGCTGATAACAAAGACCGCCACATGGACACCGAGAGCAACTACCGCCGCGAATACAACATCTGCCGCTGAGGCACGGAATTACCCAAGGCTTCACCTTCCCTCGTACCAATGAAGCCAAACTAGAAGCCCCGTCACGCAGAAGCGGACGGGGCTTTTTTTGTTTATCGCTGGGGGGCTTATTCAGGTAGAACCCTTACCGCGCCCTTGTCTGCCGAAGACGCAAAGGTAGCGTAGACTTTCAGCGCCTGAGAGACCTGACGCTTGCGCTGCTCGACTGGTTTCCAGCCAGCGGCGTCCTGAGCGGTGCGGCGTGCGGCCAATTCGGCCTCGTCCACGGCCAGATTGATGGTGCGGTTCGGGATATCGATCTCGATGATGTCGCCATCACGGACCAGACCGATCGCCCCACCAGCCGCCGCTTCGGGCGAAGCGTGGCCAATCGACAGACCCGAAGTACCACCCGAGAAGCGGCCGTCGGTGATCAGCGCACAAGCCTTACCGAGGCCTTTGGATTTCAGGTAGCTGGTCGGATAGAGCATTTCCTGCATGCCCGGGCCGCCCTTGGGGCCTTCGTAGCGGATAACCACGACTTCGCCGGCCTGAACCTTGTTGTTCAGGATGCCGTAGACGGCTGCGTCCTGGCTCTCGAACACTTTGGCGGGGCCGGTGAACTTCAGGATCGACTCGTCGACGCCTGCGGTTTTCACGATGCAGCCGTCCAGCGCGATGTTGCCCTTCAGAACCGCCAGACCGCCGTCCTTGGAGAACGGTGCCTCGGTCGAACGGATCACGCCGCCGGTGCGGTCTGTGTCCAGATCGGGCCAAGTGCTGCTCTGGCTGAAGGCGGTTTGGGTCGGGACGCCACCGGGTGCGGCCAGGAACAGTTCGCGCGCTGCGTTGTTCTGCGACACGGCGATGTCCCATTGGTCAATCGCATCGCCAAGGGTTGGCGCGTGCACAGTCGAGCAGCTGCGGTCGATCAGACCACCACGGGCCAGTTCACCAAGAATACCGATGATGCCGCCCGCGCGGTGCACGTCTTCCATGTGAACGTCCGCTTTGTTCGGCGCGACCTTGCAGAGGCAAGGCACGCGGCGCGACAGCGCGTCGATATCATCCATGGTGAAGTCCACGCCGCCCTCAATCGCCGCAGCGAGGATGTGCAGAACGGTGTTGGTCGAGCCGCCCATCGCGATGTCCAGCGCCATGGCGTTCTCGAACGCGGCTTTGGTGGCGATGTTGCGGGGCAGAACGCTGGTGTCGTTCTCGTCGTAGTAACGCTTGGTGATCTCGACGATGCGGCGACCGGCCTCAAGGAACAGGCCCTTGCGCGCCGAGTGGGTCGCGAGGGTCGAGCCGTTGCCGGGCAGCGACAAGCCCAGAGCCTCGGTCAGACAGTTCATCGAGTTCGCGGTGAACATGCCCGAGCACGAGCCGCAGGTCGGGCAAGCGGCTTCTTCGATCTTGGCCAGATCGGTGTCCGAGACCTTGTCGTCCGCTGCGGCAACCATCGCATCCACGAGGTCCAGCGCAATGGTGCGGCCGTCGTCCAGCGTGACCTTGCCTGCTTCCATCGGGCCGCCCGAGACAAAGATCGCGGGGATGTTCAGGCGCATGGCGGCCATCAGCATACCGGGGGTGATCTTGTCACAGTTCGAGATGCAGACCATCGCGTCGGCGCAGTGTGCGTTCACCATGTACTCGGTGCTGTCCGCAATCAGTTCGCGCGAAGGCAGCGAGTACAGCATGCCGTCGTGGCCCATCGCGATGCCGTCATCGACCGCAATGGTGTTGAACTCTTTGGCGATACCGCCGGCCGCTTCGACTTCGCGCGCTACCAACTGGCCCAGATCCTTTAGGTGGACGTGGCCGGGCACGAACTGGGTAAAGCTGTTAACGATCGCGATGATCGGCTTGCCAAAGTCGGAGTTTTTCACGCCGGTGGCGCGCCAGAGGCCACGGGCCCCTGCCATGTTACGGCCGTGGGTTGTTGTACGAGAACGATATGCGGGCATGTCTTTCGCTTTCAGTCTGGCTATCGCACAGACACCTGCACCCCGCAGACGGAAAAATCAACCACAGGCGGGCGGTCTCACACGCAAATTACACAGCTTTCGGGAAGTTTCTTTTCTAAAAGTTGCGCCGCACCGCAGAATTTCGACATTTTCTTTAGCGCATCTGCAATGTGCTTTGGTTCCGAAAATCATCGTCACCACAATGTTTTATGTCAGTTGCAAGTGTACAAATGTGCAAAGCTATATTTAAATAAATCTGTCGCGATTGAAACTATTCGGGCGTGCTACCGTTTAAG
>JAUILL010000074.1 GCA_030433335.1 Alphaproteobacteria bacterium | reverse complement strand
TAGTATCCAGCGTAATTTCCGTAGCCTGCGCCATTGCTGGCAGAGTTAGCGCGGTGGTTGCGGTCAAAAGGCTTGTGAGGGGTTTCATCAGACTCTCCATCTTTCAATGGGGTCTTTGTCCCGCGTGCGCCTGAAGCCTACCTTAAGGCACATCAATTCGGTCTTCAGCTTGCCTTCAGCTTCACAGAAGAGTGTAAGTTCAGCGGGAAAAGGGGTGGAAAATGCGCATTCTGCTGATTGAGGACGACGCTGTCTTGAGCGGTGCGGTAACAGACCAGATACGTGCTGACGGCCACGGGGTTGATCATGTGATGCGCCTAGACGAGGCAGAAGCCGCACTTGCGGCGCAGCCTTTCGATTTGGTGCTATTGGATCTGATGTTGCCAGATGGCCGGGGCATCCCTTCTCTGAAAACGCTGCGCGCCAAGGGCGACGTGACTCCAGTGATCATTCTGACCGCATTGGATCAGGTGAGCGACCGCATCGCGGGCCTTCGAGCCGGAGCGGATGACTATCTGGTTAAACCGTTCGATCTGGCTGAACTTTCCGCGCGGATCGGATCAGTGTCGCGGCGCTATGCGGGCAATCCCAACCCTTTGATCACGCTCGGCGATCTTGAGGTGGATATCGGGGCGAGGCGGATCACCAGATCCGGCAGGATGATTTCTCTGACAGCGCGGGAATGGGCGCTCTTCGAAGCATTGCTTAGTCGGCCATCACAGTTGCATTCAAAGTCTCAGCTTGAAGAATTGCTCTACAGCTTTGACGATAATGTCGGGTCAAACACGATCGAAGTCCATGTTAGTCACCTGCGCAAGAAGCTGGGGCGCGATGTGATTACGACAGAGCGTGGAATGGGCTATCGTTTGGGCCAGTTGCTGGGGCGGGCGTAATGCGGACGCTCAGCCTGACGGCACGGATCGGAGTGTTCACGGGTGTCGTAGTGACACTCTTGTGGATGGTGGCGGCTTTGGTGACTGTCAGTGGCCTTTTCCACGAGGTGGACGAGGTATTTGACCGCGATCTCCGAGCGACTGCTGAGCGTATTCTGCCCATCGTCATCCACAATCGATTTGACCGTGACGATGATGACGAAGACAAAGACATCCGCCGAGTCCGCGCTGAAGCGGATGACACCTTTTTCGTCGTGACATCCGAGAGCAAAGGATTGCTTCTGCGCTCAGATGGCGCTGCGAATATCGATTTTCCAAACGCCGAAGGTTTTGGGTCTGGCGATGGCTACCGGTTCTACGTCGACAAGGCCCGTCGCGGAGACATCTGGATCGCAGTGGCGCGCCCCTTGGCTGCGCGTCGAGCGTTGTACAACCGGGCGCTAATGGCGTCTCTTTTGCCCCTCTTGGCCGTTGTACCATTGGTGTTGATTGGAATTTGGGTGGCTGTGCGTCGCGGATTGCGCCCTCTGGATGGCGTGCGAAACGAACTGTCGCGTCGCGGTCCGATGAATTTGTCGCCCCTGTCGGTTGAGGGTGTACCTCGTGAATTGTCGCCTATGGTCGCCTCGGCGAATACCCTGATGGCGCGTATTCAAGAGGGGTTCGAAGCAGAGCGGAGCTTCGCCGCAAATGCAGCCCATGAAATGCGCACGCCCGTTGCAGGGGCAATTGCGCAGGCCCAAAGGCTTAAGAGCGAAAGTGCCGATCCCGCCGTCTGCGCCAGAGCCGAAGAAATCGAAGCGACCCTCAAACGGCTGAACCGTTATACCGACAAACTGATGCAAATGGCACGTGCGGAGGGCGCGCGCATGCGCACGGGCGAAGCAATGGACCTGCGTCCCGTGGTTCAATTGATTGTCGAGGATTTTTCACGGGCAGCGGGCAATTCGGATCGGATTGTCCTGGACCTGCCTGATCTACCGGTCGAGAGCGATCTGGACCCCGATGCCTTTGGGATTGTCTTGCGGAATTTGCTCGAAAACGCGCTGCGTCATGGCGCGGTAGACAGTCCAATTTCGATCTCCCTCAACGTCGATTGTGAAGTGCGTGTCGCAAATGACGGGCCTGTGCTCGAACCCGAACAAATCGCTTGGATCACACGCCGGTTCTCACGCGGTGATGGGGCAGGGGATGGGACTGGTTTGGGGTTGTCGATTGTCGGGATTATTTCAGAGCGTGCCTCCTGCAAGTTTGCCCTTGTCTCGCCAAGGCCCAAGCAGAAGGGCGGGGTGGAGGCGACGTTCCAGTTCTGATCTAGTGCGGCATCCATCTGCAAATGTTAGTGACAGACGGTGCTCCGACCTTTGATCAATTGATGCGGCGTGCTCTCGACCTTCGACGAAATTCTGCATATGCAAGCGCGGAACGTGGGTTGATAGGATGGGGGAGATGTCCGGAAAACTGCCGCTCAGAACGCCACCTGTGATCATCCTCGAGGCTGTGACAGTCTCGCGGGAAGGCAACCGGATTCTCGAAAATCTATCTTTTACAGTCCAAGAACGCCGCATCGCGATTGTAGGTCGGAACGGTTCAGGAAAGACGACGCTGGCACGGGTTTTGGCGGGCTTGCAGCCTTGCGAAAACGGGCAAGCCACGATCAACGGGGCCGATATGGCGCGGGATAGAAAATCGGCTCTGCGCACCGTTGGCATTATTTTCCAGAACCCAGACCACCAGATCATCTTTCCAACTGTGGAAGAGGAAATCGGCTTTGGGCTGCAGCAGCTGGGTCAGGACAAACCCAAGGCTACGGCAAATACCGCTGAAATCTTGTCGCGATTTGGAAAAACTGCTTGGGCCAAGGTGCCCACCCATTCTTTGTCGCAGGGGCAAAAGCAGTTGGTGTGCTTGATGTCTGTCTTGGCAATGAACCCAGCGGTTATTCTTCTGGATGAGCCATATTCGGGGCTCGATATTCCGACGCGGATGCAGCTGATGCGCTATGTCGATCAGGTCGATGCGACGGTCATCCAGATCACGCATGATCCAGAAACTGTGCGGAACTTTGATCGTGCGATCTGGCTTGATGACGGTAAAATTCGTTTAGACGGGCCAGTCGATGCTGTGCTGGATGCGTTCGAAACACAGATGCTCACTTGGGGGGAGGCCGATGATCTCACTGACCTCACCCGTTGAGATTTGGGCGCACCGTGTTCCCGCGGGCTTGAAGCTGGCACTGTTGTCGCTGGCGACGATGGCGCTCTTCGCTCTCGATAGTCTTTTCTGGCAGGGCCTCGCTCTATGCGGCGGCGCGGCATTGGTTTTTAGTGGCGGACAGCGGTTCGGCGCAGCTAACTTGGGCAGTCTGAAGGTCCTTTGGCCTTTTCTCCTTCTTCTGGCTGTCTGGCACGGCGTCACCGGGCAAGTGAGCGAAGGGGCCATTGTTGCTCTGCGCTTGCTGACCGCCTTGATGCTAGCCAACTTTGTGACAATGACATCGCGCCTCAGCGATATGGTGACGGTAGTGAGCTTTTTGACGGCGCCGTTGCGAAAACTCGGATTGCCAACGCGCGCCTTGGAACTCTCGATTGCGCTGGTGATCCGCTTCACGCCTTCTATCGCACAAAAAGGCGCTCAACTATCCGAAGCGTGGCAGGCCCGCTCGACCCGGCGGTCGCGTTGGCAGATTGTGATGCCACTTGCCGCAAGTGCACTTGATGATGCAGAGCATGTCTCCGAAGCGTTGCGCGCGCGGGGCGGCGTTGCGGCCTCTCAGAACTAAACGATGCGAATAATATAGAACAGGAAACGGAAACCGATATGGAACGCTCGATTGCAATGATTGCCCTGTTTGCCGCTTTGATTGCGGCGCTTGGCTTGATCCCTAAATTCACGCTGGCTTTTGGAGTGCCGATTACTGCACAAAGCATGGGTGTCATGCTGTGTGGGACGGTATTGGGGGCGCGGCGCGGCGCGTTGGCCGTTCTTCTTTTCCTCGTGTTGGTTGCTCTGGGGTTGCCGTTTCTTGCCGGTGGCCGTGGCGGGCTTGGCGCCTTTGCAAGCCCGTCTGTCGGATTTCTGATTGGCTGGCCCGTGGCGGCTTTCGTGACCGGCCTGATTGTGGAGAAGTGTACCGCTAATCTGGCGCTCGTTGCTTCGATTGCTTCGGTCGTGGGCGGCATCGTCGTGATGTATGTGTTTGGCATCATCGGGCTGAGCGTGATGCTCGAGAAAACCCTGATGGATGCGACGCTGCTGGTTACTGCCTTCATTCCCGGTGATGTGATCAAAGCGGTTCTGGCCGGATTTATCACTGCGGGCCTCGCGCGGTCGCGTCCCTCGAGCGTGTTGTCGCGCTCGTGAGCCTGTCGCACGTAGAGAATGCGCTTAGTGCGCGGCATTCGGTTCGGGCATTTCTACCCGATCCCGTGCCGCGCGCAGATGTTGAGCGGATCTTGCGTGCAGCGCGGTGCGCTCCTAGTGGAGCGAACCTGCAACCCGGGCGCTTTCACGCCCTGACCGGCGGGCCATTGAGTGATCTCAAAGACGCTTTGGCCCGCGCCATTGCCGCCGACAGGCCAATGGTTTCGGAATACAGTTATTTCCCCAAACCGATGTCCGCCGCGCTCAAAGCCAAGCAGCGGGCAGCGGGCTATGCGCTCTATGCGTCGTTGGGGATTGAAAAACGTGACCTCGCGGGACGAAAAGCCCAGTTCGAGGCGAACTACCGTTTCTTTGACGCGCCTGTCGGAATTGTTGTCACCATTGATCCGGCTATGGGCAAAGGCTGTTTCATGGATCTGGGGCTGTCACTTATGGCGGGCTTGCTCACGGCCGAGGATCTTGGCTACGGAACATGCGGAATTGGGGCGCTAGCAAATTTCGCAGATGTAGTACATGGGCAGATGGCGCTTGATGATAACGAGATGGTCGTCTGCGGGATCGCTCTGGGGCACCCTGATGCGTCGGCACCGGTGAACGCCACACGCACCGAGCGAGACCGCCTTGAAAGCTTCGCGAGCCTGCGCGGATTTAGCGAGACATAAGTACGGAGGTCCCAAGACCTCCGGCTGCAGCAATCGCTGCAATCCCTGACCCGCTGGTTCGTCTCAATTCGTGGAATAAACGCACGGCGTTGATCGCCCCAGATGCGCCGATCGGGTGCCCACGCGCCAGGGCGCCTCCGGCAAGGTTCACAATCTCGGGGTCAATGCCCGCGCCACGAACGCATGCAATGGCCTGAACGGCGTAGGCTTCCATGATTTCTGCTGTTTTTAGCGCCTCCGAAGATATCTGAGCCTGATCTAGAACTTTCCTGATTGCCGCAATAGGGGCCGTTCCTGGCATATCGGGACGGTCCCCCATAGTTATGCCCGCGCGATATACCAGACCTTCATCCGGTAATGTTCGTGCGATTGCGGCGGACGCCATGACCACAAATGCCGCGCCATCTGCAGCAACGGCAGCATTTGCCGCGCTGATTGTGCCGTGCAGACGCGGCGCACGCGCGGCCAAGGCAGGCCGGAGCTTTCGGGCGAATGCATCGCGATATAGTTCATTCAATGGCGTGATTTCTGCCGAATGATCCGCAGCTATCGCTTTTTCATGGCTGCGAACGGCCCACGCGTCTTGATCCGACTGTGTGATACCCGTTTCTCGGGATAAAGCGTCTGCGGCGATGTCCATCTCGGGATCGCGTCCGGCAAACGGAACAAATGGGGGGCGATCATAGGCAACCGGATCGCCCCCGTCCGGATCAGTGCGTAGTCTAACGGGCCTGCGTGAATAGGACTCGGTGCCCCCTGCGATAACGACCTGTGCCTGACCCGACGTGATCATCGCTGCGCCTAAAACCAGCGCATCAAGCCCGCCACAGCACTGTCGGTCGATGCTCAAACCCGCCACGTGCTCCGGTAGTCCCGCTGCGAGTGCGATCATCCGTGCCGGATTGCCCCCACCACCCAATGCGTTTCCGACGATTACTTCGTCCACCATCTCTGGCGAAATACCGGCGTCTACCAAGGCAGCCAGCAGCACCGGTGCGCCGAGTTCGTGAACCGCAAGCCTCGAGAGTAAACCGCCCCGAGGGGCGACAGGGCTGCGTTTGGCGGCGACGATGTGAACTGTCATGCCTGATCCTCCAGCCACCTGCTGATGGCGCACAGATCTGGTTTGCCAGCGGGCGTCAACGGAAAGTCATCTCGCCAAAAAAACGCTCTTGGCGATGCTAAGGGACCAAAGCGCTGCCGGCACGCATTCAACAGATCCTCGGCTTCTTGGCCTTGGATCACTGCGACCAGAACAGATCCGCGAACTGGGTCGTAACGCGGTACGACGGCACACTGACCTACCTGAGGGAAAGAGTTCAGATAGCTCTCGATATCCTCGGGAAAAACATTCTGGTCTGCGATCGTGACCATGCGGTTTTTGCGGCCCAAGACCGTCAAATTTCCGGTCTCGTCTAAGCTGCCGATTTCACCGACCGCCAGATAGCCTTCTGACCAACGCGTGTCATCGCTGCCGCCCTCGGCGTATCCGTCAAAGACATAGGGGCTTTTAACCCAGATTTCTCCAGATTGGCCTTCTCGAGCATCAACGCGAATGGAGACATGCGGATAGGCTTGACCGACCGCACCCTTAGGCCTGTCGGCCCCTCCCCAAGCGATAAAGCTGGTTTCCGATGCACCATAAAATTCCCGAAGCTGCGCTGCAGGAAAGGTTAACTGGATTTCGGCGAAGAGCTCCGGGTCTAGACGACCTCCTCCGCAGAGGATGTGGCGCACAGCAGGCATATTGATGCCTGCTGAACTCAGCAACCGCAGTTGTGTCGGCGTCGCGTATAGGACCGTGATTTCAGCCTGGCGCATTGCAGCGGCTTGTTCGCGCGGACGCAGACCAAAGAAATTGTGTACCTCGGACCCGAGATGCGCCCCTTCGAGAACGCCATACAATGCGAGTGAATGCGCGATATCGCCGAGCACCCCATACTTGTCACTATCTGTGACGCCAAGGACGCTATGGTTCACATCGAAGCTTGCAATCCAAGAGGCATGTGTGCGGCGGATCGTTTTGGCTGGACCCGTGGTCCCACCAGACTGCGTGTAGAACAATGCATCCGCGGCGTCGACGATTGCGTTGACACCGTTGGACCCAACGGCAAACGTGCGGGCGGCTCTGATGGCTTGCTCTAGAACATCAACTGTTTGCTGAGTTCCGCGCCCATACGTCGCGATCCCGTGCGAGCTTCGCCACGTAAATCGCAGGTCATCGGGTCTTTGGGGCATCAAGGTCGCTTTCACAGTCCGAACACGCGGCAACTTTGCAGAAAACACTTCTGACTGCGAGAGGATTTAGGCGGGACAGAGTTTGCTTAGCCCCCGAGAAAGCGTGGCCCCTGCTACCTGAAGGCAGGTCGAGGCCACGGAACTTTTCTTAGACCATCTCGGGTAGAGCAGTGAACAGCCGCTGTTCATCGAGAAGAACACCATCCATTTCAACTTCGAGTACTTGCCCGCCGCTGTTGTCAAAGTAGTCGAGCTCAATCGCGTAAAAGCCACTTTCGGTGAACGCTATTTCGGTATGAGTCGTGTCGGTGCCACGCAGACCTGCGTATTCCGCTACCACTGTGCCACCGATCGCCATCGAGAAGCCGTCGTCGCTGGTGACGTCAAAGGTGTGAGAGCCCGCCTCGACGAAAATGAAACCGTCCATCGACAGACCAAAGGTTTCGGAAAGGGCGGTGCCTTCACCACTAATGGACGAGCCGCCACTTTCTGCGAACTCTTGAACCGTACCATAAGCGCGCGACGAAAATTGTAATTTGTCGGCGATAAACTCGAGCGAGGCTTCTGTGCCAGCGATGGTGTCGCGGTAGTCCGCGATGGACCCCAATGTGCTGTCCGCATCAAATAGCGCTGCGTTCAGTCCATCTCCGTCCGCAGCCTCTGTCGCGACGTGCGCAACGGCATCAACCGAAACGGTTCGATCATAGGTTCCGGACTGGTTCAGGTAGGCCATTTCGGCATTGTCGAATGCGGTGTCATAGAGCGAAATCGCTTCGATCGTGCCATCGAAAGCGTTCCACGGCCAGATTTGGCCCTCTGATCCCATGCTGAACGAAGCCCCTAGCATGAGTTCATCGTCGATCTGGCCGAAGTTAATTCCCGGGTTCACCTCGACGTCAACACTGATCCCGTTCAGATAGATGCTGACCGTATTATCATCGTAGCTGACCGCCGCCGTATACTCTGTGCCGGTATCGATGGTGACGCCCTCGCTCTTCAGGCTGAACCAAATGCCATTCTGGCCTGCCTCGAACCGCAGTTCACCGTTTCGCACATAGAGCCGGAAGTACCCATCTGTGTCACCCCATGCACCCCGTTGGAAAAGAGTGAGCGTGCCGGACGCATTATCTTCCAACATGAACCGTGTGACGACCGACCCTTCGACGCTGCTCGAGAGATAGCGCAGTTCGGCATCTTGTTTGTTCGCGATGATAAAATCCGTCCGAGAGAGTAGGGGATCACTATCAAAACTCTCAGCATCAATGGCTTGCCCAACAAGTGTCCCATTCGAAAGTTCCGTAGCCAGTAAGTCCGATAACCACACTGCAACATCCGAGAGCCGCTCGTCGGTACTGCCCGTTTCGGTAACCACCCGGTCCCATTTGTAGCCGAAGCCCAAGTTGTACAGACCATCCATCACTGTGCCGACCGCCCGTTCACCATACAGCGCCGTCTGCGCATTCATCGCTTGCGTGAAACCGGAACTACTGTTGCCATTAAAGCTCGTCCAAGCGGAGCTATGGGTGTTTTGAATGTAGGTCGAGATGTCCTTAAGATCCGCAGTGGTCAGCACGCCGTCGTCTGCAGTGTTTGTCGCGACGATTGCCTCAAGGAGCAGGGCGTTCAGTCCATCAGCAGCTTGTGCGGCATCTGCGATTTGATCTGCCCCGAGCGTGGCTTGGAGTTGATCATCGTTGACGATCAAGTCCACTAGAGCATCCAGACCCGTCCCCGTCGTGCCCGTCACATAGAGGTCCGCGGAGTCGCCAGCGACCAAGGAGCCATCAAGCAACTCTTGCTCCAGGGCCGCTTCAAGCCAATACGCAACATCGGTGAGTTTCTGGTTGCTGTTCCCGTCCTCGTTGATCAGACGACCGGACGTGTTGTAGCCAAAGCCCAAGTGGTAGACGCCATCCAGAACGGTATTGACCAGATTTTCGCCATAGATTTCAGTTGTCGCGCCATCGTTCTGGACAAGATGAAATCCGGTTTCGACCCCGTTTTCGTCATCACCGTGGGCAATCGCAAAGTCCGAAGTGGCGATGCCGCCGTAATAGGTTTCAGAGATGTAATCCGACAGAACACGGATATCCGCCGCACTGAAGCTTCCGTTGCGCGCTATGCCTGTAGCGACAATGCCGTCCAAGATCATGGCATTGATCTGATCGGCATAGTTTGCCCCTGTCGTGATCTCTGAGATGGAGATTTTCTGGTTCAGGCCGATATCCGCAAGGATCAGGTCAACCCATTGGTCTAGACCTGTCCCTGTTGTCCCGCTGAAGACAGTGACATCCGCGTTTCCAAGATTGGACATGTCATCAGCGAGCAGGGTGTTTAGCCAGTCCGTCACATCGGCGATGGTCTGGTTGCTGTTCCCGTCTTCATTGATCAACCGACCCGAGGCGTTGTAGCCGAAACCCAGATGATAGATGCCATCGGCGACTGTGTTCACGAGATTTTCGTTAAACAAACGCGTGCGCGCGCCATCGTTCTGCACCAGATGGAAACCGGTTTCTTCGTTATTTTCGTCGTCTCCATGCAGGCTGAGCCAGACCCCATCATTGCCATTCACATAGTTGGCGTTGATATACTCGGAAAGTCCGCGCACTTCGCTTTCAGAGAGTATGCTGTCATTTGCGTAGCCAAGAGCCTGAATGCTCTCGACGATGATCTGGTTCATACCATCGGCGGAGGCTGCGCCACCGTTGATTTCGGCCAGCGCAATGCGCTCTTGCAAGCCCAAGTCTCTACCAATCCCGTCAACCAGCTGATCAAGTCCGGTTCCAGTGGTGCCCGTTAGGACCGGAGAGA